>DASVYC010000102.1:0-35762 GCA_036392375.1 Phycisphaerales bacterium
CCCCCCCCCCCCGCGACTCTTCCCAATACAAGTGGGACCCGCCTCCGGCCGGTGTTCTCCTATGGGAGCGTGGGACGACCGGCCGGAGGCCGATCCCACTGGTGCTATCGGGATCGCTCTTGTTTCTCGTCGGGGCCTGGAAGGCCCCGCCCCCGTCCGTTCCCGGCCTCAGACCTGCCCGACCCAGCTCTCCGGGGCGATCTTCTTCCACGTCTCTCGGATCGCCTTGTGCTGCGCCTCGCTCAGCGAGCCGGCTTTGGTGAGCCCCGCATTCTGAGCCCAGCGCTTCGGGTTGCTGGTGCCGACGATCGCGGTATGAACGTGCTGCATCAGCGTGAACCGCAGCGCGATCCCGGCGGCACCCTCGGGCCCGGCGTCCTTGGCCTTGTCACCCTTGGCGAAGTCGTAGCCGAGCTTCTGGAGACGGCTGTAATACTCGGTGTGATAGTCGTTCTTGGGCGGGGCGTCGTAGCGCCATACCGCGTTCGCGATCGGGCGCTTGGCGATCACACCCATGTTCTTCTCTTTCGCGAGCGGCAGCGTCAGCTCGATCGCCTGCTGGTCACAGATGTTCACCGAGGTCTGCAGCGTGTCGAAGCGGCCGGTCTCGACCGCATAGCGAGCCGCGACCGAATCGCCGGAGTAGCCGATGAACCGCGTCTTGCCCGCCTTCTTCGCGGCCTCCAGGCCCTCGATGCACTCGCCGCGTTTGAGAATGTCGATGTTGCACGAGTGCAACTGCACCAGTTCGAGCACGTCGGTGTTAAGGCGCTTGAGGCTGCGCTCGATCGAGGCGAGCACGCCGTCCTTGGTCCAGGCGTAGTCTTTGGGCTTGCCGTCGGGCACCCAGTGGCCGACCTTGGTGAAGAGGTGATAGTCCTTGCGCCGGTGCCCGATCGCGCGGGCGATCTGCTCCTCGGAGTTGACGTAGCACTCCGCGGTGTCCACGACGTCGAGGCCGGCATCGAGGGCGGCGTTCAGAAGTTCATCGACCGTCTTCTGATCGGTGTTCTCGTAGCCGATCTCGGCGCCTCCGAAACCCAGGACGGCGACGGAGAGGCCGGTCTTTCCGAAAGTGCGATGTTCGATGGCGTCACCTTTCGTGGTGGAAGCGGAGTTGGAAGTTGCCTGACCGGCAATCGTTCGCCACGACAGGCCGCCGAGAGCGAGTGCGGCGGAAGATTGAAGCAGCGTCCGACGGGAGAGTTCGCGCATGGTGCACCTCGGAACGAGTCTACCGGGCGATGCAATCACGGCTGCGAGCGCGGTTCAGGGGCGTGCCGCGTGTCAATGAAAAGACCGGCTTCCGCCGGTCTTGTGCGATGAACTTCGGTCGCAGGGTGCGTCAGTTGCCGCCGCGCGGGCCACCGCCACCGGGTCCGCCGCCGAAGCCGCCCGGCCCGCGTCCGCCCATGCCGCCCATGCCCCGGGGCAGGGATTCCTCGAACTTGATCGCCTGCTCCGACGTGAGCAGGGGCTTGACGGTCTCGATGCAGGCTTTGCGCGCGGCCTCGATCTCTTCCCGGAGCTTCTGACCGCCGCTCATGTCGCCGATCTCGAACATCGCACGCATCTTGTTGCCGATATCAGTCAGCTTGAGCGTGTAGTCCTCCACCGCTTCCAGAGCCTTCTGCTGCTTGGCGGCGTCGAGCTTCAGGAACGCGATCGCGTCCGCGGCCTGGTCCCACTGGCGGCTGAACGACCCGAGCGATTTCATCGCCTTGTCGAGCTGCTCGCCCTTCAGCACACCCGCGATCGACTTCTTCAGTGATTCGCGTGACGACGCCTGCAGCTCGTCCTGCCGGACCGTCATCTTCCGCATCAGCTCGCGCCGGTCGGCGTTGTCGTCCTCGAACTCCTTGCGCATCTCCTCGCGGGCCTTGTCCGCCGCGGCCTGGTTCTCCTTGCGGGCGGCGACGTACGCATCGACGAGAGACGAAGTGCCGGTGGGATCCAGGTCGAACCGCTTGGCGACGCCCTCGGCTTGCAGCTTCCACGCCGCGGCGGAGCGCTCGGGGCTGAGCTGCGGCCCGCCGAAGCCCTGACGCCCACCCCCACCGCCACCGGGCTGACCGCCCTCGCGGCGCTGCGGCCGATCGCCTTGACGGTTGTCGGGGTTGGCGGGCTTCTGGTCCTGGGCCAGCACCGGCAACGACACGACGGCCACGAGACACGACACAAGCAGCGACGCGCGACGCATAAAAAGCTCCTTGGGAAGGCTGGAGCATACCAGCCCCGAGGGGCACGCCGCCGTACAGGCGGCCTGACACCCAGACGGGGTAGATAACGCCGCCGGCAGGCGTGCATTGCGTCGGCGATGAACCAACGGCTCGGAACCGCGCTTCACTGAGGTAGGCTCCTCAGACGATCGGTTGGTCGTCTGTTGCAGCCTCACCTAGGAGTCCCTTGCATGCGCCTCTGCCCACTGTGTCTGGTCGTCGGCCTCGGTCTGGCGGCCGCGGCCCCGCTCGCGTTCCTGCGTTCCGCGGCCCCGACGGTGGCCCAGGTCTCGATGCAGCAGCCGGCCGAGGGAAACCGCGGCCAGGACGGACGAGCGAACAGTGAAAGGGGAGAGAGAGGCGAGCGGCGCGTCAGCGTCGAAGGCTCGATGAAGGCGATCCAGCGCAGCTTCGAGGCCCTGGAGCGCCAGATCGGCGACCCCGGCAAGCGCGACGAGAATCTCAAGCTGATCAACGAGGCGCAGCGCGGCTGCGTGCTCTCCAAGGGTGCGGGGCTGCCGCGCGAGATCGCCGAGAAGAACTTGTTCCTCGACGCCGCGTCCAAGGCCCGCATGCACGACGACTATCGCGTGCACCTGGTCGCGACGCTGCGGAAGCTGATCGACCTCGAAGAGGCCGTCGCGGCGGGGAAGACCGAGGACGCCAAGGCCGCCCTCGCGGCGGTGGCCAAGCTCCGCGACGAGGGCCACAACGCGATGGGCATGCACGAATGAAGACCCGCTCACGCGGGGCGTGCCGCTAGCATGATGCGATGCCAACCGACGACCGCGAGATCGTGATCGAAGACCTGCACAAGGGCTTCGACGGGCGCTCGGTGCTGCGCGGGATCGACCTGACCGTCCGGCGGGGCGAGATCGTCGCGATCGTGGGCGGTTCGGGCAGCGGCAAGACCGTGCTCCTGCAGCACATCTTCGGCCATCACCAGCCCGATGCAGGGCGGGTGTGCGTCGCTGACCATGAATCGGCGGGTTCACCGCTGCGCGACCTCGCGACCCTCGACGAGGAGGCGATGGACCGCGTGCGGATGCACTGGGCGATCGTCTTTCAGCGCAACGCGCTGCTGTCGGGGACCGTGTTCCACAACCTGGCGCTCTGGCCCCGCGAGATCCGCGAGTGGGACGAGGCCCGCATCATGCCGCTGGCACGACGAGCGCTGACGGATGTGGGCCTCGAGCCCGACGAGGTGCTGAGGCGTGACCGCGAGGAACTCTCGGGCGGCATGGCCAAGCGGGTCGCGATCGCGCGGGCGCTGGTCATGGACCCGGTGCTCATCCTCTACGACGAGCCCACGGCCGGGCTTGACCCGGAGATGTGCAAGCAGATCCACGAGCTGATCGGCGCCACCCACCGGGCACGCCCGGGGCTGGGCGTTGCCCGCACCACGCTCGTCGTCACGCACGACACCGGGCTCTTGCGCACGCTCGCCCCACGCATCGTGATGCTCCACGACGGACGCGTGCGCTTCGACGGTGCGTTCGAGGAGTTCCTCGCCAGCGACGACCCGCACATCCGCCCGTACCTCGAGCAGATGTCGTTCCTGCACGGACGGGGGGGCTGAGCGCCCGCGGCGATCAGTCTCCGGAGTCGTCGTCCGATTGGTTGTCCTCGGTGTCGCGTCCCTCGCCCGCGAGCAGCGCCCGCCAGGCCTCGGCGGCGGGCTTACCGCGCTCTGTGAAGAGACCGCTGTCGGCCTTTTTGATCAGGGCCTCGACGTCCGAGCGCGAGAACATCCATTCGAGGCCGCCGTGCCCGGGGCCCCGGATACGGGCGGCCTTGCGGATCGCGTCGAAGATCTTGGACGAGATCCCGGCGGCGTCCATCAGCTCCTGCTTGCTGATCGCCTCGGGGTCGGAGTCGTTGGGTCGCCTGGTCTGGCCGCGTCGCATGGGTGGCTTCTATTCCGGCTCAAGGTGCGGGATCGGCTTCAAACCGGCGAACGCCCGTCCTTCATCGCGCTCTTGCACAGCGTCCACTGGCCCGCGGCGGCCTTGGGCACGCCCTGCGGCGTGTACAACCCGCCCATCGGCATCTCCGGCAGGCGGGGCGAGAGCGGCGCGTCCGCCAAGTCCTGCCAACAGACGCTCTGCACACAGGGCTTGCTCGCGAGGATCGCGAGCGTGTTAGTCAGCCACGTCGCCTGCACCGCATCAGACCACGGCACGCGCCAGAACCCGGCGATATGCTCCTTGGCCCGGAGCGTCAGCGGCTCGTCGTCGTCATCTTTCTTGGATGCCGCCGCGGGTGCCGGAGCAATGCCGCTGGGTGCTCCCAAGGCCGAGATGTGCACCGGGCGCTCCATCGCGCCGTAGCGATCAAGCAGCGCGGAGATCGCCATGAGGTCGCGGCTGGGCTGCCCGGAGGCCGCCGCACCGATCTGCAGCCGCACGCCCACCGAGTCAACCGCCAGCCCCGAGTTCAGCACGCTCTCGGCGTAGAACGTCGGGGGCAGGCTCTTGCGGTCGCCCGCGAAGTACTCGCCCCAGGGCTCCTGCACCTCGATCGTGATCTTGGCCTGGGGATGGATCTTCTTCGTGAGCAGCACGCAGACCTTGGTGAGGTCCATGATCTGCTCGTAGCTGAGCTTGACGTTCGAGTTGACGTGCAGCCCCGAGCACACGGTCCAGCGCGTCACCGTCCGGCGGTAGCGCGTCACCACCTGCGTGATGTGCTCGATCATCATGTCCCGCAGCGTCTCGTAGTCGTTCTCCCAGATGTACGCCCACTCCGGGAGACACTGCGGGCGCAGATCGATGATCGGGCCAGCCACCACCGGCAGCTTGGCCGTGCGGATCGCCCACTCGATCCAGCGATCCGTGGCGGCGAAGCTGAGCTTGCCCTCGACCGGCTCGAGATCGGCCCAGCGCACCGGCATCGTGACAAAGTCCAGTCCCGCGACGTACCTCTGCAAGGGCTCGGCGAATTGGGCGGGATTGACCGCCACGCCCAGCTGAGGCGAACCCTGCACGACCGCCGTGCCCGCGCCGGGCACCACCACCGCCGCGCCCGCCGAAGGCGGGTCACCGATGAGCTTGGTGTAGCGTGCCTTGGCGTCGTTGTAGGTCTTTCCTGACAGCCGCTGCGGCACCTCGCGCTGGGCGTGCACCAGGGCGATGCGCTCCGAGCAATCGAGGGCGAGCGAGAGTGCCTCCCACGCGAGCTTGTCGGCCCACGCCCGCTGGCTGGGTTGGCCGGGAACCACCACGCCCTGAGCGCGATCGGCGACGATCGCCTCGCTGAACTTGCGGCGTGCCGCGTCGAGCTGTGCCAAGAGCGGGTGCTCGGGCGCGAGGTCGAACATCCCCCACTCCTCGAGCTTGTTGAGCACCAGCATGATCCGGTGCCGCGCCAGCTCGATCGAGAGCAGGTACGGCTCGTCGCGCTTGGGGAGGAAGCAGGTGCGCAGAGCGAGCTTGCCCAGCACCGCACCCGGGTTGGGCAGCGGGGGCACGCCCGGCGCGGGCGGCGTCGGGGGTGGCGCGGGCACATCCACGATCAGGCTGATGCCCGCGGCATCGGTGGTTTCTTTCGTGACCCGAATGAGGCCCTGCGCGAACTTGATCTCAGCCGCGGCGGGCATGTCGTCGTTGCCGATGAGGTGCTCGCCCCGCAGCTCGAAGGCGCTGCGGGGCACGCCGGACTCATCGAACACCGCAAAACTGAACATGCCGGCAAAGCCTCCGGGCGGCCACGGAACCCCGGGCCGGGTTCGGAGTGTAGTTCCGCACAAGCCCACGAGCCCCGAGAATGAGCGAGCGGCGTGGTGCGAATGCCCGGACCCGCTCGCTCACGCCCAGGCTCGTCAAGGCAGGCATTCCCACGCCCGGGAGCTACGCTTGCACGATGGCCGCTCCCACTCCACGCCCGGTTGTCGCCACCGATCTCGCCCTTCCCGGCAAACGCTCCGGCAAAGTCCGCGACGTCTACGACCTGCCGCCGGATTCCGGCGGCCCGCGGCTGCTCATCATCGCCACCGACCGCATCTCCGCCTTCGACGTCGTCATGCCCACGCCAATCGACGGCAAGGGGCGTCTGCTCACCGAACTCTCCACATTTTGGCTCCGGTTGATCGAGCAGCGCGGCGTGTGCAAGACGCACCTGATTTCGACTGATCCGACCGATGCCTCCGGCGTCCCCGAGTCCGCGTTCCGCGGCAGCACCACGCGCGACGATCTCGTCGGCCGCTCCACCATCGCGCGCAAGGCCCGCGTCATCCCCATCGAGTGCGTCGTCCGCGGCTATCTCGAAGGCTCGGGTTGGAAGGAATACCAGCAGAGTGGCCGCGTCTGCGGCGTGTCCCTCCCGCCCGGCCTCCGCCAGTGCGATCGCCTGCCGCAGCCGATCTTCACGCCCGCGACCAAGGAAGAGTTCGGCAAGCACGACGAGAACATCACGTTCGAGAAGGCGTGCGCGTTGGTGGGTGCGCCGATCATGGAGAAGCTGCGGTCTCTGTCGATCGCGATCTACAGCCTCGCGGCGGAGCACGCGTCACGCCACGGCATTCTGCTCGCGGACACAAAGTTCGAGTTCGGGTTCCCGATCGGCGCGGACGGACGTGAAGGGACCGAACCGATCCTGGTGGACGAGGCCCTGACACCGGACAGCTCGCGCTTCTGGCCGGCCGATCGCTACACGCCGGGCGGCCCGCAGCCCAGCTTCGACAAGCAGTTCCTGCGTGAGTACCTCGAAACGCTGGTCGCCAAGGGCGCGTGGGGCAAGCAGGCACCGGGGCCGGATCTGCCGCCGGAGGTCGTGGCGCGGACCGTGGACAAGTATCGTCGGGCTCGGGATCTCTTGGTCGGGGCGTGATCTCGGCTTCACCCGCCCGCCGCGCCGAGTCTTCGCACGGTGCTCAGCCACTTCTCGCGCTTCTTCTGGTCGGCCTTGCGGACCTGATCGAAGACGGTGGTTCGTACGGGGCGCACGCCGCTGAACTTGAGGATCGGAGTCGCCATGGTGTGGCGCGAGGTCGCGCCGTTGACGATCGTGTCCCACCACCACGGGGCGTCCATCGTCACGATCAGTCGCGCGGTGCGTCCGGCGAGCAGGCGATCCCAAAACGGCGAGTTCTCGCGATACTTGAACGCGAACCCGGGCAGGAAGGTGCGATCGACGAAGCCCTTCAAGAGCGCGGGCATCGAGCCCCACCAGGTTGGGTAGACGAACACCAGGTGCTCGGCCCACTTGATGGCTTCCTGGGCCGCGACGAGATCGGGCTCGAGTTCCATGCGGTTGCGGTAGCCGCCGTGGAGGATCGGGTCGAACTTCAGTTCGCGGAGCAGCATGACGCGGCACTCGTGCCCGCCGGCGGCGGCACCGCCTTCGTACGCACGGCAGATCGCTTCGCAGAAGCTGTCAGGCGTTGGATGGCCGCAGAGCACGAGAATGCGACGGGGCATGCCGAAACGTAGGGGGCAGGGCCTTCCAGGCCCCGGCGCACGCACGCTGGGGTGCGATGGCGTTGAACTGATTCGTGGTCATTCGAGCGGACAACGGGCCCACTCGTGGTTTTGCCTTCGTGCCGCACCCGAAGGGTGCCGATTCCGTACCATGTCCAAGAGAAGCTCCCACGCACGGCCCACACCATGACCCCAGACCCCACCACCCCCACCACCACTCCCTCCCCCGAACTCCACGCCACGGCGGAGGACATCGCCCACGTTCGTGCGGCGTATGCGAAGCTGCGCGAGGAGATCCGCAAGACCATCGTCGGCCAGGACGAGGTGGTCGATCAGATCCTGCTCGCGATCTTCTGCCGCGGTCACGCGGTGGTCGTCGGCGTGCCGGGGCTCGCGAAAACCCTGCTCATCAGCACGCTCGCCAAGACGCTGAGCCTGCAGTTCAGCCGCATCCAGTTCACGCCCGACCTGATGCCCAGCGACATCACCGGCACCGAGGTCATCCAGGAAGACAAAGCGACGGGGCATCGCCAGTTGCGTTTCGTCCGCGGCCCGATCTTCGGCAACGTGATCCTCGCCGACGAGATCAACCGCACGCCGCCGAAGACGCAGGCCGCGCTGCTGGAAGCGATGCAGGAGCGCCACGTCACCGTCGGCGGCATCCAGCACGATCTGCCCTCGCCGTTCTTCGTGCTCGCGACCCAGAACCCGATCGAACAGGAAGGCACCTACCCGCTGCCCGAGGCCCAGCTCGACCGCTTCATGTTCCAGGTTCAGATCTCGTATCCGACCGCGAGCGAGGAAGAGGAGATCGTGAAGCGGAGTGCGACGCGGGCGAGCGTGCAGACGACGGCCGTGCTGTCGGCGCCGGATATCAAGAAGGTCCAAGACCTCGTCCGCGCCATGCCCGCGCCGGATCACGTCATCCGCTACGCCCTGCGGCTGGTCCGCGCGACGCGCGTCAAGGAACCAATGGATAACGGCCTGCCGCGGCCCAAGCTCGTCGAAACCTACCTCGCTTGGGGCGCCGGCCCGCGCGCGAGTGAGTTCCTGATCCTCGCCGCCAAGGCCCGTGCCATCCTCAGCGGCTCCACCCACGTCCTCCCCGAGCACGTGCAGGCGATCACCAAGCCGGTGCTGCGGCACCGCCTCATGACGAACTTCAACGCCGAGGCGGATCAGGTGACGACGGATGCGATCATCGACAATCTCTTGAAGGAGATCCCGGTGGATGGGGCGACGCCGCGGGAGAGGAAGCAGATGAATGAAGTCCTGCGGTGATCAAGCGTGAACTGACTACGCGGCTTCAAGCCACCAGTTAAACGCGGGATGCTGGTCCCGGATCAATCGCTGCTCCCAAAGACGTACATTTGATCCATCAGGAAGCGACGATCGCGGGATGAACTGGAACGAAATCTCATCGGCACGACGATTCCAGAACCCATCCTTACGGGCGATGCGATCGACGATCTTCTCGCCAAGCAGATAACGGGAACTAGTCTTTAGGTTGTCGGCTCGAGTCACAAAAAGCGAGACAGTTGGGTCTCGCAACTCCAGCAAACCCGGCTCACTCGGTATGTTCCCGGCCGCCGCAACATCGATCAGCGAGATGCGATTCCACCGGGTACGGAGCGATTCGGCGCGAAGAGTTTCAAACAACGCATGCTCGCCTGCCGTGACATGTCGGTTCTTGCGAATTTGGAGCGCGCAAAGACGGTATTGCAACGAAGTCCCGCCAGGACTGATCGCACGAGCCAGCGACGTGAACTGGCTGCCAATCTCTAGATCAGCGATGACATCGTCGACTGAAGCGCCGTGGCGAATCTGCATCCGACGAAGCGCGTACTCAACTCCGAGCGCGAAGCGACCAATCAATCCAACATGTCGCTCGCCACGGGCGCTCGGGTCAAGACGCCCGCCGCCGGATGCCTTTCTCATAGCCAGCAACCTGCGGTTGATATCCGCAGCCCGCGCCTTGAGATCTGCTTCGTGGCACGCATCAACAAACCTCTGCGCCAAGGCCGGATCGGCCAAGAAGCGATCAACGGAGAGTCCTTTGCGCTGTCGCTCAAAAATCCGGCGAATCACTTCGTCGTCTTTGGGTCCGAAATGCCATTCGACATCGACAGACGGTCGATCCCGAAGTAACTGAGCCGTTGTCCGAAGAATGGAGAATGACGAAAACCTTGCTCGCGTAACCGGAGCACTTCTACCGCCAATCACTTGGCTGATTAAGAACTGATTGAGTCCTGCCTCTGACACAAGCCATACCCCTCAGACAAATCGAGCCAGATCGTTGAAAACAATCATTACGGCATCTTGTCGAAGATGCGTCTTCATCCGTAACGCGAATGCCAGGAGCTTCTTCAACCTGATACGATCTTCAACGTTGCTCCGTTCAGCCAAAGACTCAACGAGAATCGGGTTATCCCAGAGCTTGTTTCCAGTCGAATCCACATAAACGCCCTTGAACGCTGCAAAGGCAGTCGCTCCGCCGTAGAGGTCGGCGAATAGGCTCAACGCCTCCTCTGCCCACATCGACTGGTTCGAAACGGGCTGGTTTTCCTTCGTGTGGCTTGGGACTGCCAAGACAACTATGTCGTTGGCCCTTCCGGCGCGTAGATCCGCGATGATCTGGTCGGCGTCGTCTATTGGCACGAGTCCACCCCATCAAACCATCGATTACCGAACAGAGTCTAAACGATCGGGGCCTTGTTGTCAATAGCCCTCTTCCCAAAGTCCAGCTTCATCGCCTTCTTCGCCAGGTACAGCGTCTCCTCCGCCACCACGTTCGCCCGCTTCACGCCGTCCTTGATGATGTCGATGATGACGTCGTCGCCGCCGGGCTTCTCGTACTCGGCTCGGCGGGCCCGCATGGGTTCCAGCAGCGTGTTGATCGCCTCGGCGAGTTCCTGCTTCACGTGGCCGTCGCCGAGGTTGTCGCCGCGTTGGTAGCGGTCCTTGAGTTCGGCGACGCGGGCCTCGCTCGTGATGAACGCCTCGACGAACTGGAAGAGCACGTTGGTCGGGTCGCCGGGCTCGGTCGGGCTCTGGCGGCCTGTCGTGATCTTGTTGATCTTCTTCTGCACGTCCTTGGCGTTGTCAGACAGGAAGATCGCGTTGCCCAGGCTCTTGCTCATCTTCTGCTTGCTGTCGCCGACGCCCGGGAGGCGGCCGACGCGACCGATCAGCGCCTCGGGGATCGGGAAGACGCCGCCGGCGGCGACGTAGTCCTTGTCCTCCGTCCGGTTCGGCACGTTGCAATAGAGCTGGTCAAACTTCCGCGCCGCCTTACGGCACATCTCGATGTGCGGCGCCTGATCCTCGCCCACCGGCACGTACACCGGGCGAAACGCCAGAATGTCGGCGCACTGGCCAACCGTGTACATCGGGAAGCCGAAGCTGTGCTGATCGCCCAGGCCCTTGGTCTCGAGTTCGTGCTGCAGCGTCGGGTTGCCCATCACGTCGTTGAACGACAGCAGCATCGCGAAGAACCAGGTCAATTCCGCGATCGCGGGGATCTCGGTCTGCAGCACGATGGTGGACTTCTTGGGGTCGATGCCGGCAGCCAGCCAGTCCTTCACGATCTCGATCGTGTCCTGGCGGATGTCCTGCGGCTTGTCAAACCGCGTCGTGAACGCGTGCATGTTGGCGAGCAGGAAGTAGCAGTCGTACTTGTCCTGCAGCGAGACGCGGCGTTCCACGCTGCCGACCCAGTGGCCCAAGTGCAGCCGCCCGGTGGGCGTGTCGCCGGTGAGGATGCGGGGCTTGCCAGACGCGGAGGGGGCGGAAATCATGGGAGGCAAGGGTAGGTTTCGAGAGGGTGCGAAGCATCGTCGCATCATCGGGTGCCACTGCCCAGCGCTTCGCTGGGCAGTGTGGGTTGGACGTCGAGGACACGACCACACTGCCGAGCGAAGCGCTCGGCAGTGGCACCCTTGGGCCGCGACGCATGGCTTCGGCCTACTTCTTCATCGTCATCGCCAACACCCGCAGGCACTCCGCCACGCTCCACGCCTGTGCGAAACAGCCGTCGGGTCTGCGCGGGCGCTGGGGCGAGTCGTCGGCGTCGTAGATCTCAGGGATCTGGCCCAGGGCCGGGCCGCCGCTGTCGGGGCCGTCGCTGGGTGAGATCATGTTGAGCAGCGGCTGGATCGCGTCGCGGGCCAGCGCTCGCGAGCGTTCGGAGAACTTGCCGACCCGCAGCACCGCTTCGGCATACGGCCCCAACAGCCACGGCCAGACGGTGCCGTTGTGGTACGCGCGATCGCGCTCGAAGAGTGGTCCTTCAAAGCGGGCGACATAGCCCTTCTCGGTGGGGCTGAGGGTGCGCAGGCCGCGCGGGGTGAGCAAGTGCTCGGCGACGACCTTCACCACCGATTGCTGGCGCTCCGGCTCCAGCGCCGAATACGGCAGGCTGCACGCGAAGATCTGATTCGGGCGGATCTCGTCCACACCCACGAACGCGCCCGAGCGGGGCGACAGTACGTCGTACAGGCAGTGATCCTCGTCGTTCCAGAACTGCTCGCGGAAGCTCTTGCCCACGCGCTCGGCGATCTGCCGCAGCTCGCGGCTGCGCCGCGGCAGGTCCTTCTCGCACAGATCGGCCGTCACCATCAGACCCGAGTACCACAGCGCGTTGATCTCGACCGGCTTGCCGTGCCGGGGCGTGAAGACCACGCCGTCGCGTTTGGCGTCCATCCAGGTGAGCTGCGTGCCCGTCTCGCCCGCGGCGATCAGGCCGTCTTTGGCGTCGGCGCGGATGTTGAAGTCCGTGCCACTCTGATACGCATCGATGATCGCGAGGCACGCGCGGCGGATCGGCCAGCCCTCGCCGGTCGGGTCGCGGTGATCCGCCTCCACACACGCCTTGTGCAGGTTGAACGCCGCGTGCAGATACCACAACGAAGCGTCGACCGTGTTGTACTCCGCGGCACCGGTTCCGTTGTCGAAGCAGTTGGGCACCAGGCCGCGCCGCGTCAGCGCGGCGAAGGCCTCCATGACTCGCGTCGCTTCGTCGAGGCGTCCGGTCGTCAGCAGCAGCCCCGGAAGCGAGATCATCGTGTCGCGGCCCCAGTCGCTGAACCACGGATATCCCGCGATCACCGAGTAATCATGGGCTTCAGCCGAAGTCTCCACGGCAGCTCCGCCGCTCATCGGCAGCCCCGCGGCACGCCCCGAAGGCGTGCGATTACGCCGCACCACGAACTGATCCGCACTCTGCACCAGCACCGCGAGCACATCGCGCTCGTCGCTCGACATGGCGCGTTCGCTCAGTCCGCGGGCGGTGGCCGCGAAGACTCGCTCCAAGCGCGCCGACTCACCCGCGACAATCTCGTCGCGCGTGGCCGCACGCAGCGGCCGCCGCAGCGAACCCGCCGGTTCGCTGTCCACGCCGATCACCAGCTCGATCGTGTGCGAGCGCCCGGGCGCGAGGTCGAATGTGAAGACGCCGGGCGAGAACAAGTCCTCCTGGCCGTCCTGTCCGCGCTCGATGTCGCGGCGATAGCAGATGTTGTACCACCACTGCCGGTCCTGCACGAACGAGCCGCCGACCGTGCCCGCGCCGGGGGCAAGACGAGCCCGCGAGCCGCGGGACGCGACCTCGCAGCCCCCTGCACCGGCCAGCACGCTGTACTCACTGGCGCGGTCGTGAGCCTTGACCAGTTCGTGAAAGTCCCGCAGCGCCGTAAACGGGCGGAGCTCCAGGCGTGCGGCGTGCCGCTCGGCATTCACCCGGTACCGCAGCACACACACGTTCTCGTGCCGCACGAGTGCCAACTCGCGCGAGAACTCGACCGGCCCGTACCGATAGAACCAGCGGCAGGTCACGTCCTTCTCGAATCGCTCCAGGTGCGCCTGCCCGCCGGGCGCAAAGACCTGCCCCGCCGCGGGCTCGCCCGCCCGCCCGCCGCCCGATCCCGGAAAGAGAAACGACGTGAACTCCAGCCGCTGCTCCGCGATGGCGCGCACGCCCGCGCCCGGGGCCGCCGCCGGTCCCGGCGGCTTGAGCACCACCGCTTCCAGCACGCTGCTCAGGCCCGCGACGCGACCCACCGGCGGCCGCAACGCCGCGTTGAGAAAGTTGTGGTACCGCCGCTGCGGCACGCCCAACACCGTGCCGCTCGCAAACCCGCCCAGCCCGTTGGTGAGAAACCACTCGCGCCGCAGCATCGCGTCGCGCTGTTCGGGCGAGAGAAGGGTCAGATCGATGGTGAGTGTGGGCACGGCCATAGTGGTTTAGCTGAGATGCCGCGCTCGTCGCGGCGCGCCAAGCGTAGCGGGAGCGGAACCCCGCGTGCGAGTCTGCTACCGCGTCCCCCGGTGCCGCAGCAGCGGAAGGTTGTACGCCCGGTGCAGGTGCGGCCCGATGAGCACGTTCCCGGCCCGCTCCGCCCACAGCACACACCGCCAGTACGCGATGAACGCCGAGACGTTGCTGTACGCCAGGCCCACAAACGCCGCGCAGCGGGTCGCGAGAAGGGCGTCGATGAGCACCTCCTCGCCCAACTGGCGACCGGGGCGGAGATTCTGAAAGTGCACGCCCCGCTGCTCGCCGGTCTTGACACTGGGCGTGGTCAGCAGCCGTGCGCCCAACCGGGCCCGGTACTCCGCCTCGGCCGGGGCCCAGTCGGTGAGCAGCAGCACCCGCGTGCCCGAGCCCAGCTCCTTGATGAGCTTCACGATCTGCTGCTGGTACACCGCGTGGACCGAGTGCAGGTCGGTGAGCTCGAGCGTCTTGTCGCTGCCCCGCACGTGCACCGCGATCACCGGCTCCTCCCCCAGCCCGATCGCGGCGGCCGCCGCTTCCACCTTGGCGCGGATCTCGTCGGTCGGGACCAGGTACCGCGCGATCAGGTCCTCGTACATCCGCTCCAACGGCGCGCGGTGCAGGCGGTGCCACGCCGGCACCCAGTTCGCCAGCGCCAGCATCGGCGTGTGGAAGTCGCTGACGGTCACCGGCTCGCTCCGGCCAAGGAACGCCAGCGCCCCCAGCCGCGAGCCCGGACCTTCCATCTGTCCGCTCTCGGCGGCGGTCAGATTGCGGTCGCGGAACTTGGACGGGAAGAAGGCCAGCTTCTTGCCCACCAGGTCGCCGGCGGAGTGCGCCGACACCGGCCGGAAGAAAAAGTCCCACGCGCTGTGCGCCGGGTCCGGGTCGCTTCCGCGACCCCGCGGCAGCTCCCGCCCGCCGAACCGCGCGTTCGCGCCCCATGACACGATCGGCGTCCGCCCCGTCAGCTCCGCCACGAGCAACTGTCCCAGCACGTGATCCACGTCCGACCAGAAACCCTGGCCCCAGGCGCGGATCACGTGGTAGCGATCGCCGCCCGGCGGCGGCGACGGCTCGGCGAGTTGCTCCAGCCCCGCCCGCACCGGTTCCAGCAGAGCGCGGTCCGCGGAGGCATCCTGCAGCGCACGGCTCAGGGCGTCCAGCCCGACATCCCGCCTCCCGAGCCGGAGCGCCACTTCCGCCACGATCAGCCACGTCCGCCACGAATCGGCGCCCCGCTGCTCGAGTTCACGGCACGCCCGGTCCGCGAGGTCGAGGTTGCCGTCGCGCAAGCCGCGTTCGGCGATCGCCAGCGTCTCGGCGCGGACCGCGGGATCGAGGATGGGTCGCGCCGCGTCGCTCATGCGTGTCCGTTGCCGACGGCTTACTTCTGCTCCACCTGGAGCTTCAGGCGTTCCTGCTTCTGGCGGAAGTGTTCCTGGATCATCGCGCGGTGCTCGGCCATCCGGGAGGGCTCACCGAACACCAGCCCGAACTGCTCGCCGTTGATCGCCAGCTCCGGCTTCTCGGGGTCGCGGAACGCCTCGCCCACGAAGTCGTACGCGTAGCGACGCAGATCCTCCGGGGCGGCCTGGTACGCCGACGCCGCCTGCTCCAGCGACAGCCCGCTGATGAACTGCGCGAACACGATGCCCGAGTGCACGCGGAAGTCCGGCTCCATGACGTCCATGCGGGCGTTGGTGGGGTCCGACGCCGACAGGCGACGCTGGTTGATCATGAAGAACGCGTGGGCCTGGGCCGCGTACTTCATGTTGGCGTCAAACAACCCCGGATCGCCGCCCAAGAGCCCGTACGCGTATGCCCCGATCAGGGCCGCCGCCACCTCCTGCACCGCCACGTTGGGCGAGCGTTGGCGATCGGCGATCTGCCCGCGGGCCCACTCGTCCAGCTCCTTGGAGAACTTCTCGGTCCGCTGCGGGTCGTTCAGGTTCGCGCCCGGCCACACCGCGAGCTGGCGATAGTACTTGTTCGCCACGTCCATCATCCCCATCCGGTAGAAATACAGGATGACGTCGATGAAGAAGTTCTCGTAGCCCGCGGCGTACATGCTGTACGCCCGCTCCTTGCCGTCAAAGTCGCTCCGCTTGTCGATCTCCTCCATCAGGTCCGCATAGCTCTGCGCGAAGTTGGGATCGGGGATAGCGATGTACGTGGAGTCCAGGTCGAGGTTGAACGAGAAGTAATCGAAGTAGATCCGCCCCGAGCGGTACAGCTCCTGCACCGACTGGATCACGAGGCGGTCGGTGTTGACGAAATCGAAGTCCTTGCGGTTGACGTCGGTGACGCGCAGCAAGGCCTTCTCGACGCCCGTCGCCGACCAGTACAAGGCGTGGGCCGCCGGGTTGCGCCAGTCGATCGGCCCGTACTTGCGGACGAACCGAACCATGTCCGACACGCTCATGTGGTACGCGCGTTCGAGCATGTACCGCCGCGCGAACGCGAGGTACGCGTCCCACGCCTTGGCCAGATCTGGATCGCGCACCAGGTTGAGCAGGGCCTTGCTCCGCTCGCCCATGCGTTGCTCGGCCCGCTTGGCGGTGGTCGAGCGCTGCATGGCGCGGATCATCTCGTACCGCCGCAGCATCACGCGGATCTGCTCCGGCCCGGCCTCGCGGTCCTCGCCGATCGCGGCGGGCTCACCCACCTCGGCCTTGATGCGGTCCACCAGCGTCCGCACCGAGGGCGTCTGCGCGATCACGTCCGCCAGATTCGTCGGGGCTGCCGCGATCGGCGCCAGGAACTCCACCGCCCGCTCGATCGCCGCCTCGCGCGTGCGTGAGCGCGGGTCGGCCTGGGGCGGCGGGCCCAGCAGGCTCTGCCACTCCTCCGCGACCCGCATCTTGTAGTACCGGTTGGAATCGTCGGTGACGCCCTGGATCTTGTGCAGGAAGATCCACGCCAGTTCCTTGTGCAGCAGCAGGTCGTTGGGATTGGCCTGGATCGCCCGGTCCCGCAGCAGCGAGATCCCCGCGTTCACCCAGTACCACCGCTCCGTGCGGGTGTTCGTGCCCACCGAGATGTTGTACGCCAGGTTCCACGCGTGGAAGACCCACACCCGCGGGAACCGCGGCTGCAGCCGCGTGATCGCCTCCGCGAGCTGGTTCAGCTCGTAGAACTTGCCCTCCTGCTTCAGGTCGTTGGCCCGGATCCACAGGAAGTTCACGAAGATCCCGCGGAACGCGCCCATCGCGATCCCCAGCGCCACCTCCGGCGGCTGGCCCTCCTCCACCCGGTCGGTGTACGCCAGCTTGGCGCGGCTGGCCTGCGACGCCAGGAGCGTGGACAAGCCGATGCTCGCCCCGGCGCCCAGCACCAGCACGCCCGCACACACGATCCGCACCAGCCTGCCCGACATGCCGCCTCCGATCAGTTGCCCGAATAGATCGCCAGCTCACGCGAGCGGAACACCTGCGACGCGATCACAAAAAGCACCGCCACCAGCCCCACCAGCGTCAACCCCCCAGCCGCCACGCTATCCCACGGCATCAGGATCCCGTCCACCAGTCTCTGCGTCGGCTTGAGGTCCGCGTAGAACGCCAGCGGCGTGCTCACCGCCTGCGCGATCTTGTCGATCACCACGAAGAACCACAGCGTGTTGCCCTGGTAGTCCTGCACCTGCCAGTTCTCGAGCGCGCCCTGGATGAACCGCGAGCTCTCGGCGATCAGGAAGATCCCCGCCGCCGTCAGCGTCGCCACCGGGAACGACAGGAACGTCGCCGCGAACACCCCCGCCATGGTCACGAACGCGATCTTGAGCCAGAGAATGATGAACACCCGGGTGAAGTTCATCCGGTAGCTCCCCGCCTCGTAGGTCATCTCGAGCGCCAACGGAGCGAAGTACAAGGCATTGGCGTTGACGGTGCGGGCGTAGAAGTCGCCGTTGAACACGCTCATCACGATCCGACCCTGCTCGTCGATGACGCTGGGGCTGAGCGTGATGGTGTGCTGCTGCGCCAGCGAGACCTTCTCCGTCGCCACCGCGCCGTTGGAGAACAGGAACGTGATGTCGAACAACAGGTCGGGCCGGTTGCTCCCCGCCTCCGGGCGGAAGCGGAACATCACCGGAAGCCCCTTGTCCCGCGGCACCGACAGGCCCTCGAACACGTACTCCCGCGACTGCCCCGGATCGATCGTCCGCTGCTCAAGGCTCACGGCCTTCATGAGGTCGTCGCGCACGAACGCGCGGTCCTCCGCCGAGTTGCCGAAGTCCGGCCGCGTCAACTTCTCCTGCGCGATCCTTGCCTCGACGCTCTGCTCCACCGCCGCCGGATCAAGCTTGGGCGGGCTGAACGTCACGCCCATGCGGGCGGTGAGGATCTGGGTCTCGAGGATCTCGCGGTCCGGGGTCAGCGGCACGCCCTCGTCCGCCGAGCGGTACGCCGTCGCCTCGCCGTTGGCAGGCTGCGAACGCAGGTACTCCGTGAACAGGAACACCGCGCCACCCGTGACGCCCAGCAGCACCGCCGCCAGCGACACCACACCCAGCCACTTGCCCAGGACGTACTGCCACGCCGCCACCGGCTTGGTCACGGTCTGCCAGATCACCTTGCTGCGCTGCTCCATCGAGACGCTGTACACGCTGAAGAGCACGCACAGGGTCGCGATGATCATGTAGGAGAGGCCCGTGCCGTACTGCAGGAAGTTCTGCACCCGGTACCGCAGCGCCTGCTTCTCGTCGAGCAACAAGGGCAACGCAGCCAGCAGCAGCACCACCAGCACGATGAACACGCCCGAGATCTTCATCCGGGCCGCCTCGTCCAGCGTGTTGCGCGCGATCGCCAGCACCCGCGTCGGCCCCGACAGCAGCAGCCGCACTCCCGTGAGCAGCACCAGGAAGATCGCCCACAGCCCCAGCGAGGCCATCAGGAACATCGTCGCGCCGTTGAACCCCGGCACGGCCCTTCCGAACAGCCAGATGCCCGCGATCCCCAGCGCAATCAACGTGTACCAGATCGCCAGGTTGAGCCAGATGATCAGCACCGCCAGCGCGGTGGAGACCGCCACCAGCACGCCCACCGCGGTCGGATCCGCCTGGCGAGCCAGGATCGAGTTGATGATCCGCGCCGCCTGCCGCGCCTGCGTCTCCTCGACCGTCGTCACCTTCTTCTCGACCTTCGCGTCGCGGTCGGTCGGCGTCGATCCCTCGCCCTCCGCGGCGGGGGGCGGCGCAAAGGCCTGCTCGTTCACTTCCACCCGAGGCGGCTCCGCGGCACGCTGCACCACATAGGTCGTGTACCCCGCGATCGCCGCGATGACGACCACCACCGTCGCGATCAGCTTGAACGTCCGATCGTGCTGCAGCCGGTCCAACGCCGCGATGCGCTCGGAGATCTTCACGGCGACTTCTCCGAATCACCCATCAGCCGCGAGATCACGTCACGGTCCACCGCGGCCTCGTCCGCGGCCGAACCGCCGCTTTCCCCACGGGAGGCCTCGTTCGGTGCTCCGCCCGCCGCACCCTTGATGGCAGGGCCCGCCGCCGGTGTCGAGGCCGCCGGCGGCGTCTGGGCCTTCAGCAGGTCGCCGATCAGGTTCGAGTCCGGCCCGCTGGCCGTCGCCGCATTCGCCGACACGGGCGCGACCACCTTGCTCACGACCGTCTCCGCCGGAGCCTTGGTCAGGTTCTCGATCAACTCGCGGCCCTGCAGCTCGCTGTTCTCACCCAAGAGGAACGATGCCGTCGGCCCGCCAGCGGTCGCGCCGGACGTCGCGGCCTGTGACTGCCGGGCCCGCTCAACGATGTCCAGGAAGAACTCTTCCAGCTTCTGCCGCGGCCGCGCCACCTTGTAGATCGACTTGGTCCCGCCGCTGCGACGCCGGATGACCGCGTCGATCTCGCTGATGGTCTCCTCGTCGAGGGCGTCGCTCTCGATCGTGGTGCGGTCTTGCTCCTCCAGCAGCGAGTCGCACGTGCCCTCCTCGCGCTTCTGGCCGCCGTAGAGCACCACCATGCGGTGCACGCAGTCCTCGACGTCGGCGAGCAGGTGGCTTGACAGCAGGATGGTCTTGCCGCGCCGGCCGAGCTCGATGATCAGGTCCTTCACCTGCCGTGTGCCGACGGGGTCGAGACCCGTCGTCGGCTCGTCGAGGATCAAAAAGTCCGGGTCGTTGATGAGCGCCTGGGCGATGCCGATGCGCCGCTGCATGCCCTTGGAGTAGTCCCGCACGGGGCGGAACTGGGCCCCGCTCAGGCCCACCATGTCGATCAGCTCATCGATGCGACGCTGGCGGGTCTTGTAATCAAGTTCAAAAAGCTTGGCGTAGTACTCGAGCGTCTCTCGCGCGTTGAGGAACTGGTAGAGGTACGACTCCTCGGGCAGGTACCCGATGCGCCGCTTGACCGCGACGTCGTACGGCGACTTCCCGAACACCGCGATCCGCCCGCTCGTGGGCTTGAGCAGCCCGAGCAGCAGCTTGATCGTCGTGGACTTGCCCGAGCCGTTGGGCCCCAAGAGCCCGAAGACCTCGCGTGGCTGGATCTCGAAGCTCAGGTTCTCGACCGCCCGGGCCCGCGACCGCAGCCAGAAATCCTTGAACACCTTGGTCAGGTTCTGGCAGTACACGACCGGCTGCACGCCCTCGTGCGTCCCGCGACCCGCGCCCGATGCCTGCGACAGAGCCATACAAACCCTCCGGGTCGGAACGAAACCGTCACTGCGTCGCCGTCGACTTGGGCGTCGTGTTGAACTGCGCCTCACGCTGCGCCTTCAGCCGCTGCTCCTCGGCCCTGCGATTGTCCTGCAGCCGCAGCGACTCGTTGCGACGCTTGGCCTGCGCCGGGTCCTCGTTCAGCTTGATCTCCAGCGTCTTGGTCCCCGGCGGCACCAGCACCAACTGCACCGTGTCGCGGTCCAGGAACGACTGCAGCGCCTCGGTCCACTCGCGGTGCAGCATCACCCGCGGGTTGGACCGGTACTGCCCCAGCTTGGCCTGGAAGGTTGCCAGCTCGGCCCGACGCTGGTTCACCACCTCGCTCGTGTACTGGTGCGCCTCGCTGATGATCCGGGCCACCTCGCCGCTGGTCTTGCCCTGCACGAGCTGCCCGTCGATCGTCACCGGCTTGCCCTCGAGCAAGGCATCGATCGTCGCCAGCAACTCGACCTTGGCCTTCTCGTCGTTGTTCACAACCGCAAGCTCGTACTTGTCGATCTGGGCCGACAGGATCGGCATCACCTCACCGGCCTTGCGGTTGTAGATGAGGCTCGCGTCCTGCTCCGCGGTCGAGACCGCCGAGGCCGCCTTGGCCGCCGCGCTCTGCACGTTGTTGAACGCGTCGCGGACGTACATCGGCGGCGTGACGGCCGTCAGCTCGAACGCCTCGATGCGGATGCCCGAATTGATCTCGTCGAGCTGCTTCTGGGCGATGTCCTTGGCACGCGCCGCGACCAAGCCCAGTTCGCCCGCCGACTGCTTCATCAAGTCCTCGACCCGGGTCTGCGCCACGGCCCGGACGATCCCCCGCGCGCAAGCCGCCCGCACGATCTTCTGCTCGTCGGCGGGCAGGATGTTGGCCGCGAACTCGCTGGTGTCCTCGCGCTTGTACTTGATCGACCACTGCGCGTGCGCCAGGTTGGCGTCGGCGGTGATCAGCGACCCGTCGTTGTCGGGGTTGAGCCGAGGCTCCTTGCTCAGCTCGTTGATCGACTTGCCCTTCTGCTTCTCGTCCACGCGGGGCCAGAAGTCCGAGTCGAGCATCATCAGCTCGGTGCCGGTGTTCACCTTCACCAGCTCGCCGATGGGGTAAGGCCAACCCACCTGCAGCCCGGGCTTGAGGTTCCGCGCCTGGGTCTTGCCGAACAGCAGGCGGATCGCCTCCTGCCCTTCACGCACGGTCTGGAAGCCGCTGAACGCGAACAGCAGGAACAACGCCAGCATCGAGACCTGCACGATCCGCAGCGTGATCGCCAGCGCCTCGGCCAGCGACTTGTTGGCGCTGGCGAGCAGGTCCTCCTGGCTCTGCGTCCGCACGCCGCCGCGGCTGAGCTGCACGCTCGCACGCCGCCCGCTCGTGGGCTGCGCCGGCCCGCCGGCGCCCGGCTCGTCCGGGCTGAGCCTGCGAAAGCTGAAGAGTTGAAGGTCGTTCACCGCCCGCCCTCCCCGTTGCTCGGCGTCGCGGGCGCGCTCTTCTGCACGCTCGGCAGCAGCGCCGTCGCCGCCCCGTCGCCCAGCGACATCGCCCCGATCTTCTCCTTGGCGTTCATCAGCTTGTCCAGCCCCGACAGCGACAGCATGTCAAAGCCCGGCAGCGAATCGGGGAGCACCAGCGTGGTGCGACGGCTGAGCGTGGTCTTCAGGAAGTCCACGTTCCGCAGGAACACCGCCAGATCCGGGCTTGCGTTCATCTGCTCGTAGTACTGCCGCGCCTCGCGGTCGCCCAACGCCCGAATCTCGTCCGCACGCCGCCGCGCGAACGCCTCGATCCGCAGCGCGTCCGACTCCGCCTTGCTGCGGATCGCCTGCGCCCGCGAATCGCCCTGGCTCTCGAGCTCCTTCACCAGCGTGCGGCGGTTCTCGATCATCGCGTCCATGACCTTGTTGGTCGTGTCCTCGGGCAGGATGATCCGGTTCACGCCCACGCTCACGGCCTCGACGCCGAAATCGTCCAGCGTGTTCCCCCCCGCCGTGGTCGCCTTGAGCGCCGCCAGCACCCGCGATTCCAGCTCGGGCAGCTTGCTGCCCTTCTCGTCAGCCGAGAACAACTGGTCCATCCTGAACCCGCTCGTCACGCCCAGCGCCGAGCGCAGGCTGTCGCGGATCGTTCCCTCGGCCTTGCGGAAGTGATCCTCGGCCCGCTCGCCCGCGTTGCTGAAACGCTGGAAGAACACCAGCGGGTCCTTCACACGCCAGGTCGCGAACGCCTCGACGATGATCTGACGCGCGTCGGCCGTCTGCTGCGTCTCCGAGCGGGTCTGCACGAACCGCACGCGACGGTCATAGGTGGTCACGTTCTGCACCGGGTAGGGCCACTTGAACTGCAGCCCCGGCTCGTTCTTGATCGCCTCCGTCCCCGACGCCTTGCCGAACGTCGTCAGCACCGCGATCTCCGTGAACCGCACCGTGTACGTGCAGGTGTACAGCAGCATCGCCAACACGAACAGGATCGCCATGAAAGTCACAATGATGCGTGGCACTGTCGTTACTCCCGTCTTTCGTTCACGCGGCACGTGCATCCCTGCCGCGACTCAACTCTGCAATTCCCGATGCCTCACCCCCCAAGTCCGAGGCCCTCTCCCCTTCCCGATCAGTTCGGCACGTCCTCCGGCTTCACCTCGGTGAACACGTTGGTGCCGGTGTCCTTGTCCTGCAGCTCCGCCGTGATCCGCAGATCCGGCAGCCTGTCGCTGGTCACAAACAGCCGCGCGTCCGCCAGCGCCGTCCGCAAGGCGTCGAAGTAGAGCGACGCCTTGAACAGCTCCGGCGCAGCCTTGAAGCTCTCCAGCAGCCCGCTGTACCGCACCGCCCGGGCACGCTCGCCCATGTGGCGGGCCCAGCGCTCGCTCTTGGCCTGGGCGATCATCGTCGCCGCACGCCCGCCCGCCTGGTCCAGCAGCTTCTGGATCTCGAATTCCTTCTCGTTGATCTTCTCAAGGTCCCCGCCCTGGGAACGCATCTGGTCGACCGAGTCGATCCGCGAGACGATCTGCTCCGCCAGCGTCACGCTGCCCGCGACCTTGGTCAGCGTCTCCACCGCCGTCGCCCGGGCGCTGTCGATCTTGGCCTGCCGGTTCTGCTCGGCCCCCACCACCGCCTCGAACTCGTTGGCAACTTTCTTCGCCGGGTGCACGCCCGCGACGCCGAGGCTGATGATCCGGATCCCCGGCCCGCGGCCCTTGCCGTCCGCGTCCGGGTTGAGCAGCGCCAGCGCCCCCTGCACCCGCTGAAGCAACGCCGCGCCCGTTTTCTCGCGCCCCGTCCCCAGGATGTCATCCACGCTCAAGGTCGCCATGTAGCGGATGATCTCACGCTGCGCCGTCGCCTTGATCAGTTCGTCCCGCACCTCCGAGGGCCCGAGCTGCTCGTACAGCGCCACGTTCTCGATCGAATAGAACATCGGCAGCTCGAGCGACAGCAACGCGACACTGCCCGGCGCCGTCGTCGTCCGCGACGCGCCCGCCGGCTGCATCACCTGGTAGTGCTCCTCGCGGGCGTGGTCGTTGGTCCACAGGATCGCGCCCGCCGCCCCAGTCGGCGGCTGCGTCGCGAGCTGCAGCACACGCACGCCCGTCGCCGTCTCCGCCAGGCCGATCCGTTCGCCCTTCTCGTTGCGCACCACCTCGGTGGGGATCACCACCTCGTCGATCGGCCACGGCGCCTTCACCAATAGCCCCGGCTCCACGTTCTCCTGCACCACCTTGCCGAACCGCAGCACCATCGCTCGCTGGTGCGGCTCGATCACCGTGAAGCACGACGCGCCCCACATGATCAGGAACCCGCCCAGGATCAGCGGCGCCGCCGCGCGGCTCAGCAGCCGGTACAGCCATGTCCCCGACACGTCGTACCCGAGCTGGTAGTTGATCGCCTCGTTGATCGAGCGGGCCACCGTCTCCGGCGACGCCACCAGGCCCAGGAGCGGCGAGTTGAAGGCCGGACGCGGCGACTCGCCCGGCTTCCGCGGGCGGTACACGTCCAGCACGAAGTTCACAAACACCTCGACGCCGAACACCATCAGCGCCACCGGCAGCACGATCCGCATCGCCCGCAGCGGCGCATCGGGCCCCACGATGTCCACGATGTGGAACACCACCAGCGCCACACACATCAGCGACAGACCCGCCGCCGACGCCGCGCCAGCCTTCAGGTTCGCCCACACCGGCTGCTTGGCCATGCCCGCCGCGTACCGCGCAAACAGGAACAGTGTCACCGCGATGAACGCCTCGATGCCGATCGCCCAGCCGCGGTACGGCACGGCATCCAGCTTGGGGAACTCTTCCTGCCCGGTCTTGAATCGCAGATACCCGACCCCGATCAGCGCCGCTCCGAAGAGCACACTCACGATCGGGAAAAAGACCTTGTACATGGCGTTGAGCCGCCGCGCCGCCACGCGGAACTCATCGCCCGTCGACTCAAACACGCTCGCGGCCGCCGCGTCCTGCCCCAGCGTCTCGGCCTCGATCGCCTCGATCCGCTCACGCCGCGCCTGATCAAAGACGATGCCCAGCGCCAGCCAGATCACCGTCCCCATCGCGCCAAACAGACCCGCGGTGAGAGCCGCGTGGTCCTTGCCCAGGACGCCGTAAATCACAAGCGCCGCCGCCAAGAGCCCCTGAATCACCAGGCCCAGGAAGCTGACGCTCGTCGCACGCTGGTAGCTGAGATAGTCCGGTCGCATCGTGAAAGTCCGCTCGCCTCAGGTGCCGCCCGCGGCAGCCGCCGCGACCGACCCGTGTTCGCTGCCTCCGCGTCGTCGCCACATGCCGCGACCACGCCGAACGCTCGCCCGAAAGAACTCCGGGCGCTCGCTCTCCCCCGCCCATCCCCCACCGGCCCCTCTCACCCCCGCTCTCGCACACACGCCGCTCGCGTCCGAGTCACCTGAACAGGTCCTCACGCTGGACGCAGGGGCCCTCATAGTAGAACCCGATCCGTCACTCGCCCGCTGCCCCGGAGGCGGATTCGCGACCGCGCCGGACCTCGCCGCGCGCTCCCTCTCCTTGTCACCGACGTTCCCCGCTCCGGCCGCTCCGCCGCGCAAGAAACACGCGGCGGACATCCGATCCGCGGGGCCGCGGACCGGAGCGTGACTCTTCATACGCCCCTTTTCGCCCCCGGTTCGACCGAACCGCGAGTTCTCCCCGCGCGAATGGACTGCGTCCACTTCCCACCAACGCCTCCGCTATCACGCACCCGCTTTTCTTTCCCAGCTCCCGCCTTCGGCTCCCCTCCAAGTCTTATCCTTTCCCTTCTGTTCCCCGCGTCGCTCACTCCGGCCCGCTCGGGCCCCCGCGACCCGCAACCCCTCCCCCTCATGAACGCCCGCGCGCTCTCCATCGCCAAGAACACCTTCGTCGAGTGCCTGCGTCAGCCGGTGCTCCTCCTGCTCATCCTCTCCTGCGGCGTGCTCCAGGTCCTCATCACCTGGATGTCCGCCTTCTCCATGGCCGACGTCGAGTCCGCCGAGGTCGCCGGCGACAACAAGATCCTCCTGGACATCGGGCTCTCCACCGTCTTCCTGTGCGGCACGCTCATCGCCGGCTTCATGGCCACCAACGCCCTCAGCCGAGAGATCGAAAACAAAACCATCCTCACCGTCGTCAGCAAGCCCATCGCCCGCTGGATCGTCGTCTTCGGCAAATTCCTCGGCGTCGCCGGCGTCATCCTCATCGCCACCACCATCATGGTGACGTTCCTGCTCTTCGCCATCCGCCACGGCGTCATGTCCACCTCCGCCGACGGCGTGGACCGACCCGCCGTGCTCTTCGGCCTCTCCGCCGTCGCCATCTCCCTGCTCGCGGGCGCCTGGTGCAACTTTTTCTACCGCTGGAACTTCCCGCAGGTCGCCACGCTCCTGCTCCTGCCGCTCATCATCGTCGCCTACATCGCCCTGCTCTTTGTCTCCAAGCAGTGGAAGTTCCAGGGACTGCTCACCGACGTCAAGCCCCAGATCATGCTCGCATGCGCCTGCCTGGCGGTCGCCATCTTGGTGCTCACCGCCGTCGCCGTCGCGGCCTCCACCCGCCTCGGACAGGTCATGACCATCGTCACCTGCATGGGCGTCTTCACGCTCAGCCTGATGTCCAACTTCTTCATCGGGCGCCACGTCTTCCAGAACACCCACGTCGCCGAGATCGAGGCCGTCACCGCCCCCGACCCCGCCAAGCCCAACCTCGCCCTCCCCGGCGAATCCCTGAAAATCAAGCTCCGAAACGCCCCCACCAAGCCCCTCAAGGTCGGCACGTCCTTCTACTTCTCACCCAGCCCCGTCGGCTTCCCCATGATGGTCCCGCCCTTCCCCGTCCACAGCGGCGACTTCGAGAAGGACGGCGCCATCCTTGGCCCCTCCGTCCCGCCCGGCATCTACATCACCCAGGTCAACGGCCAGGAGCTCACCGTCCGCCACATCGGCGGCAGCCCGCTCGCCATCCAGCAGGCTCCCCAGCCCGACGACTTCGTCTTCACCGAGCCCACACGCATCAACCCCGTGGCCATGACCGCGTGGGGCGTCATCCCCAACATGCAGACCTTCTGGCTCCTCGACGCCGTCTCCCAGAACCGACGCATCCCGGTCACCTACCCGCTCTACGCCCTCGCCTACGGCGTCGTCCAGATCATGATGTTCCTCGCCATCGCCGTCCTCCTCTTCGAGGGCCGCGACGTCGGCTGAACGAACCCCACGCGCAAGCGTGGGGCCGCCACGATCACCCTCCCCACCGCAGCGCTCCGAGCGTCCTCGCCCCCGCTCGCGTCTTACCACAGCGACACAGAAGCACGGCGAAAGACAGCGGGCGCAAGCCGCTCCGACAGCCTTCAGCACACGTTCTTTCTCTGCGACTCCGCGTCTCTGTGGTGCATCTCTACGCCGGCAACAGCTCACTCGCCGCGTCGTGCTGCGCGATCGCGCTCTGATACGCCACCACGCACTTCTCCGCCGCGCCGGTCCATGTCAACCGCTGCAGTTCGAACGAGCCGTGCTCCCGCAGCGTCGCGCCCAGGGGCGGATGCCGCAGCACCGCCACGATCTTGTTGGCCATCTCGTCGATGTCCCAGAAGTCCACCTTCAGGACGTGCGACAAAACCTCGGACACGCCGCTCGTCTTGCTCACGATCACCGGCACATCGTGCGACAACGCCTCAAGCGCCGCCAGCCCGAAGGGCTCGCTCACGCTCGGCATCACGTAGCAGTCCGCCAGCCCGAACACCCGCTCCACGTCCTTGCCCTGCAGGAAGCCGGTGAACACCACCTTGTGCCCGATCCCCATGTTGGTCGCGAGCTCGACCATCCGCAGCGCCATGTCGCCCGAGCCCGCAATCACAAACTTCGTGTTCGGCACCTTCTCCAGCACGCGCTTCGCGGCCGCGATGAAATACTCCGGCCCCTTCTGCATCGTGATGCGCCCCAGGAACAGCACGATCTTGTCGCTCTTCTGGATCGCCGCCTCACGCGACGGCTGCTGCCCCTCGCGCTCGATGCCGTTGTACACGACCTCAATCCGATCCGCCGGCACGCCGTAGCGCCGCTCGCAGATGCTCTTGGTCAGCTGGCTCACCGCGATCACGCGATCGGCCGCCTGCATCCCCGTCCGCTCGATCTCAAACACCCGCTGGTTCACGTTGTTGCCCGCGCGGTCAAACTCGGTCGAGTGCACGTGGGCCACCAGCGGCTTCCCGCTCACGCGGCTCAGCATCACGCCCGCCGGGAACGTCAGCCAGTCGTGCGCGTGGATGACGTCGTACTCCTCGCCCCGCGTCAACGACACCACCAGCCGCGCATACCGCTCGGCATCGCCCACCAGATCAAAACCGTAGTTCCCGTTCGCAGGCCCGTTGGAGAGCCCGCTGGAGAGCCCGTTCGTCGAGCCCGGCACCCCACCCTGCCGCTCCGCCAGCGCCCCGCCCGAGCGCGACCCGCTCAGCAATTCCGACACATGCCGCGCGTACGCCTCGCTCCCCGCGTTGCTCGCCTGCGTCGGCGAAGGCAGCGTCACCTCGCCCACGTCCACCAGCGTCGCCTTGTTCGCCAGGTCATGACCCGGGTACGGGCTCGCGAACGTCGCCGGCACGCCCCGGAACGTCGTGTTCCGGAAGCCGTGTGACTGCAGACCAAGGTCTTCTTCGACCGCGCTCGGCCCCACCGTCCCCGCCGCACTCAGCGGCGTGCCCGACGCCTGCGCCGACCGCGCGCTCAACCCCTCCGGGCTCAGCACCCGCACATGCGTCCCCCGCGTCCGATCCACCGGCCGCGGCAGCACGAACGTGATGCGGTGCCCCATCGCGTCCAGCGCCCGGGTCAAGCCATAGCACGCCACACCCAATCCCCCGGCGATAAAGGGCGGGAACTCCCAGCCCAACATGAGCACTCTCATGATCGCCTCCCCCCCACCTTCCAATTGACTGCGCCGCCCGTCCCGTTGTTCGCTGTCTTGCTCACGCCTCGTCCTCGTCTTGGTGCATATCGCCCAGATGCCGGAAACACGCCTCGTACGCCAGGAGAATCGCTCCCAGTTGTTTCGATGCGTGTTGGTCATCCAGCCGAACACCCGTCACGGAACGGAACGTGAACAGTTTTTCGTCGTTACGGAAGTGATCGATCCTCAGCCCGAGCTTGGGCAATCCCACCTCGTCCAATTCGTCCTGCAGCAGTTCTTCCAGGTCGTCCCCGGTGTGCAGCAGATCCGCCTCGACCGAGTGGCTCAGCCACCGATCGGGCGTGAACACTCCCACGAGCGCCTTGCCACCCTCGATCTCGACCCGGTACTCCGCGGGCGCCGCCGAGGCCTTGGCCGTCGCAACCACCCGCCCCGGCTCCACCCGCACCTCCCCGAAAACCCCCGCCGCGCGCGCCGCCGCCGCCACGCTCTCCAGCACGGACAGATGCGACGCGGGTTGGATTGCAGCGGCCACCAATGCGACTCCAGAGGATGCACAGCGCGCCAGAACCCCCGGCGCGCCCAAGTCTACGCACCGGATCCCAAACGTCCAAGAACATCGCCCGTTCCACTCGCCTCCCGCTCACCCACCGCCTTATACTCTTCCCCTCAACGGCGGACCAACCGCCGTTCGACCACGCCCAGGTGGCGAAATTGGCAGACGCACTACCTTGAGGTGGTAGCGCCCGCAAGGGCATGGAGGTTCAAATCCTCTCCTGGGCATTCCTTCCCGCGACCTGAGGCCGGCCTTTGCAAGGCCCGCCTGCGAACCGCCGGGGGGCGGGGTCATCCGGGCCCGCCGAGTTCCGATGCAGTCACGCATGATCACCCGCGCCGCCGCGGGTTGTCCGCACGCGCCGAAACCGCGCCGCTCCCCGCCGGTACAACTCCCGTCTCCGATCTTTCCTAGTCTCTCTCGCGGCCCCGGCACACGCCGGTCTGAGGAGGTGGCCGCCGCGCCATCGCCGCGCCCATCACTCGTGTCGGGATGTCCCATGCGTCGAGTTCTTTCTTTCATCTGCGTCGCCCTACTCGCCCTGCCGGCCCTCGCCGGGCCCGACCCTCTCCTTCCCCGCGCTCTGCTCTTCGGCAACCCCGCACGCACCGCGCCCCAGCTCTCGCCCGACGGCACCCACCTCTCCTTCCTCGCCCCCGTCGAAGGCGTCCTCAACATCTTCGTCGGCCCCGCCGCCAACCCCGCCGCCGCCACGCCCATCACCTCCGACCGCTCCCGCGGCATCCGCCGTTACTTCTGGTCCTTCGACTCCAAGTCCGTTCTCTACCTGCAGGATCGCGAAGGCGACGAGGGTTGGCAGCTCTACGCGGTCGATCTCGCCGCCAAGGGCGCCGCGAACGCCACGCCCCGCGCACTCACCGCCGCCGATCCCATCCAGGGCGCCGACGGCCGCCCCATCCTCCTCCCCAGCGGCAAGCCCATGCGCCCCACCGTCATGGTCGTCGCCACCTCGCCCCGCGAGCCCAACGCTCTGCTCGTCGGCATCAACGACCGCGACCCACAGTTCCACGACGTCTACCGCGTCGCCGTCGCCACCGGCCAGCGCCAGCTCGTCTACAAGAACACGACCTACGCCGAGGTCATCGCCGACAACTCCCTCAAGGTCCGCATCGGCGCCCGCTTCGACACCGACGGCGCCAAGGTCCTCGAGCTCCTCGACGATCCCGACCAGCCCAAGCCCCTCGCACGCTTCGATCCCGACGATTCCGAGACCAGCTTCGTTCTCGGCTTCGATCCCTCCGGCGATCGCATCTACCTCAGCGACAGCCGCGACCGCAACACCGCCGCTCTCTTCCTCCTCGATCTCAACACCGGCGAGAAGCGCCTGCTCGCCTCGGACCCGCGCGTCGATTTCCAGGGCGCTCTCATCAACCCCCGCACCGCCGAGCTCGAGGCCGCCGAGTTCATCCACGCCCGCAGCAAGTGGACCGTCCTCCGCCCCGATCTCACCCCCGATTTCGAGACGCTCAACAGCCAACTCGAGGGCGACTTCCGCGTCCAGAGCCGCGCGCTGGACGACTCCGCCTGGCTCATCGCCGAAACCCGCGACAACGCGCCGATGACCTTCCACCTCTACTCCCGCCCCGCCCCCATCCCCGCCGCCGCGGGAGAGTTGAAGCGTCCCCCCGGCACGCTCCGCTTCCTCTTCTCAGCACGCCCCGACCTCGACGCCAAGCCGCTCGCACGCATGCACCCCCAGACCATCCGCACCCGCGACGGGCTCGAGATGGTCTCCTATCTCTCGCTCCCCCCCTGGCTCGACGCCGATCACAACGCCCGACCCGAGTACCCCATCCCCACCGTCCTGCTCGTCCACGGCGGGCCCTGGACCCGCGACGAATGGGGCTTCCGCTCCTACCACCAGTGGCTCACCAACCGCGGCTACGCCGTCCTCGCCGTCAATTTCCGCGGCTCCACCGGCTTCGGCAAGTCGTTCCTCAACGCCGGCGACCGCGAGTGGGGCGCCAAAATGCTCGACGACCTCATCGACGCCTGCGAATGGGCCAAGCGCGAGCAGATCGCACTCCCCGACAAGATCGCCATCATGGGCGGCAGCTACGGCGGATACGCCACCCTCGCCGGCCTCTCGATGCGCCCCGACTACTTCGCCGCCGGCGTCAGCATCGTCGGACCCTCCAACCTCGTCACGCTGCTCAACTCCATCCCGCCCTACTGGGCCCCTGCCATCGAGCGCTTCGCCCGCAGCGTGGGCGACCACCGCACCGACGAAGGCCGCGCCTTCCTCCTCGCGCGCTCCCCGCTCACCCACGCCGACAAGATCATCCGCCCGCTGCTCATCGGCCAGGGTGCCAACGACCCACGCGTCAAGCAGGCCGAGAGCGACCAGATGGTCGAAGCCCTCCGCAAGCGAAACGTCGCCGTCACATACGTCCTCTTCCCCGACGAAGGCCACGGCTTCGCCCGCCCGCACAACAGCATGGCCTTCTTCGCCATCGCCGAAGCCTTCCTCTCCACCCACCTGGGAGGCCGCGCCGAATCCATCGATAACGCCATCACCCCCAGCTCCGCCACCGTCCCCGTCGGCCGCTCCCAGATCCCCGGCCTCCGCGAAGCCCTCGGCGGCGAAGAAGCGAGACGCTGACCACTCCCCACCCCGCACCGCGGGAAAGTGGCCGGGCGCTGCAAGGCCAGTGTGGGGTGTCTCGGTGATCTGGAGAACCACCGTTCCCGCCCTTCCCCTCAACCGCCCCCCCAATCCGCACGATACTCCCCACGAGCCCGCGCCCTCAACCCGCGCCCGCTCCTGGAGCTCCCCGTGCGCGTCCTCATCGTCGACGATTCCGCCTTCATGCGCAAGGCGCTCTCGCAGATGATCTCCTCCGAGCCCGGCCTCGAGGTCATCGACACCGCGCGCAACGGCAAGGAAGCCGTTCAGAAAGCCCTCGCACTCAAGCCCGACGTCATCACCATGGACGTCGAGATGCCCGAGATGAACGGCATCGACGCCCTCCGCGAGATCCGCCGCGTCTGCGTCGATCCCAAGCCCGCCGTCATCATGTGCTCGAGCCTCACCAGCGCCGGCAGCCACGAGGCCCTGCTCGCGCTGCGCCTGGGCGCCGCCGACATCGTCGCCAAAGAGGCCTCGATCCAGACCGGCAACCTCGACACCCTTCGCAACGATCTCATCACCAAGATCAAGGCCCTCGGCGGCGTCTCCTCCCGCCGCGCCCACCGCGTTCCCGAAGACCCCGATCAAAAGGCCACGCCCGCCCCGTGCCTCGGCGCCACCCTCAAGCCGACCGCAGCACTCCCCGTCGACATCCAGAAGGCCCGCTCGGTTTCCCACGATTTCACGCTGCCCCAGCGAAACTACGACCTCCTGCTCATCGGCTCCAGCACCGGCGGCCCGCCCGTGCTCGAGGCCATCCTCATGCGCCTCGCGCCCGAGATCAAAGTCCCCGTCGTCGTCGCTCAGCACATGCCCGCCATCTTCACCAAGTCCCTCGCCGAGCGACTCGACCAGATGTGCGCCGTCAGCGTCGTCCACGCCGACCGCGAGATGGAACTGACCCCCGGCACCGTCTACATCATCAAGGGCGAGAACCACGGGCACATCCTCAAGCCCACCCGCCTCGGCGGCAAGCCCCGCGTCACCATCTCCACCGAGCCCACCTCCGAGCCCTACCGCCCCAGCGTCGACGTTCTCTACGAAACCGCCGCCGAAGTCTGCGGCCCGCGCATCGCCGCCGTCATCCTCACCGGCATGGGCGAAGACGGTGCCCGCGGCGCCGCTCAGATCAAGAAAGCCGGCGGCGTCATCATCGCCCAGAGCGAAGCAACATGCGTCGTCTACGGCATGCCCCGCGCCGTCGCCGACCGCGGCCTCGCCGACGCCTCGATGGATCCCGCCGCCATCCCCGCCGCGCTCGCCACTCTCTGGCGCGCTAAAGCCGCCTAGGCAGGGTTGCCATTCTTGCGGGCGTTCCACGCGCCTTTCTCCGCTGTCAAACAGGGCAATCTCGACAAGCCGCGCAACCGCTGCCGCCGCGCGCACAGGTTCAACGCCTCTCCCGTGCGGACTCGCGTGTCCGCGATGAATCGGCTCCGGATTCCGGCCGATACCCAGCCGTCGCCGTGAATCCCACGGCCACGCGCCGCTCTGGCGCCCGGAGGCTCACCGATGTCGCAGAACAACTCCAACGGCTCGCTCAATTTCGCCGGCAACACCCGCGGCACCAACAACGAGCAACTCCAGCTCGTCACCTTCGAGGTCGCCAACGAGGAGTTCGCCGTCGACATCCTCGCCGTGCAAGAGATCAACCGCATGATGGAACTCACCCGAGTTCCCCAGAGCCCCGCCGACGTCGAGGGCGTCATCAACCTCCGCGGCAAGATCATCCCCGTCCTCGATCTCCGCAAGCGCTTCGGCTTCCCCGTCGGCGAGCGCAACGAGCAGAACCGCATCATCGTCGTCGAGGTCGCCGGCCGCGTGCTCGGCTTCATCGTCGACCGCGTGCACGAAGTCCTCCGCATCGACTCGTCCATCGTCGAGCCCGCCCCCGCCATGGTCTGCTCGATCGACTCGGACTTCATCGCCGGCGTCGGCAAGCTCGACGACCGCCTGCTCATCCTGCTCGACCTCACCAAGCTCTTCCACTCCACCGACCTGGGCGAGACCGCCAAGGCCGCCTGAGTCACGGCCGTCCTTCGCGCCGCGACCCAGGGGTGGGATGCGTCGATCCCCTTCTCTTTCTTTCAGAACTCCCAGAGACGAGACACCGATGGCGACCAGCCCGATCACCGCAGCATCCTCCGCCACCCCGTCCACAGGCGCCCCGGCGTCCTCGAGCGGCAAGGCGACGATGTCCGACGCCCAGTTCAACCAGCTCGCCAAGATCATCTACGACCGCGCGGGCATCCACTTCGCGCCCGCGAAGAAGTACGTGCTCGAGTCGCGCCTCGCCCACCGCCTCACCGAGCTCGAGCTCGAGGACTTCAACCAGTACATCGCCTTCCTCACCATGGGACCGTACCAGACGGACGAGTTCCAGGAGATGTTCAACCGCATCACCATCAACGAGACCAGCTTCTTCCGCAACGAGCCTCAGCTCGATGTCTTCGAGAAGAAGGTTCTCCCCGAGATCATCGAGGCACGCAAGAGCACCAAGCGCCTCCGCATCTGGTCCGCCGCCTGCAGCACCGGCGAGGAGCCCTACACGCTCGCCATGCTCGTGCACCGCACCCTCGGCGTGCGCCTGCCCGACTGGCGGGTTGAGATCCTCGGCACCGACATCTCCGAGAAGGCCCTCGAGTCCGCCAACGAGGCCAAGTACACCGAGTACGCGATGCGCACCACCAACCCCATGGTCCGCACCCGCTACTTCAAGCAGGACGGCCCCTACTTCATCCTCTCCGACTCCATCAAGCCCATGGTCAACTTCGAGATCCTCAATCTCAAGGACCGGCTTGCCGCCAAGCGTCACGGCACCTGGGACGTCATCTTCTGCCGCAACGTCATGATCTACTTCGACGACCCCATGAAAAAGCAGGTCGTCAACATGTTCGCCGATCAGCTCGCGCCCGACGGCTACCTCTTCATCGGCCACAGCGAGACCATCCGCCCCGGCGAGGCCCCGCTCGACCCCATGCCCTGGCCGCAGGCCTTCTGCTACCGCAAGCCGCAAGGCTCCGCAAAGCCCGTTCTCTAATCGCTTCCCAACGGGATCGGGGCCTTCCAGGCCCCGCGCCTTCCCGCTCTTCCGATCCACCAGACTCGCGCAACCCGAGGTGCTCTGTGTCCAACGGCTTCGACCCCGAGATTCTGCAAGACTTCCTCACCGAGTCCGGCGAGCTGCTCGAGCAGGTCGAGGGCGATCTCGTCACCCTCGAGCACACCCCCAGCGACCCCGAGCTGCTCAACAAGATCTTCCGCGCCCTGCACACCATCAAAGGCAGCGCCTCCTTCCTGGCGCTCACCAACCTCGTCAAGATCGCCCACGCCGCCGAGAGCGCCCTCAACAGCGCCCGCAACAGCGTCGTCGTCGTCGATCGCGCCATGATGGACCTGCTCCTCCAGGCCGTCGACACCATCAAGACCCAGATGGGCCAGCTCTCCAGCGGCACGCCCCTCGTCGAGCCCAACGCCCAACTCGTCGCCACTCTCGCCGCCATCGGCGAAGGCAAGGCCCCGTCAAAGGCCGCGGCACCCGTCGCCGTTGCCGCCGCGGCCAGCGCCGCGCCGCCCGCCCAGCCCGCCGGTGGCCCTGCCGC
>DASVYC010000103.1:0-1758 GCA_036392375.1 Phycisphaerales bacterium
ACCGGGCTCGACCAGCACACCGGTGATCGCCAGCGCGTGGTGCGGCTCGATCAGTTCGTCCGAGTCGTTGCGGACCAGCACCACGCCGATGCCACGCTGCGCGGCTTCGACGAGCGGCCCCGCGACGGCCTGGCCCCGCCCCTGTCGCGTGCGCAGATCGACCGCCGCATCGATGAACGCGTTGTACGCGCCCGCGGGGATGCGGAGCGGCTGGCCGGAACGGACTTTGCGGAGGTCGTCGGGCATGATGTGTGGGGGTCAGATTCCCAGTGCTCCGAAGTTGGCCTGGTCGTACACGCGCTCGACGTACGCGGCGATGGGTTTCTTGATGATCGCGCCGGAGCCGGAGTCCTCTGCGTCGGCGTAGCGGACCCACAGGTACTCCCACCCCTTCTTGTTGATCCCGGTCACGGGGCCGACGGTCAGGTTGGTCTGGTTGGGGCTCGCGGCGAACCGGAACGTGATCTCCCAGTCGTCATCCGGCCCGTCGCCGCGTTTGGAGCCTGTCGCACCGAGGAACAGCACCTCGCCCGCCGCGAAACCGCGGAACGAGCCCGCGTTGGTCTTACCCGTGCAGGAGAAGATCGCCCCCTTGTACGAGGCGGTGACCTGCGCGTCCGTGAAGTAGTGCGTCTCGGAGAACTGGTAAACCGGAACGGTGATGTCCACGCCCTCGACGCCGTCGGCGGTGACGCCGATCGCGCCGCCGAAGTCCGGCGCGGTGGTGCCGGGTGCGGGCCGGCGCTGCACGGTCTGAAGGCTCTGGGTGATGTGCTGCGTGCCGCCGCCGGTCTCGAACGTGAAGGACGACTCGCTCGGAGTGCTCGTGCCGGTGGAGGCGTTCTGGCTGTAGCGGACGGTGACATCCCACAGCTGCGGGCCGATGGGCTCGATCTGGATGGTCTGGCGAGGGAGCGTGTCGTAGGTCGCCGGGGAGGCCGCCTGCGCTGCTGTGCGGGCCGCGAGGTCGTCGGCGGTGCCGCGCACGATGTACCCGAGCTCCGCAGACGACTGCGAGGCTTGGTTCGCCTTGGTGGAGCGGCGGCTCTCGAACTTCTCAAACACCTCGACCGGCACGAGCGATGAACTCCTTTCTGTCTGATGGGGTCAGGCAAACCGCAGCCCGTTGTCGACGCTGGCATCCAGCAGACGCTTGGTGTTGCGGGCGGTCTGCTCGGTCGCGCTGGCGGTGCGCTCGGCGGCGTCGCCGCCCGTGCCCAGACCGGAGACGGCCGCCGCACTGAACGTCCCAGTGACGCTGATGCCCTTGCCGATGGCCGCCCCGAGGCCGGACAGGCGATCCTCGAAGTCGGCCAGCAGATCCCGCTGTGGCCGACCTGGCCCCTTCTCGGCGTCGGCGGCCTCTCGCTTCTTTCGGGCCTCCTCGATCGCGGCGGCGAGTTTCTGTTTCGCGGCGTCGAGCGCGGCCTGCGATTCGGCGAGTCCCGCCTCGGTGTCCTTGCGCAGGGCCTCCTGCGCGTTCTCGAAGTCCTGGCCGATCGCGGCCAGCGTCGCTTCGTGCATCGCCGCCGCATCGCGGCGCTGCTGTTCGCGCTGCCCCTCGCGGGCGGTCACGGACTGCTGCGCGGCGTTCTCCAGTTCGACGAGGCGGGACTCGAGCTGCTGGTCCACTGCCTTCTTGGCGGCTTCAACATCGAGCCCGTCATCGAACAGTCCCTGGATCTCCAGCATCCGCTTGGCGACCCACGACGACGCCTCCTCCCAGATCATCTGGAAGCCGGTGGCGAAGTTGGTCCA
>DASVYC010000104.1:0-7358 GCA_036392375.1 Phycisphaerales bacterium
GATGGGCCTGTCCATGAAGAAGCTCACCAAGCCGGTGCGTGACGGGATCATCCACGCGCGCGAGGTCGAGGGCGTGCGGTGGGCGCAGTGGGAGATCGAGAGCAAATCGCAGGTCGAGGTGCTCGCCAAGATCGCCCGCCAGCAGATCGCCGCGATCGCCGTCGGGGCCGAGAGCAGCAACTGAGAGATCTGACGATCGGGACACCGAGGCGAACCCGAGGCCAGCGTGCCGGGTACGAGTGGCCGCACGAGTGCGCCGGTGTAATCAGGCGACGGCCGCGAATGCGGCGGTTGCCGGATGGCCCGCCCTTCGGTCGCAGATGCGTGCTCTCTGTTGCAGCGCACGGGCGACAGGGGTCGATAGAGAAGGCTCGCACGAACCAGGAATTCTTCGATGCTGACGCTGTCTCCCGCCCGGTCTCTTTCGGTGGTGTGTCTGGCCCTGCTCGCGTCGCTGGCGGGGAGTCCGTGCGGCGCGCAGCCGCTGCAGGGCGAGATCGATCGCCTCGTCGGCTCGGCCAAGACCGGCAAGGCCCGGATCGGGGTCTGCTTGATCGATGTGCGGACGGGCGAGTTGCTCGCCGGGCATCGCGAGACCGAGGCCTTCGTGCCCGCGTCCAATCAGAAGATCCTCTCCACCGGCGCCGCGTTGTGGGTGCTGAAGCCGGGCTTTGAGTACCAGACCGAGTTCCGCCTCGACGGCGACCGGCTCGTGATCGTCGGCAGCGGCGACCCGGCGTTCGGCGATCCAGAGATCCTGCAGCAGATGTCGCCCAAGGTCACGGTCAGCGAGCTGCTGAGCACGCTGGCCAAGGGCGTGACGCACGCGGGCGTGAAGGAGCTCTCGGAGATCGTGGTCGACGACCGAATCTTCGACCGCGAGTTCGTTCATCCGACCTGGCCTGTGGAGCAGCTCGACAAGTGGTACTGCGCGGAGGTGTCGGGGCTGATCTTCCACGCCAACGTGCTCGACGTGTACCCCCGCCCGGCCTCGGCCGGGCAGAGACCCAGCGCGGTCTTCGAGCCCGACACGCAGATCATCGAGCTCGACACCTCGCGGGCGCGCACCGTGACGAATGGCAACAACACCGTCTGGCTGCGACGCGATCCCAAGGGAAACCGCTTCCAGATGCTCGGCGATGTGCGGTCGTCGGTCACCAAGCCGGTGCAGGTGACGCTCACCGACAACCCGCTCTTCTTCGGCCAGATCTTTGCCGAGCGGCTGGAGCGCGAGGGCGTGCGGATCGGCACGACTCCGACGCCGGGAGGCGGGCGCGAGCAGGCAGCGGTCCGGGTCGCGGACCCCGCCGAAGCGGTGTCGAGCGGACGCACGGTCGCGATCGTCAAGACGCCGCTGAAGGACGTCGTGCGGCGCTGCAACGTGGAGAGCCACAACCTGTACGCCGAGGCGTTGCTCAAGCGCATCGGGCGCGACGTGACGGGGCAGAGCGGCTCGTGGGAGACGGGCTCGTCGGTCCTGCGGATGCTCATCACCGAGAAGCTGGGTCCCGACGCCGCCAAGTCCACGGTCATCCGCGACGGCTCGGGCATGTCGCGCGAAAACCGCATCGCGCCGGCGACGATGGCCCGTTGGCTGGTGGCGCTTGGCAAGGACGAGGCCGTAGGCCAGACGTTTATGGACTCGCTGCCCAAGCCCGGTGAAGGGACGCTCGAGAAACGCTTCCGTTCCAACCCGCCGAGGCACCTGGTGCGGGCCAAGTCGGGCTACATCCGTAACGTGCGGGCTCTGTCGGGCTACGTGATCGACACCGAGGACAAGCACGCTGTCGCGTTCGCGATCCTGGCCAACGACGTGCCGGGCGGCGAAGAGGACGGCGTGGTCCTGCAGCTCCACGAACAGATCGTCGGGGCCGTGGATCGCTACCTGTCGCGCGACGACCCCAAGCCCGTGAATGAGAAGCCGTCACGGCGGTCGCGTTAGCGCGGCGGCGAGGCCCTTCGCTTTGGTATCGACTCAGCGACGCCGGCGGAAATGCAGCCACCAGGGCTCGCGGTCGATGTCGATCGTCGCGATCCGCACCACCTTCCGGGTGGCGTCCTGCAGCAGCGTCCGCGGCGAGCGTCGCGGCGTGCCCTGATTGGCGCCGCGGCCGGCGCTCGGCCGCAGACGCTGGGCGAGGAACTGCACGGGGCCGTCCACCAGGGCGGCGATGCCGAGGGGCGGGAAGAACGCGACGCGATCACGGCGAATCTGAGACATATCCGACCTCCTGTCGAAAGGCCGCGGCTGCGGCCTGTTCCAATCTGTCGAAACCCACCTCCAACAAACCCTGCTTCCAAGCTCGTGCGCCGCGGGCTCGAGCCCCGGGGCGAAAAGCCGAATCCATACTGCACGCCTTCCACTCCGCCCGCTATCGGGCTCGTTGCCTGCCCCGTGTTGTGGAAGAAACCCGAACCGGCCTTGGCGTGCGAGATCAGACGATCTGCGAGCACGGGGCTAGGCGCGCGACGCGGCAACACGCGCGACATTGCGTCGTCGTGCGTTGCTGCGGGCTGGCTTTGTAGCGGTTCATGGTCTGGTGCCGCGATGGTGTTCGCGGCGTGCGAGGCTTTGTGGTGCGGGCCGCGTCACCGAGACGACGGCCGCACCGATGATGCTATCGGTGGATGAGACGGGAAATCTAGAGCGTGGTTTCCGATGCAAGGGGCTTGGAAACGGTTCCAGTGCAGATTCATTGCCGAGTGAACCGATTCCCGAACGCGATGCGAAGCGGATATTGCTGGTGTGTTTGGGTTCGACGGGCGGATCGTCGCGCGTGCTACGGGCGCAGCTTGCGTGCGCGCGAACGAGGGGCGCTGTGCGCCGATGCAGTGTCACGCTCGATCGTTGGTGCGATCTTGCGTGCGGCCGCTTGGCGAGGCACCTTGTCGTCCCACTCTTCCGCGGTGATCGCCCATCGCTCGTGATCGGCCCAGACGCCGTTGATCTCAATCAGTCGCAGCGCCGTGCCCTCGTAGCGGAAGCCGAGTTTCTTCACGACGCCGATCGACGCGGCGTTGTGCGGCTGGATCCCCGCCTCGACGCGGTGGAGCTTCAGCGTGCGGAACGCATGGCGCACGGCAAGCCGCAGGCCCTCGGTCATGTAGCCCTTGCGGGTGAAGCGCTCGGCGATCCAGTAGCCGGCGTTGCACGACTGCATCACGCCGCGGCGGATGTCGTTGAGGCCGACGTAGCCGACCATGACGCCGCTGGTGTTCTCGCAGATCAGGAATCGCTGACGGTCGTCCGTGTTCGCGGTCGAGAAGAACGAGGTCCAGCGCTCGCCCTCGCTCTTGACTTTCTGGCGCGGCTCCCAACGAAGCAGGTAGTCGAGGCACGACTCGCGCAGGGCGACCCATTCGTCGCGGTCCTCGGCGACTGGGCGGCGGAGCGAGACGAGTTCGCCGTGCTCGAGAGCATCGGCGACGCGCCGCTTACTCCCACTCGATGGTGGCCGGCGGCTTGCTGGAGATGTCATAGACCACTCGGTTCACGCCCCGCACCTCGTTGATGATGCGGCTGCTGATCGTCGCGAGCACCTCGTGCGGCAGTCGGGCCCAGTCGGCGCTCATGAAGTCCTGGGTCTCGACCGCACGCACCGCGACCACGCTGTCGTAGGTGCGCCCGTCGCCCATCACGCCCACGCTCTGTACCGGGAGTAGCACCGCGAAGACCTGGCTGGTCTGGCGGTACAGGTTCGAGCTGATGATCTCCTCGAGCACGATCTCGTCGCAGTCGCGGAGCACGTCGAGCTTGGGCTTGGTGACCTCGCCGAGGACTCGCACGGCTAGGCCGGGGCCGGGGAACGGGTGGCGCCAGATGAACTGATCCGGCAGGCCAAGGACTTCGCCGAGCTTGCGGACCTCGTCCTTGAACAGGTCGCGTAGTGGTTCGACGAGTTGGAAGCCCAGCTCGGCGGGTAGGCCGCCGACGTTGTGGTGGAGCTTGATGCCGGCGCTCTGGCCCGCGTGCCCGTGGCCGCTCTCGATGACGTCGGGGTAGAGCGTGCCCTGGGCGAGGAAGTGGGCGTCCTTGATGTCGCGAGACGCCTGCTTGAAGACGTCGATGAAGCGGTGGCCGATGCGGCGGCGCTTTTCCTGGGGATCGACGACGCCTGCGAGGTCGCCCAGGAACTGCTTCTCGGCGTCGATGACGCGGAGGTCCATCTGGAAGTGATCGCGGAACGTGCTTTCGACGAGCTCGCGCTCGCCCTTGCGGAGCAGGCCCGTGTCGACGAAGACGCAGGTGAGCTGCGAGCCGATGGCCTTGTGCAGGAGGGCCGCAACGACGGAGGAGTCGACGCCGCCGGAGAGGCCGCAGACGACGTGGCTCTTGCCGACCTGCTTCTTGACGCGTTCGGCGGCGGTGAGCGCGAAGTCGCTCATGCGCCAGGTGCTCTTGTACCCGCAGATGTTGAAGAGGAAGTTCTGGAGGATCTCTTTGCCGTGGGGCGTGTGGGTGACTTCGGGGTGGAACTGCACGCCGTAGAAGCGCCGCGAGTTGGTGACCGAGCGGACGGCGGCGAAGGGGCAGGTGGGTGTGGAGGCGAGGACCTCGAAGCGGGTGTTGGCGGAATCGACGACCTGATCGCCGTGCGACATCCAGACGGTGGTCTTGTCGGGGATCGACGCAAAGAGATCGGAGCGATCGGCGATACCGATGTGTGCGCGGCCGAACTCGCGGTGATCGCCGGGGCTGACCTTGCCGCCGAGGAGGTGGGCCGCGATCTGGAGGCCGTAGCAAATGCCAAGGACCGGCACGCCGAGCTCGAAGATGCGTGGGTCGATGGTGGGGGCGCCCTTGTCGTAGACGCTGGACGGCCCGCCGGAGAGGATGATGCCCTTGGGGCGCATCGCGAGCATCTGCTCGGGCGTGATGGTGGGGGCGACGAGGACGGAGTAGACGCCGGCATCGCGGGCGCGGCGGCAGATGAGTTGGGCGGTTTGGCCGCCGAAATCAACGACGGGCACGACCTCGCGGGCCGTGTCGAAGGGGGCGGGGCCTGAAGTGAGGAAGTCGCGCTGCGTCACGGGCTGCTCCGGAGCGGCGAGTGTACGGCGTGAGCTGTCGGGGCCGCGGTGCGGCCGGCCCGGGCCCGCGTGAGCCGCGGCGCAAGTCCTTGGCGTCTTGGCGTTGGCAACTTGATACCATGCGGCAGTGAAGGTTCGAGATGCGCTGATCCTGGTCCTCTTCGTGGTCGCGGCGGGCGGTTGCCCGACGTACCAGCCGTCGTTCGACTCGGCCGACCCCCAGATGCGGCTCGCCGAAGTTGTCCAGAGCGCAACCCGCGATGATCCGGGGGACTATCCCTATCTAGTGGAGCTGCTGGACGACGGCGACATCGAGGCGCGAATGCTGGCGATCGAGGTGCTGGAACGCCGAACAGGAACCACGCGTGGGTTCGAGTACGACGCTCCGCCGGAGCGTCGCGAGGGCCCGCTGAAGGAGTGGCAAGCATGGGCGCGGCAGTTCGTGCGGGTGGAGCCATCGAACCCCAAGGCGGCATCGTCGGAACCATCCGCTACCACCAGCCAACCGGAGCCGACGCGGTGAGCCAGGGAACGGCTTCCAACGCCGGGGCACCGCCGCACGACGCCCAGATCCGCGTCGAGCTGCTGAGCCACCCCACCTACATCAGCGGCGTGCGCGAGCTGGTGTCGTCGATCTGCCGCCGCATCGGGTTCCCGGAGTTGTGCTGCGGGCAGATGGCGCTCGCGGTGGACGAGGCGTTGTGCAACGTGATGAAGCACGGCTACGAGGGCCGCGAGGACCAGCCGATCTCCATCGGGATGCACGTGCACGAGGACAAGGGCGGCAGCGACCACTCTTCGATCCGCATCGTGATCGAGGACCGCGCCAAACAGGTCGACCCCAAGTCGATCTGCGGGCGGGACCTGCAGGACGTGCGCCCCGGCGGGCTGGGCGTGCACATGATCCGCGAGATCATGGACGATGCGGTCTACGAGAAACGAGAAGGCGGCGGGATGCGGTTGATCATGAGCAAGAAGAACCCGTCGCAGGGCTCGTCCTGCGGCCTGGCCGGCGGAGGACAGAATCATGGCTGATGGAACGCTGCAGGTTGGGTTCGAGACGCAGGGCAATGTCGTGGTTGTGACGCCCCAGGGCGAGATCGGATATAGCGAAGCGACGGTCTTCCGCACCTGGCTCCGCAAGGCCCACGACGCCAAGACGCCGCGGGTGGTCGTGGACCTATCCAAGGTGGATTACATGAACACCCCAGGCGTCGCGACACTCGTGGAGTCTCTGCAGATCGCCAAGAAGGCCAAGACCCGTCTCATCCTCTGCGGCATGAACGAGAAAGTCTTCGCGATCTTCCGGATCGCGAGGCTGGATACCGTCTTCGAGATCACGCCCACGGCGGCGGACGCGATCGCCAAGGCGTGAGCACGAGTCTTCCAGGTTGTGAGCATCGGAGTTGAGAGCATCGGAGGCGAAGGCCAGTGTCGAGTCTGCCCACCAACCCCAGCAGCAAGCCCGCCGAGCCGGCGTTGCCCGAGCCGCCAGCGCCCGCGGGGTTGGACTATCTCGTCGCGGTGCTGGGCGAGCGGGCGCTCGCGATGATCCGGCACATCGGCGCGATCACGCTGCTCTTCGGCGAGGTCTCGCGCTGGATCGCGCGGTCGTTCTACTCACCAAAGGTCCGTATCGGCCGCCCGGCGATTGTCACGCAGATCGTCCGCATCGGCGTGCGCTCGATCGGCATCGTGAGCCTGGTGTCAGGGTGCGTGGGTCTGATCCTGGCATTCCAGCTGAGTCCGCCGCTGGATGAGTTCGGTCAGAAGGACAAGGTCGCGAACATCGTGGGTGTGGCGGTGCTGCGGGAGCTTGGGCCATTGATCGCGGCGATCGTGCTGACCGGCTTCGCCGGCGCGTCGATCGCCGCAGAGATCGGCACGATGGTGGTTGGAGAAGAGATCGAAGCGCTCGAGGCTCACGCGATGAATCCGGTGAAGTTTCTGGTCGTGCCGCGGGTGGTGGCGTCGATCCTGTCGCTGACGTGCCTGAGCGTGATCTCGAACGTGGTCGCGGTGGCGGCGGCGCTGGGTATTGCCATGCTGGCGCTTGATATCTCGTACGCCTCGTTCATGAGCAATTTCTTCGACCAGGTCAAGCTGGTCGATTTCGTCACGGGCGTCAGCAAGGGCGCGGTCTTCGGCATCCTGATCGCAATCATCGCCTGCTACAACGGGCTGAAGGTCACGGGAGGCGCCGCGGGCGTCGGCCAGGCGACCACGGGCACGGTGGTGCAGTCGGTGGTCGCGGTGATCATCTGCGACCTGGTGTTCACCACCGTCTTCTTCGCGCTCAAGCTGGTGTGAAAGACCATCACGCCTCG
>DASVYC010000105.1:0-72587 GCA_036392375.1 Phycisphaerales bacterium
GCGGGTTTACCGACAGAAGTTGTTGTGTACACTCGTCTTTCCATGAACGTCACCCGCGGCGGAGCCCGCGCGATCTCGGTTGAACCCCCGTCCCCCGCGCGCGATGCGCGTCGCGAATCCTCGGTGTCTCCGTTGCAGCCACGACCAGCCGCCAACATCACGACCCGCCGTTTGTCGCCGAGTGATTCGCTGCAGGAACTGACGGTTCTCCTGCACCGCGCGTACGCGAAACAGGTGGCGATGGGGCTGCAGCCGCTGGCGGGGCGGCAGACGGTGGACATCACCGAGAAGCGGGTGTTCAGCGGCGAGTGCTACGTCGCGGTCGATCACATTCCGCTCGAGGAGGCGCGCACAAAGCAGAAGCTCGTGGGGACGATCCTGTTTCACGAGAGCGAGGAGAGCAAGGGCCCGCCGTGGTTCGAGAAGCCGGAGGTCGCGAGCTTCTCGCAGCTCGCGGTGGACCCCGAGTACCAGGGCTTCGGCATCGGGCGGATGTTGCTGGAGATCGTGGAGCGCCGGGCGGTGGAGGAGGGGGCGAAGGAGCTCGGCCTGTCGATGGCGGAGCCGGACCGGGAGCTGTACGACTTTTACATACGGCGCGGGTATCGGTTCATCGAGCACTGGAAGTGGCCGTACACGAACTACCGCAGCGCGATTTTGAGCAAGACGCTGAAGTAGACTGGTGGAGGAAGGTGCGCGGGTCGTGCGCCCTCCGGGCGCGGAAGCGCGGACACAGACGCGGGAGCGAATGCCGCGTGCGTGCTACGTTGTTGTCATGTCCGGCACGGCCGAAACTCCGCCAATCCTCCGCGTGCGCGGCTTGGAGGTGCGTTTTCCGATGCGCTCGGGGCTGCTGCAGCGGGTGACATCGCACACGCGCGCGGTGGACGGCGTGGACTTTGAGATCAACCAGGGCGAGACGCTGGGGTTGGTCGGTGAATCGGGGAGCGGGAAGTCGACGGTGGGGCGTGCGGTGCTGGGGCTGGTGGACGCGGCCGCGGGAACGGTGGAGTTTGAGGGGCGCGACATCCGGCGGCTGGGGCGGCGCGAGCTGCGTGCGGCGCGGCGGCACATGCAGATGATCTTCCAGGACCCGGCGGGCTCGCTGAACCCGCGCCTGCGCGTGGGCACCAGCGTGGGCGAGCCGTTGGTGGTACACGGCGTGGTGACCGATCGACGCGAGTTGTTCAGGCGGGTCGGGGCGCTTCTGGAGCGCTGCGGCATGCCGGCGGCGAGCGCGGATCGGTACCCGCACGAGTTCTCCGGCGGGCAGCGGCAGCGGCTGGCGATCGCCCGCGCCCTGGCGCTCGAGCCGCGGCTCTTGATCTGTGACGAACCCACCAGCGCGCTCGACGTGTCGATCCAAGCGCAGATTCTCAACCTGCTCACTGACCTGCAGCGCGAGCTGAAGCTGAGCTACCTGTTCATCAGCCACGACATGAACGTGATCCAGCACATCTGCCACCGGGTGGCGGTGCTGCTCAAGGGCAAGATCGTCGAGATCGGGACGCGGGACGAGGTGCTGCAGACGCCGCGGCACGAGTACACCCAGCGGCTGCTGAGCGCGGTGCCGGTGCCGGACCCGACGCGACGCAAAGTTCCAACGGGTACTGGCTGACGTGCGAGCCGGTGCGGCTGCGCGGTCGAACAACTGAGAACACATGCATCGCGGAGAACGCGTGGGGAAAGGCATTTCACCACGGAGAGCACGGAGGTCACGGAGAAAGGCAGGGACATGCGGGGTTCATGCCCGCGGGTTCGGTGGCGATTGGTCTCTACTCCATGCTCTCTGTTTTCTCCGTGTTCTCCGTGGTCAATCTCTTCTTGCCTTCCTCGGCGTTCTCCGTGTCCTCCGCGGTGCAATGCCTGCCGCTGACCATGGCACCGGGATGAGGACGCCCGGCTCGCGTGTCGCGGGCAACGTGATTGTGGGTCTTCACCACCGCCGCAGGACCGTCACCCGATCCGGCGCATCGCCGGGCAGCGAGCCTCGGCGCAGGGTGTACAGCGGTGCCTGGGGTTCGCAGTTGAAGCGCAGTGGCAGGACGGCGGTGCCCAGGCCGCGAGAGATACACAGCAAGGTGTCCCGGAGCCTCAGTACGCCGCTGGCGAGGTTGGCGGGCATGTCGCAACTGGTGTGCGGCGCGAAGGAGGCGTGGGGGCGGATCTGGCCGCCGTGGGTGTGGCCGCAGAAGACCAGCGGGAGTCCGAGGCGGGCGGCGGTGTAGATCTCGGTGGGGTAGTGCACGAGCGCGAGCGTGAAGGGGCGAGACTCCTCGGCAGACTCGGCGGCGTGCAGGAGGTTCTCGGGGAAGCCGGTGCCGACGATGCGGAGCGTGGCGATGCCGGAGCGGACGAGCACGCTCTCGTCGTGGAGCCAGCGGATGCCGGGGAGCTGGGACGCGGCGCGGGTGAAGGCGGCGGTGTCGTGGTTGCCGCCGACGGCGAAGGCGCCGAGGCGGGTGTTCCAGTTGTCGCGGAGCTCGGCGAGTGCGGCGAGCGCGGCGGGCTCGTCGCCCGGGTGGGTCATGAAGTCGCCGGTCAGAAGGATGAGATCGACGGCGACTTCGCGGAGGGCTTGGACGAGGGCGAGGTGATGACCCGGGCGTGGGCGGGTGGAGCGGATGTGGGCGTCGGAGAGGTGGAGAACGGTGTGGCCGTCGAACTCGGGGGGAACCGTGGGGTGGACGAGATCGAAGGGCTCGATGGGGAACCGGGGCGGGCGGCGGCGGGATGGCGGGCGCGGCGAAGGCGGGGCGATGACGCGTGCGCCGGGAGTTGTTTGGGTGGGCTGGGGATGTGACTCGCCACGGGAGTGGGGGGCGCTGGGGGTGTGGGGGAGGTTGGTGTCGGGGTCGATCATGCCTTTGGAAAGCCTTCGCTGGTGGAAGGTAGTATCATCGAGGCCCATTCGGGAGACCGACGGGGCACAGAGTCGCCGGGACGGCGGTTGAGTCCGCCTTCGCAGTTGCAGGAGCCGCACGATGGCCAAGATGTTCTACTCGCTCGAGGAAGCCGCCGCCAAGCTGAAGGTCTCGACCGAAGAGGTGAAGGCGATGGCCGATCGTCGGCAGCTCGAGGCCTTCCGCGACCGCGACCGCCTGATGTTCAAGGTGGAGCAGGTTGATCTGCTCTCGGGCGGCAAGGGCGACGACGAGATCCCGCTCGCCGAGTCGGGCGAGCTCGAACCGATCGGGCTTGCGAGCAGCGGCTCGGGCGCCAGCATGGGCAGCGGCATCGGCCTGGGCGGCTCGGGCGTGGCCGAGAGCCCCAAGGAACAGACTGGCATCAGCATCTTTGACGCTGACGCGACGGATGACTCCGATCCCTCGGCGGTGACGCGCATGACCTCGGCCCCGCTGGCGGGTCTGGGCGCGACGGCTGCGGGCGATTCGTCCGCCGGGTCGGGCATCATGGACCTGACCCGTGACGGGACGGGCCTGGGCGCGGGATTGATGGAAGACGCGTACGGCGCGACGGCGAACGCCGGCTCGGGCTCGGTGGACCTCGGCGGCAGCAAGGCCGGCATCGAGGGCGGCGGGCTTTTCGAGGGCGGCGGCGGCGAGATCGCGGCGCCCGGGGCGGGGATGTCGATGGCGGCGATGGTCGCGGCGGAGCCCTACGACGGCCCGGGCTCGGGCCTGGTCGGCGGCCTGGCGTTCGGCGCGATCGTGACGCTGCTCTTGAGCGTGTTCACGGTGATCCTAGTGCTGTCGGGCTCGGGCGCGGAGCTGCTCGAGGCCCTGGGCTCGAACCTCCTGATCGTCGTGGGTGTGCTGGGCATCTTCACCGCGGTCGCCGCGGTGATCGGATGGGTCATCGGCAAGCGGAGCTGAGCTAGCAGTTCGCTTTGATTTGTCTACAACTCGACCACCAGAGTGATAGGCTATTATCTTCAGTCGCCGCATGAAATCGTGCGGAGATGGACTAGCTTCCTACGCACTCGACGGTGCGTGGCACCCTCAGGAATGGGGACGCTTTGTGGAAGCGGTTCGCCGGAATGGCAGTCTCTGACGGGACAGGAGCTCTCACTATGGCTCATTTTGATGAGCGGATTTTGAATGAGATCGATGAACTCGGAAAGCAGACGGGTGCCCTTGCCGATCGTTTGGGCACCCTTATCAGGAACGCCGAGCAGCATCTCCAACGGCTTCCAGGCAAAGTGGAAGCTCAGTACGTTCACTGGTTCGATAACAAGAAAACCCCCCCAATTCGAATTCGGTTTCGTCGCAACCCCAGATCTGCTTCAGCAAGCTGGGGTTTTTTTGTTGAGCAGGCGTCGAGTGTCAACTACATTGCCAAGGTGGCTCAGTTCGATGTCGCAGAAACCTCACTGGTAGAAGCAAATCTGCCCCTAAAGGTCCTCGCGGTTGAGGCCATCCCCGGAATCTTCGCTGCAGTTCGCGACGCGCAAAGATCCATGTCCGAACGCCTTCTGCCAGCCGTGAAGTCGCTCGAATCTATGGTCTACGCCCTCGAAACGAAGGGGGGCGTGTGATCAATGGCCAATCAAACAACCTTTCCACGGGCGTCCCGATTCGTCCGAGCGACATCGGCCAGTAGCATGGTGCTGTCATTTTTGGTGGTCGTCACGGCTTCAATTGCTGGACGAGAGATTCAAACGAGCGTCGTAAGCGCCAGTGCTGCCTTTGGCACCATTGGCGCTTTCCTTCTTTGGGGCCGCCCGATCGAGATCCCGTTTGGACTGGGACGGCGCCAGCGAAAATAGAGTTCCTCGACGCGGTCACCCTTTCCTCCAAACCGTCGACTAGTTGATTGGCCGAGTCGCTTCGGTCTGACAACGCATCAATAGCTGGCCGTTGTTGATAGTGATCGCGGTGATGCGGACGTGGCGTCCGTCTTCGAGGCGGATCGAGGCGCCTGGGAGCGCGGGCTGCGCGCCGGTGATGATCGGCCACAGCGGTCGCTCCTGCGTGCGTTCGAGCATGGAGCGGGCGGAACCGGCGAGCCAGGTGATCGGGAGCGTGAGCGAGCCGACGCCGGCGCGGGGTGAGACGAGGCGCAGGCCGTCGGGGTCGAGGCGGGGTGCGGCGCCGAGCGAGACGACCGAGTTCTTCTCCACGGCGGCGGCGATCCACAGGCGCGAGGAGCCGAAGCAGGCCTGCACGCTCGTGATCTCCCGTGGCCAGTGAGCGCGATCGTCGAGGTTGCGGACCCACTCGGGGAGCTTGCAGGCGAGCCAGGCGGTGGCCTCGTCCTCGGTGATGGTGAGCGTCCATTCGTCGCCGGTGGCGCCGGTTGCGGGGTCAACGAGGCCCCTGTATTTGTAGAGCTGGGTGATGACGCGGTTCTCGACGCGCTGCGCGAGGTCCATCAGCACGGGGTCGCGTGGGTTGAGGACGCGGAACCACGCGGGTGTGCGGGCCGAGAGCAGATAGAGGAGGACAAAGAGGGCCGCGGCGGCGGTGATGCACCAGACGCCGAGCATCGCGAGCGAGCCGTGGCGGCCGCGTGCGGAACCGATGGCCAGACGAGTGCCGCGGCGGAGATGCGGGAGCGCGATCGAGCCTCGGCGCGCGACAGAGAAGGCGTGGCGGAGGGCGGCGGCGATGGCTTCGCCGGCGCGTTCCGCGACGGCGTGCAGCCCGCGGCCCCAAGCGGGCGGTGGGGGCGAAGATGATCGCTTGGATGCCAAGGACGAAGAGTACGAAGAAGCGGGAGAGGAAAGGCAACTCACCACGGAGCGCATGGAAGGCACGGAGAAAGGCACGGACAGGAGGGTTTCAAGCCCGCGGGTTCGGCGGCGACTGGTCTCTGCTCCACTCGGTCTGTTTTCTCCGTGTTCTCCGTGACCTCTGTGGTCAATTTCTTCTTGCCTTCCTCGGCGTTCTCTGTGTTCTCCGCGGTGCAATGACTCCCGCGGACCTTGGCGCCGGGGCGAGGACGCCCCGGCTCGCTGGTACATACGCGTGTGGGAGAGGAGACGGCGGGGCCTGGAAGGCCCCGCCCCGCGCCAACGGTGGCGGCAATGAAAAAGACCCGCGATCGCTCGCGGGTCTTTTCGGTGATGGGCTGGGATCCAGAAACTCGAAAGGCTGGATCAGCGCTTGCTGAACTGGAAGCGACGGCGGGCGCCGGCCTGGCCGTACTTCTTACGCTCGACCTCGCGGCTGTCGCGGGTGAGCAGGCTCATCTCGCGGAAGCGGGCCTCGAGGGTCGGGTCGAAATCGACCAGAGCGCGGGCAACGGCGAGGCGGCAGGCCTGGGCCTGGCCCATCGTGCCGCCGCCGTGGCAGCGGATGACGACGTGCATCTTCTCGAGGAGGCTGGCCGAGCGGAGAGCCTCGGTGACATCGTTGCGGTCGCGGAGCTCGGAGAAGTACTGCTCGAGCGTCTTGGTGGCGCGCTTGCCTTCCTTCTTGGCGGCCTTGCTGTCGCGATCGACCTCGAAGACGATGCCGGCATCAACGCCCTTGGCGGGCTTGAGGCGGACGCGGGCGACGGCGCTCTTGCGGCGACCGGTGCCCCACCACCAACCGTGGCGGTCGGCGGGCTTGGCGGTGCGGAGCGGACGGGGCGCCGGGGCCTCGCCGGGGACGGCGGGCGTCGCGCTGAGGCCCGCGGGGATATTGAGACCAGAGATCGTGCTCATGTGTTTCTCTCGTGTGAGGCTTGTTCTTCAGCGGCGGGCGTTGGCCTCGGCCGCGTGTGTGCGGGTGATGAGACTCAGGAGACCTTCAGTTAGGAAACCTTCAGTTCCTTGGGCTTGTGCATCGCGTGCGGGTGCTCGCTGCCCTTGACGACGTGGAGGCCCTTCAGCATGAGGCGGCTGAGGCGGTTCTTGGGGAGCATGCGACGGACCGCGTCCTTGACAAGGGTTTCCGGGTCGCGCTCGCGCACCTGGCCGTAGGTCTGGGTCTTGAGACCACCGGGGTACTCGGTGTAGCGCATCTTGAGGCGCTGGGTGGCCTTGTTGCCGGTCAGTTCGACCTTCTCGGCGTTGAGGACGATCACCTGCTCGCCGCAGTCGACATGGGGGGTGTAGTCCGGGCGGTGCTTGCCGATGAGGACGATGGCGACCTCGCTGGCGAGGCGGCCGAGCGGGATGCCCGCGGCGTCCACGACCCGCCAGGTCTTGGAGCCCGAACCGGGCTTGAGCAACGATGTCTGACGACGATGCATAACCGACCTCCGATAGGTGCGGCGTGCTCGCGTTCCGCGTCGACGGGGATAGCCAAGGTGGCCACAACCGTGCGATGGGACGACGAGGCGTCCGGACCTTCCAACTCGCCGCCTACTGGGCGGGGCAGGCTCGGGGGGTGAACCCGAGCAGGTTTTTCCCAATTGGGAGAGACAAGGTTAGGCGGGACCGGAGGTTGGGGCAAGGAGCCGGACCGAGGCCCGGACCGCCAACCGGACCACCAGTGGGACCGGCCTCCCGGCCGGTCGACAGGCGGGTGGAAGTGGGGGTGGACAAAGGAGTAAGGAAGGCCGGCCGGAGGCTGGGACTTGTAATTGGAAAGACAGCGGCACCGCATTGCTGCGGTGCCGCGGCGGGATCGGCCGGTGCGTTGCGGGACGCACCGGCGGAGGCGTGGTCAGAGGGAAAGGGGCTACGGACAGAACAGGAAGTCGTAGTTCTGCGCGAAGATGGAGAAGTCGCTGTCGTCGGTGATCAGGTCGCCGTTGAAGTCGGCGGCGGGGGTGAGGACGAAGTCGTACGCGCTGACGAACTGCGAGAAGTCCTTGTCGTCGACGTAGCCGTCGAAATCGAGGTCGCCGGCGCAGGGGCGGACCATGTAGACGAAGCGGGGGATGGCGACGGTGTTGGAGAAGGTGCCCGAGACGGCGGCGGGGCTGCTCGCGTACCAAGCTTGGAAGAGCTCGCCGAGGCCGAAGGAGTCGGCGACGGTGTCGAAGAAGAGAGGCGTGGTGCCGCTGCCGGTGTGGCGGACGGTGAAGTAGACGCCCTTGCCATAGTTCTGCCAGGGGCGGTTGAAGTCGACGAAGAACGCGGGGGGGGCGAGCGGAGACTCGGAGCGGACGCGCATGGCGTCGATCGCGAGCGGGCCGACGCGGGTGAGGACCGAGAGGCCGCCGACGTTCTCGGCGAAGAAGCTGCTCATGAAGGCGGGGCCGGTGTTGGCAACGCCCATCTCGACGCCGTAGAGAGCGAAGTTGGCGTCGTTGGCGGGCCAGGGCGCTTCGGACGGGGACGGGCGGAAGAGCAGGCCGGAGAGGGTGGCGTTGAAGGGGACGGACTCGAAGACATCGTCGTCGAGGACGGACTGGTAGGTGCGGCCTTCGGACTGTCCGAGCGTGCTGAGCGAGCCGTTGCCGGGCGTGGTCGCGAGCGTCTGCGACATGTTGAGCACGGGCGTGAAGAAGAGCTTGGTGACGGGGACGTTGGTGCGGTTGCCGAGCGTTGCGTCGGCGCTGACGGTGCTGGTGATGGCGGCGATGCGGGCACCCCATCCGCCGCCGGGCGTGTCCTTGGCGACGGCGTCGGCCTGCATGGTGGACGCGTTGGAGAGGGTGTAGCGGATGGTGACCAGCAGCGTGCCGCCGAAGTAGGAGTAGGGGCGGTCGAAGGGGATGCTGCGGCCGAAGCGCTGCGGCGTGCCCTCGGGCGAGCCTCCGGGGAACCATTGACGGCTCATGACAAACGGGCCGGAGCGGACCAGCACGGCACCGGGCCCGGCGTTGGTGGCGAAGTTGGTAGAGAGATTGGCGGGCGTGCGGGTGGACTGCTGGACCGTGATGTCGAAACGCGTGAAGAGGAGGTCGGCGGTGCCGGGGAAGGCGGCCGAGCCGAGCGAGCCATCGCCTTGGCGGAAGGTGAGGCCCTGGATGATGGAGCCGGGGCGGGCGGCGAGGAGTTCCTCGGGCGCGATGGCGAGCTGGATGACGCCGCCGGAGCTGCCGAAGAGCGGGAGCGCGGCGTTGGGCTCTTCGGTGATCCAGTTGGAGGGCGATTGGGTGGCGGCGTCGAAGAGCAGCTCGAGCGAGGGGACGTTGGCGGTGATGATGGTGTGGGAGGTGGCGTTGAAGCCGGTCTGGAAGCCGGCTCGTGCGCCGGAGATGAGCGAGACGCTGTTGGCGCCGATGCTGACGGTGCTGGGGAAACCGTTGTGTCGGATGGTGACGGAGAGGTGTCCGCCGCGGTACTCGTAGGGCTTGTCGAAGAGGACCTTGAAGGAGTAGGCCTCGGGTGCGTCGCCGGTGTCGGTCAGGGCGTAGGCGGGGATGGTCAGCGCGCCGGTGCGGACGACGGTGCGGTCGGCGGCGACCTCGTTGTCGGCGACGGTGGCGCTCATGGCGTCGGGCGAGCGGTTGGAGCGGGAGAGCTCGATCTGGAAGTTGCTGGTGGAGATGTTGCTGGTGGGGGCGGCGACGGCGTTGGGTTCGAGGCGGAAGCCCAGGCCCTTGATGAGGCTGCCTTTGGGGATGTGGACGAGCTCGCTGGCGTCGTACACGACCTGCGTGGTGCGGGCGGTGGTCTGAAACGGAGTGAGCAGGAAGGTGTCGTCGCCGCTGAGCTGATCGAGGGGCGGATACGCGCGGCTGTAGATATCGGGAGGTGCGAAGCGCAGGCGCAGCACCGGGGCGTTGGTCTTGGACCCGGCGGTGCCGGTCGCTGAGGAGAAGTCGGCCGTCGCGGCGATCTCCGACGAGAGCGGATCGCTGGTGGTGATCGCGTCGGTGAAGCAGGTGGCTTGGTTGGCGTTGCCGGCGTGGCGGAGCGTGATGCACAGGTCGCCGCCGGTGTAGACGAAGCGGTTAGCGAAGGGGACGAAGACGCCGAAGGGCGCGGGCGAGCCCGCGGGCAGCGCGCTGGCGGCGAAGGTGATGGGTCCGCTGCGGGCGACGATGGTGTCGGGCCCGGCGTTGGCGGCGAAGGTAAGGCTGGCGGAGGCGGGCGGCTTGAGCGAGGAGCCGATGCTGATGTCGTACTGGGAGAAGGTGACGGGGTTGGCGGGCCAGGCGGCGCCGCCCGCGTCCACGCGGTAGGACATCCCCGTGATCACCGAGCCGACGGGGACGCCGGCGAGCTGGGTGCGGGCGATGATCCACTGGATGGTGCGCGGCCCGGAGGTCAGCGGCGTGGAAAGCCCGCCCGAGCCGTCGGCGGCGGAGAGTGTGAGCGGGACGACGGTTTCGTCGGCGCGTGCGAAAGGGGCCATCAGTGCGACGGCGGCGATCGCGGCTGCGCGGAGCGTGTGGATCAACATTCCCGCGGTTCTCGGTGGACTCTGGAGGGCCTCGTGTTCCCCCTTGGGAGCGGAACACGCCGGGGCGAGCCGCAGGGAATTCCGGCGAACGCCTCCGACCTTGCTTATCGGAACCCTCGGGATCGCGCATGAGCCGAGAGGAACGAGGAGCGGGCGCGAAGCGACGCGGCCGCCCGTTGAGGCGGCCGCGTCGGGAGTCTGTTTGCGTTCATCGGAAGCGACGGACCCGGATTCGGGGTCCGCGTGTGATCGGTGATTATGGGCAGACGACCTGGTCGTAGGCGACGACGAAGATCTGGAAGTCGTTGTCGTCGACGAGGTTGTCGCCGTTGATGTCGCAGATGGGGTTGGCGGGCGGGATGATCAGAGCGTCGTAGGCGACGGTGAAGATCTGAAAGTCGAGGTCATCGACGACGCCGTCGGAGTTGAAGTCGGCGGGGCAGTTGCCGACGGTCCACCAGAAACCAGCGGCGTGGCTGTAGTTGCCGCCGGTGGCGAACGGGGCGCCGAAGGCGGCGGCCTGTCCGATCGTGCCGCTGAGGGTGTACTGGCCACCCGTGGCGTTCTGGATTCCGCCGCCGGCGATGACGGAGGACTTAATGGTGTACTGGGCCGACGCGGCGGAGGCGAACAGGCTCAGGACGGCGACGGCGGCAAGCTTGGCGGGATGCATCTCAGTTCCCCTTTCGGCCGAGGGTCGGCCAGATCTCGAACCCGCGACAACGCGGGGCACCTTCTGGATACAAGCGGCAGTGCGCCGTTGTCACCCTCAGAAGCTACCGAAAAGACGCGAGAAAGCCAACTCAAATATGCCAGGTTGTTGCGTCGCCCCGAACAGATTCCTCCTGCGGCGGAGAATGGCGGGTAAAGGTGTGGCGACGCTCGCCCCTGGGCCAGATGACGCGGGAGAATGGTGTGCCGCCGGCACACTCGTGCGCATCGTTTGGATGTGCCTGCGCTTACGGGCAGACGCGCCGGTCGTAGGCGGTGACGAAGATAGCGAAGTCGGCGTCATCGACGATGGTGTCGGCGGTGAAGTCGGCGGGGCAGCCGGCGGGCATCGACGGGCTGGCACACAGGACGAGGTCGTACGCGGCGGCGAAGATCTGGAAGTCCTCGTCGGCGACGGCGCCGTTCTGGTCCAGGTCCGCGGGGCAGCAGGAGGCTGAGATCGCCGCGGGGCTCGTTGTTGCTGTGCCGCAGCGATCTGTGAGGGAACAGGTGTAGCTGCCCGCGTCTTCGGGGCGGAGATTGGAGATCCGCAGGGTGTCGGTGCCGCTTCCTGCGAGGATGGAGCCGTGGGGCGTAACGCCGTCGCTCAGAGGCGAGCCGTCGCGGAACCACTTGTACGTGATGGTGGGGTAGCCCGATGCCGCGGTGGAGCGGAGCGTCACGTTTTCGCCGCAGGAACCGGCGCGGGATTGCGGGTGGGACGCGATGGCGGGGATGCCGTTTGAAGAGAAGCGAAGGAAGTTCTCTGAGGGGTTGAGTGATCGGAAGTTGCCGACGGCGATGAGTTCGCCAGCGTGCACGACGAGGTCATAGATGGCGCCGCCGAAGCTGGGGGGATTGCGGAATTGCCAGGCCGAGCCGTTCCAGGATCGAAGGCCGAACTCGCCGCCGACGTACAGCGAGCCTTTGTACGAAGCGAGCGCGAGCGGGCCGCCGGGACCGGGGAGCGCGACCGGGAGGCGTTGCCACCCGGAACCCGTCCAGCGGGTGACGTAGAACGTGTCGGTGGTGCCGCTGTCGCGGGAGGTGGCGTAGAGCTCGTTGTTGTGTACGCAGAAATCTGTAAGGGAGTCGACGCTGTTGTCGGGTTTGGACCAGGCAAGGCCGTCGTAGTAGGCGGAGGTTCCAAGGGTCCCGTCGGTGTCGCCGATCCCGCCAGCGACGAAGAGCTTGTCGTCGAAGACGATCGCGTCCTGGAGGTTGGCATAGGAGTAGGGCACGCGGAGTGCGACGTCGGGCTCGACCCACTGGCCGTTGAGGTAGCGCACCACGCCACTGGACGGCATGCCGGGAGTGGCGTTCACGATGCCGAACGCGAGGAGCTCGCCTCGATATCGCACCAGCCGGTAGACCGAGGCGGCTCGGGTAGAGGCGAAGTCCGTGATGCTCGGGAGTGGTCCGCCAACGGGCAGCCACTCGTCGCCGACGTTTCGCGCAACTGCGGTGATGGGCACGCCGTTGTTTCCGTAGAAGAAACCCACGGCGAGCAGCCCGAACTCCGGGTCCCATTGCAGTCGGTAGACGCTGGAGAGGCGGGTGGAATCGGCCACCAGCCCTCGCCCCTCGAACGCCGGGCCGACCGGGGCGAAGCGGGTGCCGTCCCAGCGGCGAACGAAGGGCCGATATGGATAGTCGACGGACACGATGCCGGTGGACGAGCGGGCACCGTCGGAGACATACACCACGCCATCGGGTCCGGCGAGCACCGAGCGGAGCCGGCCGCCGGGGCCTTCGCCGAACGGCCGCCAGGTCGTGCCGACATACTCCAGAGTTCTGGTGAACGCGCGGTTGCTGGTGACATCGCCCGCGGCGTGGAGGCGGCCGCGATACCAGGCCAACGCCTTGATGGTGAAGGTATTCCCACCCGGGATTGACGACTGTCGGCTGGCGGAGTCGAGTGTTGTCCAGGTCGTGCCGTCGAAGGCGCGGAGGATTCCGCGGTCCGAGGAATTAGTGACGTACACCCGTCCGTTGACGCGATCCAGAATCTGCCCGGAACTGCCGTTGTCCCACGAACCGTTGCTGTAGACGCTAAGGGTGCTGCCGAACGGCGTGCCAAGCACCAGGGCCGATCCCGCGGAGCGGATCCGATACGAAGTGCTGGGGGTCACGCTGCCGATGCTCGTCCATGACGTCCCGTCGAACGCGGCAACTCCACGGAAAAAGTATCCCGCGGCGACGAGCGTGCCGTTCCAGACATCGACGGACGATACTTGTGCGTTGAACGCTGCTCCGATGCGGACCCAGGCGCCGGAGCGGAACGCGTACACGCCGTTCTCGTTTGCGAAGCCTCCGGCGATCACGATCTCGTTGTTGAAGATCGTCAGGTCGTTGATGGTCGGTCGCACCGGCGCGACGGCGGTCTCAACCCACTGATTGACCTCGAAGGTATAGAGGCGGCCTGTGAACGCGTGGAGTTTGTTGTTGTAGACGAACAACCGGCTGATCGGGCCGATGCTGCCTCCCACGCTGGTGATCGATACCCAACGCTCGCCGTTCCAACCGATGATGGTCTCAATGCTCGAGATCGGCGCCGCGATGATGAGCATCGGCTCTTCGGGTCCGTCGCCGTCGCGGTCCCAGACGGTGGACGCGGAGGGGCTGGGGATCTCTTGCACCGGGAAGCCCGGGAGCCAGCCTTCGCATTGCTGGGAGATCTGGGCCGATGCCCGGACGGCGCCGAACAAGCCCGCGAGGACCGAGAGAGCGATGACAGTTCTGCGCGGATCCACTCGACCACCTCCGGCTGAAGTGTAATCGATCGAGTGATTGTCGCGAACCGGTTTTCGGACCTCCCCGCACTGTTTCATTCACGGGCAGACGAGCCGGTCGTAGGCGGTCACGAAGATCGCGAAGTCGGCGTCGTCGACCGTTGTGTCCCGGTTGAGGTCGGCGGGGCAGCCGGCGGGCATGTCGGGGTCGGTGCAGTCGGTGATGTCGTAGGCGAGGGCGAAGCGGGTGAAGTCGTTGTCGAGCACGAGGCCGTTGTAGTCGAGGTCGGCGGGGCAGAGGGGGTTGCGGACGGCGGCTTCGGCGGCGGTGCGGATGAGATCGAAGAGAGGTTGGATCTCGCTGGAGCGGGTGGTGTCGGTGGCGAAGACGCCGACCATGCCGTCGTCGAAGTCGATCCACGAGGCGAAGCCGCGGGCACCGGCGGCGATGGCGCCGAGGAGCTTGCCGCCCTGATCGCGCTTGTCGAGCCAGACGCCGACGCCGTAGTCGGCGGCGTCGGTGGAGCTGATGAGGATCGGGGACTGCACAATCGGGATGGGGTTGGCGGTCTGGCGGCTGAACATCGCGTTGACGGCGGACTCGGAGAGGACGCGATTGCCGTTGAGCGCGACGCCCTTGCGGCGGAGCATCTCCATGAAGCGGGCGAAGTCGATGGCGTTGGACTCGCAGCCGCCGGCGATGCGGGGGTTGGTGGGCGTGGTGAGCGTGTAGGTGGTGCTGGGCATTCCGACTTTGAACTTGAGGCGGTCATTGAACAGGACGTTCCACGGATTCTGGAACGCGAGTTCGGCGACGGCGCCGGCGGCTTGCATGGACGCGCCGCCGTAGTCGAACTTGGTGCCGGGGAGGAAGGTGATGAAGCCGCTGGCGATCTGGAGGGCGGATTCCTGCAGGGTGAGCGTGGAGTCGCCGACGGCTGGGGAGTCGGGGAGGCCGGCGGTGTGGCTGAAGGCCTGGCGGATGGTGATGTTGGTCTTGAGGCCGCTGAAGGCGGGGATGTACTGGCTGAGCTTGGTGTCGAGCGAGAAGGGCTGGGGCGAGGAATCGACGAGGGACATGATGACGGCGCCGGAGATGGTCTTGGTGGCGCTGTCGGCGTTGGCGATGCGGTTGAGGGACCAGTTGCCGAAGGACTGGTGGTAGACGACGATGCCGTCTTTCATGAGGAGGAGATCAAAGCCGGGGACGGGGGAACCGACGTTGTCGCCGACGAGGGCGCCGTTGGCGAGGGCGGTGACGGCGGAGAAGTTGAAGGGCTGGGCGAGGGCGGATGAGAGGGTGATGGACACGGGCGCGGCGACGGCGGCGAGCCCGAGAAGTCGGGTGGTTCGGTGCATGGGTGAGATCCTCTGTAGCGGTGTCATACCGCCCGAGGATGAAACGGCGCAGCACCGTCTGTATTGCAGCGGGTTGTGCAGTGGCCGCCAACTCAGGGGCAGACGAGCTCGTTGTACGCCGCGGCGAAGATCTGGAAGTCGGCGTCGTCGCATTGGCTGTCGCCGTTGAAGTCGCCGGCGGTTTGGGGCTGGGGCACGATCAGGTCGTTGTACGAGGGGACGAAGAGGATGAAGTCGGCGTCGTCGACCACATTGTCGAAGTTGAGATCGGCGAGACAGGTGACGGCGGAGATGGTTGTTTGCCCCGAGGTAAAGACGAGTCCGCCGGCGAGCGCGGGTGTGATTGAGATGGCGTCGATGGTGAAGGAGACGACGCCGGTGGGGGAGAAGTCGCCGGTGAGATTGAACTGGATGCTGGCGGGCGTGGTGCCGATCGAGCCGTTCTGCTTGAAGACCACCGTGGTCGGCCCGGCTGGGAACGTGCCGGAGGGGTTGCCGAGCACGCCGGCGAGATCGGCGGGGGAGCCGCCGAAGGTGGTGATGATGGACGCGAGCGGCGTGGGCTGGCTGTAGAGGAGGCCCAGGAGCGAGAAGGCGGGCGTGCCGCGGACGTTGCCGTCGATGACGTAGCGGTAGCGGAAGGCGGCGTCGATGGTGGCGGGGCTGCTGGAGCTGATGTTGGTGGCACCATTCGTGATGGAGACGCCGGTCAGGGGCACGGCGACCGAGGGCGCGGCGAGGGCGAGTGGAGCGAGTGCGACGAGCGGCGCGATGAGCGCGGACGCGAGCGGGGCGATGGAGGCGTTGGCGGTGTGGGCGCGAGGCATCGCTGATCTCCGGTTCGGGCGGCGTGACGGAGTCACGGTATCGAAGCCGTCAAGCCGGGAGGATCCCCGGCGTGGTGGGCGGTCGAAGGGCGCGTCCTTGGCGGCGTGGCGATTACTCGCACACCAGCGCGTTGTACGCGAGCACGAAGACCTGGAAGTCGAGATCGTCGACGATCGCGTCGGCGTTGAGGTCCGACGGGCAGCCCGCGGGCATGGACGGGTCGGCGCAGTCGAGGATGTTGTACGCGACCACGAAGATCTGGAAGTCCTCGTCGTCGACGAGGGTGTTGCAGTCGAGGTCGGCCGGGCAGAGCGCGAGGGTGGCGGGAGCGGTGGTGGCGGGCTCGCACGGGCCGTCGATGAAACAGTCGTAGGACGCGACGTCTTCGCCGCTGACGTTGGTGATGGTGAGCGTCGCGGTGGCAGCAGAGGGGTTGAGGAGCGTGTCGATGGGTTCGCCGTTGCGGCGCCATTGATAGGTGAATGGCCCGGTGCCGTTGACGGTCGCGGTGAACGAGACCGTGCCGCCGGGGCAGACGCCGGTGTTGGCGACGGGCGCGGGGCGGGGCGCGACGCAGGACGTGAACGCGACCTCGGCGAGTCCCGTGTACGGGGAGACGTTGTTGTTGAAGGTCTCGCGGACGGTGAAGCGCACTCGGCTGACGTTGAAGACGACGGGGAAGCCGTAGACCTGCGCGATTGCAATGCCCTTCTCGGCGGCGAGGTTGGGGAGCGAGGCGAGTAGGCCGCCGCCGGCGTCGAAGAACTCGAGATCAAAGCGCACGACCGCGTAGTTGGGGTTGTTGGCGATGACGTTGGAGCGGTGCTGCCAGAGGTAGAAGCCGCCGACGGTCTGTGGCGTGCTGAAGAAGAAGGTTGCGGACTGTCCGACGGTCTGGTTGAGCTTGGTGGTCCAGTGGTTGTTGGTGCTGTAATCCGCGTGGGGGCTGAGGGGTGTGAAGTTGGCGGGCAGGCCCGAGCCGTTGATGGCGTGGATGATGCCGAACTGGCCGCTGAACTCCGATGTGGCGGTGGCGGAGGAGGGTTGGAAGAGGGGGCCGTCAGCGCGGCCGACGAGGGGCAGCGTGGCGATGGCGGCACAAGCGGCGAGAGACACGGAACGCATGTGTGGATCTCCGGAAGTCACGAGCAGCGTATTCGGTGTGTCGAGTGTTGGAGGTGTTCCGGAGTTCTGGGACGTTGTTCGCGCGCGGGCTTCGAGTCGCGTGGAGGCGGTCGTGCTTACGGGCAGATCAACGCGTCGTATGCCACAGCGAAGAGCGAGAAATCGGCGTCGTCGACGAAGCTGTCGGAGTTGAGATCGGCGGGGCACCCCGCGGGCATGGACGGATCGGCGCAGTCGAGGATGTTGTACGCGGCGGCGAAGAGCTGGAAGTCGGCGTCGTCGACCTGGTTGTCGTTGTTGAGGTCGCCGGCGCATGCCGCGGCCGCGCCGCCGTATTGCAGGTGATCGACTTCGAGCGCGCCACCGTTGTGGCGGATGCGGATGGAGCGGATGCCCTGCGGGAAGCTGATGCCGTAGAAGCGGTCTTCGCCGGTGGTGCCGTTGACGGCGGCGTCGGCGTGTTGACCCGAGACGGTGCCGAGGGAGTTGCCGCTCGTGTCGAAGGCTTCGAAGATAACGACTGCGCCGCCGCCGCCGTCGGTCCAGACGATGCCGGCGTGGGTGGGAAGGGAGCCCAGGACGCCGGCGTTGAACGTAAACGTCATGTCGCCCGCGCCAAAGAACGAGTCGCCGAGGAGTCCGGAGCCGTCGATGGTGCCGTCGTCGCAATCGACCGAGTCGTGGATGGTGGGTCCAAAGACGACGCTGGTGACGCCGCCCTGGTTGACGGTGACACCGGGGACGTTGAAGAGGTGGTCCTCGAAGGTCTCGAGATAGAAGTACCCGAGCGTGAGGCCGTTGAACGGGCTGTCGGAGAAGCAGAGATACGGGGTCGGCCCGAGCAGGGTCTGAGCGTTGGCGGCGGACGCCACGCAGGTGCAGACAACGAGTCCGAGAGCGGTGGTGCGGCGGAGCATGGGTTCCCCTCGTGAAAGGCAGATGGACCGTTCGTCGCAGCGGACGCGCGACGTCACAGGCCGCCAGCCTACCTTGCAAATGCCCGGGTACAAGCTCCGTCAGGCGATTCTGAGCGATTCGCGTCCCTGCACTGGTTTGAGTGTCAAGTGGAAACGTTCTCGCCGAATTGTTCGGGCTCGGAGACGAGGGCGATGCCCTACTGACAGAGCAAGGCGTCGTAGGCCACCGCGAAGAGCGAGAAATCGGCGTCGTCGACGAAGCCGTCGAGGTTGAGATCGGCGGGACAACCGGCGGGCATGGAAGTGTCTGCACAGTCGAGGATGTTGTACGCGCTGGCGAAGATCTGGAAGTCCGAGTCATCGACGAGGCCGTCGATGTTCAGGTCTCCGGCGCAGGCTTGATAGCTCGCGTTGCTGCACCATTGGAGCGTGGCGCCGGGGGTCAGAACTTTGGCGGTGAGGCTGCCGGCGAGGTTGGCGCTGATGGTGTCGGAGTAGACGGTGCCGCCGAGCATGCGGTAGTCCTGGATGACGCAGAAGAGGCGGCCGTCGACGTCGCGGGATTGGCCGACGGGCACGGTGACGGTCATGCTCGCCGAGGCGGGAGCGGTGAAGTTGAAGTTGGCGGGGGCTCCGAAGCTGAAGGTGGCGCTCGCGGACTTGGCGGCACCGGGGTCGGTGGCGAAGGTGCTTCCCGAGAAACTGCCGGTGAACTGGATCTGCACCGGCGTGCCTGCGGGGAGCGTGGCGGAGGTGACGGTGTAGCGATCGCGGAACCAGGCTTTGGGTTCGCCGCCGATGCACCAGTCGATCCACACGAAGAGCCCGTTGCCGGGCGTGTTGGTGGCGCTGGCGGAGCCGGCGAAGCTGAAGCGTCCGTACGTGGAGGTGGCGAGCCAACTTCCCGAGGACGTGCCGCCGATTCCAGAGTCGGAGGCGATGCCCGGGGTGTTGAGCGAAGAGCCCGGCAAGGGGGAGACCCAGCCGGAGTCGACGCAGACGTCTTGATTGGCCCCGCCGTTAACCTTGTTGACGAGGCGCATGTGGTTCTTGACGCCGCAGACGGGTTGGGCGAGTGCGGCGGGGGCGAGGACGGCGACAGCGAGCGCGAGCGGGAACACAGGTCGCATGGGGAAGGCTCCAAGAGTGTGGGCGTGTCGAGCATACGGCCCGAGTCAAAGTTCCCAGCGTGAAAGGCTGCTTGTGGACGCAAAGGCCCCGGTTCGCGGTCTTGTGGCCTCGCTCTTTCCTATAGTCGCCCCCGCTCGCCGCGAGGCCGTTTCAGGCTCCGGCGGGCATGTCTAGAAAGGATGCACCAGTGGCCGAGCGGCACTTTGACGTTGTGGTGATTGGCGGCGGACCCGGCGGGTATGTCGGGGCTATCCGGGCGGCTCAGCTCGGGTACAAGACAGCGGTCATCGAGCGCGACAAGCTCGGCGGCGTGTGCCTCAACTGGGGCTGCATTCCCAGCAAGGCGTTGCTCGCGAACGCGGAACTCATGGAGAAGCTCCAGGAGCGCGAGGCGTGGGGCCTGCAGATCCAGGGCGATGTGAAGTTCGACTGGACCAAGACCATCGGGCGCTCGCGCGATGTCGCGAGCAAGCTCAACAAGGGTGTTGAGTTCCTGATGAAGAAGAACAAGATCGAGTTCCTCAAGGGCAACGCGAAGATTGTGGCCGCGGCGAAGCCCGGGGCCCGCGGGCCGCAGAACGCGGTGAAGATCCAGGTGCAGGAATGCACGGTGCAGGATCAGCTCACCAGCGCGCCCGCCACGCCCGGCGCGGTGAAGGAGACGATCACGGCGACCCACGTCGTGGTCGCCACCGGCTCGGTCGCTCGCGACCTGCCCTTCGCGAAGTTCGACGGCGACAAGATCTGGGGCGCCCGCGAGGCGATGTTCAACAAGGCCCAGCCCAAGAGTTTGATCGTGGTCGGCGCCGGTGCGATCGGCATGGAGTTTGGGTACTTCTATCACACCTTCGGGACCAAGGTGACGGTCATCGAGATGATGCCGCGGATTCTGCCCGTCGAGGACGACGACGTGTGCGTCGCTATGGAGAAGGTCTTCAAGAAGCACGGCATGGAGATCAAGACCTCCACCGGCGTCACCAACATCGAGAAGACGGCGACGGGTGTGAAGGTCACGGTCGCGCCGATGGTGAACGGCAAACCCGACGAATCCAAGAAGGAAACGCTCGAGGCCGAGAAGGTGCTGCTCGCGATCGGCGTGAAGGGCCGCTTCGACGGGCTGTTTGATGCATCGCTGGGGCTCGAGACCTTCAAGGACCACATCAAGACCGATTACGACGCGAGCAAGCCCGAGCCGCGGGGTATCGATTACAAGACGAATCTGCCTGGGATTTACGCGATCGGCGACGTGATAGGACCGCCGTGGCTCGCGCACGTCGCGGGCGAAGAGGCGATCATCTGCGTCGAGCGCCTCGCCTGGCGCGACGGCAAGACCGAGCACGGCAAGAAGCTCCACGAGCCCATCCCGATCGACTACACCGTCATCCCGGGCTGCACCTACTGCCACCCGCAGGTCGCCAGCGTCGGCTTCACCGAGCGTGCCCTCAAGGAACGCGGCCTGGTCAAGGGCAAGGACTACGACACCGGAACCTTCCCCTTCAGCGCACTGGGCAAGGCCATCGCCACACGCCACACCGATGGCTTCTGCAAGATCATCCGCGGTCTGCCGCGCGGCGAGATCCTGGGTGCGCACATCATGGGCGACCAGGCGACCGAGCTGATCGCCGAGCTGTCGCTGGCGCGGCGTCTCGAAGCCACCAGCGAGGAACTCATCTGCACGATCCATGCGCACCCGACGATGCACGAGTCGGTGCACGAGGCGGCGCTGGCGAGCGAGGGGCGGATGATCAATTCGTGAGTCCGGTTCGATCCATGGACACGTGAAGTAGACTGCGGCGTCGGAGCGGGAATCGATCCCCTTCCGACGCCGCGGTCGATTTTGTTGCGAAGGAGTTTGAGGTGCCCGATCTGTTCCGCACTGCTATCGCCGGCTCGTTGGCCGGCTCGCTCGCTTCCTCCGCCCTCGCCAGCGGCGTCACCATTGTCACCCATGGCTTCAACGCCGATATGACGTGGGTGAACGCCATGGCGGATGCGATTGCGCGGCGAGCGGGCGGCGGGTCGGCTCCTGGCATCAGCGTGACGCGGGTCAACCTGGTTGTGACACAGGGAGCCAATGGGCTGGTGGTGACGCAGGCACCGATCGCGGTGGCACCGGAGGCGACGTTCACGACCGGCGAGTTTGTGATCGGCTTGGACTGGACGGCGATCGATTCGTTCCAGCGTGGGCAACCCCTCCCTCAACCCCTCCCTCAGCCCCTGCCGCCGGATGTGGGTGAAGACGCGACTCCGACGCAGAACGTGGCGCAGGCGGTGTTCGCGTACTTGCAGACGTGGAACTACGGCGGGCGGCCGATCTTGGCGCAGCCGTTCCATGTGATCGGGCACAGCCGCGGCGGGGCGCTGGTGGCGTCGCTGGCGCGGACGATGGGCGAGAGCGGCGTGTGGGTCGATCAACTCACCACGCTGGATCCCGTGCCCGTCGCGCTCTTCGGTGATGCCGCGGCACGGGTGGTGAGCACGGTGGTGTTCGCGGACAACATCTGGCAGAACGTCGCGCTGCCCAGCGGCTCGAGCCTGGCGGGTGCGTTCAACCAGCAGATGGGCAATCTTGGTTCGGGCAATCACAGCCTGATCCACACCTGGTACTACGGCACGATCGATCCGCTGGCGACCGGCGACGGCGAGTGCGCATCGTGCATCAACCCGGCGTGGTACACCTCGGACGTGGACACCAAGCCGCGGGCGCAGAGCGGGTTCTGGTATGCGCGCGTGGCGGGCGGTGATCGCACGGGCGTGCAGGCGCGGGCGGGATTGCTGAGCACGCTCGGCGGCGCGGCGACCGTGGGCACCAACGGGAGGCTTGCGATCACGACCGCGCAGCCCGCGTGGCCCAATGTCTTCCAGGTGCAGACCGACAAGGCCACGATCGCGCAGGGCGAGGCGAACACGACCGATTTCTACTACCAATCCGCAGGGGCGTCGGTGTCGGCATCGGTGTATGCGTCGGATGATCGCAACCCCGCCCACGGCGGGACGCTGCTTGGCACGGTCGCTCTTCCGGCAGCATCGACTCCGACGTTCGCGTCGGTGGGGTGGGCGACGACGCCCGCGGCAAGGTCGCAGCCGTACAACGTGTACGTGGCGATCACCGGCGCCGGGGGACGCACGCGCGTGGATTTCGACGCGTTTGCGGTCACGGTCAACGCCCCCGCGTGCCCCGGCGATCTGACCTCCGACGGCTTCGTGGACGACGCGGACTTCGTGGTCTTCGCGGGCGCGTACAACCTGCTGGTGTGCTCCGATCCGTCCATGCCCCCGGGTTGCCCGGCGGACCTGAACAACGACGCCTCGGTCGACGACGCGGACTTTGTGCTGTTCGCGGCGGCGTACGAGACGCTGGTGTGTCCCTAAGGACCGCGGCAAGCTGAGCTGATAGAGAGTCGTGAGGCGTGGACCCCTTGTGCCCCTTCCCCGCGGGGATGCCGGCGTGCCCTCGCGGGAGCGTTCGGGCGTGTCAGGGGCGTGTATGCGTGGGCAAAATCGAGGAAACGGGCAGATCGCTGTCGCGACGGGCGGGGTCGCGCGGTAGCTTCGCGGCCTGGGCCTGGCAGGAGGGTGTTGCACATGAGGAATCAGTTACAGTCGGTGTCGCGTCGGGGTCGTAGGGCTGCATCGGTGATGGTGTGTGCCTCGGCGGTGTGCGTGGGGGGAGCCGCGTGGGGCGCGATCTCGCAGTCGACTATCACGGCGCCCGGCGGGTTTGTGCAGGCGGCGGCGGGGCCTTCGACCAACGGCGGGCCGGGCTGGCCCGGTGGCGATTGGACCACGGCGTTCCCGGGGACGGCGGACCGGCAGGAGGGCTCGTTCACGGGCAACAACTCGGTGAGCCGCAGCGCCTCGTTCAGCGGCTCGGGGATCGTCAACAGCGCGTCGGGCACGGTGGGCATGGGCACCGCGCAGATGAACGCGAGCAACGCGTTCCCGTCCACGGCCGGGTTCTCGGCGGGGATTGCCAACGGCGGATGGAAAGAGTCGTTCGTGATCTCGCACGCCTCGTTCAACGGCCAGGCGGGGACGATGCAGTTCACCGTCCAGGTCGAGGGTCGCTTGGATGCAACGGGCATCACCGGGTCCGCGGCGATCACGACCACGGCGTACAAGGACAACGCGCAGCTCATGTCCAACCCGCTCGCGAGTCCCGGCGGTTCGGATCTGCTCAGCACCGATCGTCAGTACGGCAACTGGGCGGTCGCGACCTTCGGCGAGGGCGAGGTGACCGGCAAGACGGTCTTTGACACCGTGACCTTCGCGGTGCCGTTCACGTTCGGCACGCCGTTCAACCTTGGCGTGTACGTGAACGCGCGGGCGGGGCAGCGGTCCTCGGGCGGGTTCGGCACGCAATCCACCGCGACCGTGCAGCTCACGCGCTTCCGCTGGGGCGGGATCGCCAACATTTACGCGGGCCCGAATCCGATCACGGGCGCCACGGTCTCGAGCGGCACGGGCATCAACTGGGCGAATCCCGTCGAGCCGGGTTCTTGTCCGGGTGACATCAACACCGACGGCTTTGTGGACGACGCGGACTTTCAGATCTTCGCCGCGGCGTACAACATCCTGGACTGCGCGGATCCCTCGATGCCCTCGGGGTGCCCCTCGGACCTGAACGGCAACGGGTTTGTGGACGACACGGATTTTTCGGTGTTCGCGCCGGCGTACGACACGCTCGTGTGCCCGTAGGGCAACCTTGGTGCCGGGTCTCTTGATCGGGTCGATACGCTGATCTCATGCGGATGACCATCGATTCATGTCCTTGGGGGAGCGTTCGTTTTCGTGCCGCGATCGGCGCCGCGGTGCTGACCGCCGCTTCGGGTGCCGCTTGGGGCGCCGCGGCTCAGCCCATTCTCCTCGACTTTGAGGACATTGCGTCGATGAACAACGCGCCGGGCGCGTCGATTCCGGCCGTGTCGCGCCTTTCTGACTTCTATCTCGCGACGCACGGCGTGCGGTTCTTCTCGGGATCGCCGTTTGTCGCGGTTGTGAATCACGGCTCGAACACGCCGAGCGGTGTGAACATTCTGGGCGGCTCCACCCCGGACGGACGGCTGACGTATCAGAACACCTTCCCGGTGGAGGCGGCGTTCTTCGATCCCACCGGAACGGTGCGGTACGTCGTCAGCGCCGTCTCCGTCCGCGGCGATCTCACCTCCATTCCCGGGACCAAGACGCTTGAGGCTTATGGAGTCGCCGGGAATCTGCTGGGCAGCGACACGCAGCCCGACAGCAACCCGGCGGCGCTGGCCGTCAACGCGCCAGGGATTCATCGCGTCCGGATCTTCTCGCAGAGCGCGACGGTGGGCTTCGATGATCTGCGGTTTGACACGCCGCGGAATCCGGCGAGCTGCACAGGCGATCTCAACACCGACGGCCTGGTCGACGATGCCGACTTTCAGATCTTCGCGCTCGCCTACAACATCCTCGACTGCGCGGACCCTGCGATGCCCTCGGGCTGCCCGGCGGACCTTAACAGCGACGGCTTCGTCGACGACTCCGATTTCTCGGCGTTCGCGGCGGCGTACGACGCGCTCGTGTGCCCGTGACGTGATTCGAGACCGATAACGCGGGTTGTGCAAGACGCATCGCCGGCACACCGGTTGGCGGCCGCACCGGATTGAGGTGGGAGCAGCCCTACGGATGTGGTAGCTTGGCTGCGAAACGCGCGCAGACCGGAGCAGTCATGAAGAGCGTCCCGAATATCGGCGGAGCGGCTTGGGCAATCGGCTTGTCGATCGGACTCGCTGTGGCGAGCGTGGCGCGGGGGCAGAGCCTGCAAACCCTGCCCCCCGCGAACAACGCGATCGCGGGAAACAGCTTCAACTCGCTCCCGATCGGGAACTTTGTGTCCGGCACCCACCAGACGATGTATGGAGCGGATCTCCTCACCGGGATCCCGGTCGGCAGCGTGATCACCGGCATGCAGCTCCGGCTGGCGAAGTCGAACTCCACCACTTTCCCGGGGTCGGCGCTCACGATCTCGCGTTACGACGTCACGCTGGCGTCCTCGGCGCTGACGCCGGCGACGATGTCGTCCACATTCGCGACCAACCTGTTGAACCCGGTGGCTGTCCGCAGCGGCCCGCTGCAACTGGCAGCGGGGGCGTACCAGTGGATCAACAGCGGCGCCGGCGTTCCGGAGCCCTGGGGTCCTGTCATCCCGTTCACGACCGGGTACCGGTACGCGGGCGGGCCGCTGGTGATCCAGTGGCGCGTGGTGAGCCCGTCGAACACGTTCAACGCCTTCGCAGATTTGAATAGCGGCGGCGGTTCTCAGCGGTTCGCGTACACGGATATCAACCCGGACGCGACGACGGCGACCTCGGTCTCGCCAACCGCGGGGGGTGTGATCGTGCGGCTGACGTTCACGCCGCCGCCGGTCGATCTGGCGAAGGGCGTGACCAAGGTGATCGTGGCGGATCGGACCGCGGCGTCGTTGGGAAATACGAGCGAGGGCGTGCTGACGTGGTTCGCGCCGTACACCCAGGTGGCGGTGGCGTCGGAAACGCAGTTCGACACCATCGGCCCGGGCTCGGACTTTGTCGGCATGGCGTGGCGCATGGGAAACGTGCAAGTCCTCTGGCCGGCGGCTCCCGCGAACTTCGGGCAGCTCGACGTGCAGCTCTCGCGCTCGCAGCGGGCTCCCGGATCGCTGTCCAACACGATCGCGACCAACGTGGGTGCGGACGCGGTTGCCGTGCGCTCGGGAGCGTTCAGCTTCCCGGTTGCGGCGTTCACGCCGCGCGGGTCCGCGGCGGTCGCGCCCTTTGGTCCGGAGATCCCGTTCACCAACGCGTACACGTACCGCGGGGGGCCGATGCTGTCGGTGGTGCGCCACAGCGGGCAGGGTTCGGGCGAGGCGGGGTTCATGGACGCCATCACGATCGGCAATCCGGCGTACAACAGCGATGTGCAGGCGTGGCAGCAAGCCTCGATCTCGGCCACCTCCGCAACGGCGAGCTCGTCGTACCTCGCGACCATGTACAGCGTGGACGCGGGGACCAGTTCGCCGCTCAACCAGCTCAGCCCGGGTGCTGACCAGTTCGGCTTCGAGCTCGTGGATGCGCCTGTGCTCCAGACCGTCCTCTCGGCCTCCGAGCTGCGGTACATCCCGGTCGGCAGCGTGATCGATTCGCTCTGGCTCCGCCAGATCGCGTCCGCGGCCGGCGCGGCGCCCGCGTCCACCGTGACATCGCCGAGCTTCGAGGTCAGCGTCAGCAGCGCCACGCAGCAGCCCGACGCCATCGGCACGAGCTTCGCGAGCAACGAGGGTGCCGACAAGGTGGTCGTGTATAGCGGCGGGTGGTCGCTCGCGGCGGGTTCGGTGCCGTCCGGCACCAACGGGAACTTCGGCAAGCTCGTGCAGTTTCAGATGTCGTTCGTCTACAAGGGCGGTCCGCTGTGCGTCACGATCCGGCACGCCGGGCTGTCCGGAACGATCGGTTCGATGGAAGCCTTGTTCGGCACCACCGGCACCAACCGCAGCGTGTGGGCAGGCACCCCCGGTTCGGCGAGCGGCAGCTTCTACTCGGCGGGATACACCGGCACCGCGCTCAAGCTGGGATACATCCCTTCCGTGATGACGCCCGGCAGCATCGCGACCGCCGAGGGTGCCGACGGCTACTTGGCGCCGACACTGGGGAGCTATGTGCTTCAGACCATCGTCTCCGCGAGCGATCTCAGCACGATCGACCTCGGTTCGGTCCTCACGGGCCTGAGCCTTCGCCACAGCTCTTCGGGGGGAGGCCCGTCGTTCCCCGAGGCGGATACGACGCTCGGTCAGTTCGACATCTCGATCGCCCCCGCTTCGTCGCCGCCCTTGGGTGTGAGCTCGACTTTCGCCAGCAACATCGGCCCCGGTGAGGTCGTGGTGCGGTCCGGGTTCCTGAGGGTTCCGGCGAACGCGTACCCGGCTTCGGGCTCTCCCGCCGTGCCCGGGCAGAACGCGTGGTACGTGCCGTTCTCGAGGGCGTATGTCTACAACGGCGGCGACCTGTGCGTCACGATCCGAGGCCAGGGAATACTGACCGCGAGCGGCAGCTACGACTGCGGCAGCACGATCGGCCCGCGCAGCGCGACTATTTATAACTACTCCTCGTCCGCCGCCACATCGGGCACGGTCTACCGACCGCTGGGTATCCGCTTCGCGTTCACGCCCCGGTCGTTCTGTCCGGCGGACCTGAACAATGACGGCGTGGTGACGGACAACGATTTCACGATCTTCGCCGCCGCGTACAACATCCTGGATTGCGCCGACCCGTTGATGCCGCTGGGCTGCCCCGGGGACCTGAACTTCGACCGCGTGGTGGACGATCTGGACTTCTCGGTCTTTGCGACGGCGTACGACACGCTGCTGTGCCCGTGAGGCCGTTGCGGCCGCGCTGTGGCGCACCGTCGGGGTTCGATCGCATGCGATGGCGTGACATTGTGTAGCCCCCGCCGTCCCGCTCGGCGCACGAGAGGCGGAGGGACTATGCGCGCGTTCTCAAGGTCTCGGCAGGGCTTGGGTCGGTTGGCGGCGATGGCAGTGGCTCTTGTGGCGGGGTGGGCTCCCGCGGCGTTCACGCCCGGCGACTGCCTGCACGTCACGATCGCCAGCGGCTACGGCCCGGGCGTCAAGGCCGCGGTCATCTTGCTCTCGGGCAACCCGCTGACGCTCACGCCCCTGGTCACCGCCAACGCCGTCATCGGAGACGGTGCATACGACTCGTTCCGCCAGAGCGCGGTGATCATCCGCACGCCCTCGAGTCTGCGCGTCATCTCCGCGGTCAATGCCGCGGGGACGCTCACTGACATCGCCTACACCGGGGCGCAGGACGCGAGCCTGGTCGCGCCCACCGGTGACGGACGAATCTACTTTCAACGCACCTCCAAGTGGTCGTACATCGACCGAGGCGGCGTGACCCACGACCTGTTGGACACCGGCGGCGTGAACGTGTTCACCCCCAGCAAGAAGCACCGGCGCGCGTACTACGACCCGGCCACGAACAGCATCTTCTGCGGCGACGCCGCGGTCGCCGGTGCCACGGTCACGAAGTTCCCGCTCAGCCCCGACGGCACCAGGCTCGCCGCCGCGCCCACGGAGAAGGTTCTCTCCACGCCCGGACTCTCCAGCCCTCTGGTCGTGGGCATCTCGCCCGGCCCGGACGGCACGCTCTTCATCAAGCTCGACGACAACGGCGGCGGCCTGGGCCCCCGGATGTTGCTGCTCGATCCGGCCTCCATGACGCAGAGCACGTACGCACAGAGCAACTACTTCGGCGTGGGCGGTGAGATCGCTGGCTGCTACGCGCCCGCGCTCGATGTGGCCGTCGTGGTGGATTCGCTCGCCGATCAACTGCGGGTGTTTGCTCAGGGTGCGTCCGGCGCGGGAGCGATCGTCGCGAACACATCGGGCATCTCGTCGGTGGGGGGCAGCGGCGAGAACGCCACCATGTTCCCGATCACCGCGTCCACCGCGGTGTGCGTCGGGGATCTCAACCGCGACGGCCTGGTGGACGACGCCGACTTTTCGATCTTCGCCACTGCGTACAACATCCTCGATTGCGCCGATCCCGCGATGCCCGCGGGCTGCCCGGCAGATCTCAGCGGCGACGGCCTCGTGGACGACACCGACTTCTCGCTCTTCGCCGTCGCGTACGACACGTTGGTCTGCCCGTGATCCCGGCAACATCGGCTCCCGTCATCAGGCTGTCCGATAACCACTCTCCAAGATGCCGCACTCTCTGCAACGATTGTCCTGCGTGAGCGGCGCAATTGGATCGCGCCTGCGCGGGAGAGATCGACATGCGAAGCGCGGTGCGTTGCGGCTTGTGTGCGGTGTTGATGGCGTCGAGCGCCTCGGCGCAGGTGTCGTTCTTCATCGGCGGGAACGCCGTCGGGTCCGACGGACCGTTCTTCGCCGCGTTGTCGGCACCGGCGACGACGTTCACGTTCGACAGCTATTCCAACTTCCAGGAGATCGACCGGTTGTCGCCCGCGATCGATCTGGCGCTGGTGGGCCCCAGCGGCGAGTTGCGTTCGTCGACGGCGCGGGTGTTCTTTTCGGGTGCCTTCAACGCGCCGGGCCGCGTGAACGCCGGCGCGCTGCTCGGGTCGACCGCGACGGCGTGGGGCCAGTTCCGTCTCGATTTCGAGGTTCCGGTGGAGGGCGTTGGCGGCTGGCTTTACGACGACGGCAGCGGGATCAGCAACCACGCGCGGCTGACCGTGATCGATGCGGCGGGCAACTCGTTCACCTCGAACATCGTGGACGCGAACACCACGCCCGCGCACGGCATCGACGGTTTCGTCGGGGCCGTGGGTTGCGGCGGGATCGTCGCCGCGATCTTCGAGAGCTACGACACCGATCCCTTCGCGTGGACCTCGGCGCACGAATTGGACAACGTGCACGTCGGGCGGAACGTGGCCGCGGCGCTGCCGCACACCAGCCGCCCGTGCCCGGGCTCGAGCCTGACGCTCACCGCGGCGGCGCCGGGTGCGACGACGTTTCAGTGGCGTCGCAACGGCGTGGAGCTGCTCGGTGAGAACGCCGCAACACTGACGATCGCGAGCGTGAGCGGCGTCGATGAAGGCGTGTACGACTGCGTGGTGGACGCGGGGCTCGGGGTGTGCGGCGGGAGCGCGACCGCGCCCGCGCGGGTGATCGTCTGCCGCGCCGATCTGACGTGCGACGCCTCGGTGGACGACGCGGACTTCGTGGTCTTTGCCGGGGCGTACAACCTGTTGGTGTGCGACGACCCGGGGATGCCGCTGGGCTGTCCGGCGGATCTGAACGGGGACGCGGTCGTGGACGACTCGGACTTCGTTTTGTTTGCGTCGGCGTACAACACGCTCGTGTGCCCGTAGCTGGCGTGAGGGGCGAGGTACGCCAGGGGAAACCATCGGCGACGTCTGCGATCTGAGCACCTTTGCCGAGCGAGGGGGGGGACCCACGTTCGTCGCCGCCGGGGAGAGTTGAGATTGCGTCACAGGGGCGAGCGGGTCGGCAATCACTGCGGCCTCCGCCGCGGCTTGACGCTCAAGCGATACTGTCACCAAGAGGGAGTGCCATGCACATCACAATGTGGTCGTGCCGCCGCGGGCGGATTGGGTTCATTGTCGGTCTGTTCGGCGTGGGTGCCGCCGCGGCGAGCGCGCAGTGTCAGCCGCAGTGGAAGGTCGGTGATCAGCAAGGGTTGCCCGGCGCGAACGCGGTGGTCAACGACATCGGCATCGGCGACCCGGACGGGGCCGGGCCGATCGGCGACTGCGTCGTCGCGGTGGGGCAGTTCACGTTCATCGGCGACGCTCGCACCTACGGCATGGCGTACTGGAACCCCAATGCCCAGAGCGGCTCGGGCTGGGTCGGCATGGGGCGCACCGATCAATCGAGCGGCACCAATATCTACGCCGTGAGCAATTACGGCAGCCGCATCATCATCGGCGGCATCTTTGGTGCCATTAACCCGCCGGGTAGCAGCGGCCCGCAGCCGACGAACGTTGCCGCATGGGACGGCGCCAAGTGGGTGCCGATCGCGACAAACCAGACGCCGACGTCGGTCACGTCCTTCGCGACGCTGAACTTCACGCTCTATGCCGCGAGCAATGGGTTCAATCTCCCGAGCACCCGAGCGCTCTACCGGTATACGCCCGGGGCCACGCTGGAGACGGGCTCGTGGACGCCGCTGCTGCCCGATGTGCAGGGCCAGGTGAACAAGCTGGCGGTGTTCAACAACGAGCTGTACCTGTTCGGCAACATGACGCGCGTGGCGACGCCCAACACCCGGTTCCAGGTCGCCAAGCTCAACGGCGCCGGCACCGACATCATCGAATTGCCTTCTCTGGGCAACAACAACGGCACGGTCTACGGCGGGATCGTGTACCAGAACGAGCTGTACATCTACGGCACATTCACGATCAGCGGCGGAGCCCCGGCGAACTGCAACTTTGTTGCCAAGCTCAACGGCGCGGGCAACGCCTGGATCCCGACCACCACCGACGCGAGCATCGCCCAGTTCAACACGATCGGCACCGGCTTCCGCAGCGCGGCGGTGTACGACGGGCGGCTGGTGCTGGGCACCGACAACACCACCGCGACGCCCCTCCGCTCGCTGCTTGGTTCCAACGGCGTCTGGACCGCTCACACGGGCACCACCCAGCAACCCAACTTCATCGTCGCGATGCACCCGACGCCCGACGGCCAGCGCCTGGCGATGGGCGGCACCGGCTCGTTCAACTACACCGATTCCAGCGCCCGACGATTCGCGTTCTGGACCCGCAGCACGAACACGTTCGAGCCCCCCGCTCGTGGCTTGGGTGACTCCGGATTCGGTTACCCATTTGTGGAGGGCGCGGGCACCATTGGATCGAATCTGTATCTTGGCGGATCGTTCGAAGGAATCGGCGCGAGCAGCGCCAAGAACCTGGCCAGGTGGGACGGCACGACGCTCAGCCCCGCGCCCGGCGCACCGAACTCGTCCATCGACCGCGTCCTCCAAGGCGTCGGCGAGAACGCCATCTACCTCGTCGGATCCTCGATCGGCCTGCGCCGTTACGACGGATCGACCACGTCCGGCCCCATCGCCGACAACACGCCCGGCAGCTACAGCAACGGGGTGTTCGGCGTGCAGACGGTCTCGCGCTTCAACGGCGAACTGGTCATCGGCGGCAACTTCAGCGGCTCGGGCGGCAAGCCCTCATTCCTGATGCGCCGCGTCGGCTCGATCGAGTCCGGTTCGTGGCAGTCCGTCGGCGGCGTCAGCCCCAGCAGCGTCGTCTCGGCGCTCACCACCTGGAGCCATCCGTCGGTGGCGGGCGGCGTACCGCTGCTCGTCGCGACCGGCTCGTTTACCCAGATCGGGGCGCTCACGGCCCGCGTCGGCGCGTGGGACGGCACCACCTGGCGGGCGCTGGGTCAGGCCAGCTTCACGCCCTCGTACTCGGCGAATGCCGCGACCAACCTGCTCGTGCTCAACGGCGATCTGTACATGTCGGTGTACGCCAACGGCGTCAACGGCACCAACAACTACCCCGGTCTCATCCGCTACGACCCCGCGACCGACTTGTGGGTGGAGATCCCCAGCCCACGCCTCGGGCCGAACCCGATCGTCACCGGCTTCGGTGTGCCTCAGGACGCCGTGGTCGCGTTCGGCTCGATCTGGATGGCGACTCGGAGCTACCAGATCCCGGGCATGAGCGACGGGCCGAGCGTGCTGCGCTACGACGGGACGAAGTGGTCGACCTTCGGCGGCTTTGGCGCCTTGTTCCCGCAAACGGAATCGATCGCCGTGTATGGCACGGACATCATCCTGACGGGCTTGTTTGGCGCGGTGGGCACGCAGGTTCCGCCGCCGCCGAGCGGCGTGGGAGTGCGCGGCGTGATCAGTGTCGGCTGGGCACGTCTCGACACCACCGGCGGTCCGCCCGCGATCACCGGTCAACCCCAGAACCGCACGACCTGCCTGGGAGGCGGCGCGAACTTCACCGTCGCGGGCACAACCAACAACCCGCCGCTCGGATATACGTGGCAGTGGAAGGAAGCAACGGCGGGCGCATTCCAGAACGTTGTCAGCGGCGCCAACGGCCGCTTCAACGCCGCCAACATCGCCGGAGCGACACTCAACATCAGCGGCATCACCAAGGGTCCGAGCCTGCAGTTCCGGACGATCGTTTCCGACGCGTGCTCGGGCCTGGGCAACGGACCGATCAGCGACTTCGCGACGCTCACGGTCTGCGACGCCGATCTGGCCAACTGTGACGCCCTGGTTGATGACCTGGATTTCCAGGTGTTCGTCGTGTCCTACGACATCCTCGACTGCGCCGACCCTGCGATGCCGGCCCAGTGCCCCAGCGATCTCAACAACGACGGGTTTGTGGATGACCAGGATTTCCAGCTCTTTGTCGTCGCGTATGACGTGCTGATTTGCGAGTGAATCGTCCGTGGCTCAAGCCGCGGTGATTGGAGGCCGGATGCGGACCGTTGCAGTCGTTGCGTTCGCTTCCTGCGCCTGCGTGGCGCAGGGGCAGAACCTCCTCGTGAACGCGAGCTTCGAGGCTCCGGCCGCAGGCGCGATGTTTGTCAACCGGAGCGGCGACTTTGGTCCGGGCGGTGGCTGGGGTATCGGGGCCAACATCGACCACATCGGCGGGCTCTGGTCGGCGGCGGCCGGGTCGCAGTCCGTTGATCTCAACGGCAGCACCACGGGCTCGGTGTCGCAGACCTTTGCGACGACGCCGGGCGCGCGGTACGCCGTCCGCTACGCGGTGTCGGAGAATTTCTTCGGTGACGGCGACAAGACCATGCAGGTGAAGTGGGGGAGCGACGTCATCGACGACGTGCTTGTGATCCACGATGCCGCCCGCACGCCGACGAACATGAAGTGGGCCTATAGGGAGGTGCGTCACACCGCGACGGTCAATCAGTCCACGATCACGTTCGCCAGCACGACCGGAGCGATGGCGGGCACGGTCGGGTTCGCCGCGTTCTACGGCCCGGCGATCGACGACGTGAGCGTGATCGAGTCCGCGGCGTGCGTGGGCGACCTCAACAACGACGGGCTCGTGGACGACACGGACTTTCAGATCTTCGTCCTCGCGTACGACATCCTGGATTGCGCCGATCCGGCGATGCCGCCACAGTGCCCCAGCGACTTGACGAGCGATGGCTTCGTGGACGACCTCGATTTCCAGCTGTTCGCGGCGGCGTATGACAACCTGATCTGCGAGTAGTTGCGACGATTGACCATGCTGGTACGCTCGATCCCCGAAAGCGGGGAAGAGATGCAATACGCGCGAATCAGCGGCGGTAGCGTGCTACGGCGGATCGGGGGCGTGGTGGCCGCGGGGGCGATGCTGTGCACCGCGGGGTGTCCGCCGTACTACGGGTTCCCGCCCTCTGAAGCGGATGTTCTGCCCGGGGCGCGGGTGATCACGTCGCTCTTCGAAGACGCGTTGATCGAGAATCAGGGCGTGACCCGCCGGGTCATCGTCACGGTCAGCGACGGCGTCGTCGAGTCCTACGCCTGGCTCGAGAGCGATCCGAACAATCCGGCAACCAGCATCGTGACGTTGCCGGGCCTCTCGGCGCAGCGGGGGTGGTTGGTCCGGGTCACCCCGGGCACGGTCGACCTGGTGCTGAAGACTGACAATGGCGTGGTGTTCCTTGAGGGTCAGGCCGATGGCACGTTTGACGGACCGCCGCGGACGATCGACACGGGCCTGCTCGACACGGTGGACGGCAACGGCGTGTCCTTCGCCGACCGCGACAACGACGGCGACATCGACTTGATTGTCGCGGGCAGCGATCCCAACACCGTTCCGCCCGGCGCCGTCGTCGTGCGACTCTTGGTGAACGACGGCAACGGCAACTTCACCAGCCCGCAGACCGTGCAGCAGCCGCAGGACGTCTTGGTGCTCACCGATCTCGCGACCGGCGACCTCAACAACGACGGCAAGCCCGAGATCGCGGTGTGCGGAACGACCACGCGCTTCATGACCGTGAACGGTCTGGGAACGCTGGAGTTCTACTCCACCACAACGGGCCAGAGCCAGGCGAACCCCACGTCGCCGATTGCCGGCACCCAGGGTGATTGCGTGCTGGCCGATCTCAACGCCGACGGGCGCTCGGACTTCGTGTTCACGCAGGTCTCGGGCGGCGTCGGTGTGCGGCTGGCGCAGGCCGATGGCTCGCTGGGTGCGGCGCAGAGTTATCCCGGAGGGCTGTCGCGACGGGTGGTCGTCGGCGACTTCAACGCCGACGGCAAGGCCGACGTGGCCTCGCACTCGTTCGCGGCGGCGAACATCACGGTTCGCCACGGCGACGGGACGGGTGCGCTGGCCGCGCCGATCGTTATTGACGCGCCGGGGAACGCGGGGCGTCTGGGCTTTGTGCCCAAGGTTTCCGGCTCTGAAGTGCCGGCGTTCTTGTACACGACCGATCCGCCCCGCGGTGTGATCCAGAGCTACGCGTTCGGGCCCGACGGGCCGCTCTCGACCGATCGCCGCGCCTTCGCGCGCGACGGCAGCACTCCGGTCTCAACCAAGGACGCCGCGGTCGCCGACGTGAACGGCGACGGATACCTCGATGTCATCGCCTCCGAGAGCAACACCAGCGAGTTCAACTTCGCCCTGAATGCCGGCGATGGCACCGGCCTGTTCCTGCCCGTTCGCAGCGATCGGCTGTCCACCATCGACCGCATCGCGACGATGCGTCCGATCGACGGGCAGGGCGACGCGCGTGCCGCGGTCGCGGTTGCGCGAGCCGGCTCTACGTCGGGATTGGTGGTGCGGCTGAACAGCACGACGAACCCGACCGACTGGATCGCGACCTCGCTGTTCACGCTGCCCGAGGTCGGCTTGGATGTGGGGGCCGGCGACTTCGACGGCGACGGCCTCGACGACGCGGTCTATTGCCACAGCGTCGGGCCCAACGCGATCACCACCGTGATGCAGCAACCGGGCGGCAGCTTTGTGGTCGGTCCCTCGTTCGCGGCGTCCGGTGGAGCGTGGTCACGCGTGGCCACGGGAGACATCAACGGCGACCACGTTGCGGATGTGATCGTGCTGGATGCCGCCGCGGGGACGATGCGGGTGCTGGGGAACACGGGCGAGGGCGCGTTCGCCGCGTTGGGCTCGTTCGCGATGCCTCCGCCGCTGTCGGCGAATGTCGAGGTCGGTGACGTGGACGGCGACGGTAAGGCGGACGTGATCGTCGGGGCCGGACCGCAGGGTTTGGCGAACGGATCGGTGCGGATCGTGCGGGGTGACGGAGCGGGCGGGTTCCTCGATTCGACGTTCATCCCGGCAGTAGCACCGGTTACAAGCGTGGCCCGTGCCGACATGGACGGCGACGGGACGAATGATCTGCTGTTCACCACTTCCTCGGGCTCTCCGTCGCTCGACGGCTCGCTGGGCTTTGTGCGCGGCACGCCGACGGGGTTCGGCGGGCAGCCGGTGTCGTACCACTACATCCGGGGCGATCCCAAGGCTGTGTTCGCGGTCGACCTGCGGAGCCCCATCGGAACTCGGCGTGTCGCGTCAACCGGAGTCGTCGAGGTGCTGGTCGCGGGGTACACGAATCTGCAGCCGTACGAGGGCCTCTCAGTTCTCACGCCGCGCTCGTCGGCGACGTGCGTGGGGGATCTGAACGCCGACGGCTTGGTGGACGACCTCGACTTCCAGATCTTCGCTCTGGCGTACAACATCCTCGACTGTGCCGACCCGGGGATGCCCGCGGGGTGTCCGAGCGACCTCAACAACGACGCGGTGGTGGACGACGCGGACTTCCAGGTCTTTGTGGTGGCGTACAACGCCGTGCTCTGCGAATGAGTCTCGCTCCGCGGCTCGGTCGGTGCCCGTGAGGGGCAGAAGAAAGGGTTTCGTGACCGGGGGGTCGCACAACCCCTTGGTGAATGCACGTCGCGGTGGTAGGCTGCTCAATCACGCGGCCCGTGCTGCTTCGTGAAGGGAGAAGGTCCATGCGATCGACGTTTGGTTTTCGCGGTTGTGGGTCTGGGACCTTTGGCTTGAGCGCAGTGGTTCTGTGCGTTCTGGCGGGGACCGCGTCGGCGCAGCTCATCAACAGGGTCCAGGGCGTGGTCGACAACCGGCACAGCGTCGAGGACGCCGCCGCGTTGGCCAACGCCGACATCGCCATGGCCGGTGATTCCTACAACTTCCTCGGCGGTTTCAACAGCTCCGCGACGCTCACTCGCGCCGCGGCCGACGGCGTGCCGATCTGGCACCTCACGATCAGCGAGCCCAACGCCTTCCCCAGCGCCTTCGGCGTCCGTGAGACGCCGAGCGGAAACCTGGTGCTCGGCTTTTACCGGGACTTCGGCGTGGACACCGTCTGCCTCGCCAGCATCTCGTCGGGCGGCGGCGTCAACTGGGTCAAGCGCTTCCCCGGCTCGCGCGGCTTCCCCGGCTCCGGCATGGAGATCGACACGAGCAGCGGCCCGGCCGCGGCGATCGTGGCGTCGCAGTACGACCAGCAGGCGCCGCTGGGCGGTCAGTTGCTCCGCGTCGACGTTGCCACCGGTGGGCTTGTCTTTAATCGCGTCTACACGCCCAGCAATCCGCAGGAAGTCAACGATGTCATGTTCTCGGATGTCGTGCGCACGCCGGGTGGCGATTACTTTGTGACCGGGACGGTGACGCGACTGATCAACGGCGAGATCTACGACACCGATCTCTTCGCCGCCCGTCTCCACGCCGGCACCGGTGCCGTGGTCTGGGCCAAGGCCATCGGCACGCCGCTCGACCCCGAGCGTGGCTACGGCTACGAGACCGGGCGCGGGATCGAGCTCGCCACGGACGGCAGCGTCGTCGTGGCGGGACAGATCAACAACCCCGTCGAGACCTTCGGACCCGACGGCGGCGTGCACATCCGCTTCGACGCCGCCACCGGCGCCATCCTCGCTCAGAGCACCATCCTCGACGTGCAGGTCGCCGCCGCCTCGGTGGACCGCGACAGCTCGGGGAACATGGTCATCAGCGGCACGCGCGCGTTCGGCGACGGCCAGGGCCAGCCCAACATGTGGCTGATCGACGAGAGCACGCTCGCGCTTCAGTGGCGCCGCGAGTACAACACCAGCACCAGCTTCGGGAACGACGCCGTTCCGCACAAAGCGACCACCGGTGGCTACGTGCTCGTCGGCAATCACTTTTCCAACAACCCCATCGGTGTGCCCGATCAGATGTTCATCTGGGCCGACGGCACAGGCGATGACGGTTGCACGGCGATCCTGGTCGAGCCGATTCAGCCGCCGGTCACGCTGCTGAGCAACGACGTGCTGCTGACGCTCACGCTCGACAGCCGCAGCTTCTCGTACGCACCGACGGTCGTCCCGGTGACGCTCTCCACCAACCTGGCGTGCGAGCCGGTCGGCTGCGTCGGCGATCTCAACAACGACGGCCTGGTGGACGATGCCGACTTCGTGATCTTCGCGGAGGCGTACAACATCCTCGACTGCTTCGACCCCGGCATGACTGCGGGCTGCCCGGCGGACCTGAACAGCGACGGCTTCGTGGACGATGCGGACTTTGTCATCTTTGCCGATGCCTACAACCAGCTCCTGTGCCCGTGATCGCGGCACAGGGCAGGAGTGTGTGATGCTGAAGTTGATCACGCTGGTCGCTCTCGCGGCCGCGCCCGCGTTGGGTGCGTCGCCCTTCTCGTACCGCTACTTCAAGCAGCCTCGGGCGTTGACGCTGGACGCCGGGCGGGTCGCCGTGTTCGGTGGCCTGGGTGATCGCTCCGCGCTCGCGGTGCGGGGCCTGGAGGGCGTCGCCGACGCGCAGCTCCCGATTCCCGGGCTGACGCTCGCGCGGGTTGCGGCCGAGGCCCGCGATCCGCTGTCGGTCCAGGCGTTGGTGGGGGAGGCGGCTCGAGCGAGCGACGCCGGCTTCGTGTCGCCGGTCTTTGTCGGCGAGGACGGCGGCCCTCTGATCGTGACGCGCGAGGTCCTGGTCGGGTTTGCCGAGGATCTGACGCCGGCGCAAGCCCGCGCGGTGCTGGCGGAGATGATCGAGGGCGACCTGATCGACGAGGCGGTGGGTGATTCGCCCAACGTGTTCCGCGTGCGGGCTCATGCGCGCAACGGCTTCGACGTGCTCGCGGCGGCCAACGCGCTGGCCGATCACCCCGAGGTCCGCTTCGCCGAGCCGGACATGATCTTCACCGGCCGCGGCGCGTTGATCCCCAACGACCCGAATTTTCCGGACGCGTGGGCGTTCCAGAACACGGCGCAGTTCGGCGGCGTCCCCGGGCAGGACATGAACGCGCCCGCCGCGTGGGACATCACCACCGGCAGCAACGCGATCATCACCGTCGTCATCGACACCGGAGTGGACCCGGCACATCCCGACCTGAATCTCCGCCTCCCCGGCGGGGACGCCACCGGCGGCAGCGGTCAGGGCGCGCCGGGCAACGCCTGCGACAACCACGGCACCCCTGTCGCCGGCAACATCTCCGGCACGATTAACAACAACCTCGGCAGCAGCGGCCTGGCGCCCGCCACGCGGGTCGCGTCGTCGCGAGCATTCATCAGCAGCCTGGCCTGTGACGGCTCGTGGACCAGCCAGGCGAGCTGGACCGTCGGCGCGCTGTCGTTCGCGCAGTTCATCTCCGCCCGCGTCACCAACAACAGCAACTACTACGGCTTCACGTCGAGTTCGATCGCGGACAAGTACGCCAGCACCAAGACCGCCGGCATCGTGCACTTCGCCAGCGCCGGGAACAACGGCACGGGCACCATCTCGTATCCGTCCAGCCTGCCCTCGGTGAACGCCGTCGCGGCCCTCGATCCCAACGGGCTCCGGGTCGGGTTCAGCCAGTTCGGAACGGGCCTGGACTTCTCGGCCCCGGGCGTCTCCATCCACAGCACCGATCGCGTGGGCGGCAGCGGCTACAGCGCCAATGACTACGCCTTCGTGTCGGGCACGTCGTTCGCTTCGCCGCTCACCGCCGCGGTCGCGGCGCTGCTCCTCTCGTACCAGAGCACCCTGACCCCGGCCCAGGTCGAGCGGGCCATGCAGCAGGGCGCGCGCAACATCGGAGCGGCCGGGTACGACACCGGCTCAGGCTGGGGATTTGTGGACGCCTTCCGCTCGCTCGAGCGCGTGCGCTGCCCGGCCGACCTGAGCTTTGACAGCGTGGTGGACGACGCCGACTTCCTCGCATTCGCGGTGTCCTACGACGTCTTGCTCTGCACCGCTCCGGCCATGCCGCTGGTCTGTTCCGCCGACATCAACGCCGACAACGTCGTGGATGACGTTGATTTCGTGCTCTTCGCGGCGGCGTACGACGCGCTGCTGTGTCCCTGAACACCCCACCGGGAAAGTCGGATAGTCCGGGTGGATTTGGCAAGGGCCCGGGCGCGGGCGAACATCTGCTGCGTGGATCGATCGCGGGGAACCGCGATTCCCTCGCACCCTGAGAGACAAGACAGCTCGCACGATCATCCGCCGAGGCCCGCCGCCTCGGCCGGAGGTTGTTGCCTCGGAGAGACTCCATGCACAGACCTCTCGCGTCCGCCGCTGTCACGCATCGCAACGCCGGGTTCGTCTGCTTCCTGCCCCTGGGGCTCGCGCTGCTCGCGGGTGCCGCGGCGAACGCCGACACGACACCCCCCGCGATGCTCGATCCCAACCTCCAAGTCACGACGGTCGTGAACACCGGCCTGACGCAGCCGATCGCGATGGTGTTCCTTGGCGCGAATGACTTCTTCGTGCTCGAGAAGGCCTCGGGCCAGGTCAAGCGGGTCATCAACGGCGTAGTGCAGGCCACGCCGGCGCTCGATCTCGCCGTGAACTCGGCGTCGGAGCGTGGACTCCTGAGCATGGCGCTCGATCCCGATTTCGTGAGCAACAAGTTTGTGTATATCCGCTGGACCGAGAGCAGCATCGGCTCGGACACGGGCGTGACCGCGAACGTCGCGCTCCTGGGTAACCGCGTCGATCGCTTCGTGTGGAACGGCAGCACGCTGGCCTTTGACCGCAACGTTGTCCTGCTCCGTGCCCGTCAGACCGACAACGTCGCCGTGCCCGGACACCCCGGAACCACCAACGCCAACGAGAACGGCAATCACAACGGCGGCGTGATCCGCTTCGGGCCCGACGACAAGCTGTACATCTACACCGGCGATCTCGGCCGCCGCGGCTGGATGCAGAATCTCGCCAACGGGCCGTTCCTCACCGCCCCGTTTGTCGACGACACCTTCGGCGGTCCGGCCCCCGACAACGCCCACCTCTCGGGTGTGATCCTCCGCCTGAATACCGACGGCACCGCGCCCGCCGACAACCCGTTCTTCGCCGCCGGCGCCGCGCTGGGGGGCGAGGTCGGGGCCAACGTGCAGAAGATCTACTCCTACGGCCATCGCAACGGCTTCGGGATGGCTTTCGATCCGTTCACGGGTTCGCTCTGGGAGACAGAGAACGCCGACGACGCGTACAGCGAGCTCAACCGCGTCGTCCCGGGGATGAACGGCGGATGGATTCAGATCGCCGGTCCGCTCGCCCGATTCCCCGATTTCAAGCTGATCGAGACGACCCAGTTCACGCAGGCGCTGCAGCAGGTCCGCTTCCCGCCCACCCGCCTCGTGTACAGCGCCGCCGCCGCGATGTCGCGCATGGTCATGCTGCCGGGCGCGGTCTACGTGGATCCAGATTTCAGTTGGCGCTACGAGATCGGCCCTTCGGGCACGGCGTTCGTCTCGGGCGATGCACTCGGTCCGGAGTACAACGGCACGCTGTGGATCGGCTCGGCCCGGTCCAACGCCCAGGTGGGCGCCAACGGCGGCTCGCTGTACCGCTTCCGTATGTCCAGCGACCGGCTGCGCGTCGATGTCAGCGCCGATCCGCGGCTCGCCGATCGCGTCGCCGACAATCTCTTCCGCAACCAGAAGTTTGATGGCACCGAGAGCGAGACGCTCCGCATCGGCACCGGCTTTGGCATCACGCCCGACATCGTGCAGGGACCCGACGGCAACCTCTACGTCGTCTCGAACACCGACAACGCGATTTACAAGATCAGCCGCGTACCCGCGGCAGTCCCGACTCGATTCCAGCAGGAAGACTCGTTCCCGATCACCGGCGGAAAGGTGGAATCTCGATGAACACGCGCACCAACATCCAGCTTGCGTTCCTCGGCGTCCTGATCTCGGCTCCCGCACTCCCGGCCTTGGCCCAGGATCTCATCATCAACGGCGGGTTTGAATCCGGCTTCGCGGGATGGACCCGCGTCGATCAGATCGGCAGCGAGGGGACGTTTCATCTTCAGAGCGGTGTCTCCAGTCCGGTGAACGCCTTCGGCGTTGTTGCGCCGCCGCAGGGCGTGAACGCGGCCATGACCGACTCGGTCGGCCCGGGCTCGCACGTCCTGTATCAGGATTTTCTGGTGCCGGTGCTGGTACCCGGCGCGACGCTGCAGTTCTCGATCTTCATCAACAACGGCGCGGCCGCGTTCTCGACGCCCAACTCGCTGGACTTCGCCACGACCGCGCTCAATCAGCAGGTGCGCGTGGACATCCTCGCCGGCGGCAGCGACCCGTTCAGCACCGCGGCGGGCGACGTGCTTTTCACCGCGTTCCAGAGCGCCGCCGCCGACCCCCTTGTCTCCGGCTACACCACGTTCACCCTCGACGTCACCGCCCTGCTCGCGGCCCGCACGGGCCAGACGCTCCGGCTGCGGTTTGCGGAAGTGGACAACGTCAACTTCTTCAACCTGGGCGTGGACGCGGTGAGCCTCACGATTCCAGCTCCCTCGGCGCTCGCGCTGCTTGGCATCGGAGCGGTTGCGCTGCGTCGGCGTCGTTGAGCCTCTCGAGCGGTTCCACAGCACGAGCCGCGGCGTGCCGCCACATCCCGGGGCGGCGTGTCGCGATTGAGAATGCCGACCCCGACAACGGTCCTCGCGGGTTCTCTCACGCCCCCCACCTTCCGCACAATCCGCAAGAAACTCGTCAGCGACCAAAACGCCCAGGGTCGCGGCGCGACATCTGGAGTGCCGCCGCTGGAGGAGAGTGCCCAGCGTTGGCCCATTGAGGATCCCAGCATGACACACACGCGTGCGTTGGTTGCGTCGTCTCTTCTCGTCTGTTCCAGAGCCGTCGCCGACGTCGTCTCTCTCAGCCCGATTGCCGACAACACCCTGTACATCAGCACCACCGGCAGCGTCTCCAACGGCTCGGGAACCGCGATGTTCGCCGGGACCAACGCAGACATCAACGCCAGCCCCCGGCGTGCGCTGGTGCGGTTCGACGTGGCGTCGGTCGTCCCCGCCGGGGCGACGGTTGTGGCGGCGTCGCTCACGCTCGTTGAGGGCGGCTCGAACTTCGATGAACACACCTGCACGCTGCACCGCGTCACGAACTCCTGGGGAGAGGGCGCGTCGGTCGCGAACGGCGGCCAGGGCGGCGGCACGCTCGCCCAGACCGGCGACGCCACCTGGCTTCACCGCTCCTTCCCGACCACGCTCTGGACCAACCTCGGCGGCGACTTCAACCCGGTCGCCTCGGCGTCGCTCGCGGTGGGGGCGGGCGCTTCGTTCACATGGACCTCGGCCCAGCTCGCCGCCGATGTCCAGAGCATGGCGTCCGACCCCGCGAACAACTTCGGTTGGTTGGTCCGGGGCGAGGAGTCACTCTCCAAGACCGCCAAGAAGTTCTCGACCCGCGAGGACATCGCCGCGAACAGGCCCACTCTCGTGATCAGCTTCTTCCCGACCTGTCTGGGTGACCTGAACTCCGACGGCCTGGTCGATGACACCGACTTCGTGACCTTCGCGGGCGCGTACAACACGCTCGACTGCGCCGACCCGTCCATGCCCGCCGCCTGCCCGGCGGATCTGAACTTCGACGGATTCGTGGACGATGTCGACTTTGTCCTGTTCGCCGCGGCGTACAACGAGCTGCTGTGCCAGTGATGCCGCGGTATGAGGTTCCGAGCCGGGTTCGTTTGTTCTTCCTGCCGATTTTGTTCTTGCGGCATGCGCATCGGCGCAGTATGTTGTGCTTGGGGAGAGTGCGAGCCGGCGATGGTCGGCGTCGCGCCAGGAGGAGTCCAAATCATGCTGCGAGTGGTCCCGGTGATCGGGCTTGTTGTTCTCTGCGCGCCCTGTATGGGTGGGCCGGGAGTACGCGTTGTTCACACCGCATCAGGGTCCCTGCTGCGAGCCGCGGGTGCGTGTGCGCTCTCCGGTGGAGACATCGCACTCGCCGGTCAGCGACAGACGGTCGCACCGTCCCCGATCACGTCGGCGCTCCTCTCCCGCTGCGATCCGAACGGCCTTCCGATCTGGACCCTCCATGTCGGATCGCCGGGCGAGATGGCGTCGGGGTTCGCGGTCCGTGAGATCTCGGGTGGGATGCTCGCGTTCGGGTTCTACGCCGGCGGCGGGGATCGCGCGCTGTGCCTGGCCGGCGTCGGTGCGGGGGGCAACTTGGTGTGGGCGCGGCGATTCGCGGCCAGCAACGCGATCGACGGGAGCGCGATGGAGATCGATCGCGCGACGACCGGTGAGATGATTGTCGTTGCGGGTCGTGACACGACGCCGGGCCTCTCTGGCGCGATTCTGCTCAGCGCCAACGCACACGACGGGTCCTTCGCGGCCGAGTCCTTGTACCTGCCGGTGTCGTCGGAGTTCAGCGATCTGCGGTACACGGATCTGTGCGTCATGCAGAACGGAGACTACTTTGTCACGGGCAGCGTGGGCTACGCGAGCTCGATGTCCACGCCGGATACCGACATCGTTGTGGCCCGGATCGATCGGGCGAGCCGCAACGTCGTCTGGTGTACGGTCATCGCTGCCGCCCCTCCCGAAGGCTCCGACCTCGCATCACACGACACCGGGCGCGGCATCGTGCTCACCGCGGAGGGCATGGTGGCGGTGGTTGCTGGCACGCAAGCTCCTGGAGCTCCGCCCGCGGCGCTCCATCTGCTGATCGACCCTGTCACCGGTGCTGTCCTCCACCATTCTGTTCTCTCCGATGTTCGTGTCGCCAACGCTTCGCTGGTGTCGCTCAGTACCGGTCAACTCCTCTGTGCTGGCGGGGGAGACGCCGCCGCGGGTCTCTCGGTCGCGCAGATGTGGCGGCTCGATCCGTCGACGCTTGAGGTCTCCTGGCGGGGCGAGTACGCAGAAGTCGAGTCCGTCGGGGCCGACGCGGTCGAGCTGCTCGATGCCGGCGAGCCCTCAATTGTTCTCGCCGGATGGCAGCAACTTCCAGGCGGTATTGGCCTTCCTGTCGGACTTCAGGGCACGATGTTCACGCGAGCCGACTTGGACGGCCACGACGGCTGCGCGGCGGTCATCACGACTCCGAAGCTCTCCCGCATAGCACTGCACACACGCACCATGACGATGATCCAGATCACCCCGGTCCCCGACATCCCGTTCGACGGAACGATCGCTCTGCTCACAGTGGATGCTCTCTCCGGGTGCCCAGCCTCCGCGTGTCCCAGCGATCTGAACGGGGACGGAGCCGTTGATGATTCCGATTTCGTGGTCTTCGACACCGCGTACAACCTCCTCGACTGCGACGACCCCTCCATGCCCGTCGCCTGCCCCGCGGATCTGAACTTCGACGGGTTCGTGGACGATGGCGATTTCGTCCTGTTCGCCGCGGCGTACAACGAGCTGCTGTGCCCATAACCCTCGGCGGACTTTCGCACATTGTGCTTGCTCGTCTCGACTCCTCCCGTAGACTGCGGGCGAGGAGTTTGCATGCCCGCACCGTCTGCCCTTCGTTCTCTCGCGCTCGCCGGCTTGCTCGCGGATGTGACGTTCTCCAGCGTCGCCCTCGCCCAGCCCCGCGACGTCTCCGACGACATCTTCTATCACTTCATGCCCATCAGTTGGCGCGACAGCGACAACGACCAGTACCGCTTCGGTGATTTCAACGGCATGACCGCCAGCCTCGACTACCTCCAGACCCTCGGAGTCACCGCGGTCTGGATGAACCCGATCTTCCCCTCCGCGGCGTACCACGGCTATCAGCACGGCGACGCCAGCCAGATCAACTCCCGCTTCGGCACCGAGGCCCAGTTCCTCGCCTTCGTCAACGCCGCTCACGCCCGCGGCATCAAGGTCTACCTCGACTTCGTTGCCTACGGCATCAGCCACAACTCCATCTGGTACAACAACGCCCGCAACAACCCCAGCAGCGTCTACGACCAATGGCTTGCGTTCACCAACGGTTCGAACACCCAGTACACCGGCTACACGTTCAACACCTGGGACGGCGCGTCCGTTGGCTTCATCCACTGGAATCTCAACAACGCGAACGCCGTCAATCTGAACATCCAGTGGGCCAGAAAGTGGCTCGACCCCAACAACGACGGCAACCCCTCCGACGGCGTGGACGGCTTCCGCCTCGATCATGCTTATTCCAGCGCACCCGAGGGCTGGGGCGCCACGATCAGTTTCTGGTCCACGTGGAAGCAGGCGCTGCAGGTCACCAATCCGAGCGTCTTCACCTTCGCCGAGCAGGGCGACTGGGGCAACTACGGCACCGACCTCCTCCCCGCGTTCGACGCCGCGTTCACCAAGCCCTTTGAGTTCGCCGCAAGAAGCGCGCTGTCGAACGAGACGGCGCAAGGGCTCTACGACTCCATGTCCGCGACGCTCGCCGCACTCCCCGGCGGCAAGCCTCAGCCGGGCAAGACCTCGCTGGCGATTCTCGGCGATCACGACGTCGGCCGCCTCGCGTCCGACATCGGCGCCAGCGGCGGGACCGCGGGCCGGGCCAAGGCCGCGGCTGCGGTCCACATGCTCCAGCCGCTTCCCCCGATCATCTACTACGGCGATGAGATCGGCATGACCGGCACCAAGCAGTCCTACGGCAGCGACGCCGACGACATCCCAATGCGCGAGCCCTTCAAGTGGAACGCCGTCGCCGGGCCGCCGATGTCGAACTACTGGCTCAAAGCGAGCAACTCCCTCGTTCGTACGAACTCGTTCTCGAAGAACAACGACGGCAAGAGTGTGCAGGAGCAGTCGGGCGTTTCCGGCTCACTGCTCGAGACATATCGCACACTGGGCATGCTCCGCAAGAACAACGCGGCTCTCCGCCGCGGCGACTACAACGCCGTCCCCGCGAGCGGCGGCAAGGTCTGGGCCTTCACCCGCGATCACAACCCGGTCGGCGGGCCGCGTCAGACATTGCTCGTGGCCATCAATCTCGCCGGCACGACGCAGAACACCGCGCTCAATCTCTCCGGCTACACCGTCCCGAGCGGCGGATCTGCGGTGACGGACATCGTCTCTTCCGCGTCGCTCGCCGCGATCACCAACGCCAACGTCGCGGCGTACGCCGTGAGCGTTCCCGCGTACTCCTACCGCGTGCTGGCAGTGAGCGTCACGCCGCCCGCGCCGCCGTCACCGCTCACCGACGGCGTTGCGATTCCCTCTGATCTCGGCATCAGCGGCGACCCCGAAGGCTCCGCGATCGCGACGCAGGCGTGCGCCACGTCCTTCGGCGACAACAACGCGGAGCTGAATCAGATGTACGCCCGCGCCACCCGCAGCGGCGTCTACGTCGGCCTCACCGGAAACCTGCCCACCGACGGCACCGCGCTCGCGCTCTTCGTCGACACCGGCGCGCCGGGCCAGAACATCCTCAACACCGCGACCGCGGGGAACCCGCCCGCGGGCTTGCAAGAAATCAGCGGCACGCGCTTCGATGTGGGCTTCGCGCCGTCGACGCTCTTCTGGGTGAATGCCGCCGGGTCGGTGTATGTCGATCAAGTGTCGTTGCCCAACGGTGGTGCCGCGACCAAGTCTTACCTCGGCCGAAGCACAGCAGACACCGGCAACGGCATCCTCACCGGCGGCGCCAACAGCTTCGGCGTGCAGGTCGCGCTCGACCGTACCAACACCGCGGGCGTCACAGGCGCCTCCGCCGCCAATGCGTCAAGCGCGACCAAGGGCTTTGAGCTCTACATCCCGTTCGGTGCGCTGGGCCTGAACCCCGCAAGCTGCGGCAAGGTCCGCCTGATGGCCGCGATCGTGCAGCCCGATGGCACGTTCGGCAACCAAGTCCTGCCGCCGCTGAACGCCGGCTCGGCCGCGATCGGCATCGACCCGAACTTCGCGACCCTCGCCGGCACGCAGTTCGCGACCTTCACGCTGCCCAACAAGGCGGACTTCAACCTCGACACCTACGTGGACGACACCGACTTCGTGGTCTTCGCCGAGGCGTACAACGTCCTCGCCTGCAGCGACCCGACCATGCCCGCGGGCTGCCCGGCCGATCTGAACGCCGACGGGTTCGTGGACGACCTCGATTTCGTCGCGTTCGCGGCGGCGTACGACGCGCTCGTGTGCCCGTGAGCAATCATCGGGAGTTTTCCGGTGTCGCGCAGCTTTGTGGGGGCTGACCCCGACGCGCGGCCGCACGCGGCGACGAGCGTTCCGTCGTTGTTGTGTTACCGGACCGTCCGGAAGCTCGCAAAGCGGGAATTTTCGATTGCGGGCCGGAGCACCAATCGGTACGCTTCAGCCTCGCGGCGTGCGGGATCGTGGAACGATTGGCGTTCCACGTCAGTGTTCCTGTGCCTGTTCGTGGGAGTTGCTCGACAACGCGTTGCAGGTTGTTGCGTGCGTGCCGAGGCATCGGCCGGGGTTTGCATTGTCAACCGCGGCTTCAAGAGAGAGGAAGCTCTGAAATGTCGAAATCGATTCGCTCCGTCTTCACGCGTGCTCTGACGCTGGGCGTGCTCGCCGGTGTCGCGAGCAGCGTCGCGCTCGCCGCCCCCGGCGACAACGGCCCGGCCAAGTCCGACAAGGTCGGCATCTACGAGCCCTGGGAAGTGATCCAGGGTCGCGTCGAAGACCGTGCGCTGGGCGAAAAGGCGTTCGTGCGTCCCTTCGGCGGGCGGCAGGTGCTGCTCGACATGGACAAGATCAAGCTGCAGCTCGCCGGCGCCCCTCTGGAGAGCGACAATCCCTTCGCCGGCCGGGCCGCTCCCGCGGTGATCGCACTGCCCAAGCCCGATGGTTCGTTCGAGCGCTTCGAGATCGAGGAATACTCGATCATGGAGCCCGGTCTGGCGGCTCAGTACCCCGACTTCAAGACCTACAAGGGCACCTCGCTCGACAGCCCGCAGTCCGAAGTTCGCATCGACGTCACGGTGCTCGGCTTCCGCGCTCAGGTGCTCAGCAGCGAGGGCTCGTACTGGATCGACCCGGTCACGATGGGCGACACGACGATGTACACGTCGTATCACAAGCGTGACCTGATGCGCAATCCCAACTGGCAGTGCTACTTCGAACAGGACCCCGCGAACCACGTCACGCCCGAGGATCAGAACCCCTTCACCGACCGCACCGCCACCGGCACGGTCCGGCGCGACTTCCGCATCGCGGTCGCCGCGACGACCGAGTACACCGCGTTCTTCGGCGGGACCGTGGCCCAGGGCCTCGCTGGCGTCGTCGCGTGCGTGAACCGCGTCACCGGCGTTTACGAGAGGGACTTCGCCGTCCGCCTCATCCTGGTCGCCAACAACAACCTGATCATCTACGCCGGCGCCGATCCCTACGCCAACGCCGTCACGGGTGCCCAGCTCACCGTCAACCAGACCACTATCGACACGCAGATCGGTTCCGCGAACTACGACGTCGGGCACATGGTCTGCACCGATCCGGGTGGCGGCCTCGCGCAGCTCGGCGTGGTCTGCACCACCAGCAAGGCCCGCGGCGGCACCGGCCTCGCTGCCCCCACCGGCGACGCGTTCTACATCGACTACGTCGCGCACGAGCTGGGCCACCAGTTCGGCGGCAACCATTCGTTCAACAGCGGCGTGTGCGCCGCCAACCGCAACGCAGCGACTTCCGTCGAGCCCGGCTCCGGCTCCACCATCATGGCGTACGCCGGCATCTGCGGCGGCGACGACCTGCAGTCCAACTCCGACCCCTACTTCCACAGCCGCTCGATCGATGAGATCACGGCGCACGTCTCGTCGCGCACTTGCGACGTCGAGGTCGCGATTGTCAACACAATCCCGACCGTCAACGCGGGCTCGACGTTCACGATCCCGATCGGCACGCCCTACACGCTCACCGGATCCGGCAGCGACGCCGACGGTGACGCTCTTACCTATTGCTGGGAGCAGCGTATCGCCGGCTCGGCCTCGCAGACCGCCGTCAGCGGCAACTTCCCCGACGTCGGCACCAACCCCTATCAGCGTTCCCTGAATCCCGCGACCGTCGCGACGCGTCAGTTCCCCCGCAACAGCAATCTCATCGTGAACACCTTGCTCAAAGGCGAAACGCTTCCGGCGAGAACCCGAACCATTCCGTACCGCCTCACCGTCCGTGACGGCAAGGGCGGCCAGAACTTCGCCGACGTGAACATCAATTCGACGATGGCCGCCGGACCGTTCCAGGTCACCGCGCCCAACACCGCTGTCTCCTGGGCCGGCCTCAGCAGCCAGACCGTGACGTGGAACGTCGCGGGCACGACCGCCAACGGCGTTGACACCGCCAACGTCGCCATCGAGTTCTCGAACAACGGCGGTACCAGCTTCACCACCACGATCCTCGCCAGCACCGCCAACGACGGCTCCGAGGTCATCACCGTTCCCAACATCGCCACCACCCAGGCCCGCATCCGCGTGCGTGCGGTCGGCAACATCTTCTTTGACATCTCCAACGCCAACTTCACCGTCACCGCCGCCGCCGCTCCGTCGAACCCGACCAGCCCGGCTGCGGCCCCGTCCACGATCTGCGCCGGCGGCAACACCTCGTTGTCCGTCGCCGCTCCCCCGGCCGGCATCGAGATCGATTGGTACACCGGCGGCTGCGGCACGACGTTCGTCGGCACCGGCAACCCGCTGGTCGTCAGCCCGTCTTCTACCACCACCTACTTCGCTCGCGCCCGCCGCACCGCCGACAGCGCCGTCTCCGCCGGCTGCGCCTCGGTCGCCGTCACCGTCAACGCCGGCCCGGTCGCGCCCACCAGCGTCACCGCCAGCGCCGACAACATCTGCCAGTACGACGCGGGCACCGTCACCCTCAACGCCATCGGCGGCTCGGGTGACACCATCCGCTGGTTCACCGATTCCTGCGGTGGAACCCTCATCGGGTCCGGCCTCGGGTCCTTCGTTGTGAACTCGCCCACCATCACCACCACCTACTACGCTCGCTGGGAGAACTCCTGCGGCATCTCGAGCTGCGCCAGCGTGACCGTCAACGTCCGCAGTTGCCCAGCGGACTTCAACTGCGACCAGTTTGTCGACGACTCCGACTTCGTCACGTTCGCTGAGGCCTACTCGCTGCTGCTCTGCTCCGAGGCGGGCATGCCCGCGGGATGCCCCAGCGATCTCAACGGCGACACCTTTGTCGATGACTCGGACTTCGTGCTCTTTTCCGACGCCTATTCCGCCCTGCTCTGTCCGTAACGATGCAGGGGACGCGCACTCGGCATCTTGAATCTCACCACGCCCGGCCCCGCGGCCGGGCGTTTTCTTTTCGTCTCCGGCGCGACAGCACCCGGCGATCGCGGTCGGTTCGGCTCGTGGCAGAGCGCGGCCGCGCGTTGTGCGCGGACGCGCGAACCATTGACAGCCCGGCTATGTTCTCCCCGAGGTCTACCAATCAACGAGCGGGAAAGGGACACCATCATGCGGAATCTTTGTGTGTGCGTCGCGGCTCTCTCCGGGCTCGCGCTGTCGTCGGTCGCTGCGGCCCAGGTGCTCGAGAGCCGCCTGTTCCTGAACGGGCTTCGCCGCCCCGTCTTCATGACCGCCGCCCCCGGCGACTCATCGCGGTTGTACATCGTCGAGAAGCAGGGCTTCATCCGCATCCTCCAGAACGGCGTGCTCCAGCCCACGACCGCGCCCTTCCTCGACATCGACGCGCTCGTCACCGGCGGCACCAGCAACAACAGCGAGCAGGGCCTGCTCGGGCTGGCGTTCCATCCGGACTATCAGAACAACGGCCGCTACTACGTCTATTACACCAACACCTCCGGGCACACCACGCTCGTGGAACGCAACCGCAGCTCGAGCAATCCCAACCTCAGCGCCGCCACCTCGCGTCCCATCCTCACCATCAACCGCAACGCGACCAACCACCTCGGCGGCTGGATCGCATTCGGTTCCGACGGCTTCCTGTATATCGCGTCGGGTGATTCCGGCGGCGGGTGCGACCCCAACAACGTGGCGCAGAACTCCAACGAGCGCCGGGGCAAGATCCTGCGCATCAATGTGGACGCCGACGACTTCCCCGCCAATGCCAACGAGAACTACGGGATCGTCGCCGACAATCCCTTCTCTCAGGCCGGCGGCAACCCCGCGGTGTGGCTCACCGGGCTGCGCAACCCGTGGCGTCCCAGCTTCGATCGCGAGACGGGCGATCTGTACATCGCCGACGTCGGGCAGGGCGATCGCGAGGAAGTGAACTTCGTCGCCGCCGGATCGGCCAGCACACCCATCCGCAACTTCGGCTGGCCCTGGTACGAGGGCGATCTCGCCAACACCTGCAACAAGTCCGGCACTATCAGCGGCACCAAGGTCGACCCCATCCACGTCTACGACCACAACACCGGCTGCTCCATCACCGGCGGCTACGTCTACCGCGGCTCGGCGATCCCCTCGCTCCGCGGCACGTACTTCTTCGCCGACTACTGCGACGCCAAAATCTGGTCTTTCCGCTACACGCCCTCGGCGGGCAAGACCGAGTTCCTCGATCGCACCACCGAGCTGCGTGCCGCGGGGGTGGACATCGGCGCCATCGTCTCGTTCGCCGAGGACTCTGAGGGCGAGCTGTATGTGATCGACCAAGGGTCGGGCACCAACGGCGAGATCTGGAGGATCGTCCGGGCCTGCACCGAGGATCTCGACAACTCCGGCACCGTCGACGACTCCGACTTTGTGATCTTCGCGGCGGCGTACAACCTGCTGCTGTGCAGCGATCCCGCCATGCCCGCGGGCTGCCCGTCCGACTTCAACCGCGACGGCAACGTGGACGACACGGATTTCATCATCTTCGCCGAGGGGTACAACGCGCTGTTGTGCCCGTAACCCCTGATGTTCAAGATGCTGGAAGGGTGCCACGGCTCGGCCGTCTTGGGCAAACTGGGTGCGGACGCAGCGTGATCCAACGTCGTCACACCGCTTGACCTCCGAGCAGGACAAGCGGTGGCATGCGCTGTGAGGAGTCATCGGGTCCGTCGAATAGGCGTTACCGCCGCGTCGCCATCTCCAGCCCGCTCTTGCCGATCACCTTCTCGGCGTAGTCGTTCATGGCGTCGCGGAGCTGCTCGAAGCTCTCGAGCACGTAGTAGATCGGCTGGTAGTGATCGATCTCGAACGGGGTCTCGCAGACGCGCTCGAGATCGAACGGCCGCCACTCGGGAACGGGGCGCTCCTTGCAAGGCTCGGCGGACTGCGGGCCGTTCTTCGTCTTCTCCCAGACGCCGTTGAGTGAGTATGCGCTCTCGGCGTGGCTGCTCACGAGCCCGCTGCCGTAGACCTTTACCTTGCCGTCTTCCTTGATCAGCCCGAACTCGACGGTGAACCAGAAGAGACGACCGAGGCGCTCGATGTGCTCGGGATCGTCGCACAAGAGCGAAGCGCGGCCGTAGGTCTGCAGGAAGTCGGCGAAGACCCGCAAGGCGTGCAGGGGCACGTGCCCGAAGACATCGTGGAAGATGTCCGGCTCGGGCAGGTAATCCATCACCTCGCGCGGGCGAATGAGCACGGTGGTGGGGAACTCGCGCTGAGCCAAACACGCGAAGAAGGCCTTGGCGGGCAGGTAGCCGGGCACGCCGTAGGACGCCCACGACGAGACCGAGTGCAGGAACTTGTTGATGCCGTCGAGCCGGGTGCCCTTGGTGAGTTTGACGCCGCCGGCGACCTCGATGTCCTGGTCGAGCACGAGATCGTCGAGCAGCGGCAGGCGGTCGCGGGTCAGGCGGAGGATCTTCATGCCCTCGATGAACTGCCCGCTGACCTGGTTCTCCAGCACGCTCCAGCGCCGGTCGAACAAGTCGCGCCACACGTCGTGGTTCTCGCGGGTGTACTTCGTGTAGTGCTGGGTGATGTAGAACGAGTCGGCGTTGATGTCGGCGTGGTGCTGCTCGGGCGCGCGGTCGGCGTTGGCCTGGGCTTGCTTGGCCTCGTCGCTGTCGATGATGTTGTTGTAGCGGATGTCGGCGCGCATGGGTGCATCTCCGAGCCGCGGGCTTCAGCCCGCGCGGGCTCCGGGTCATGATACGAACGTGCCGTTCCCAAGATGCGGTGGTGGGGCGTTGGGAAGGAAGGCATTTCACCGCGGAGAACGCAGAGAACGCGGAGAAGGAAAGAGGATGGACAGGGGATGGATGCGAGAACAGACCGGGTGCGAGGCTGTTCTGTGAGCGAGCCTGTGCGTTCTCGCCCCGTGCGACGTTGGATCCGTCGCCTGAGGACTCTCGACATCCTGAGTTTGTTCCGCACGGGGCGAGGACGCCCCGGCTCGCTGTCATCGACCTGTATCGCCCTTCGCACTCGCTGCTTCCTCCGCGTTCTCTGCGTCCTCCGCGGTGCAATGCCTTCGCTTTCCGCCGAGCCTCGGTCCTTCTCCCGATTCCAAAAACAACAGCGCGGGCCGTCCCTTTTCAAGGACGGCCCGCGTGGTCAGAGGCACGCGATCGCGTGCCAAAGTGAGCGTGCGGACCCGCGGCGACATCATCGCCCTGCGTGCGTCCTGCGTTGTTCTCGAGGTATCCCGGAGCGACGACATCGCGTCCAGCGCCGGGCTGCCTCTCCCCAAAGCGAGCTCCGCTCGCCGTCCGACCGGGCACGCGCTCTCGCGCGGCGGAACGCCCGTCGGACGACATCAGCCTAACCCCGCTCCCCCGGAGAACGCAATGAAAAACCGGCCGATTGTCGGGCGAGTCGCGTTCGCAGTACGATCGGTATCGCGGCACCTTGCGAGCCCCGACTGCTCTTCGTCGCATTTGTTCTCGGGCCAGCGTGCACACATTACGGATATTGATATCATGTATCACGACCGATCGGTCATGGAGTCACCTCGTGGAGCGTCGCGCCGGAATCACGATCGCAGGGCTCGCGCTGGCGGCGTTGATCGGAATCTGCGTCGGCAGCGCTGCCTACACGTTCCGCTTCGCCGAGGGAACGAGCTATCTCTCGAACGATCCCAAGGCGTGCGTGAATTGTCACATCATGCGTGAGCAGTACGACGGCTGGCAGAAGGCCGCGCATCACGCCAACGCCACGTGCAACGACTGCCACGTGCCGCAGGACCTGGTGGGCAAGTACTACACCAAGGCCGAGCACGGTTGGCGGCACAGCAAGGGCTTCACGCTCCAGAACTTTCACGAGCCGATCCGCATCACGCCCGAGAGCCTGGCGGTCGTGAACGCCAACTGCGTGCGCTGTCATGAGGGGCTCACAAGCGAGATCACGTCGCACGCCGATCCGGTGCGCGGGCTGGTGAACTGCACGCAGTGTCACGCGCGCGTGGGGCATGGGCCGCGCAACTAGTGGAGCAGTGGGGGCAGTGGGGAGAATGAGCCAGAAAGGACTTCGATGAGCACTTCCAAGACCAACTGGTTCGCGTACTGGGTGGTGGCGATTGTGGCCGCGGGAGGAACCGCGGCGGCGCTGCTGCTGCTGCAGAACATCAACCAGCGCAAGATGGAGGCCAAGCAGACGGCCTTCAAGTTGGTCGATGTCTTCGAGACCACCGTCGATCCCCTCCAATGGGGCAAGAACTTCCCGCGCCAGTACGACTCGTACCTCCGCACCGTGGACACCCAGCGCACCCGCCACGGCGGGAGTGAGGCGTTCCAGAAGCTTGACACCGATCCGCACCTGCGGGCCATCTTCGACGGCTACGCCTTCTCTATCGACTACCGCGAAGAGCGCGGCCACGCGTACATGCTCAGCGACCAGCGCGAGACCGAGCGCGTGCACAAGAAGGCCCAGCCCGGAGCGTGCGTGCAGTGCCACGCATCCAATGTCGTCGCGTACCGCAAGCTGGGCATCGAGAAGGGCGCCCCGGGCACGGTGGAGATGCCGTTCGCCTCCAAGGAGGCCCAGGCACAGCTTTTCAAGGGCTTCGAGGAGATGTGCAAGATGAAGTTCGACGACGCCACCAAGCTCGTCGAGCACCCCGTCGCCTGCATCGACTGCCACGATCCGGACACCATGCACCTGCGGGTTACCAAGCCAGGATTCCTGAACGGCATCCGTGCTCTTGCCAAGTCCAGCGATCCCGTGCCGCACCTGCCCAGCATCGAACGCTGGCGCAAGGGCGACCGCAGCAAGGACTACGACCCCAACGTCGAGGCTTCGCGGCAGGAGATGCGGGCCATGGCCTGCGGCCAGTGCCACGTGGAGTACCACTTCAAGGGCGAGGGCAAGCTCGTCACCTACCCGTGGATGAACGGGCTCAAGGTCGAGCAGATCGAGAAGTACTACGACGACTCGGGCTTCAGCGACTGGACCCACGCCAGGAGCGGCGCCAAGGTGCTCAAAGCCCAGCACCCCGAATTTGAGATGTGGAGCCAGGGCATCCATGCCCGCAGCGGCGTGTCCTGCGCTGATTGTCACATGCCGTACGTTCGCGAGGGCGCGATCAAGGTGAGTGATCACCACACCCGAAGCCCGATGCTGAACATCAGCCGCGCGTGCCAGACGTGCCACTCCTACAGCGAGGAAGAGATTTCCTCCCGCGTGGCGGCGATCCAGGATCGCACCAAGAAGCTGCTCGATGCGTCGGAGCAGGCCGTCGTGGATCTCATCGCCGCGCTCGAACAGGCCAAGAAGGACGGTATGACCGACGAGCAGCTCCTGCCCGTGCAGAAGCTGCAGCGTGCGGCTCAGTGGCGGTGCGACTTTGTGAACGCCGAGAACTCGATGGGCTTCCACGCCCCGCAGGAAGCGGCCCGGATCTTGGGCGAGTCGATCGACCTCGCCCGCCAGGGACAGATCGAGCTGCTCAAGATGCAGTCGGGCAAGACCACGACCAAGTCCACGGCGAGCGCGAAGTAAGTCCTGAGGCAAGCCGTGGCACCCGAGGCTGCAGCGTCGCCGTCACACCATCCGCGTACCGAAGCACGCCCACGCCGTCGCTTCGTCGATCGCTTCGCCGGGATTGATCGCGTCGCGTTCCGCCATCTCGGGCCGACGCCGCGCCACCGCGGCCTGCACCGAGTCCTCCGGGTTCGCGCGCACGATCGGCACGTCGCTGCCAAAGAGCAGCGTCCTGCCCGGCACGAGCCCGGACCGGATCAGGCTCTTCCACGGCATGACCCGCTCAAGCTGCCCGGGCACCGCGCGTTGCAGAGCCTCGATATCCGCCAGCAGATGGCACGGCTGCACGCTCGCGACCACGCCCAGCTCCGCGAAACGCGGGATGTCGTCGGGAGCGATCAGTTCGGCGTGCTCGATGCGGAGTGGACAAGACGAAGAGGCGGAGCGACGAAGAGACGGAGGAATGGAAGCAACGGCATCGAGGCAGGCCTGGACCGCGCCGTCGCCGATGGCGTGCATCGCAAGGCCGAGGTTGAGGCGTAGACAGCGCTCCGCCGCGTCGGTGATCTGGCGAGGCGTCATCAGGGCTTTGCCGTGGCGGAGATCGGGGGGCGACTGGGAGTAGGGCTTGAGCACCCAGGCGGTGCGGCTGTTGAGCGTGCCGTCGGTGAAGATCTTGCCGCCCAGGAGCCGCACCCGTGGCGATTCCCATCCGCCGCGGGACACTGTCATCGCATCGAGATCGTCCATCAGCGCATACAAGCCGACCCGCAGCGGCAGGCGCCCGTCCCGCTCCAGCCGCGCCAGCAGCGGCCCCAGCCAAGGCGGGCTCGCGAGATCGTGCATCTCCGCGAAGCCCAATGCCGCGAGGTGCCCGAGCGCGGCGGAGATTTGTGCCTCGCGTGCCGATGCGGGCGGCTCGGGCGCCTTCGCCCACGTCGCGAACGCCGCGGCCTCCAGCAGCAGGCCTGTGGGATCTCCGTCTCGCGTGCGCTCGATCACGCCGCCGTCGGGATCGGGTGTGCCGCGCGTGATGCCCGCCGCGGCGAGTGCGGCGGTGTTGGCGAAGACCGCGTGATGATCGAAGGACATGATCAGCGTCGGGCGATCGCCCGTGACGCGGTCCAGTTCTTCGCGGGTCATCCAACGCCTTTCGGCCCATCCCTCGTACCGCGCCGAGTGGGCCTGAAGCCACGAGCCAGGCGGATCGTCATGCACCCCGCTGGCGCGACGAGCGACGCGATCGAGAGACTCGCTCACCGAGCGGCAGCCTTCGAGGCTGAGCATCGAGAGCGCCTTGCCCAGCCAGGGCAGGTGCCCGTGCGCTTCGGTGATGGCGTGCGGCGGGCGCTTCCAGCCGGTCGGATCGGGAGAGTTCACGACGTCCATGCCTCGATCGTTGCCCGCACCGCGGCGGGTGTGGCCCGCTCGATGAACTCGACGCGTACCAGCCCGGTGCGGGTGCGGATGTCGATGCCGTCGGGATCGACGCCGACCGCCAGTGGTTCGGCGACGTCGCGGCCGGCGTGCTCGAGGACGATGGCCGCCAGGCGGGCGCGGTCGGCGTTCAGGCGCTTGCACAGCCGCGGCTCATCGCCCGCGACCGGGTTGGGCACGATCAGGTCCTCGACGAGCGCCACGCCCATGGTCCATTTCGCGTCGAGCACCGTTAACGAGGCGAGGCGCGAGTCCTCACCCTTGCCGTGATAGATCAGGAACCGATCCCCCGCCGCGCCGTCTGTGCCGCCGGTCTCGAGCCAGCGCAGCTCGACGAGCAGTTGCAGCGAGGGGTCGCCCTCGTCGGGCACGTGCAGCACGATCGACTCGGCCTCTTCAACGCCCAGCGGGAGCGCAGCGACCGGAGTGCCGCTCGCGGGGTCGAGGACGAACCGCCGCGGGTAGATGGCCTCGTCGGCGATGATCACACCCGACACGTGGCGGCGGAGGAAGTGCAGAGCGTCGATCGGGGGATGCGGGCGGAGCGTGGTCACGCGATCGAGTCTCCCGCGCATCGCGCCCTCTTGCAAGCGCTCCTGTGTCGGAGCGTCGCTTGAGAGCGCTCGATGCGGCGATGCAATGGATCAAGTTCAGCGATCGGGCTCAGCGGTCGGGCGAGACGATCGGACGGGTTGCACGGTGGCCCGGTTTCAAGCTCGAATCACCGCTCGTCGGCCATCCGATCGGAATACGAACGCGGTGCGTGGATCGCGGGAATTCAGGCGTCGAGGGTGGGTGGCGGGGGAGGGGTGCAAAAAGAAACACGGGGCGGCTTTCGCTGCCCCGTGTCGGTCGCGTTGTGAGACATTCGTGATCCGTGTCGGACGGGACGACGAAAGCCGCCCCGTGGTTGGATGCCGCGCGAGAACTCGCATCGGCGACTGCGGAAGGGAAGCATGCTCGCAGCTTGAGTTGGGACCGCTGCGAGCCTCCCGACGTCCTTCCGCCCGGGAGTATCTGGTCCCGAAGCGCGGTTAGCGCTTCTTGGATTTCTTCTTGGCCTTCTTCTTGGCTTTCTTCTTTGCCATGAGAGAGATCTCCTCAAGCAGTGTTGTGCGTGGTTTCCCGCGCGAGCACGCGACACACTCGCGCGCGACGCACCTGCCTGTTATCGGAAGTGTGACAACATTCTCTTGAGAGTGCAAGTCAAAATTTCAAGAGCGTGAAGTTATCCACAATCCGCGCGAGCGCGATCGCGCGCACCGGCGCGCTTACCGCGCGCCCGCGCTGCGCCACGTCGCCGACTCGAACAGCGACTCGAGGTTCGTTGCGTTCACTTTGTTGTACAGCGCCAGTGTCTCGCGGTCGCTCGCGCCCAGCGGCACCCGCGCCCGCACCTCGCCGTTGCTCGGGTTGTACCAGAACTCACCCAGCTCCGAGCCCACCTTCTCGTCCACGGCGCGCACGATCGGATCGCGCAGGTGCACCTGGTCGCCGGTTGCCAGCTCGAGCCACGCACGCTCGCCATGGACCCAGTGATTCCGCGGCGGGTGCCCGTCGAACCACATCGGGTCCACCGTCTTGGGCCATCCCGCGTCGTTCTTGTCGGTCTCAAGCATCGCCGCACGCCGGTCCACCTCGCGCTTCAGGCGGATCAGCTCCGCCCGCAGCGACTCGGCCCTGGACTGCGTCTGATACTGCCGGTAGCGCCACCCGCCGACCACGCACAGGCCGATCACGAGTGTGAGGATCGCGACGAAATTGACAAGGCGGCTCATGGTCCCTCTCCGGGCTCGCGCTCAAGCACTGTTGTCGGACGCCCGGGCATCCCCCGTGACCCCCGCCGCGCTCTTTGCCCGGAGCGTTCCGCGGCGGCGCGGCCTGCGCCGCGCGTGCCGTCGCTCGCGCTCGGTCTGAGAACCTGAACCGTGTCCGAGAATCGGCTAGCATTCCCGTATGAAGCGCAACCTCTGGATTCTCCTCGGCGTGTCGGTCTCCGCAGCCCTCGTCCTCGCGGCCTGCCAGTCCAAGCCCGCCTCGCCCCCGGCGTCGGACCAGCCCGCCACTGAATCTCAGCCCGCGCCGAGCACGCAGGAAGCTCCCAAGCAGGAGGCCCCTAAGCAGGAAGCCACTAAGCAGGAGCCTCCGAAACAGGAAGCGCCCAAGCAAGAAGCACCCAAGCAAGAAGCGCCCAAGCAAGAAGCTCCCAAACCCGCGGCCCCGGCTCCCACCAAGCCTGAAGAGAAGAAGCCCGACGCCGCGAAGCCTCAGGCCAAGGCCGACGAGCCCAAGAAAGAGGAAGCCAAGAAGGAAGAAGCCAAGAAGGAAGAGCCCAAGCCCGCCGTCACCTTCCTGAACTCCGACAAGGCCGAGCCCCTTGCCACCAAGAAGCTTGACAGCGGCGTCATCGTCGAGGACCTGAAGCTCGGCGAGGGCAGCGAGTGCAAGCCCGGTGCCACTGTCACCATCAACTACCACGGCACGCTCAAGGACGGGGGGACGATGTTTGACACCACCCGCGGCAAGCAGCCCGCCACCTTCCCGCTCAACCGCCTCATCAAGGGCTGGCAGCAGGGCGTCCCAGGCATGAAGCCCGGCGGCATCCGGCGTCTCACCATCCCGTACGCTCAGGCCTACGGCGAGAACGGCCGCCCGCCCGTCATCCCCGCCAAGGCCGACCTCGTGTTCATCATCGAGCTCATCGGCGTCGTCGAGCCCGCGAAGTAGCGACTGCGGCGTCTACATCTTGAACCACACGACCCGCCGCGCCTCGTGCGGCAGGCGCTCCGCGTCCTTGGCCGACCACGCAGCGTCGCTCCACACGCACGACACCTCGCGAATCACCGCGACGTCGCCGAATCGACTCCACATCGTCGCCTGGGGCGCGACCGGTCTCACCGGGGTCGGCATCGGTACGCTGGCCAGCCGCACAATCGGCACCGCCGAGGGCCAGTCGTGCGTCGGCGCGATCGCCGGATCACACTCCGGTGTATGCCTCGCGTCGCGTTCCGCGGTGGCCAACATCGTCGAGACGACTCCGGCGGCGTTCTCGGCGTGCGACCACACACCCATCAGCCGTTCCACCACGCCGCGGCCGGTGTTCGTGGTCTCGTGCGCCCACCGCAGCCAGCTCATCACCGTGCTCGCGTCGCTCGTGGACGGCTGCGGCCGCGAGGCGGCCATCGCCAGGAGGCCGATGCCCGCTGCCGCGAGAGCGATGAGGTTGGAACGCCGGAGGGGCACGGACAGAAGGATGATGCATCCCAAGGCTTCCGTCGCGGCTTGGGAAGAAAATCACGCCGTACCAATCCCAAAATCGCACGATCCCGCCCTCCTCGGCGGGCGAAGATGATGGGACCTTCGCCCCCAAACGCCGATCTTCTCTCTCCCCGACGCGGCCTCGCGCGGGCCACCTCGATGACCCCCCGGGCCCTGCAACAACTCTCGCTCTCCGACGCCAACGCCGTGGTCGAGCTGTTCCACGCCGGCGCCGCCGCCTGCCGCGACGCGTCCTGCCGCAGGGGCTCCATCGACCTGATTCGCGCCCCCGGACGCCTGATCGCCACCGGCGACCTGCACGATCACCCGCTGCACTTCAAGCGACTGGTCGAGATGGCCAAGCTCGGCACCGAACACGCCGCCCATCTGACGCTGCACGAGATCATCCATCCGCCCAACCTCTACAACGGCGTCGATTACTCCTACCGCGCCCTCGCCCGCGTCGCCTCGCTCAAGTCCGAGTTTCCCGAGCACGTCCACGTGCTGCTCGGCAACCACGAGCTTTCGCAGATCTTCGGCGCCGGCATCGTCAAGGACGGGGTGAAGGTCGTCGAGGCCTTTAACGCCGGGCTCGACACCGTCTTCACCAACGACGCCGCGCGAGTGCTCGAAGCCCTCAAGGAGTTCGTGCTGGCGATGCCGCTGGCGCTGCGGGTCGAGTGCCATCGACCCGACGGAACCCGCGGCGTCGACATCCTCTGCTCGCATTCGCTCCCCGGGCTGGCGATGATGAGCCGCTTCGACCCCAGCGTGCTCTCGCGCGAGCTCACGATGGATGATTACCAGCCCCGCACCGGTGCTGCTCACATCATGGTCTGGGGCCGCGGCTACGACGCCGAGCAGCTCGAGGACCTCGTCGAACGCTGGGGCGTGAACCTGTTCATCCTCGGGCACGAGAAAGCACCAGACGGCGTGGCGCTCGTGCCGCCCAACGCGGTGGTGCTCAACAGCGATCATGACCGCGGCGTGTGCCTCGAGATCGACCTCTCGAACCCGCCAACCGCATTGGAAGCGGTCCAGCGCGTGACCAGGCTGACGACCGACGCGGTGTTCGAGGATTCCTGAAAAGGCATGATCGGCGTGGTTCCTTCCCGATGACGTGGCATGCAATACGTGCTCCTTCTCGCCGCCGCGCTGGCCGGCGCGCTGCTCCCGATCCAGGCCGCGTGCAACACCAAGATGGGTGCGCACCTGCAGCAGCCGATCCACGCCACCGTTCTCAGCTTCCTCGTCGGCCTGATCACCATGCTTCTCATCGCCATAGCGATGCGGCAGCCGGCGCCCGCGCCCGCGAAGATCCTGGGCGCGCCGTGGTGGGCGCACGTGGCTGGCGTGCTGGGCGCGACGTACGTCGCCAGCTCGATCATCCTGACTCCGAAGCTGGGCGTGGTCGCACTCACCGGCGCGGTGCTCGCCGGGCAGATGATCGTCGCCGTCACGCTCGATCACTTCGGCTGGCTGGGCCTGAAGCAGAACCCGGTCACCCCGATGAAGGGCCTGGGCATCGCGCTCTTGATCGCGGGCGTGTTGCTCATACGGGGTTCGCCGGCGGCGTCGCAGACGGAAACGGCTGCGAACGCACGCTGATGTGTGCCGCGACAAGCCCTGCCTGTCATCGACAAGCTTTGTAAACTCCGGCATGCTCCATCTCAGCTGCCTCGTGCTGCGCGTTCTCGCCCTGTGCCTGCTCGCCGACCCGGCTACGCCGAGCACCCAGCCCGCTCCGCAAGCCGTCCCGGCCGCCAACACCGCGATCGGTCAGGAATCCCGCCCCGACAAGTGGTGGATCGACCGCCACGAGTCCTTCAACGCTCGCGCCAAGCAGGGGGCCGAGAAGGGTGATATCGACCTCATCTTTATGGGTGATTCGATCACCCAGGGCTGGGAGGGCCCGGGCAAGGGCGTGTGGACCGAGTTCTATGCCAAACGCAACGCCGTCAACATGGGCATCAGCGCCGACCGCACCCAGCATCTTCTCTATCGCATCGCTCACGGCAACCTTGACGGCCTCGCCACCCCCAAGGCCGGACACGCCCCCAAGCTGCTGGTCCTCATGATCGGCACCAACAACACCGCTTCCAGCCCGACGGTCCGCTCAAACACCGCCGAGGAGATCAACGAAGGGGTGCGAGCGGTCGTGTCGGCGGTCCGGGCGAAGCTCCCTGAGACCCACATCCTGGTGCTGGCCGTCTTCCCCCGCGGCGAGACTCCCAACGACAAACGCACCACGCTCGAAGCCATGAACAAGCTCCTTGCCTCGGTCGCCGACGCCAAGACCACCTTCCTCGACATCGGACCCACCCTCACCAACCCCGACGGCACCATCAGCAAGGACGTGATGCCCGACTTCCTCCACCTCTCCGAGAAGGGCTATCGCCTCTGGGCCGAGGCCATCGAGGCCGAGATCGCCAAGCACGTCGGGGCGAAAAGCTAGGAAGAACCACAGAGACGCAGAGGCACAGAGAGGAATCCTTGGGTTGGACAGACCAGCCATTGTCCCCTCTCTGTGCCTCTGTGTCTCTGTGGTGAATGCCTTGCCCAAAACCGCGCTCCGACGCGCTTCCCATCCGATATAAACTCGCGCCGGGCCATGGATGGTCCGGGCTTGTGTTTTCCGGGTGCGGGAACACGCGGCTCGCCGCGTGAGGCTGGCGGAGACTCTCAGTATGGATACGTTCCTCATCGAAGGCGGCAAGCGGCTCGAGGGCTCTCTCCGCGTGTTCGGCAGCAAGAACGCCGCACTCCCCGAGATGTGCGCCGCGCTGCTCACCAACCAGCCTGTCATCCTCCGCGACGTCCCCAACCTCGCCGACATCAAGAGCCTCCGCAACCTGCTGGGCGAACTGGGCTGCATCGGCGAGCACTCCGGACCCGCGGGCCAGGCCGTCATGCGGCTGCACACCCAGGACGAGTCGCACGAGAAGTCGCACGCCCGTTACGAGATCGTCCGCACCATGCGGGCCAGCATCAGCACCCTCGGGCCGATGGTCGCCCGCCGCGGCTTCGCCCGCGTCTCCATGCCGGGCGGCTGCGCTATTGGCGATCGACCGGTGGACCTGCACCTTCGGGGTCTCGCCGCTCTGGGCGCCGAGATCACTCTCGACGGCGGCGACATCACCGCCCGCGCCCCCAAGAAGGGCCTGAAGGGCGCCACCATCTTCCTCGGCGGCCAGTTCGGTTCGACCGTCCTCGGCACCGCCAACGTGATGTGCGCCGCGACGCTCGCCAAGGGCACCACCGTCATCGAGTCCGCCGCGTGCGAGCCCGAGATCGTGGACCTCGCCGTCATGCTGATCAAGATGGGCGCCAAGATCAGCGGCCACGGCTCGCCCCGATTGGTCATCGAGGGCGTGGACGAGCTCAAGGGCGTCGATCACACCGTCATGGCCGACCGCATCGAGGCCGGCACGTTCATGCTCGCCGCCGCCATCACCAACGGCGACATCACCCTCGAGAACTGCCCCATTGACGCGATGCTGGCGGTGAAGGACAAGCTTCTGGCGATGGGCATCCACCTCGCCGTCACGCCCGGTGCGAACAACGATCTGCTCCGCGCCACCGTGCGCGTCACCAGCGCCCGCACGCTGAAGCCCGTCGAGTTCACCACCCAGCCGCACCCGGGCTTCCCGACCGACATTCAGGCCCAGATGATGGCAACGCTCACGCTCGCCGACGGCAACAGCGTCATCACCGAGCGCATCTTCCCCGAGCGGTTCCTGCATGTCGCCGAGCTGTCGCGCATGGGCGCCAAGCTGATGCGTCAGGGCGCGACCGTTATCGTCAGCGGCGTGAAGAAGCTCGTCGGCGCACCCGTCATGGCGAGCGACCTGCGAGCATCGGCGGGCCTCGTGCTCGCGGGCCTTGCCGCCGAGGGCACGACGATCATCAACCGTGTGTATCACCTGGACCGCGGCTACGAGAAGATGGAAGATCGTCTCGCGAAGCTCGGCGCGAGCATCCGCCGTGTTGATGACAAGGACCTGCCCAGCAACCTGACCGGCGGCGGGGACTGAACGGGCTGTCCACGAGTCTGGCGCCGATTCACGGGGCCGAGTCTTCGCGGCTTTCCATGGTCTCCGGGGCCGGGCCGTTCTTTATCGCGTGCAGCTTGGCGCGGATCAGGTTGAGCTTGTCGGCGACCAGCTTCATGTCCTTGGGCCGCTTGTCCGGGTCGATCTCCAGGCAGTGCATGATGAGATCGTTCAGCATCGCGGGGATGCGGGGGTTCCACGTGATCGCCGGCTTGGGCTTCTCGATGAGGTTGTCGTCGATCTTGCCCAAGAGCGAGTTGGAATCTCCAAGCGCCGTCGGGATGTGCCGACGCGTGAGGATCCAGTACATCGACGCGCCCAGGTTGTACACATCGGTCCGCGGGGTGATGGGGCGGCAGTGCACCTGCTCGGGCGCGATGTAGTCCGGCGTGCCCTGGATGCGCTCTTTCACCGTGTCCACGCGGCAGGACTGACCCAGGTCGATGAGCTTCACCGAGTCGTCGGCGGTGACGACGATGTTGTTGGGCTTCATGTCCGCGTGGACAAAGCCCTTGGTGTGCATGTGGTGCAGGGCCTCGGCGGTCTGCTCGAAGATGAAAACCGCCTCCTCGAACGTCTTGGGAGGCTTGATCTCCATCGAGATCCCGTCCACCAGCTCCATCAGCAGGTAGAGGTGGATGGTCTCGAGGCTGAGCATGCTCTTGCCCCGTTTGATCATCTTCTCGATCTTGCGGATGGCGGGGTGGTCCATCGCCTGGGCCACGTGGTACTCGGCCTCGGCCTGGTCGAGGAACCGCTGGTCCTTGGGCTCGACCTTCTCGACGTGCTTGAGGGCCCAGATGTGGTTGTCCTTGTCCTTGACAAGGTAGATGATCGACGCCGCACCACGGCCGAGCTCGGCGAGGACTTTGTATCCCTCGACCGTGTCGCCCTTCTTATATTCCGTGCCGCCGCGGCTCATCGCTCGATCCGTCCCCGCAATGTCACGCCTCAGGCGTGGTTGTTCACAACAGTCCCGCCGGTGCGACGCTGGAAGCCCGGGCCACGAACCCGGCGATCTTCAAGATCGACAACCGCCCACGGTCCGGTGCCCTTTTCGCCCGAACGGGCGGCACCGGGCGTCGGAAGGTTGGAAGGCTGCCGTTGGAGGCCAACCGCAGACCGAAACCGACCGACTCCATCCCCACACCCCCGCCCCTCCCGTCCAACCCGCCCCGAGCGGCCTCTAGTGTAGAAGAGGCAGGAGGGGAGCGTGCCGTACGGGGTGGAACTTGCGTAAAGCCCGGCGGAACGGCCACTTTCGACCAGACCGAACCCGAACTTCACGACATCCCGCGAGAAGGCGACAGCGGGAGGCGGGTCGTCAGGACCAACGCCGCACGCCGCGCAGACTTGCTCTATTGGCGAAAGAGCGTCGGCGGTTCCATGGAATGTGCGGGTGGAATCCGGGGGGCAAGCGACTCATGGACACGGGTCAACGATACCGCATGATCTCCCTCGTCCACGAGACCTTGCGCCTCAGCGTCGATCCCAACCTCGGGGCTGGCATCGCCGATTTCTCGATCAAGGGTCCCACCGGGTTCTTCTTCCCGCTCATGCGGCGAGCCGCTCCCGGCGAGACCAACGCCTCCCTGCTCGGCTCGTTCTTCATGGCGCCCTGGGTCAACCGCATCCGCGACGCGCGCTTCGTGTTCCGCGGCACGGAGCACCGGCTCCGGCCCACCACCGCGGAAGGGCTCGCCCAGCACGGCGATGTCCGCAAGCGAGCGTGGCGCGTGCTCGAGCAGTCCGCCGATCACGCCGTGCTTGAGTTTGACAGCCGGACCGTCAGCGACTCCAACTGGCCCTGGGCCTACGTCTGCCGCGCGGCGTACACGCTCGCCAAGGACGCGTTGTCGATCGAGCTCTCGGTCACCAACAACGACAGCTCCGCGTTCCCCGCGGGGTGCGGGCATCACCCGTACTTTGCGCGACGCCTGTGGTGCGACGAGGACGAGATCGAACTGCAGGCCGCGGTCGGGGGCAAGTACCCGCTCGCGGGCGGCTGCGCCTCGGGCCCGGCCGCGAGCGACCCGATCTCGGCGCACTTCGCCGCGCTGCGCCCCCTCCCGCCGCAGGCGCTCGACGCCGTGTTCGCCAACTTCGGCGGCAGCGCCACGCTCTGCTGGCCCGCCAGCGGCGTCACGCTCCGCATCGAGGCCTCGCGCGAGCTCTCGCACCTGCTCGTCTTCGCGCCCCACGCCTCACACGCAACGACCGGCGGCGGCCCGCTCACGTTCATCGCCGTCGAGCCGCAGTCCCAGGTGAACGATGCCCTGAACCTCGCCCCGGCGCTGGGTCACGAGCCCGGCGCGGCGGGCGATCCCACCGGCACGGTCGTGCTCCAGCCCGGTGCGACGCTCCGCACCCACTGCCGATTCGTCGTCACCTGAGAGCGGTGGACCGCCGCACGCCGCCGCCGCCGGTACCCTTCGCATCCACTTACGCGCGAGGTTCACCCGTGTCCCGCTCGCTCTTTGCACGTCTGCACGATCGTTTCGAACGCCCGCACCAACTCACCCGCGAGGGGCTCTCGCGCCGCGCGTTCCTCGCCAGCCTCGCCGCCGCCTCCGCGGCGGGCCTCTCCTGGCCCTCGTTCGCGACCGATCCCAAGCGCCCCCGAAACGGAGCCATCGGCAACGTGCTTGTGCTCGGCGCCGGCCTCGCCGGGCTCGCCTGCTCGCTGGAGCTCTGCAGAGCCAACGTGCCCAATCTCGTCATCGACGCCCGCGGCGTCGTCGGCGGACGCGTCCGCACCATCCGCGACATGCTGCCCGGTCTCACCATCGAGGCCGGTGGCGAGTACATCGGCGCCAACCACCCACGCTGGCTGGCGTTCGCGAGCGAGTTCAAGCTCAAGCTCCTGGACGCCGGTGCGGAGGACGAGTCCGGGGTTGTGCACCTCCTCGGCCGCACGCTCTCCGAACGCGAGGCGGAGTCGCTTTATCATGAGATGGACGAGGCGCTCGCACACCTCACCGAGCTGGCTCGGCCCGTCGATGCCGACCGTCCGTGGCAGAGCCCCAACGCCGCGGCTCTTGATGAGCGCACGCTTCACGATTGGCTCATCGAGCTCGATGCCTCGCCGCTCTGCAAGCACGCGATCGCAACGCAAGCCGCCGCCGACAATGGCGTCGAGCCTCACCACCAGAGCCTGCTCGCGGTGCTCGCCATGATCAAGGGCGGCGGGCTGGAGAAGTACTGGACCGACTCGGAGCTCTTCCGCTGCGCCGGCGGCAACGACCAGCTCGCGATGCGCCTGTGGCAACGGATCGGCGAGCCGCTCTTCCACCTCGGCACCCGGGTGCACACGATCCGGCGCCAGGGCGATCAGTTCGTCGCGCTCGCCAACAACCGTCCGCCGCTCTTTGGCACGCACCTGGTGCTGGCCCTGCCGCCCAGCGCGTGGAAGTCGATCCGCTTCGAGTTCGATCTTCCTGAGCTGCGGGCGCCGATCCAGATGGGCAGCGCCTGCAAGTGGATCGCCGCGTTCAAGAACCGCGATGCGTGGGCGACGCGTGCCGCTGGGAACGACCTCGCTGCCGACCGCGGCTTCCACTTCGCGTGGAACCCCACGCTCGGGCAGGACGAGACCAAGGGCTCCGTGCTCACGTTCTTCGCCGGCGCCGATGTTGCGACGATGTTCTGCGCTCTCGACGCTCCCGCACGCGAGGCCCAGGGCCGCGCCGCTCTGGCATCACTTGCCCCCGCCGCCGTGCCCGCCGCGACCCGCACGCTCGACTGGCCCAACGACGCGCTCACCGGCGCGGGCTACGGCGTCGCCGCACCCTGCCAGTGGACCGGCGTACTCCCGGGCCTCGTCGAGTCCTCCGGCCCCGTGTACTTCGCGGGCGAATGGTGCAGCCCCGCGTTCATGGGCTACATGGAAGGTGCGCTCGAGAGTGGCGTGCGTGCCGCACGACGTGTGGTGGAATCCAACCTGTAGTGACTCGCACGCGCCGTTCGCCGACGTGCCAATCCACCCCGCTCAGCCGGGAGGAGTGGTCGAGGGCAGCGAGGTCGGGGCGCCTTGATGGAAGGCGTGTTGCGACTGCAAAGAGCGCGTCCGGGCGTCCGCCCTCGTCCGCCCTCGTCCGCTCCGGCCCGCGTCAGTCGCGTCGTGCCGAGCCATGGGGGGCTGATGGCACCCAAGCGCGTGCTCAAGGGGAAGAGAATCGCGGTGCCGAGGTTGGGGTTTCTTTCAATCCCCAAACGTTGTGTACACCGCCCGCGCTGCCGCCACCAGCGGATGACCCGGCGGCACCGCGCGCTGGCGGCCCGAAACCTCCGCGATCGCAACATCCGTCAGCACGCCGCCCTGCACCGCCACCATCCGACCGAAGCGATCGTCCCGCAGCAGCTCCATCGCGCGGTGTCCGAGCGAGGTCGCGAGCACGCGGTCCTGCGCCACCGGCGTGCCGCCACGCTGCACGTGACCGAGCACGACGTACCGCGATTCGATCTTCGTCTCCAGCTCGATCGCGCTGGCGAGCCACTCCGCGATGCCCCCGAGCCGCACCGGATCGGGGCTGGTCGGGTCGATCTTGGCGATCTTCTGCTTCTCGCCCACGGGGGCCGCGCCCTCGGCGACGCAGATGATGCTGAACCGCTTCCCGCGTCGCCCGCGGCTGATCACCATGTCGCACACCGATTCGAGATGGAACGGGATCTCAGGAATCAGGATCGCGTCGCTGCCGCTGGCGAGGCCGGCTCCGAGCGCGATCCACCCTGCGTTGCGGCCCATCACCTCGACGACCATCACGCGGTGATGGCTCGCTGCCGTGGAGTGGAGCTTGTCGAGCGCATCGGTCGCGGTCGCGACCGCGGTCGCGTGTCCGAACGTGATCTCGGTGCCCATCAGGTCGTTGTCAATGGTCTTGGGCACGCCGACGAAACGCAGCTCCACGCCGCCGGCGCGGGCCTTGAGCGTGAGCTCTTGCGCGATGCTCATGCTCCCGTCGCCGCCGATCACCACGATGCAGTCCAGCCCGTGCTTGTGGATCGTCGCGATCGCCCGCGCGCTCACGTCCTCGATCCGTGGCGTGCCGTCTGGGTTGATCCCGGTCGCAAACCGAAGCGGGTTGGCCTTGTTCGAGGATCCCAGGATCGTTCCGCCTTGCGTGAGTATGTTCGAGACGTGATCCTGCGTCAACGGGCGCAACCGATCCTCGATCAGCCCGAGGAACCCGTCCTCGATCCCGAGAACTTCCAGGCCATTGAAGCACGCGTCCTTCACGACCGCGCGGATGACGGCGTTGAGCCCTGGGCAGTCGCCGCCCGCGGTGAGCACGCCGATCCTCTTGACAGTGGGGGGCATGCAACAGAATAGACCCACGACACCCCCACTCGGCAAAGCCGCCTCCGAGCGAGACGTTGGATCCCCTGCACCCCTCCTCGCCTTTCCTTTACACTTCCCCCATGCACGTCGATGCTGCCACGCTCGCCCTGCTCCGCCTCACGCTCATCGAGAATGTGGGGCCCGCCACCATCGCGCGGCTGCTCGCACAGGCCGGCTCGCCCGAGGCCGCCCTGCAACTCTCCGTCGCCGAGATCGATGCGACGCGCCCGAAAGGCTCCCGAGGCGGCGCCTCGGGCGAGTCGATCGTCGCCGGCATCCGGCACTCACAGTCACTGGCCGAGGAGGAGCTCGCCCGCGCTGACAAGCACCGCATCCGCCTGGTGGGCATCCACGATCCGGGCTATCCCCAGTTGCTCCGCGAGATCCCCGACGCGCCACCCATCCTCTATTACAAAGGCTCGCTCGACGCGGTCGCGGGGCCGTCGCCCGGCTTTGGCGTCGGCATCGTCGGCAGCCGATCGTGCACCACCTACGGCCTGGAACAAACCACCCGCTTTGCCGCCGCCCTTGCCCGCAGCGGATTGGTCATCGTCAGCGGCGGGGCCCGCGGTATCGACACCGCCGCCCACCGCGCCGCGCTCATGCATCAAGGTCGCACCGTCGCCGTCATGGGCTGCGGGCTGGGGCACACATATCCCCCTGAGAATCAAGAGCTTTTCGAGCGCATCTGCACGCCCATCGGGAACGCTGCGGATCCGGAGGCTCCCGGCGGGATCCCTGGCGCGATCGTTTCCGAGCTGCCGATCGATACACCCCCGGACTCCCGCAACTTCCCGCGCCGCAACCGCATCATCTCGGGCCTCTCGCTGGGTGTGCTCGTGATCGAGGCCGCCCGCAAGTCGGGCGCGCTCATCACCGCGAAGATCGCCGCCGAGGAACACGGCCGCGAAGTCTGCGTGGTGCCCGGTCGGGTCGATTCGCCGTCGTCGGAAGGAAGCAACGACTTGCTCAAAGCCGGAGGGGCGGCATTCGTCACCGAACCCGGGGACGTGATCGCGCTCCTCCAGTCTGCGGCTCGGCATCAGCACGCCGGCACGCACGCCGCGCGCTTCCAGCCGCTCGTCGACACGAATAACACGCTGTTCGGTTCGGCACCAAACAGACGCGCCGCGTCGCGTGGGCAGACTCCGACCGACACACCCGATGTGACACCCGTTTCGATAGGGAATCCCGAACAAGTGAAGATCCTCGCGGCGCTCGAGATCGAGCGCACGGCGGATGAACTCGCCGCCGCGGTGGGCCTGGACATCGTCAAGCTCCGTTCCCAACTGACTTTGCTGGAGATCGCCGGTCGGGTCCGTCGCCACGGCTCACGCTTCGCACGGGTGCGATGAACCGTAAAGTCCTATAATATCAATGTTATTTTTGTTTCTGACGCACTCGAAGAGACCGCATGAGGCCTTTTTTGTCATGGTCCGACGCGCAACCCTTGACACAAGGCGTGCGATCACTTACCTTGTACCAAACAAATCGAAAGAAATTTGATCGGTTCAACTGACGCCAACCGACAAACAGTGCACGATGGAACCCGCCTTCTCGCCTATCCTTCGATTCGGTCCCGGTGGGGATTTCGTCGCGGACTACCGTCCGCGGCGGAACGGCGCCACCAGTCTTCGTCGGATCCAGCTCGCCGCGTCCACCGCGGCGTCGGGACTCCCGAACGAAGGGTTGCGTTTGGCAGCGGGGGACCATGTCGGCGGAGGATCGCTGGCTCACGTGCACACGGATGGCGAACAACGCTCGCGGCTCCTCGCGGCGTGGTGTCTGGCTGTTCGGGCTCTGGACGAGCTCGGCCCGGTTCTCGCGCGGCTCGGTGGTCCGATCGCCGGGGGCCGTTCGGATCGCCTCATGGAACTCAAGCCGTCGGTCGCGCGTTCGGGGTGCAACAGCACGGACGGTTCGGTGACGGGTAACAGGGGATCGGTCGCCGCCCCGGCGCTGCAGTTGGTCGGGATCGAGCACGAGACCGGCGTCGATCGGGTGGACGGAAGTGGTGGGGTTGGTGGGGGTAG
>DASVYC010000106.1:0-4161 GCA_036392375.1 Phycisphaerales bacterium
AGGCCTTGGCGATGATCTCGGCCTTCTCGGCATCGGACTTGGACGCGAAGGCTTGCTTGCAGTCGTTGCAGCAGAACGCGACGGTCTTGCCGTTGTGGGAAGCGGTGATGGTGCCGTCGGCGTCGTGCTCGCCGATGGGGCAGATCTTGTTCAGGGCCTGCTTCTTTCCGTCCTTGCACTCGGCCTTATCCGAGCACTTTTCCGTGCACTCGCCGGCGGTGCTGCAGGAGCCGCAGCAGTCGTCCTTATCGGCGCACTTGTTGTTCTGACAGCCGGCGAAGGTCGCGATGGTGCCGGTGAGGATGAAGGCGCTGGCCGCACGCAGGGCCGCTTTGGAGAGATCCATGATGCCGTTCCTTTCGAGAAGACCCACGGTGACCCAACGGGGTTGGTGGGAGGGTGAACTCGCACGATTCTAGCAGAAATCCCCCGCGCGGGGAACGTCCCCACGCGAGAGTGAAGAGGGGCTACTTGCAGCACGACGCGGTCGAGCAGCAGGAGCCGCTCGAGCAGCAGCAGTCGCACGAGTCCTTGCAGCCGGACCCGCACGAGCAGTTGCAGTCGTCGCAGGAACACGAGGAACCGCAGCAGCAGGACGCCTGGTCGAGCTTGGCGGTCTGCTCCGGCGCGGGGGCGAGATAGATCATGCCGGCGGACGAGAGCGCGAGAACGAGAGCGTTCATGGGAAACCCTTTCGGTGTGCCCGGCAGATGCCGGGCGTTGGTGATTGGAAGAAAGAAACGACGCGAGGCGCCGCACCGCGGCGCGAAAACACCAGCGCGTGCCGACGCGGAGGCCGGGGCGCGGGGCAACCGGGCTCAATGCCCGGTCGGTCGTTTTTACAGATTCCAGCGGCACTGATCCGCGAGCAAGGCTCGTCCGGATGGCCATGGCGGTTCGTGCCGCAGCGCGAGCAACAACGGCTCACGGGTCACGGGCATGAAGATGGGAGCGAAGACCGCCGGTGCAGCCGCGATCCCTTCGGTGTCGGTGCTGGGGCGGCGCGTCGGTTCGGCGGGCACCTGAGGCGTGTCGGGGCTGACGAGGCAGCACTTACAGTCGGACGGTGCCGAAGCCGGGTGCGAGGCGTCGCAGCACCGATCGACCTTGGTCTCGGAGCAGCAACCCGAATCGAGTTCCGGGTTTTCCGCGGAGCAGCAGCATGTCGGGGTAGACGGGCCGCAGCAGCCGTCGGCCTTGGGAGAGAGCAGATTGCCGCAACAGATCGCAACCAGCGACTGGAAGAGCAGGCCGAAGATGACGCTCAGGCGGATCATCGGAGACTCATGCTACCCGGTTGCGGCCCGTTCGGTTCGATTCCGGTGGAAGGGATCGGGTTTCGCGAGCGTAACGCAAGGACCGGTAACCGTTTGCGGGACGGTTGCCCGGCCCTTCTTTATTGGCGTGGCGGACGAGGATCTGACGATTCCGCGGCGGCGATCATCTGCAATGCGATCAGCCGCAGGGCCCGGTGCCACTCCCGCAGGCGGACCTCCTCGACCACCGACCCGCCAAGCTCTCGCATCGACTCCACCAGCAGATCAACGACCAGGTCGTAATGCTCTGGACGCACGCCGTAGCCGGCGTGGCGGCGACCGAGCTCCGTGAGCACCGCGGCGTTGGCAGCGGGGTTCTCGAAGTTCCGCACCACGGTATCGAGAGCGGCGGTGAGCTTCCTGGCTTGTTCAACCAGATCGCTGGGGAACATCGGGCGGAGGTGGGGCGCGACCGCGAAGAGCTTGGCGTAGAAGGTCTGGGCGAGCCGAAGCTCGTGGGAACGCACCAGGTCGTACGTTTCCCGCAGTCGGGCGACGAGGGCCGTGTCCAACGGCACGCGATCGAGTTGACCGCCCGTCACTTCCACCGCAACAGGGTGTCGCTTGACCGCCATGCCTTCGTTCCTCCGCAAGGTCCCCTGAAGCAACGCGAGATCGGGAGCCGAGTCGCGCCGTGTGCGCAAGTCCGTTGAGTGCTCGACCGTACAACGGCCCGCAACGACTGGTTATTTCCGGGCGGCCTTTTCGGCGACCCCGCGCCACTTGGTTTGCTCATGATCGTGCCCAGCGCCGGGCTCGCGTTCGTGAGCCTTGGCGTAGTAGTCCGCGAGACGGGTCGCCGCTGCCCGGGTCTGGGGATGGACAGGTCCAAAGGTGCGTTCGATCAGGCTGTAGCCCTCCAGCAACGCGGACAAGGCCTCGGGATACCTGCCGGACTCGAGCAGCAGCGCTCCGTGGACGGAGAGCGTGGGGCCGGGTGAGAGCGGGTCCTTGCTGGCGCGTGCACGCTCCACCAGCTCGTTGCTGATCGCCAACGCATCCTGGAGACGGTTGCCCTTCCACAATGCCTCGAGCAGGAGCGTCATGGCGTTGATCGCCGCCGGGTGCGCGGCGCCCACGATGCGGTCCTGCGTCGCGATCGCCTCACGCATCATCTTCTCGCCTTCGGCGACGCGCCCGCGTGCGTACACGATGGCTCCGAGCGTGGCGAGCGTGTTCATTGTGTCCACGTTGTCGCGTCCGAGCGTGTTGGTGCGACCGGCGAGACATTCCACACCGATCGTCTCCGCACCGGCCAGGTCGCCCGACTCGCGGAGGAGCGACATGAGCATTGAGAGAGACGTGAGCGTGGACGGGTGAGCGTCGCCGTGGCGGCGCCGGTCCGCGGCGAGGGACTCCCGCAAGAGCGGCTCGGCCTCGGTGAAACGCCCTTGGTCCAGCAGCAGGTTGCCGAGGTTGCCCAGCGAGCCGAGGTACTCGGGGTGATCGGATCCGAGGATTCGGCGGCGGCGATCGAGCAGCTCACGCCAGCTTTCCTCCGCCTTATCAAGGCGGCCCTTGACGGCGTACAGGATGCCGATGTTGTTCAGGGATCGCAGCGTCGCGGGGTCGTCGTCGCCGAGGACGCGGCGCTGCCGCGCCAGGGTGTCGGTCCAGATGCGCTCCGCGTCCTCGAGCCGGTTCATCCGCTGGTAGACGCCGCCCAGAGAAGCGCCGGCGGTCAGCGCGTTGCGGTCGTCGGGCCCCACCACCGCCCGGCGACGCTCATAGGTCTCGCGCAGTTCGACCTCGGCCTCGTCGAACCGCCCCATGCTGGAGAGCATCGAGCCGAGCGTGTACCGCGTCTGCAGCGTGTCGGTGTGATCGGGACCGAGTTCGTCGCGGCGCACCTCGAGCGTTTCGGCCAAGAGCGGCAGCGCGTCGCTGTAGAGCCCGAGTGATCGCAGGGTGGTTGCGAGCTGCTGGAGCAGCCGGGCGCGGAGCAGGGGCTGGGAGCCGAAGCGGTCCCGGATCGAGCTCGCGTATCGCTGCAGCACGCTCTGGTTGAGGTGCTGGACGGCGATGGTGGTGAAGTTCAGGCGGGGGAGCGCCTGATCCCAAGGCTTGCTCGCGTCGGCGCCGGAGGTGACGAACGCGGCACGGATCGAATCACGGAGCTGATCCCCCATCGCCGTCACGTCCAGGCCACGCAGCAGTGATTCCTGAAACTCGGTCACGATCTCGAGCTCGCGCTCGCGCTGCAGGGCCGCGTCGCGAGCCCGGCTCGCGGCGACCGCGAACCATGTCGAGACGACCGCGCCCGTCAACAGCGCCGTCGCCGCGACGCCGAGCGTGGCGGCCAGAGCGGGGTTGCGGCGGGCGAACTTGCCGACCCGTTCCATCGCGCCCGAGCGACGGGCCAGCACCGGCTGACGACTGAGATATCGGCGCAGGTCGGCCGCGAGCTCGCTGACGCTGGCGTAGCGACGCTCGCGGTCTTTCTCCATCGCCATGGCGATGATCGCCTCGAGGTCGCCGCGAGCCTCGGGGTTGTGCCTGCCCGCAGAAACGACGTCACCTTCGACGATCACCCGCACCGCCTGGGGCACCGAGCAGCGCGACAGATCGTGCGGCAGGGAGCCGGTGACGAGCTCGTACAGCAGCACTCCCAGGGAGTACACATCGGAGCGAACGTCGATGCTCGACGGGTCCACGCACTGCTCCGGGCTCATGGCGTTGAGCGTGCCGATGAGCTTCTTCTCGTCCGTGGCGCTGGTGAGCGACTTGCCGTCGGCGTCCGAGCCGCGGGCGATGCCGAAGTCGATGACCTTGGCGCGCCCGTCGGGCCCCACAAGCACGTTGGCGGGCTTGAGATCGCGGTGGATGATCCCGTTCTGGTGTCCGT
>DASVYC010000107.1:0-20777 GCA_036392375.1 Phycisphaerales bacterium
GCGTGCATCGCGGGCCTGAGCGTGGGCAACCCCACGAACCTCATCCTCATCCGGTCGTTGATCGCCATGATCGGCTGCTACCTGTTGGGGTCCATCCTCGGCGCGGTGGCCGAATGGGTGATCAACCAGCACCTCGCGGAATACAAGGCGAACAACCCCATCCCCGAGTACCGGGCGGAGAAGGAAGAGATCATCGAGGTCGATGAGGCGCCAGAGGAAAGCTCCCAGATTGCCCAGCCCGCACAGCCCGACGCGCCGCAACGCGAAGCGGCTTGAATTTTCCTCGCCCTCGCTTGCACGCCACGCTGAAGTCTGTATACTCCGCGTCACGCCGGACAAGGATCGTCCGGCAGGCGGGTTGGCTCGGCGTTCGCTGAACAACCCACGCGGAGAGGACGCCGTCTTCTCGGCGACGACAACCCGTTCGGCCGTCCACTTGTGGTCAAGGAGCGACCATGTCGGCAGTGAAAACCACCATCCGCGGCGGGCACCGCAATCGCTTTATCGCTCGGCACGCCGAGCCTTCGGGCAAGCCCTCCCCGTTCGACAAGCTCGGCGTCAACGAGCTCTGGAAGAAGTACAAGAAAGAGCGCAGCGAGGAACTCCGCAACTTCCTCATGGAGAAGTATCTCCATCTCGTGCGTTTCAACGCCGAACGCATCCACACCCGTCTCCCCGATGAGGTGGACGTCGAAGACCTCATGTCCGCCGGCCTCTTCGGCCTGATGGACGCGATCGATTCCTTCGACCTCGCCCGCAAGGTCAAGTTCGAGACCTTCAGCGCCAACCGCATCCGCGGCGCCATCCTCGATGAGCTCCGGTCGATGGACTGGGTGCCCCGCCTGGTGCGCCACCGCACCGCGAAGTTCGAGCAGGCCCGCCAGCAGATCGAGATGGAGGCCGGCCGCCCCGCCACCGACCAGGAAGTCAGCCAGCGGCTGGGCCTGCAGGGCGAGGAGTTCGACAAGGTCAAGCGTGACAGCTCCGCCGTCGGCACTCGTTCGCTGAACCAGCGTGCCTTCAACAGCGATGGCGGCCGCGACGTCCGCGAGATCGACGTCGTCAAGGACGACTCGCAGGTCAACCCGCTCGGCGACCTGCAGCGTCGCGACATGAAGGAGCTGATCACCAAGGGCCTCAGCCGCGCCGAGCGCCTGATCGTGATCCTGTACTACTACGAGAACATGACGATGAAGGAAATCGGCGCCACGCTCGATCTCTCTGAGTCGCGCGTCAGCCAGATGCACTCGTCGATCTTGGCCCGCCTCAAGGCTCAGCTCCAGCACCGCATGAAGGAGCTGGAAGAGGAGTAGGACAGTTCCCGAGCACCAAAGACCCACAGCCGCGGCCCACGCCGCGGTTTTTCGTTGGATGGAACCCCGCCGCATCCGCAGTACGATCGTGGCGTGACCAGGACGGACGCCGTGCTCGCCTACATCGCTCTGGGCTCGAACATCGAGCCCAGGCGTGCCCACATCGACGCGGCGGTGACGGCGCTTCGAGGCACGCCGGGTGTCGAGTCCGTGCGTCTCAGCCCGGTAGTCGAGACAGACGCGGTCGGACCCGGAGTACAAGGAGCGTACCTGAACGCCTCAGGGGAGATCTCGACCACGCTCACCGCTCGGGCGCTGCTGGAGCGTTGTCTCGAGATCGAAAAGGCCCGCGGACGCGATCGCTCGCGCGAGCAGCGGTGGGGCCCCAGGACCTTGGACTTGGACCTTCTCATGTACGCCGACGCGGTGATCGACGAGCCCGGGCTGACCGTGCCTCATCCCCGCCTGCACGAGCGGCGGTTCGTGCTCGAGCCGTTGGCTCAACTCGCTCCGGATGCGGTGATCCCGGGGCGCGGAACGACGGTGAGCGAGTGCCTGCGTGCGCTTCGTGATTGAAACCGCGAACCCGGGTTCAACGGCCCCAAACGCCAAGGCCGAGGAGTCTGCGAGGGAGCCTCGGTTTGGCGTTTCGATAGCAGAGAGCCCCACCGAACATCAGACAATCACCGCGGCCATTTTCCCGCCTCGACTGCGCGTCGCGAGCATGTAGCTCTGCAGGTTGCGGCCCGGGCAGCGCGTCGGCATGATCTCCTGGTGCGTGTAGACGCGGTTGGGCGGGATGCGATGCCGGCGCATCAGCATCGCGACGAAGCCGTCAAGCGACGCGATCTGGTTGGAGCTTGGGCGCTGCTGATCAAAATTGCCCATGCACATCACGCCGATGTTGTGCTCGTTGTGGTCCTTCACGTGCGCACCCTGGAACGTGAGCGGGCGGCCCTCCCACACGCGGCCCTGCGGGTCGATCACATAGTGGTACCCGATGTCCGCCCAGCCCTCCTTGAGGTGGCTCTGGCGGACCGAGTTCATGCGCGAGATCGAATCGCTTTGCGTTCGCAGGCTCTGCGACGGGATCGCGTCGTGATGGATCGTGATGCGGTTCACGCCGTTCATCGGGTTGGCGAGCGAGCGGATCACGCTCTGACGCGTCCACGTGCCTCGCGGGATTACGCCAGACGGAACGCCCGAAACCGTGGACACCCCGGGCGACGCGTTTCTCGGCGCTCCGCCCGCGGGCCGAGGCAGCGGGGAGAGCGGCGCGTGTTCCTGATCCGGCCAGACCGGGCCGGGTATGTCGCTGGCCGACGCGGTGGATGGCGAGGTCTGGCAGCCCGCGAGGATCAACGCCGCACCCGCCAACACGCCGCCCGCAAGCACATCGCGGCGATTCACCAGACGATCAAGGTCCCGACGAAGCTGTTCGGACGAACTCATGGCGCGGCGGCTCCCAGGGTGCTCTGTACGATCCTCTAGTTTCGGACTTTAGATGTCGCTCGGAGCAGAATCCCGCACCGGTGCGACGGATTACCCGGCGCTCGCGCTCGACCCTGAAGCGGTGGGCTACAAATCGGCCCTCTATCGCCCCGCTCGCTCACTCACCACATCACAGACCCCGCACCCGCCATGCCGCACATTCCCTCTCTGCTCGCGTTCCTTGCCGACCCTGTTTCTTCCTCCTCCGACTCGGCCGGGGGAGGGCGTGCCAACCCCCTCGGATCGCTCCGGCTGGACTGGGAGCTCCTGGCATTCTGGTCCGTTCGAATCGGGGCGGCGCTGCTGGTGCTGGTCATGGCGTGGCTCGCCTCAAGCTGGCTCCGCCGCGTCATCAAGAAGGGCACTCACCGGGCCCGCCTCGATCCCACCCTGGGCGCGTTCTTCGCTAACGCGGCCCGCTGGGGCGTGCTGACGCTCGGCGTCGTCACCTGCTTGGGTGTTTTCGGCGTCCAAACCGCGAGCTTCGCCGCGGTCATCGCCGCCCTCGGCCTGGCCATCGGCCTGGCCTTTCAGGGCACGCTTTCGAACATCGCCTCGGGCGTTTTGCTGTTGGTCTTTCGCCCCTTCAAGGTCGGCGACAGCGTCGTGATCGCCGGCGTCGCGGGCGTCGTCAACGAGATTGATCTCTTTACGACCGCCCTTGATACCGCCGACGGCCGGCGTGTCATCGTCCCCAACGCCCAGATCGCGGGCGCGGTCATCGACAACCAGAGCCACCATCCTCGCCGCCGCTTCGAGGTCTTGCTCAACGTTCAGTTCGACGCCGATCCCAACGTCACCGAGGCCGCGCTCAGCCGAGCCCTGCGTGTCCTCGAAGGCAAGCCCGGTTATCTCCCCTCGCCGCCGCCGGAGGTAACGATGACCGATTTCGGCAAAGCCTCCGTCGGATGGGCTGTGCGCTACTGGGCGACCCGCGAGGTCGGAGGTGCCCACCGCCCCGAGCTGCTCGCGGCCATCAAGGGCGAACTCGACCGCGAGGGGATTAAGCTGGCCGCGACCTGAAGCACCCGAGTTTTCTCGGGCTTCAGACACACGAACGCTCGCGACCGGCCGTCCGTACGATTCCCCGTGACCACCACCCCCGTCACCCCCGTCACACTGAAGACCCTCCGCCAGATGGCCTCCCGCGGCGAGGCCTTCGCCGCTCTGACGTGTTACGACGCCACCACTGCCCGCTGGCTCGAACGGGCCGGCGTCCACGTGCTGCTCGTCGGTGACACCGCGGCTGAGATGGTCCTGGGCTTCACCCGCACCATTGACATGCCCTTGGACGTCCTGTTGGCCCTGACGGCAGGCGTGAAGCGGGGTGCGCCCAACTCCGTCGTCATGGGGGATATGCCTTTCCTCAGCTATCACACGAGCGACGACGACGCCGTGCGCAACGCGGCCCGATTCCTCACCGAAGGGCGTGCCGACATCGTGAAGCTCGAAGCCGACGAGTCGTTTGCCCCGGTCGTGGCCAAGATGGCACGCGCCGGCATCCCCGTCTGCGCCCACGTCGGCACTCGGCCGCAACAGGTCGCGCTCACAGGTGGTTACACGGCGACCGGCAAAACGGAGAAGCAGGCCAAGCAGATCGTTGCTGACGCCGTCGCCCTTGAACGGGCGGGCGCCGTGATGCTGCTGATCGAGGCTGTTCCCGACGCGGTGACCGACGAGGTGTTGAAGGCCACGACCGTCCCGCTCATCGGGATCGGTGCCGGCCCCGCCCCCCACGGCCAAGTCCTCGTGCTGCAGGACCTGCTGGGCCTGACCGACCGGCCGCCCCCGTTCGCCCACCCCATCGCCAAGCTGGGCGAAGCCGTGCAATCCGCGGCTTCGGACTACGTTCGGCTGGTCGCCCAGCGCCAGATAGGCGGGCGGGCGAAACCCAGCGTCACCACAAACGTCCAATCCGGTACAACCCAAAGCGGGCGAACGACGAAGTAATTGGATGTCGGATGTCGGCGTTCGCCGGGCACCTTGGGTCCGCACCTTGGGTCCGCACCGTGTTCCGCAGAATTGCGGCTTGCTCTTTGCCAATTCGTGCTTGCCATTCGCTCTTTGCCCTTTGGGCTCTTGTCGTATCCGAAAGGCCCCCATGCGTCGTGTGATCTCCGTCGGCCCGGCCTTGCTCGTGCTCGCGACCGCGTCCTCGCTGCTGTGGTTCACGCCAGCGGTTCTGCGTCGTCTCTCCGCCTCGCAGACCGAGGCCCAGATCCAACTCGCGCGTCGAACCATCGAGAGCGACGACATCCTTGAGCGCCTCAACCGCGCCATCCGCGCCGTTGCCGACAGCGTCGAGCCGTCGGTGGTTCACATCGACGTCTTCGCGCCCGAGGCCGCCCGCAGCATCGCCGGCTCCACCGGCTCGGGTTGGCTCTTCGACACGCGCGGACACGTGATCACCAACGCCCATGTCGTTCGCCAGGCGCGTTCCATCCGCGTGCAGCTCCACGACGGGCGCGTGCAGGCCGCCAACCTCGTGGGCATCGATCCCTTCACCGACATCGCGGTGCTCAAGATCGACGCCTCGGACCTCGTTCCCATCCGCCGCGCCACGGGCGACCGCGTGCACCAGGGCGAACGCGTCTTCGCGTTCGGCTCCCCCTTTGGGTTCAAGTTCAGCATGTCCGAGGGCATCGTCTCCGGCCTCGGTCGCGCGGCGGGCCCCGCCCTCGACTCCGGCGGCTTCACCAACTTCATCCAGACCGACGCCGCCGTCAACCCCGGCAACTCGGGCGGCCCGCTCGTTGATATCCAGGGACGCGTGGTGGGTATGAACGTCGCCATCGCCACCGCCAAGGACAGCCAGGGAGGCACTGAAGGACAGTCCTCCGGCATCTCGTTCGCCATCCCGCTCACGACCATCGAGAGCGTCGTCACACAGCTCATCGAAACCGGCAAGGTCCGCCGCGGGTTCCTGGGCGTCTCCTTCGGCGGGTTCCGGCGATTCTTCGACGAGAACTCCAACCTGCCCGGCGTCGATCTGCAGGTCACCTCCGAAGGGCCCGCTTTCAGCGCCGGGCTTCGCACCGGCGACCGCGTGCTCGCGATCAACGGTTCCGATGTCACCAGCGTCGAGGTGCTCCGGTCGCTCATCTCCAACACCCGCCCCGGCGAAGTTGCCCGCCTGCGGGTCCGCCGCGGCGAGGAGACCCGTGACTTCGACGTCACCATGGGCGAGATGGCTACCGGCATCATCCTGCGCTCGCGGGTCATCGAGGACATCGAGGAAGACCTCGGACTCACGCTCGAAGACGATCAGGACGTCAGCCGCGTGCGGCAGGTTGTGCCCGGCGGGCGGGGCGCCCGAGCCGGTCTCCGCGACGGCGATACCGTGCTCGCCGTCAACGGCGAGCCCGTCACAGGCTTCATCGAGTTCCTCGCCGCGCTTGTCGACTCGGGCTTCTACGCCGCCAGGCCCGTGAAGCTCTCGGTTCGCGGCGATGACCAGTCGCGCGACGACCCACCCCGCGAGGTGACCATCGAGTTCATGAGCCGCATTCGCTGAGCCTCACGTCTTCGGACGCACCCGCACCACCACCCGCGTATCCACCTTGGGCACCGACGGTGCCGCGATCCACTGCGGCTCCTGCGTGGCCGCGTCGGGGTTGTACATCGCTGTCACGCCGATGGTCTCGGTGCCGAAGCTCGTCAGCCCGACCACCGTGCCTTCCGTGTCTCCCGCGTACACCTCGGGCCGCTCGGCGTTCTCGGGATCGATCATCCGCCCCCGCGGCCGCACCATCGCGGAGCCCGCGAATACCAGAGACGCGTCGGGCTCGATCACCCGGAATCCACGGCCGTCGCGATGATCAACAACCCACTCCAGCACATTGGTCTCGGGACCAATCGTGCCGTCGCCGCGCTGCTCCGCAACCGTGACGCGCACGTCGTCGCCACGGGGCGGGACACCGACCAGCGTCTTCTTTCCTTCACCCTCTTTGCGTTCCCACTTCCCCGGCGCTCCGGGCTTGAGCCCGATGAGCAGCAGCGCTGCGTGCACCTGGGATGCCTTCACGCTCGTCACCACCAGCGACTCGTGCTCCTTGGAGTCCCGGGTGCAGACGATCGTCTCCAGGAACACCACCAGCTTCTCGCCCTTGTCGGTGACGCGGTGCGCGTCGATCGGCACCGTCCCGTCAAACTCCACCAGCTTGTCGGCAACGTCGACGCGCACGCCCGGGAAGACCTCCCGCATGCCGCGCGCGGCCTGCGTGGGGGTTGGAGTGTTTGGAGACGTTGATGGCTGGGCCGATGGTTCACCCACTGCGACCAGCACGATGAGCGACGCGGCCACGACGAGCGACATCACACACCTCCGCGGACCAGCGAAGCGAAAAGCTCGCCCCGCTGCTCGTAGTTCTCGAACTGATCCCACGAAGCGCACGCCGGGCTGAGGAGGATCACGTCGCCGTCTCGAGCCTTGGCAAGCGCCGCGGAGACCGCACCCTTGAGCGTGCCGCACTCGTGAGCCCGACCCTCTGCGGCCCGCGCGATCGCGGGGCCGGTCTTTCCGATGGTGTACAGGCCGGCGAGAGAAGACGCGAGGCGGCCGATCGGAGCGAGATCCGAGCCCTTGTCATAGCCGCCCGCGATGAGATGGACGCGCGACGCCCCGCACTCGCCTGGCTCGTCGAACGCCCGGACTGCCAGCAGGCACGACTCGGGCGTCGTGGACTTGGAATCGTTGAAGCAGCGCACCCCCGGACGCGACGCCACGCGCTGCAAGCGGTGCGGGAGCCCCGGGAACGTCCGCACCGCGGCGACGGCGGCGTCGCGAGCCGCGCCCGCCGCGAGGGCGGCTTCCACGGCGACGCCCGCGTTGATGCGGTTGTGCTTGCCGGGGATGGCGAGCGCGTCGATCTCGACGGTGGGCACGATGCGATGCGTGCCGGCCGCGTGCTTCCAATCCGAGGTCTCGCTCGTTGGCCCGATGATCGCGACGTCGCCGGCCCGCTGGCCCGCGAGCAGCACCTGCTTGCTCCGGCGGTAGTGGTCGAGATCGCCGTGCCAGTCGAGGTGATTGGGCGAGAAGTTGGTCGTCACAGCGATGCGAGGCGACCAGCCCGAAGCGGGAGCCGAGCCGAGCTCGGTGGGAGCAACCATGGCAAGCCCGCCGAGCCAGCAGAGCATGGCACTCGAGAGTTCGAGCACCACCCACGTCGAAGCGTTGATCTGAGTGAGTGTTCCGAGCAGGGAGCCGCCGATGTTGCCGCCCAAGACGGCGTTCATCCCTGCGCCCTGTAGCGCATGGTGGATCATCGCGCTGGTCGTGCTCTTGCCGACGGAACCGGTGATGCCGATGACACGGTCGCGGGCCGGTAAACGCTCCACCAGCAACTGGATCTCGGTGGTCACCGGCACGCTCGCCGCCCACGCCGCCCGCAGAAATCGGTTGTCCCACGGCTTGGGCACCGCGGGATTCGCCACTACGAGATCGCAAGTCGTGAAGTCGCTGACGTTGTGCTCGCCCAGCCGCAGCGACACGATGCCGCGGCTGGTGAGATCGGAGAGTGAGTCCACAGAAGCCTTCAGCTTGTCGGCGGGTTCGATGTCGGTGACGAGAACCGCCGCGCCCTGAGCCGCGAGCCAACGGGTCACGCCCGCCCCGCCGCCGAAGCGGCCCAGGCCCATCACCGTCACCTTCAAGCCTTCCAGATTCTGCATCGCTCGCGCTCCCTCGCGGCCTTCTAGAGCCTCTCGCGTAAGCGAGAGGTCGCTTCAAGCAAACTTCAATGGACGCATCATTCCCACCGCGTCACATACCAGTTCTTCTTCCCACGCCGGATCGCGACGATCGAGCCGTGGAGCAGATTGCTCGCGGTAATCTTGTGATCCGCCGTCGCCTTCGTGCCGTTGATGCTGATCGAGCCGTTGGCCAGAAACTCCTTGGCCTCGCGCTTGGATGCGACGGCCTGCGTCTCCACCAGCAGGTCCATCAACGCCACGCCCTCGCCTGCGAGTCGCGACTTGGCGAGCGTCGACGACGGAGCGCTCGCCAGCACGTCCTCCAGGAGCTGTTTTGGCAGGCTCGCGATATCCCCGCTGAAGAGCGCCTTGGCGGCGTTCTCCGCGGCTTCCATATCGGTCTTGCCGTGGATGATCTCGGTTGCGGCGCGAGCCAGCGCTCGCTGCGCCTCGCGGGCGCCGGGCTCGGTCTGCACCTTGTGCTCGAACGCGTTGATCTCGTCGTGCGAGAGGAACGTGAAGGTCTTGAGGAACCGGACGACATCCGCGTCGGCGGCGTTGAGCCAGAACTGGTAGTAGGCGTAGGGGCTGGTGCGATGCGCACTCAGCCAGATCGCGCCGGACTCGGTCTTGCCGAACTTGCCGCCGTCGGATTTGGTGACGAGGGGCCAGGTGAGGCCAAAGGAGTCGCTGGGCAGGAACTCCCCGTGCACTTTGCGCACCATGTCGCTTTCGCGCTCGAATGACCGTTCAGCGGCCGCGAACTCGTTTGGTTCTTGAAGCGGACTGTCTATTGCCGCCTTGGCAGCATCGATTGCTCTTTGAGCTTTCGAAAGATGGGTCTTGATCGCTTCCCGTTGCTCCTGTGTGCTTCGCTCGTGGACCGTCATTCGCCGGATCAGATCGCACCCACCCACGATGTTCCCGAACTGATCGCTGCCGCCCATCTGCAGCGTGACGCCCATGGCGCGGTAGAGGTGCAGGAAGTCGTAGCTCTGCAGGATCATGTAGCTGAACTCGGTGTAGCTGATGCCCTGATCGCGGTTGTGCAGTCGTTCGCGCACCGAGTCCTTCTGGATCATCATGTTGACCGAGAAGTGCTTGCCGATGTCGCGGAGGGCGTCGAGGTAACTGATCTTGTCGAGCCAGTCGATGTTGTTGACAAGCTCGGCCTTGGTCTCGGGCTTGCCGGAGAAATCGAGCAGGCGATCGAAGATCTTCTCGATGCTCTTGACGTTGGCCGCGACGGTCTCGCGGGTGTTGAGCTGGCGCTCGGCGCTCTTGCCGGAGGGGTCGCCGATCAGGCCGGTGCCGCCGCCCATGACGGCGATGGGCTTGTGCCCGGCCCGCTGGAAGCGAGCAAGAGCCATGATGGTCACGAGGTTGCCGATCGTGAGCGAGTCGGCGGTGGGATCGAACCCCGCGTATGCGCGGCGGACACCGCCGCAGAGGTGGGCGTCGAGCTCCGCGGGGTGTGTGATCTGATGGATCTGCCCTCGCCAACGCATGTCGGCGAGGAACGAAGACTTCTCGGCGTGCATAGGCCCGGAGAGTATGCGATAGCGTCCGGTGTGGAGTCGATTTGCCGATGGGGGTGGGGCCTCCCAGACCCCGCGCGTTCTTCTTTGATTGGCGTTATTTCTTACCGAGATACCACGCCGGATCGGTCGCCTTGTCCGACCAACGGGTCATGTCATCCAGCTCGGCAAAGCCGAGCGTCTCGACGTGCCCGTCGATCATCGCCGAGATCGCCTTCTTGTTGTGCCGCAACGCGACAAAGCCCGAGGAGTTCGGGTCCTTCTGGCTGTAGGCCGAGGCCCACTTGCGTTGTCCGGAGTACGGGGCCTCAACGAGAAAGTAGCCCTCACTGGTGCCGATGTCGGGGAATGACCAGGCCGGGCTCGGACGCGCGGACACGAACGCGAGCAGGCGGCTGGGTCGACGCGGCTCATCCAGACGAGCGATGTAGCGGCGTCCGAATGTCTTCTCCGAGAGCGGGTCCATGCCGTGATCCACGCTGCCCCCGACGAAGGCAACGTTCATTCCCAGAGCGGGGAAGAGGCTGAAGAAATAGGGGTACGCGAAACCAACCTTCTCGTAGCGATCGCCCGCGTCGCGGAGATCGGTGACCAGCTTCTGGTTGTCGTAGAGAGCGATGATGCCGGAGGTGAAATAGGGGGCGATGCGCCACGGGTAGCGCTGCGCCGCTGGCGCGAGCAGCCGCCGACCTCGGTCGTCGGTGACGAGCATCGAGGCATTCACTGTGGCGGCGGAGGGAAGCCCGGTAAGGACCGCGCCCTTGTTGTCGCCCGCGTAGCAGCTCATCGCGACCATGAGCTGCTGTGCGCCGATCATCTCGCGTGTCTGACGGGCCACGCCGCGGGCGTTCTTTAGGGTGGGCAGAGCGATCGAGATCAGCACCGCGATGACGCTGATGGTGACCAGGACCTCGATCAAGGTGAACGCACGGTCACCAACCAGCCGCCGGATCGGGCATTGACGACGCCGCCGCGGCGTTGGGCTTGGAGCTGGGTGCGAGTTTCTGAGTGAACCTGACATGCCAAGAGGGGTTTTAGCAGACTTGTGTGTCTTCTTGATTCTGAGACTTTATCTCAATAAGCTTTGGGCATCCCGAGATTTCATCCCGGCGAAGAGTATTTCCTGTTCGACACGATTTCTTCTGGTCCGCCCGAATTCAATCCCGAATCATTCCCAGATAGTTTCATCGTCTATTCATGGAGCCGTCCCTATGTTCGTTGAACGTTCTTCCCGAGTCGTTGTTGCCCGCGTGCTTGCTGCGATTTCTGGGTTGGTTGGGGGGCATGCAGCCCTCGCGAACGTGCCGCCCATTAGCGCAAATTATTCCAGTCCGGACCAGGACCGGTGGATGTACCCGTTCAACTTTGCCGCCGGCGCCGAGACGCGGGCTTCGCTCTTCGCGGCCCTGCGGGTGCCCGGCTTCGACGATCGCGACTCGGAAATGATCGTGGGCTTCGACGTGCGGGGCGCGATCCCGTCGGACGCGGGGCGGCTGCGGTACAAGATCCTCAAGGCCGAACTGAGCGTGTTCGTGGAGAACAACAACGCGTTCTCGTACGACCCCACGCCCGATCCACTGGCGTCGAGCTACGCCGCCAGCGACCCCGAGTACGTCGCGGACACCGACCCGTCCAAGCCGATCGAGGTCTGGCCGGTCGCGTTCCGCGGCGGGTTCGACACTCAGTCGTGGCAGGAGAACTCGCCGTTCTTTGGCGGCAATCCGCTGACCGATTCGGTTGAGGGCGTGCGGTACTGCTACCCGGCGCTGCTCGATAACTTCCAGCAGCCCACCGATATGTCGCGCCAGGTGCGAGAGAAGCTCCCGGGGTCGCCGATCACGGTGGGACGGCTGTTCAATGCCGGCGATGTGGAGCTGACGCCGGGTGCCTTGGTCCCGCAGGGCACGCGCGTGCGGTTCAACCTGCTCGAGGGCACCTCGAACACGTACGTCTACCTGCAGAACGCGATGAACAAGGGCGTGCTCCTGCTCTCGGTTGCGACGCTCGAGCCCACCACCGGCGGCCCCGGCGGCGGCACCGGCGGCGTGACCTACCCGCGCATCTACACCAAGGAGAATCCCACGGCACAGGCCCTGTCGCTCGCGCCTCAGCTTGAGATGACCGTGGCGTACACGTGCGCCGCCGACCTCGACGGCGACGATCTTGTGGACGATGCGGACTTCCAGATTTTTGCCGTCGGCTACAACGAACTCCTCGATGCTCGCGCCGACCTCAACCTCGACGGCGTGACCGACGACGCCGACTTCTCGATCTTCGCGGTCGCGTACGACGAGCTTGTCTGCCCGAACTGAGAAACAGCTACGCCGATTTCTGTCCACCAGCGAACCGGGGATCTCACGCCCCGGTTATCTCTTTGATCGGCTCGCGACTTACAGATTCCGCTCGACCACCGCGTCCGCGGCCTGCAGCAGCCCGGCCTTTGCCGCGGACTCGGGCAGTCCGGCGAGTTCCGCTTTGGCCTCGCTCACGAGCCGCTTTGCGGTGGTGCGGGCGTACTCGAGTGAGTTGGTCGAGTCGAGTGCTCGGCGGAGCGCCTTCGCGGCTTCGCGGGCCTGCTCGTGGCCTTCGCCGGACTCCTCAAGCAGCACGAGCGAGCGGCCGCGGTCGGCGGGCTTGCAGGTGGCGAGGTGGTGGATCAAGGGCAGCGTCAGCTTGCCCTTCTCGAGGTCCTTGCCGAGCGACTTGCCCACCACGGATTCCACGCCGGTGAGATCGAGCAGATCGTCCTGGATCTGGAACGCGATGCCCAAGTGACGCCCATAGGTCGCGAGGCGCTCGCAGGTTGCGTCGCTCGCGCCGCTGCATGCGGCGCCGAGGCGGCACGCGGCGGCGATGAGCGCGGCGGTCTTGCGGGCGACGATCTCGTAGTACGTCGGCTCATCCAGCGAATAGTCATCGCGATGGTGCAATTGCAGCAGTTCACCCGCGCACATGACCATGCTGGCGTCGGCGACGACCAACGCGGCCCGTTGGTCCTGCAGCTGCGAGCAGAGGTGATACGCGGAGGCGATCAGGTAATCGCCGAGGATGACCGCGGGCTCGTTGCCGCGGAGGCGGTTGACTGTCAAGCCCTTGCGGCGTGTGTCTGCCTCGTCCAAGACGTCGTCGTGCACCAGCGTCGCCATGTGCACCATCTCGACGACGGCGCCGAGCAGGGCGTGGTGGCGCGTGAGAAGGGTGTTCAGATCCGCGTTCGGGGTCGCGGCCGTCGCCATGCCGCAGAGGCCGACGAGCGTGGGGCGGAGCATCTTGCCCCGGTAGGCCTCGACGTGACGGACGAGTGCGGCGACGGGCGGGAGATCGGAGCGGAGTTGCTCGTCGAAGATGCGAGCGGTGCGCTCCAGATGGGCCGCGATAGCGGCGGCGATCTGGTCGTCGGCGGAGATGCCTGAGGCAATCGGGAGCATTGATGAAGGATAGGAAGACAACAGCAACCTCCTGCGCGAGCGGAGGGCGCGAAGTGCTTGCGAAGCGGACGTCGCGGCGGCCCTGTGCTTGCGCACAGGGTTCCTATTGCAAGTTCAGCTCGAACTCGACCTCGTCTCGGATGGGCAGGCCGCTGGGGCCGACTTTGGGGATCGGTGCGCCCCGGCGGCGGGCGTCGTCGATGATCCCCTTGTGGATAGCCGCAAGCGTCCACCCGCAGCGCTGGTAGAAGGCTAGTGCGCGAATGTTGTCGTTGGACGTAGTGAGGAAGATCCGCCAGCAGCCGGCGGCGCGGGCGATGTCGGCGGCGGCGTCGAGCAGACGTTCGCCGACGCCGCGGCCTTCGTCGCGTGTGCTCAGGGTGACGACCTCGCACTGCGCGCCGCCGGGCAGGATCTCGTACGTGCAGAGGCCGACGGGCAAACCTTCTCGTTCGGCGACGAGGGCGGGAATGCGGTCGGCGTCGTAGCCGACGTTGCGCGACCAGATCTGCGTGCCGGCCCAGTGCTTGGTGAGTTCGTCACGTACGAACGCGTCGTGCCGCGCTTCGCGGCGGACGATGCGAACCTGGCTCCGACGCTGCAACCACGCGAGCATGTTGGTCGCGTTCTCGTTGGGCGGGAAGACCGGGTACCAGACTTTGCGAATGCGGGTCGTCGGGGCAACAGACGCGTCGAAGCACGTGTCCGGTTCCACGTACCACGCCATGCGGGCGATGAGGGTTGTGGGGTTCTCGGGTTCGGTGGGGAACTCGAAGGTGGGAAGCCGCAGGGCGCGCGTCAGTTCGAGCTTGGAATCGCTCAGTAACTCAAACGGCACGTGCATGCGTGCCTTGAACTCGCGCTGGTGCGAGGTCGCGTTGGTGCTGACACCGAAGACCCGGACTCCGAGGGCGGTGAATTGGGAGTGGAGGTCGCGGAAGCCGCAGCTCTGCGGCGTGCAGCCGCGGGCGCCGGGGATGGAGTCCCACTCCTCGCCGTGGTACCCGAGCGACGGAGCGCGGCCGGGGACGCCGGTGCGGGGGTAGAAGAAGAGAACGGTGGGGGAGGTGAGGGAGGCGAGATTGATGGACTCGCCGCTGGTCGCGGTGAGGGAGATCGAGGGGAGAAGCGAGCGGCGGAGGTGCAGGCAGGCACCGTCGTCCTTGGGGACGGGCAGGTCGGCGGGAAGTTGGGTGGGGTCGTGGGGCATGGGAAAGGCAATTTACCACGGAGATCACGGAGAACACGGAGAAGAGATGTTGTTGATGCGGCGTGTGATGCCGTTGGTCAGTTGCTGGACGTTGAAATTGATCAGAAGGCCAACCGGCTTGTTGGCGAGGCGAAGGTATGTCAGCAACTGAGCCTCGTGGATCGCTGCCGTTTTGTCGATCGATTTCAACTCGACGACGACGAGGCCCCCAACGAGCAGATCAATTCTGTAGCCGCAATCGAGCGACTGTCCTTTATACGCCACAGGAACTGCGGCCTGTCGCACGAAGTCGAGACCACGAAGTCCGAGCTCGTGTGCAAGGCACGATTCGTACGCACTCTCAAGCAACCCAGGTCCAAGTTCGCGGTGAACATCGATGGCGGCCCCGATGATCGTCTCGGTGATGACGTTGCATCGCGCAAGCAACTCGGAGTTTGGCCTCACCCTCCCCGTCTCCACTCCGTGTTCACTGTGATCTCCGTGGTGAACTGCCTTCTCTGAACGTGCGAATCACACCTCCAGATACGCCTTCAGCCCCTGCACTCCGCCCTCGCGGCCGAACCCGCTCTCCTTAAAGCCGCCGAAGGGTGACGTCGGGTCGAACTTGTTGTAGGTGTTGCACCAGACCACGCCGCTCTTGATTTGCTTGGCGATCGAGAGCATCTTCGAGCCCTTTTCGGTCCAGATGCCTGCGGCGAGGCCGTACGCGGTGTTGTTGGCGCGGCTGACGGCTTCCTCGGGCGTGCGGAAGGTCAGCACGCTGAGCACAGGGCCGAAGATCTCTTCGCGGGCGATCGTGTGCGACGGCTGCACGCCGGTAAAGAAGCACGGGCGGCACCAGTATCCCTTCTTGGGCAGCGTGCTCGCGTTGGCGCGGCGGAGGGTCGCGCCTTCCTTCTCGCCCAGGCTCAGATAGTGCTCGATGCGATTGAGTTGTTCCTTGCTGTTCACCGCGCCGACGTCGGTGTTCTTGTCCATCGGGTCGCCGACGCGGAGCGAGGCGAGGCGGATCTCGAGTTTCTTCGTGACTTCCTCGACGATCGATTCCTGCACGAAGAGGCGCGAGCCGGCGCAGCAGACTTCGCCCTGGTTGAAGTAGATGCCGTTGATGATGCCCTCGACGGCCTGGTCGATGGCGGCGTCCTCGAAGATGATGTGGGGCGACTTGCCGCCGAGCTCGAGGGTGAGGCGCTTGAACTTGCCGTCGGGGCGCGGCCCGGCGGTGGCCTTGGCGATGCGCTTGCCGACTTCGGTGGAGCCGGTGAAGGCGACTTTGTCGACGAGCGGGTGCTCGACGAGCGCCTTGCCGGTGCGGCCGTCGCCGGTGATGATGTTGACGACGCCGGGGGGCAGGCCGATCTCTTCGAAGATCTCGGCGAGCCGGAGCGCGGTGAGCGGCGTGGTCTCGGCGGGCTTGAGGACGACTGTGTTGCCGCAGGCGAGCGCGGGCGCGATCTTCCACGCGGCCATCAGCAGCGGGAAGTTCCACGGGATGACCTGCCCGCAGACTCCGACGGGACGCACGCCGGGGGCGACTTCGGGCAGAAGCTTCTTCCCACTTGATGCCTTGATGCCTTGATGCCTTGATGCCTTCCCAGAGGCGTACTCGAGCTTGTCCGCCCAGCCCGCGTGATAGAAGAAGTGAGCCGCGACGAGCGGGATGTCCACGTCGCGGGATTCCTTGATCGGCTTCCCGCTGTCGAGGGTCTCGAGCACCGCGAGCTCGCGGCCGCGCTCCTGGATGCGGCGGGCGATGCGGAAGATGTACTTGGCGCGCTCGATCGCGGGCAGGCCGGCCCACTTGGGCAGGGCGGCGTGTGCGGCCTTCACGGCCCGGTCCACATCGGCGTCGCTCGCCTGCGTCACCTCGGAGAGCGTCTCCTCGGTTGCGGGGTTGAGCGTGGCGAAGCGCTCGGCGTTGCGCGGCGTTTGGAACTTGCCGTCGATGAAGAGGCCGTAGGTGGAGGCGATGTCCACCTTCACGGTCTCGGGGGCGGGGGAGTAGTCCCAGCCGGGCTTGGATGGCTTGGCGGGCTTGGCCGCGGAGGTCGGGGCGCTGGAAAGAGAAGGGGCGTTGGTGTCGGCGGTCGTCATGAGTTGGTCCAGCCGTGTCGGTGCGAGCGAATAAAGCGGCGTGCGTGCGATGCAATCAGGCTTCGGTCACGTCGTACTGAGCCCGGTACTTACCGGTGTGCAGCCAGGAGATCTGGCGCAGGATGTCGTTGGCGAGGGCGGATGCTCCGAAGCGCCAGAGTTCGGGGGTGAGCCAGCCGCCGGGGTGTTGGTCGTCGACGCTGGTGCCGACGGCGGGGAGCGAGCCGAGAGTTTCTTTGACCATGACGAGGTAGTGCAGCGACTGCTTGGCGGTGCGGATGCCGCCGGCGGGTTTGACGCCGACGAGCTGGCCGGTCTGGAGGTACCAGTCGCGCACGGCCTCGAGCATCACGAGCGTGACGGGCATGGTCGCCGCGGGGGTGACTTTGCCGGTGCTGGTTTTGATGAAGTCGAAGGTGGGAAGGCATCGAGGCATCGAGGCATCAAGGGATCGAGGGTCGGAAAGAGCGGCGTGGGTGCCGTTTGCCGAGCCGTTTTCTTTGGCTTTCACTCCGTCTCTTCGTCTCTCCGTCTCTCCGTCTCTTTCCGCTGCGTCTCTCTTCGCCTCTTCCATCGCCACGATCGCCAGATCGCTTGCCCGCCGCACGTTGTCGAGGGTTTCGAGTTCGCCGGTTTCGAGGATGACCTTCAGCGCGATCGGGCGGCCGACGGCGGGGCCTTCGCGGAGACAGGTGGCCTTCACATCGCGGATCTCGTCAGCAACGACGTCGTACTTGCCGCTGAGAAACGCCCCGCGATTGATGACCATGTCGATTTCGTCCGCACCGTCGCGGATGGCTTTCTTAGTGTCCTCCAGTCGGACATCGAGCGGGTACTGACCGCTGGGGAAGCCGGTGGCGACCGAGGCGATCTTGACGCGGCCGAGGGCGCCGAGCTCACTCAGAGTCTCTTTGCAGAACTTCACCATCGACGGATACACGCAGACCGCGGCGACGCTGGGCAGGTTGTCGGGCAAGTCGCTCTGGCCGGTGCCGGGGTTGACGGCTTTGACGCACAGAGCGCGAACCTTCTCTGGCGTGTCCTTGCCTTCGAGGGTGGTGAGGTCGAGGGTGGAGAGGGCGAGGCGCAGGCCCGCCATCTTGGAGGATTTCTTGATCGAGCGTTTGGTGAACGTGGCGGCTCGCTCCGCCGCCATCACCGCATCGACGCGGGGAGAATGAACCTGTCGCAGCATGGGGCGATTGTACGCGATAACACAAGGAGTCCGCGGCGGATGGAACGATCGCAGTCGCGCTTACTGGCGAGCTCGCCCACGGGTGTTCGTGGCGCGTGCCGCAGGCAGCGGCTTGCCGGGGCCCTTTTCGATCGGAAGGTTGGCCGCCTTCCACTCCTTGAGCCCGCCCGCGAAGAACGGCGGGTTCTCGTACTCCATCGCGATCATGCGCTTCGCCACCGCCCGTGCGATCGGGCTGGCCGGGTCTTCGCCGTAGATGATCACGTTCTCGAAGGCCTCGATGCGCGGATCGCGGCCCTTGTTGCCGTCGAACTTGGTGAGCAGGATGTTGCGGGCGCCGGGGATGTGACCGGCTTCAAACTCCGCTTGGGGGCGCGGATCGATCAGCAGGAGCTTGGTCGGGTTCCCTTCCGAGTCTCGCCAGAGTTCGGAGACCTCCCCGAGCTTGATGTAGACGATGTCGGTGTCGCGGGTGTCCTTCTCACAGCCCGCGGCGAGGAACGCGAATGCGAGCATCGCCAGCACCGCCAGGCGACCCAGCGGCATCCAAGGTGAGCGGGCCCCACGCGAACACGCATCGGCGAAGGTCAGTAGCATGTTCGCAGGGTACACCGGTTCGGCGGGTTGTGCGCCGGATCGGCCTCGGCCCGCGCGGGTCGAGGCCCGCGGCTGAGACTCACTGGCCTTCTTTCCTTTCACCCATGCTTACCACCATCCTTTGCACCGCGCTCGCCGCCGGCTTGGCACTGCAGCCCGGCGCCGACAACAAGAACCGCCCCCATGTCACGCTGAAGCTGATCAGCGAGGAGACCCACCTGCGACCGGGCGCGACCCAGACGCTCGGGCTGGTGTTCACCATGGAGCCACACTGGCACGTCTACTACAAGGGGCTGGAAGGCGGCGGCAACCCGCCCAAGATCGAAGAAGCCAAGCTGCCCGAGGGGTACAGCTTCGGCGAGATCGAGTGGCCCGCGCCGCAGCGGTACATCGCTCCCGGCGACGTGTACGACAGCGTGTACGAGGGGCAGGTGACGCTGCTGGTGCCTCTCCACGTGCCGCAGGACGCCAAGCCGGGCGAGAAGGTCACGATCGGGGTCAAGATGAACTGGCTCGAGTGCAGCGAGGTCTGCGTCTTTGGTGCCGGCGAGTCGTCGATCGCGCTGCCCGTCTCTCGCGAGGCGAGCCAAAGATCGGACGACGCGAAACTGATCGATGCGTCGCGGGCCCGGATGCCGGTCCCGCTTCCGACCGACGGGAGCATCGCCGCCAAGGTCGCTGGTGGGGCCTTGACCGTGCAGGCCCCCAACGCCACGCGGCTGGAGTTTTACCCCGGCTCGGAGTGCACCGACCTTGACGAGCCCGCCAAGCACACGCGTGCCGACGGGCCGACACTGAAAGTTCCGTTTGCGGGACCTGACAAAATCCGTGCGCGAGCGTTCGGCGTTCTGGGTGTCTGGAGCGGCACCGACAAGAAGCCCGCCTATTTCAGGATCGATACCTCCGCCAAAGGCGGCTGAAATCACGGCAAAAAGCGCGTGAGCTCGGAACACGTGCCGCCGAACCAGCGTCTCAAGAGCACCGGAAACGGAGCTTTGTGATTTGGCCGCGCGAACCGCAAAGGTCCGATACTGGTAGTACCTCTACCGCGGCGTGTCGCCGCGGATGTTTGATTGTCGCGCCCGGGCGGTTCTCGCCGGCGCGCTGAGTCGCACGCATCGCGCACCACGGAGTCTGAACAATGAAAGTCTCGAAACTCTCGCTTGTCGGTCTTCTGGCCCTCGGCATGACCATCCCCGCCGCCGTCTCGCTCGCGGGCGACGACAAGGCTCACAAGGACGACAAGCACGCGCAGCACGACAACAAGGACGCGAAGAAGGACAAGAAGGACGACAAGAAGACCGAAACCATCGCCGTCGGTAGCGTGGCCCCCGGCTTCGAGCTCACCGACACGGACGGCAAGGCGATCAAGCTCAGCGACTTCGCTGGCAAGGTTGTCGTCCTGCAGTGGTTCAACCCCGGCTGCCCCTTTGTCAAGAAGCACTACGAGGGCGCCAACACGTTCAACGAGCTGAACAAGAAGTACAGCGACAAGGGCGTGGTCTTCCTCGCCATCAACAGCGGCGCCGCGGGCAAGGAAGGCGCGGGCAAGGACACCAACGCCTCGATCAAGAAGGACTGGAAGATCGAGTACCCGATCCTCCTCGACGAGTCGGGCAAGGTCGGCAAGACCTACGGCGCGACCCGCACACCCGAGATGTTCGTCCTCGACAAGGAAGGCAAGGTCGTCTATCACGGCGCCATCGACGACAACAAGGACATGAAGGGCACCGGCAAGACCAACTACGTCGCCAAGGCCCTCGACGAGGTCCTCGCCAACAAGCCCGTCACCACGGCGACGACCAAGCCCTACGGCTGCACCGTCAAGTACGGCTCGTAAGCCGCTCCCACCGAACTCTCCTCTTCAGAGAGGGTCTCTTCACGCGCCGGCGGGCCCTCCAGGGCCCGCCGGTGTTTTTGACGCTCGCATGATCCGCGATGGCGTGCGGCGGAGCCCATCGACGCCCCCGCTCGCGGTTCTCTTTCGGTTTCGCACGCACCTCGTGGCCGATAGCATCTGCTGGAGAACTTCATGACCGACCTGATCGCTCTGCTCGGCCGCGCGCTAGATCTCGCCCTCGTGGTGATCGGCTTCGGCCTGATCATCTTCGTGCACGAATTGGGCCACTTCGTCGCGGCCCGGTGGGCGGGCATCCGCGTGCTCGCCTTCGCTCTGGGATTTGGACCGGCGGCGGTGTCGTACCGCAAGGGGCTGGG
>DASVYC010000108.1:0-49039 GCA_036392375.1 Phycisphaerales bacterium
TAGTACGTCCATATGCCACGCCGGTACGGCACGCTCATGTCGGTCTGCTGCACGCGGGCGACCATTTCGTCGTACAGCGTCTGCTGCCGCTCACTGGTGTGCGCCATCACGGCGTCGCAGTACGCGCGCTCCGCCTTGAGGTGCTCCATCACCTTGGGCCCCAGCACGGGGTCGTTGCGCTGGCGAAGCCAGAAGTACTCGTCCTGGAGCGTCACGCCGTGGACAGTGGTCTCGCGCGGGATCTTCTCGGCGCGAGGAGGTGTCTGAGCGGCGGCGAGCGTGGCGACGCAGACAAGACCGGATACGACCAGAGCGGCTTCGGAGTGCATGAAGGCAAGCATATCGGGAAGGTCGCATGTCTTCATTGCACTCCCGAGGCGCTCGCTCGCGAATACAAACCGTTCACGCAAACAAGAAGCAGTACAACGGGGACAAGGACGGAATCGCAGTGCTCCGCGCTCGATGACGGCTGCATCGCGGCAAAGGCCCACATCGCCGCGGTCAGGGATGCCCCCAGGAGAATCGTGGCGAGCATCAGGACGCGTCGCAGCGTCAACGCCTTGCTCACGGTCACCCTCGCGATGAACACACATCCAAGGACCGTCGCAAATACGGCACAGATCGGGTACGCCCAGATCTCGTCGGCAATAGTCCAACCGGTTGACCACTGATACCCACGCCACGCATATCGAGCCGCGACCGCCGGCGGTGGTATCCAGCCGAAAAGTAACAACGGCGAGAGCACGAGCAGCAAATCAACCCATCCGCCTTTGCTCGGACATCGGTGCGATATCGCGGGCCCGTCGCGAGCGTCGGGTCCGGCGCCGCATTCGGGACACGCAGCGCACGGATCAAGTCCGTGGAGGTCATACCCGCACCGCCCGCAGCGTGGTTCGGGAATCAGGACTCGTCGTTCAGGATGCGTCAGAACAGAGCGAACGGCAATCGGGATCGCGATGCATGTCGCGAGGGCGACGAGCGGAGGAATCGGATTCGGAGCGGGTCGACACGCAACCGTCAACAGCGTTGGAATGGACAGAAGACCGTCCATGCCTCACGCTTCGAAGGCTGTGTGTGTCCGGTTCGAGCGGAGTAGCCGGTTCTTTACTTCTTCACCGGCTTGCCCGTGAACACGCCGTTGGGCTGGATGAACTTGAGCTCGGTGACTGCGTCGCCCTCGAGCACGAACTGGACGCTGAAGCCTTCCATCTGCTTGAGCTTGAACGTGCGATTGCGAGCGGGGACGAGCTCGTAGAGCGGCTGACCGGGGAGCGCGGCGGTGAGGGTGCCGTCCTGCAGCGCGATGGTGCAGGGCTGCACGCCCATGATGAGATACTGGCCCGCGAGCCTGGCGAGGAACGCCTTGTCCTTCAGCTCGGGGTCGCCCTGGCGTTGGAAAACGATCGGCGCGACGCTGGGCTCGAAGGCGCCTCGGACGCTGTCGATCTCGCCGTCGAGGCCGGTTCCGAACTGGAGCGTGAAGGACTCGAAGGTGCGATCGGCGTCGTTCTTGACACCCTTGAAGATGTCGTAGTGCCAGTGTTCGAGCGTCGTGGTGATGTTGTTGTAGGTGAACGCGAGAGCGCCGTCGCTGGTGGTCGTGATGGTGAGCGTGCCGTAGCCCGGATGGGTGTACGCGCCGGCGTACTCGCTGATCGGGTGCGAGTGCGGGGCGTTGGGCTTCTTGGTTTCGTTCAGCTTGGACTTGGCTTCGGTGCCCTGCTTGCGGGCCGCGTCGCGCTTGGTGAGGGCTTGACCGCTCCAGTCAACGGGATCGAGCTTGAGGATGCGGTCGATGGCGTGGCGGACGAGCAGGTCGCGGGTGGGCGTGCCGTTCATGTTGGTGAGCACGACGAAGCCCAGGTCGTCCTGCGGCAGCAGCGCGACCATCGAGGAGAAGCCGTCGATGTTGCCGCCATGATGCACGACGCGGCGGCCCCGGTAGACATCGACGAACCAACCCAGCGCGTAACCGACGGGCACGATCTCTGGAGTCTCCGAACTGCCGTCGCCGCGGGTCATCTGCGGCGTGTGCAGATCCTTCATGCTCCCGGCGCGGAGGATGCGCTTGCCCGCGGCCGGTCCGGAGAGCGACTCGGGCAGCTCGCCATCGCCCAGGTGCAGGATCACCCAGTTGGCCATTTCCTTGACCGAGGAGTTGATGGAGCCCGCGGGGCCCATGTTGACCAGCTCGCGGAAGTCCATCCGCTCGACCTTGAACGTGTCCGCGTCCTCGCGGTAGCCGAGCGAGAAATCCGGATCTGCCTGCATGTCCTTGAGCGTGAAGCCGCTCCGGTTCATCCCCAGCGGCTTGAGGATGCGCTCGCGGACGTTGTCCTCCCAGGTCTTGCCGGTGAGTGTCTCGCCCACGACGCCGGCGGTGAGGAACATGAGGTTGTTGTACTGCCAGCGCTCGCGCAGATCCTTGTTGTTCTCCAGATAGGGCAGACGCTTCACAAGCTCCGTCCGCGGCAGGTCTGGAGCGCCGTACCAGAGCAAGTCGTGACGGGGCAGTCCCGAGCGGTGCGTGACCAGATCGCGTCCGGTCATGCGCTCGGTCAGCACGCGGTCGAACAGGCGGAACGACGGAAGATACGTCGTCACCGGCTTGTCCCAGTCGAACTTTCCATCGTCGGCGAGCGACGCGAGCACGAAGGTGGTGAAGGCCTTGGTGGACGAGCCGATCGGGAAGAGCGTGTTCTCCGAGACCGGGAGCTTCTTGTCGAGATCGCGGTAGCCAAAGCCCTTGGCGTAGACGACCCTGTTGCCCTTGACGATCGCGATCGCCAGTCCCGGGACCTGCCAGGCCTCGCGAGTCTTCTCAACGAGCTCGTCGAAGCCTTGCAACGCCGATGCGAGCGCGTCGTCGGGATCGCCGCGCTTGATCTCGAAGGGGAACTTGGCGGGCCCCTGCGTGAACTCGCCGCTGATGACGTTGGCGTCGGCGTTGAACGTGCCCTTGAACGTCGGGTTGCCGCCGATCGCGCCGGGGACTTCCTTGATGCGAAAGGTCGCGGTCGGTGGCGACGCCGCGGCGTCGATCGCGATGTTCTCGATCGCGAAGCCCTCGATTTTCTGCGAGGGGATCGCGATCGTGCCCTCGCTTTCGGACGTGAAACGCAGGACGAACTCCAGCGGCGATCCGGGAATCTTCACCGACCCCGCCCACGTTCCCTTGAGCTGCGGCCCGGCGACCGCCAACGCGGCGGCCGCGGCGGTTGAGGTCCACAGCCCCGACACGATTCCGATCGGCAGTGCAAAAGCCAATCCCGGCAGCGCCAGCGCACCGCTGAGCATCCGAGTCATCGCCGCATGTGAAGGAATCCGGTTGAGGTGTGTGTCCATGATCATGGCTTCTCTTTGGTGAAAGAGTTCGGGATGTTTCAATATACCGCTTCCTGTCGGCGTGGTGGCGGCCCCGGTCAGCAAAGAGAACCGCCCGGCGCGAGCCGGGCGGCGAGGGGAACGCAGGGAGGCGAGGGGGGCGGCTTACGGGCACAGCACAGCGTCGTATGCGACGCTAAAGATCTGGAAATCCAGGTCTTCCACGGCGTTATCGCCGTTGAAATCGGCCGGGCAGCCCGAGGGCATCGACGGGTCGTCGCACAGCACGGTGTCGTACGCCACGACGAAGATCTGGAAATCGAGATCGTCCACAAAGCCGTCCGCGTTCAGATCGCACGGGCAGCCGGGCCCGATTCCGACGAACACGTTGGCATCATCGAGGTTGATCCAGCCGATGTTCTCACCCCAGGCGTAACCCCGGAGGCGGCTGGCTAGAAAGTCGATGCGTGATGGTTGAGCGGGCGTGGCGAGGGCGCCGCCGCTGAAGTTGATCCAGCCGATGTTCTCGCCCCACGCGAAGCCGCTGAGCTGCCCCGCGGCGTTGGCATTGACACCGAAGTTGGTGTTGTTGGTGTTGGCGTACGGGCCGTCGCCGTTGCCGAGGTTGATCCAACCACAGTTCTCGCTCCAGACAAACCCGCGGAAGAAACCGCCGGCGGGCCTGACGAAGAACTTCGCGCCCCGGCTGCCCGCGGGCGATCCCGCGTCGGCCCAGTTCAGAAACCCGATGTTCTCCGCCCAGGCGAACTTGTTGGGCGGGACCACACGGAAGGACTGGGCGCTCGCGGCCACGGGAGCGGCCGACAGCGCGATCAGGCAGGTGGCAACGGATCGTTTCATGGAGGTCCTCGCGGACAGAATACCGAAACAGGCGCGTTTCGCCAAGCAAAAGCCGGAAGATGCTGTGGACTGGTGGAAGGAAGTTCTCCGAGATCCCGAACGGATATCGGTTAGTAGAGAATGTTCGCGGTCGGGTCGGTCGAACCCATGCCCGCTCCACCGGTGCTGCCGTCGATCTGAGGCGAGAGCGTCCCGATCGAGATCGGCCCGACCCGGTTGCCGGACGCCAGCTCGAAATGCTTGGTGTTCTGGCTGAGCTCGTTGGAGTAGATGGCGTTGCCGCCGTTGTTTGCCTTGATGCCCTTGTCGCAGTTGACGACGGTGTTGCCGCGAACATTGGCCCGACCGATCACACCCGAGACCAGGATACCGACCGATGCTCCGGCGTTGCCGCGGACGTTGCGGACGACGTTGTTGGTGGCCTGACAGAGATCGCCGATCCAGATGCCGGCGCTCGGCAGCAACGCGGCGTCGCCGCTAATGGTGTTGCCCTCGACGCGGGCGGAGCCGGTGCCGGTGGCGGCGATGCCGAGGTTTGTGAACGAGGACACGACGCATCCCTCGATGAGCGCGCCATCGTTTCCCACGCCCACAGAGATGGTGATGCCGATGTCAACGTCGCTGACGACGCAGTCTCGGACCACGCTCCCACGTCCGCCCACGGTCAAGCCGACCTGTCCGCCGCGGTGATCGCAGCGCTCGATGAGGCCCGCGCTGTCCACGTCCACGCCGGTGCTCTGAACCCGCAGCTTGCTATCGCGAATCGTGACGCCGACGCCGCCCACGATGCCGGAGTTGACGCCGTCGATGGTGACGCCGCTGATGGTGGCGTCGCCAGCGACCTCGATGCCGACCTCGCTCTGGCCCGTGATGATGACGCCTTCGATCACCGCACCGGTGGGCGATGCCGCCGGCGACTGCCCTTCCAGCTCGATCCCGCGGTTGCTCCAGTTGTCGATCGTGCCGTTGCGGATGACGATACCGCGGTACGGACCCGCGGCCACGATGCCGGTGTTGCTCCCATTCACACCCTGAAGCGTGAACCCGTTCAGATCGATGGTGACATGCGAGCACGCGATCTCGATGCCGTCCTTGCTGGCTTGGCCGGTGATGTTGCCAGCGAGGTAATACGAGCCCGGCTGCGTGATCTTGTAGACGCTGGGCGTGCCGTCCGCGTCGCCCGGCGTGTTTACGGCGTTGATCGCGATTCGAGGCTCGGGGCCCGGTGTCGAAGCGACCGGACCCGCGGGCGGCATCAACGGCCCCGCCGACGCGATCCCCGCGGACAGAAGCAGGCACGAGACGGCGGTTCGATCGATCGGACGACGCATGGCACTTTCCTTTCAGGTGAAGCCGCGGGGCGGCACAATGAGTGCGTCGGGGCCATCAAGCGCGGCTGATGCGATCGAGCATTCCGGGCGAGAATCCCGCACGATCCAACGCATTCAATACTTGAAGTTCGCGAACGAATTGCTGGTCGTGATGGTCGCGCCGGCGGTGACGTCGAAGATCTGCCCGATGGCGTTGTTGCCCGAGGAGACGAAGTCGTTCGCGCCCGTGGCGGCGGGGTTGTTGGAAGCGGTGTTGCGGACCACGATCGCACCGCCGGCGACGCTGATACCCGTCGCGTTGTTGGTGACCGTGTTGCCCTCGACGCGCGTGTTGCCGGACCCCGTCACGAGGATGCCGGCCCCGGTGTTGTTGTAGCACGAGTTGTTGAGGATCACGCACGCGTTGGAGGCTCGGATCCCGTCGATGCCGTTGCCCCGGAACGTGGAGCCGGTGATCGTGGAGCCGCTTGTGACGAGGGCGCCGTGCTGCCCATTGGAGAACGCGTTGCAGTTGGCGATGGTGGTGGAGTTGGTGAATGAGAAGCCGTGGGCGCCGTTCTCGCTGGAGGTGCAACCGGTGAAAACGTTGCCGTCGCCGTCGCCGCGGAAGCCCGAGCCTCCGTTGCCGCGGGCGGTGCAGTTCTCGAACGCTCCGCCGCCGTCGCATTCAAAGCCCGAGTCGAGCTGGCTGTTGATCGCGGTGCAGTTGCTGAACGCGGCGCCCGCGCCCACATTGAAGCCTGCGCCGTTGGCCCCACCGTTGTCGGCAAGGCAGTTTGAGAAGACCGACCCTGCGCCGGCGCGGAACTCATCGCCGCCGTTGGTGCGGGCGATGCAGGCGATCACGACGACGTCGCTCCCGAGCAAGAAGCCGTGGGAACCATTGTCCGACGCGGAGCAGTTTTCGAGCTGGGAGCGGTCGCCGATGCCGAAACCCGTTCCGGTGTTGTTCCGCGCGGTGACGCCGGAAAGGCGCACCCCGCTCACTGTTGACTGCGAGAGCACCCCGGCGCCACCGCCGCCCCGCACGGTGCCGTTCTTGATCGTGACGTTGCCGCGAGGGTCGACGGACGGGTTGGTCGAATCACCGGCAACGAGGATCACCGCGCTGGTGCTTCCGGCCAGACCCTCGACGGTGAAGCCGTTGAGATCGAGCGTGACGTTGTTGGCGTAGATGCCGATCGCGTTCTTGCTGCCAACCGCCGTGACATTGCCGGTCAGATAGTACGACCCGGGCGCGGTGATCTTGTAGACCGCCGTCGTGCCGGCACCCGGGGTGTTGGTCTCGTTCACCGCGATCCGGGGCTCGACCTCGCTCAAGGTCTTGTAACTCGCACCGACCGGCCCCGCGGGCGGCGACAGCGGCCCGGCCATCACCCGGACCGCCAGCACAGCGGCGATCACAACGGCTCCGAAGACTCGGCATTTCAGCAAGCGGGCGTGCATATGCATGGCATTCTCCGTATGTCGCCGTGCGCCATCGCAGACTCCGGTGGCTACTCCGCACCGCCTCCGCTCTCAAAGTAAGTCAGTTCTCACCCCTTCCCGCCGACGCGTTGCGCCCAACCATCAGGGGAACCCACTAGGAACTCAAGGGGAACTCAGGTTCTCGGAACGCATCTAAACACTGCCCCGCGGCGACTCCATGGCGCCGCGTCACCCCGCCTCGTGACCCTCCAGGAGCCTCCCGTGCATCCAGCCGCCCGCGTCGCGTCGCCTGTTGTTCTTGCCCTCGGCCTCTTCATGTCGTGCCCGGTTCTGGCGGCGAGCGCCCCGGCCCCCGCCGCGGTCGAGACCGGGTCGCTCCGCATCGGGTCCCCGGCCCCCGCGATCGTCGCCTCCAAGTGGATCAAGGGCGAGCCCGTGACGACGTTCGAATCGGGCAAGGTGTACATCGTCGAGTTCTGGGCGACGTGGTGCGCCCCGTGCATCGCCGCGATGCCGCACCTGCGTGACGTGCAGGAAAAGCACCGCGCCGACGGCGTGCAGGTGATCAGCGTGACCGCCGGCGACCCGGCCAACACCCTTGACAAGGTCGAGCGTTTCGTCACCCGCAAGGGCGACGGCATGAACTACCCCGTCGCCTTCGATCAAGGCAAGACCACATACGACGCCTACCTCAAGGGCACCGCACGCTCGGGGATCCCGGCGACGTTCATCGTCGATCGCCAGGGCCGCCTGGCCTGGGTCGGCCTTCCCAAGGACCTGGACGAGCCGCTCGCTTCGGTGCTCGCGGGGACGTGGGATCTGGAACGTGCGGCCAAGGAATTCGACGCCAAGCTCGCACGCGACATCCGCAGCGCCAAGTGGTACGACGCGGTCGCCGCCAAGGATGCCGCCGCGCTCGAGCCCCTCGCGGCGGACATCCTCGCGTCGTATCACGACGACGTCGAAGCGCTGACATCCCATTGCTGGGCGGTGCTCGCCAATTCCAAGGACTTACGCCTGGCCGACCATCCCAAGCTGCTCGAAGCGGTCACGAGAGGTATCGAGCGGGCGAACACGCTGCGTCCCGCACCCCACGCCTACACCCTCAATGCGCTGGCACGGGCGCGGTTTCTCGCGGGCAAGCGGGATGAGGCCGTCGCGCTGGTGAAGAAGGCGCTGGAGGTCGGTGCGGACGAGGGGGATTACCTGACCGGCTATCTCAAGGGGTTTCTGGCTGAGTACGAGTCCGCCCAGTAACCGAACAGACCCGCACGCCAGGAGCGGTTTGGCCGATCAGAAGTTTGAACCGTTCGCCTGTGGGAGGCGTCTGATATGCTGCAGATCGTCTGCAGGCCGCCCAGCCGCGCTTGTGCATCCTCAACCGCGCACTTTGTGATCGCGTCCCAACGAAGGAGTCTCCGCTTGAAGCTGACCGCCACCCTCGCCGCCGTCGTCCTGGCCTCCGGGATCGCACTCGCCGTCCATGCCGAGCCTGCGCCGGGTGCTCCAAAGCCCGCGGCGATCGAGCCCGGCTCGATGACGCTCGGCAACCCCGCGCCGGCGCTGAACATCGCCAAGTGGGTCAAGAACAGCCCGGTGCAGTCGTTTGAGAAGGGCAAGGTCTACGTCGTTGAGTTCTGGGCGACCTGGTGCGGCCCGTGCATCAAGAGCATGCCGCACCTTTCCGAGCTCCAGAAAAAGTACGCCGGCAAGGGTGTGACGATCATCGGTGTGACGAGCGAAGACCCTCGCAACAACCTGCAGGGCGTTGAGTCCATGGTGGAAAAGAAGGGCGACACGATGGGCTACACCGTCGCGTGGGACAACGGCCGCGCGACCAACGAGGCCTACATGACCGCCGCCGCGCAGAGCGGGATCCCGACCGCATTCATCGTGGATCAGAACGGCGTGATCGCGTGGATCGGCTCGCCCTTTGTCATGGATGAGCCGCTGGAGAAGATCGTCGCGGGCAAGTGGGACATCGACGCTGCCCGCAGCGCGTTCGAGGCCGACCGGGCGTCGGACATGGCCCAGATCACCTTCGCCCGCGCGCTGCGGGCCAAGGACGTCGCCAACATCATCGAGGCGGCACCCAAGCTCATGGTGTACGCGGACAAGAACCCGGGCATTTACAACTACATCGCCTGGGGCATCGTGGACCCCGGCCGCAAGCTCGATGTGGCGTCGAATCCCAAGCTGATCGAGATCGCGTTCGACGCCGCGAAGAAGGCCGACAAGGCGACCGGCGGCGAGGACCCCGGCATCCTCGACACCCTCGCCCGCGTGTACTTCGTGAAGGGCGACACCAAGAAGGCGATCGAGATTCAGTCCAAGGCCGTGAAGCTCGCCGACAACGACAAGGACAAGGCCGAGCTGGAGAAGTCCCTGAAGGAATACAAGAGCGCTAAGTAGCGCCCACCGGCTCGTATGTTTCGCGTGGCCCGCCACTCCGGCGGGCCACGCTGTTTTTGTGCAACTCTGATCGTGTCCGACGGAATGCTGTCTGCCGCTCGGGCGTGGCGTTCCCCGACACGCACCGGCGGCTTGGGTTGAGAGGACACCGCATGCCTACCGCCGCCCTCGTCTCAGCGTTCATGCTGCTCGCCGCCCCGCAGGAACCCGCACGGCTTGCGAGCCTGCCGAGTTCAATGCCGCCCCGCGCAAGCGTTCTGGCCCCTGAGGAGGGCGTCTCGCTCTCGGTCCCCGACAAGCAGCCCGCGCGCACGCTCCGCATCGGAGACCCCGCCCCGGCCCTGCGTGTGCGTGAATGGATCGTCGAGTCCGGCGCGCCCAAGGAGGGTCTGCAGCCCGGCACGGCGTACGTGCTGGTCTTCTTCTCGTCCAGCCAGCGCCCGATCAAGACGCTGCTCGACTCGGTCTCCAATCTTTCCGAGCGCTTCCGCGATCGCTTCGTGCGCGTCGTTGGCATCACCGGCGAGAACAAGGGCGCCACCCGCAACGACTTCAACACCGTTCTCGATGCGTACAAGCACTACGTGCGCTTCCCGCTCGCGTGGGACGACGCCAGCACGACCCGTGACGCGTACCTCCTCGCCCTGGGCGGGCATCAGGAACCGATGGTGATCGTGATCGATCCTAAAGGCCGGATCGCCTGGTACGGCCGCCCGGGACAGACCACGCCCGTTCTCAACGCGATCCTGGCTGATCAGTGGAATCTCGAGGCGGTGCGTCAGCAGATCGAGCACACCGAGGACGTGGCGTGGCTGCGCATCGAGATCGTGCGGGCCCAGCGTGCCAAGGACCCAAAGCGGATGCTCGCCGCGGGCGAGAAGCTCCGCGACGCCTGCACCTCGGGCAGCGACGAGGACCGGGCCGAGCTGATCCGATTCGCGGACGACGTGAGCGCTCGCGCCGGCGTGTTTGATCTCGCGGCCAACAAGGACCTGGCCCACCTCGCCCGCACGCTGGCCGAGATTGCGATCCGCGACCGCGACGAGGACCCACGCACGCTCGCGGTGGTCGCTCGGGCACGCTTCGCCGACTCCGACGCCGACGGTGCCAAGGCCGCCGCCCGCCGTGCGCTCGAGATCCTGGGGTCCAAGGTCCCCACCGACAACGATCTGCTCGACGAGATCAAGCGCGACTTCGAACGCTTCTCGAAGTGACGTCGAGATCCTGCCTCCCCGAACGAGTGAGCGGGCGCAACCGTCCACGCGCTTGGCACTCACTCGACAGGCGTCTCGGGTTCGTCTTCCGTCGCCACCGAAACCACCACGTCGTTGGGGTCAAGCTGGAATTCCTGCCGCAGCCAGGATGCGATCACCGCGGCCTCGTCGATCGTGATCCAGCTCGCCACTGTGCGGGGCTCATCGAGCCCCGCGACATGCACCACGACCTCGGCAGCCGATTGGTCCTGGCCGCTGCCGCCCTTGGCCTTGGCGGCGGGCGTCGCCCGTAGCTCGACCCGGTCCACCATCGCCATATCAACCGCGACCGGGCTCTCACCGCCTCGCGACGGAAGGGTGACCGTGCCCATGTCGCGTTCGATCACGACATCGTGACGACCCGCCGACAGGGTCGAGCTGCGGCGCAGGAATCCGAGCAGCCACACCAGCGCCACGCCGCCCGCGGCGATGCCTCCCGCGGTGAGGGGCGCCCCGGGCAACGCGAGCACGCACACGCCCGCGACGCCGCTGGCCATGCCCGCGAAGAGCACGCCGAACTCGATCGCGTTCAGGTGCGTCGCCCGCAGCACCGCGCGCTGCGGCTCGTCGGCGGCGAGGTAGTACCGGATCGGCTCGTCACGGCATGCAAATGAGCGGATCGAGGGGCGCAGCATGACCAGGGCGAGCGCGTTGAGCACCCCCGCGAACAGCAGCAGGCTCACCGTCCGGCGCTGCACCCCCACCACCAGTGCCGCGTTCCCCGGCGATGCGGGGTCGTAATAGACGGGCACCGTCGCGCCCACGGGGTACTGCCGCAGCGCCTGGGCCTCGGATCGGAAGGACGGGCCGCGGGATTCGCCGAGCGTGATGACACGCCCGGTGCGGGTCTCGCCGGCGGCGTCGAACGTGTACGTGACGGAGAGTCGGTAGCGCCGGGAGCTCTTGTTGCGATAGGGCGCCGCGGTGCTGGTCGCGATCGTGCCGCTCACGCTGGGCCAGTGAGACGAAGCGTGTTCGCGGAGCACACGCCCGATCAGGTAGAAGTCCGCCACCGCCGCTCCCACCAGGAGCGCCAGCGTGAACACCAGCCCGATCAGACGCGAAGCCGTGGACATTCGACCGCATCCTACCGCACCCGTCCGCGGGCGCTGCACCGTTTGGGACTCACCGCGTCAGAAAGCCCGCGTCAGAAAGGCCGCATCAAAATGGCCGTTTGGTGGGGTTCACCACGAGGTTGTCGCGCCCCAGGACGAGCATGTCGGCGACCTCGACGGCGTCGGTGAAGCTCTCCTGCGCCTGCTTGAGGTTGATCGCGTCGTCGGGGACCTGGCCGCGCTCAAGGTGCTCGACGGTCGGGATGGCGTCGCCGGTAAGCACGACCGTGAAGCGGGCGTCCTCGAGGAGCAGACCGCACAGCCCGGGCGTCACGCCCGGGAGCGGGAAGAGCGTCACCCGCTCGGCGAGCTCTTCCGGGGCGACCTTGCAGCGCTGCAGCACCGCGACATCACGGCGGAGGACGTCGGCGATCTCCTGCTGCTCGGGGTCCTCGCCGATCTCCTTCAGCCGCGTCGCCAGCGGGATGCCCACGCCCTCACGCTCGGCCTCGCTGATCCACCACGTGGCCCCGGCGAACGCCCCGATGCCGCGGCGGGCGTCGGCGCGGAAGGAGGTGAGGAACACGTCCGTGATCTGCGAGGTCGCAAGCCCCGCGCGCTCCGCGAGCCGTGCCGCGAGCGCCTGCTCGGGCAGGCCCGGATCGACCAGGATCCGCTTCTTGCCGGCAACGATGAGCGACGTGGTCGCGTGCCCGGTGCGCACTTGGCCACGCTCGCCCCAGAGCGGATTGGACGGAAGCGTGCCGATGGAGAGGATGCGGAGGTTCATTTGGAAGTGGGGCAGTGGAGAAGTGAGGAAGTGGAGCAGAGCCAAGCAAAGCGGACGCGAGCAGCGAGACAAACAACGCTACGCGCGTCGCGGTACGAAAGATCGATGCGGACTCACGAGTGACAGCCGCGGCCCAGCTCCGCTGAAATCTGCCCCACTGCCCCACTCCTCCACTGCCCCACTGTGCCCCCCTCAGCCCTCCACACCCTGATCGCGCGACGCCCGCAGGCGTTCCAGGGCCGGATGCTTCTGCTGCTTCTTCTCACGCAGCCTTTCAATGACCAGCGGCGGGACCATGGAGTTCAAGCCTGACAGATCCTCGCCCATCGCCGCGATCTGCTTGATGAGCGTGGAGCTGGTGTACGCAAAGGTCTGACCCGCGACGACGAAGGCGGTCTCGAGTCCCGCGACCTCGCGGTTGGTGACGGCTTGCTGGATCTCGTACTGCAGGTCGCTGAGGTTTCGCACGCCGCGGAGCAGCGCGCTGGCATGCTGCGCCCGCGCGAAATCCACGGTCAGGCCGGTGAAGCCCTTGACTATGACCGGTGCCCCCTCGGGCTCCTTCTCGATCAGCTCGGAGACCAGCTTCCTCGTCATCTCCAGCCGCTCGCTGGCGTCGAAGAGCTGGTCCTTACTGGGGTTTCGGCCCACGGCGACGATCAGCTCATCGAACAGCCGGCGGCCGCGCCGGATCACGTCCAGGTGCCCGAAGCTGATCGGATCAAACGAGCCGGGATAGATGGCCAGGTGCTTCCGCGTGGGCATGCCCGAAAGAATAGGAAGAATCGGCCCCCCTGCCTCACCGAGGTCTTCAGGGCTTCCGGCAGCCGGTACGCTGCACAGCCCGATCACCTCACGCCGCTCCGCCACCCCGTGCCCGCCACGCCCCGCCATCCCCGCGTCGCGCTCTTCACCGACACCCTCGGCGACGTCAACGGCGTGTCGCGGTTCCTCAACGACATCCTCGATCAATCCCTGGCCATCGTCCGCCCGCTGCACCTTCTCACCAGCACGCGCTTCCCCACCCGCCCGCTGCCGACGATCCACAACCTGCCGCCGTTGTTCGCCCGTCCCATGCCTGGCTACCCGCAGCTCGAACTCGCCGCACCGAACGTGCGGGCGTTGCTCAGGAGAGTCCGCGCGATCGAGCCCGATCTGATCCATGTCAGCACGCCAGGCCCCGTCGGGCTCGTGGGTGTGCTCGCGTCGCGACTGCTCCGGGTGCCGCTGCTGGGCACGTATCACACCGATTTCCCCGCGTACATCGCCGACTTGTTCGACGACGATCCCGCGTTCAACGCCTTGACCCGCGGCGCGATGCGCACGGTGTACCGGCGCTTCGACACCATCTTCACACGCAGCGCCGACTACGTGCGGCGGTTGCACGACCTTGGCCTCCACCCGCGTGGCACGCCGCGGCTGCGCCCCGGCATCCGGCTCGACCGCTTCGCTCCCACGTTCCGCGATCGCTCGATCTGGCCGGCACTCGGTATCTCGGCGGAGAGCGTCAAGGTGCTGTACGTCGGCCGGCTGAGCGTGGAGAAGAACATGCCGATGCTCTGCCGCGTGTGGAAGCGAACGCACGAGCATCTGCAATCCCGCGGCGTCGCCGCCGATCTCGTGCTGGTGGGCGACGGGCCGTACCGAGACGCGATGCTCCGCGAACTGGACGGCACGGGGGCCCAATTCCTCGGCTTCCGTCACGGCGTCGAGCTCAGCGCCCTCTACGCCTCCAGCGACCTGTTCGTCTTCCCGAGCATCACCGACACGCTCGGGCAGGTCGTGATGGAAGCCCAGGCCAGCGGGTTGCCCACACTCGTCACCAACATTGGCGGGCCGCAGGAAATCGTCCGTCACCAGCGCACCGGCTGGGTGCTGCCCGCCGACCAACAGCAGCCGTGGATCGAGGCGATCGTCAACCTTGTGGCCGATGCGTCCCTGCGCCGGACCATGGGCCACGCCGCGCACGAGCACCTGCAGTCATTCTCGATCGCCGCGTCCTTTGAGCATTTCTGGGGCGTGCATGTCGATGCCTGGCACCGATCGATCGCGACCCGAGAGGGATTCGCAAGCGGAATGAAGAGGGGAGGAGAGCCCGCTCCTGCACCCATCGAGGCTACGACCGCTGCGGCAGCCGGGACACCGACGCACGCCGGCCCTGATACGCTTCGGACGTGAACTTCCTGCTCAACAACATGCAGCTCGTGGTGATCCTGCTGGTCGTCGGCGGGTCGATGCTGCAGTGGATCTTCAAGACCCTCGCCGAGCAGCGTGCCGTGCGCCGCGCCCGGCTGGAGATGCAGCAGCGCGAGCTAGAAGCCCTCCGCACCGGGCGCGAGCCCGCGCCGCCGATGGGCGTGCCCGCCGAGTTCTCACGCGAGGCGGAGCTCGAAGAGCTTCGGCGGCGGGCCCAGGCCCGAGCCGAGCAAGCATCGCGCGAGGAACGCGTCGATCCAGGCATGCCGATGCCGCAGCCGACGCAGCCCAACCCGCTCGAGATACTGCTGGGTCTGCCTCCGGGCTCAACCAGCGGCGGGACGGTTCCTCCCCGTGGCGGCAAGGCGCGGGACATCGCCGCCGAGCGCCGCAAGCGCCGCGAGGCCCGTACCCCCAACCGTTCTGCGCCCGCGAACCGCGCTGACAACGTCCGCAGCGACACCCAGCGCCGCGACAACCAGAGTTCGCAGGACAAGTTCTCCGACGAAACCCGCGCCGAGCGCGTCCGCACCCAGAACGAAGAACGCCTCCGCGTCGACAAGATCCGCCGCGAACAGGACCGCCGCGACACCGCCCGCTCCGAGGCCGCCCAGCAGCAGCGGATCGCCGCGGCCCACGCCGCGACCGAGATCGCCAGCCCCACGCCGCAGACCTTGTCCAACGCCCCGCGCCGCACCAGCCCGATCAAGGTGCAGAGCCTGCCCAACAGCAGGGCCTCATGGCGGCAGGCATTGATCGTGAACGAGATCCTCAACAAGCCGCTGGCGCTCCGCGACGATTCCGACCGCGGGATGCTGTAGCCTCCCCATTTTCACTTGTGCCCGGGTGCCACTGCCGACGGCTCTGCGTCGGCAGTGCGTGAACACGGCGTCGGCCGAGCACCGGCAAGCCGCAGGCCTCGCCTCACCAACACCCGTTCCACGCGGTACCCTCTGCCATGCCCCGCGCCACCACCCGCGCCACTCCGCACTCCACGCCCCTCGTCGGCATCATCATGGGCTCGCGCTCCGACCTCGAGACCATGCGCCACAGCGCCGACATCCTCGACGCCCTCGCCATCCCCTACGAGATCCTCGTCGTCAGCGCCCACCGCACGCCCGACTGGCTCTTCACCTACGCCAAGTCCGCCGAATCCCGCGGCATCGAGGTCATCATCGCCGGCGCGGGCGGGGCCGCCCACCTCCCCGGCATGTGCGCCAGCCAGACCTGCGTCCCTGTCCTCGGCGTGCCCGTCGAGAGCCGCACGCTCAAGGGCCTCGACTCGCTGCTCTCGATCGCCCAGATGCCCGGAGGCATCCCCGTCGGCACGCTCGCCATCGGCAAAGCGGGCGCGACGAACGCCGGCCTGCTCGCCGCCTCGATCGTCTCGATCACACGCCCGACGCTGCGGCGCAAACTCCAGGCGTGGCGTGCCCAGCAGACCAACACCGTCCTGAACGCCCGCGAACTCGAAAGCGAGTTGAAGCGCACGCGTCGCCAACTCAACCTCGCCGCAAAGAAGTCTCGTTAGTCTTCGTCTCATCGCTGCACACCTGCTCCGCTGCCCCCCTGCCCCCTGCCCTCCTTCCCTCGTGCCGCACCACCCCGCCAATCCACCGCATCCACCTCTGCTCGGCGTCCTCGGCGGCGGGCAGCTCGGCCGCATGCTCGCGCTCGCGGGTGTGCCGCTGGGGCTGCGGTTCCGCTTTCTGGATCCCTCGCCGTACGCGACGGCGGCGCACGTTGGCGAACTGATCGTCGGCGATTTCGAGGACGCCGAGGCGCTGGCCAGATTCACCAAAGGCCTCAGCGCCGCGACCTTCGAGTTCGAGAACGTGCCCGCCGCTGCCGTCCGCCGCGTCGCGACAGAGCTTGCCGTCAACCCTAACGCGGACATTCTCGAAACCGCTCAGGACCGCCTACATGAGAAGAACCTCTTCCGCTCCCACGGCCTAGGCGTGCCGGAGTTCGCCGCGGTGTCGAACATCGCGGATCTGCACGCCGCGGCATCCTCTATCGGCGTCCCCGGCGTGCTCAAGACCCGGCGCATGGGCTACGACGGCAAAGGCCAGTTCGTCCTGCGCTCGCCCAGCGACATCGACGCCGCGTGGCGCGCAGTCGCCGGGGACCGCGAGCACGCGGAACTGATCTACGAGCAGTTCGTGCCCTTCGAGTGCGAGACCTCACTGATCGCCTGCCGTAGCCGCGACGGCACCTGCGTCTTCTACCCCATGCCAACCAACGTCCACCGCGGCGGCATGCTCCGCGTCTCCAGCGTCGGCCTCGAGCCCGCGCTGCCCGAAGCAGTGCAATCCGCCGCACGCGCAAGCGTCACACACCTGATGGAGCAATTCCAGTACGTCGGCGTACTCGCCGTCGAGTTCTTCGTAGTCCGACAGGGCAACGCCCTCACCCTCCTCGCCAACGAGATGGCCCCCCGCGTCCACAACAGCGGCCACTGGTCTATCGACGCCTGCGCATCCAGCCAGTTCGAGAACCACTGCCGCGTCGTCGCAGGCCTGCCTCTCGGCGCGACCACCCTCCGCTCCCCCGCCACTGCGATGCTCAACATCATCGGGGCCATGCCCACGTTCGACGCCATCGCCGCCTTCGAGCGCGACGCGGCCGCCGCCGGAGTGCTCGTCAAGCTTCACGACTACGCCAAGCCGCCCCGCCAAGGCCGCAAATTGGCGCACCTGAACCTCGTCGGCCCCGCAGACGCGATCCGGCAGGTGCTTCCGCTGGCCGCCAAGCTGCCAGGTGTGATCGTGGCGAGCGACCGAACCCGCTGATCGACTCGCCGGTATCTTCTAGCAGCCTATTCGGTCGATAGGGAAGCCACATCGGTGCCTCAACCTTCGAAAGGTCCTTCATGAAGTCTCTCGCTTCGACACTCCTCCTCACCGCCCTCCTCGCCTCCGCCGGCCTCGCCCAGCCCGCGTTCGCCGCTCCCACCCCCACTCCCGACGGCCTCAAGGACGAGCTCCGATCCATCGTCCAGTCCGCTCGCGACAAGGTCTTCCCCGCCCTCGTCAACATCTCCGTCGTCACCACTTCCTTCGAGGGCGGCGCAGAGTCCAAGGGCGGTTCGACCGGCAGCGGCACCATCATCTCCAAGGACGGCCACGTCATCACCAACCAGCACGTCGTCAACGACGGCACCAAGTTCAAGGTCACCCTCGCTGACCGCCGCATCGTCTCCGCCAAGCTCGTCGGCGAAGACCCGCTCACCGACCTCGCCGTGCTGCAGATCGATCTCGCCGAGCTCAAGTCCCTCGGCGTCGATCCCGCGAACCTGCCCATCGCCGAGTTCGGCGATTCCGACAAGCTCGCCATCGGCGACACCGTGATGGCCATGGGCTCGCCCTTCTCGCTCAGCCGCAGCGTGACCCTCGGCATCGTCTCCAACACCGAGCGTGTCTTCAGCAGCGGCTTCCTCCGCGAAGAGTTCGAAGAAATGCAGGGCGAAGCCGGCACCACCGGCGTTTTCACCCGCTGGATTCAGCACGACGCCGCCATCAACCCCGGCAACTCCGGCGGCCCGCTCGTCAATCTCGAAGGCAAAATCGTCGGCATCAACACCCTCGGCGGCAGCAACATGGGCTTCGCCAGCCCCAGCAGCCTCGCCCGCCAGGTCTCCGACGCCATCCGCAAGGACGGCGAGGTCCTCCGCTCCTTCATCGGCCTCTCTTTCAAAAATATCCGCGACACCGGCTTCGACGACGGCGTGCTCGTGAACGCTGTCGTCGAAGACGCGCCCGCCCACGACGCCGGGCTGCAAGCCGGTGATCGCATCATCGCGATCGACGGCACGCCGCTGACCATCCGCTTCGTCGAAGAGATCCCGCCCCTCATCAAGAGCATCGCCGATCGTCCCATTGGCTCGGCGATCAGAGTTTCCTATGTCCGCTCCGGCAAGCAAGCCGAGACGACGATCACGACGAAGAAACTCCTCGCCGAACGCGGCGAGCGCAGCGCGCTGCGGCTCTGGGGCATCACCATCGCCGAGATCACGGAGAAGCTCGCCGACGACCTGCACCTTGACAACCGTGATGGCGTGTTCGTCACGGGAGTGAAGGGCGGCTCGGCCGCGGAGCTCGCCGAGCCCAACATCCAGTACGGCGACATCATCACGAGAATCGGCGACAAACAGGTCAAGACCGTCAAGGACGCCGTCGAGGCCTACCGCGCCGTGATGAACGTGCTGAGCGCGGACAAGAACCTCTCCAGCGAAGAAGCACGCCTAAAGATCCCCGAGTTCCTGCTCGTCGAGTTCGACCGCCGCGGCAAGAGCCAGGCCACACTCATCAAGCCCCGCCCCGACAAGAAGGAAGATCCGCCGCGCGAGGTCGCCAAGGCGTGGCTCGGCGTCGCGACCCAGCCCGTGCTCCGCGATCTCGCCCGCGAGATGGGCCACGAGGGTCAGACCGGCTATCGCATCACCCGCATCTACCCCGGCACGCTGGCCGCCAAGAGCGACCTCAAGGTCGGCGACGTCATCGTCGGCATCGACAACGACAAGCTCAGCGTGAAGGGCATGCAGGACGCCGGCGCCCTCAACCGCAAGATCCGCACCATGAGGCCCGACACCGAGACCGTGGTCAAAGTGCTGCGCAAGGCCGAGGATTCCAAGCCCGCACCGGTCGACGTGAAGGTCGCGCTCGAACGCACCCGCCTCACGCCCGAAGAGGCCCGCCGCGACAGCAACAAGGACTTCGAACTCAGCGTCCGCGAGCTGACCTTCTTCGACCGCGACGAGAACCGCTGGGACGACGACGTGCAGGGCGTGATGATCACCGGTGCCGAGCAACTCGGCTGGGCCGGAGCCGCGGGCCTGCGCTCGGGCGACGTCATCCAACGCATCAGCGTCCCCAGCGACAAGTCCGGCGCCGAAGCCTGGAGCGTCACCATCACCGACCTCGACAACTACCGCAAGGTGATGGAACGCCTCGCCAAGGAACAGCCGCCCCGCGTGATCTTCGGCATCCTCCGCTACAACCAAGCCCTCTTCCGCTACCTCGAGCCCGAGTGGAAGCCAATGGTGACCGGCGAAGCGAAGGACGCGAAGTCGGAAGAGAAGAAGTAACCCGGCGACTATCTCTTCGATCGCGCAGCGCCTTTCGAGGCCAAAGGCCTCAAAGATCTCAGCCGTGGGTGGAGCGAGTCTTCGAGCGACACCCACGGACCGCCCGAAACCCATTCCCATCAATGCCTTCCCGTCCGCACCCCAACGGGGTGCGAGATCCTCACTCCCACGCATACCGCTCATCCAACTCCACCCCGTACTTCCGACACAACGCCCGCACTTCATCCTGAAACGTCATCTTCTCATGATGCGTCCGCTGGTTCGCGATGTATCGGCACACATCATCGACCGCCGACTCCCCGATCGAGAACGCCCCGTACCCGTCCTGCCACGCGAACGCATCAACACCCTTGGCCTTCATCCACTTCGACGAATCGCGCTTCACGTTCATGAGCAAGTCCGCGATCGTCACCGTCCGCGCCAGATTCACCAATAGATGGACGTGATTCGCCGTGCCGCCAACCGCGATCGCCGGGCACCCCATATTGCGACCAATGCCGCCGAGATACGCGTGCAGGTCCGCGTCAACCTCAATGGGGATTGAGTCCTCTCGATGCTTGGTCGAGAAGACCACATGAATCAGAACGCGCGAGAGCGACTGCGGCATGACCTCAGAACATCGAGCGGTACACACCTCTTGCACCCCGTTGGGGTGCGAGGAACAACAGACACGAGGATGAACGTCCTGCTTTCCGAGGGTGTCGCTCGAAGACTCGCTCCACCCTCGGCTGAGTTCTGCGAGGCCGATGGCCTCGAAAGACACACCCCCACTCCAACAATGTGTTAACGGCGTTCGTTCTGGCCGCACACAACTCCCACTCCCAGAGGGTGGGGCCGGGGGGTGGGTTCCGGAGCCAACCGCGGCTCCAAGACACCAATCCCACGCTTCCCTGATACCATCACGTCGCACGGCCGAGCCATTCGGCCCTCACCCTCCGCTCATCCGCTGAGCCCCAGGAGTCTTCGATGACCGTCCGCACCCTGCTCGCCTCGCTCGCTCTCTCGCTCGCCGCCGTCGCGCCTGTCTCGGCGGTCGCCGCGGACGAGACCGCCGTCTACACCAAGCTCGCCGAGACGCGCTCGCCCAGCGTCGTCACCATCAAGTTCATCCTGAAGATCTCCATGGGCGGCAGCGACGAAGAGCGCGAAACCGAAACCGCCGGCATCATGATCGAGCCCGGCGGGCTCGTCATGGCCAGCAACCTCCAGCTCGGCGGCATTTCCGAATCCATGCGCTCCTTCATGTCCCCAGGCATGTCCATGGCCCCCAAGGACATCAAGGTCCTCGTCGGCGACGACACCGAGGGTGTCGAGGCCAAGGTCATCGCCCGCGACAGCGAGCTCGACCTCGCCTGGGTGCAGATCGAGAAGAAGGGCGACAAGACCTATGCCGCCCTCGACTTCGCCAACGCCGGCAAGGTGGCCCCCGGCCAGACGCTCTACAGCGTCGAGCGTCTCGGCAAGTTCTTCGACCGCGCCGCCACCATCAACGACTTCCGCATCGGCGCCGTCGTCACCAAGCCCCGCAAGCTCTACATCCCCTCCGAGCGTCTGAGCGCCGGCCTTGGCACCCCGATCTTCGCCGCCGACGGCACGCCCGTGGGCGTCAGCGTGCTCCAGCTCCCCAGCAAGGAGGAGATGGAGGCCGAACAGAACATGATGGGTTCGCAGCGCGGCCTGGTGATCCTCCCCGCCGAGGAAGTCGTCGCCGCCACCGCGCGCGCGAAGGAAGCCGCCGCCAGCGGTAAGCCGGTGGATGAACCCGCCGCCGACGCGCCCGCGGACGCCCCGAAGGAAGAAATGGCCGAGCCGAAGAAGGACGGCGACAAGTAAAGCCGCTCGGGCCTTGAGCGCTGCAATCAGACCTTGAGCCGCGACGCCATCACGCAGCGACCTCACACCGAACCAACGGGGCCGGCCCTGAGCCGGTCCCGTCTTCTTTGATGCAAGAAGGCTGCAGCGAGCCCTGCCCCGCCATCGCGAACCCCGCGCCGCGATCAACGCGAGCGATGAGCGATCCGCTGCACCAGTCTCTCGCGTCGCGCCGACGCCCGCTTGGTCGCGGCGTTCTCCGCTCCGGCGGTCTCCAAGAGCTTGACGTGCTCCCGGTGCACAATGTCCTGCGCCTCCTCGGAGCGGTCCAGCGCCAGCAGCGTGTCGATCAACGCCTCGACGGCGCTGTCGGTCTGCCAGTTCGCCAACAGCCCGTTGTCCCACCGGATCCGCCACGCCCGCTGCAGGTCCTCCAGCGCCGCGGCCGGTCCGTCGATCAGGCCCTTGGCTCGTCCGATCACCGCGAGATGCTCTGCTTCGGTCGGACCCGGACGCTCGCCCCGCAGGCGATGGATGCGTGCGGCTTCTTCCGCCGCCGCCAAGGCCTCGCGACCTCGCCCGAGCCGCAGATAGACCCATGCCAGGTTCAGACGCGTGTTGGCCACAACCACGCTTTCCGGCCCGCCGGTCGTGATCCGGATCGCCATCGCCTCGTTCAGCGTGTTCTCGGCTTCCGTCAATCGTCCCAGGTCGCGGAGGCACACGCCCTGGCTGTTCAGCGCCTGCCCCCGAAGCACCGGATCGTTCAACCCGCCCGCCCCGGTCCATTGCGCGATCTCCGCGAATGCTCGCTCCGCCTCTTGCAGATCACCCTGGAGCCACATCAATCCGGCGAGACGTGTGCGGACCGCGACCGCCTCGAAGGATGCCTGACCGAACTCCGCGAGGGTCGCCTGCAAGAGCGCGACGAGAACCTCGCGGGCGACCTCGACCCGTCCCAGCGACAACTGCACGAACGCCGCCAGGTGAGCCGCGTTGCGGTGGCCGATCTGCCACGGCGACGTGGACAATCCGCGGATGATGTCCGCCACCGGCGGCATCAGCTTCTCGGCCTCTTCAGCCTTCCCGGCGTTGAGCAACGCCGAGGCCTTGATGCACGGGATGTCGATGGCGTTGCTCTCGAGGTAGCGCGTGCCCAGGATGCTCGCCAGCCGCTCGATCTCCCGGACCTCTCGCGTCATCTCATCGACGCGGCCCGCGGATGCCAGGTGCCACGCCAGGAGACGCCGGACCAGGAAGAGCCGTTGGGGATCGTCGCCCCGGCGTTCCTGGACCTCAAGCAAGCGGCGCAGGACCGCCTCCGAGCGATGCGGGCTGTCGCGCCACGCGTTCAACGCCGCCCATCGGAGCATCATGTCCCACACAAAGCGATTCTGGACATTCCCGCGATCACTCAAATCCAACGCTCTCTGCAGCGCCCGCTCGGCTTCTGCGAAGCGGCCGAGGGACAGCGTGTACTCGGTCGCGATGCGGAACTGCACGTCCGCCTCCACCGCCGGGTGCAGCTTCAGCTCGGTCGTCGCACGCTGGCTCAGGTTCGAGAGCTGCTCGGCAATCGCGTCGGGCGGGTGCACACCGGGGCGGTACTTGGGAAGGAGACTGCCGTAATTGGCGGCGAGGCTCATCTCCGTGAGTTGCTCACGCGTCAGCAGCCACTGCCGCAGGCTCAGCGCGCCGCCAACGAACATCGCCGCGATCACCACCCCGCCCACGATCGACCGTCGCGGCGTCCGTCGCAGCAGCCCGCGCAGACGGTACAGAGGCGTCGGTCGGCGGACCGACACCGGATGATTCTCCACGATGCGCCTCAGGTCCGCGGCCAGCGCGCCCGCCGACTGGTACCGCTCGCGCGGATCGGCTCGTAGCGCGGTATCAACGACGAGATCCAGGTCCTCGCCGCATTCCGGCACGCGCTCCAGCAGGCGCGGGAACCGGTGCTCGCGGATCTCCCGCACCGCCTCCCACAGCCGTGATCCGTCGGTGACGACGGGCCGGAACCCCGACACCAGCTCGTAGAGCATCACCCCAAGCGAATACACATCGCCCTGCACGCCCCCTGGATCATTCCCCTCGGCGTACTCCGGACACATATACGCGAGCGTGCCGACCAAGTCGCTCCCGAGCGTCGGCTGTGTCCCCGTTTCATCGTGCATCGCGTGCGCTACGCCGAAGTCCAGCACGCGCGGCTGCCCGTCTTCCTGCACCAGCACGTTGGACGGCTTCAGGTCGCGGTGCACCACGCCGTGCGCGTGCGAGTACTCCACCGCGTCGCAGACCTTGGCCAACAACGCCAGCTTCGCGGGAAGGTCCAGCCCGCGCCGTATCGCAAACTGGGTCAGCGGCTGCCCGTCGATCCGCTCCATGGCGATGAATGCCTGCGGCCCCCACGCCAGCATCGCAATCCCCGACTCGTAGACCCGCGCGATCCCGGGGTGATCCAGCTTCGCCAGCACCTCGGCCTCACGCAGGAACCGCTCCGTGCCCCGACCCTCCGCCTGCAACCCCGGCCGCAAGAGCTTCACCGCCACCGGCCGCCGGGGGTTCCGCTGCGTCGCCGCGAACACACGCCCGGTCGCGCCTTCGCCCAGCAACCGCTCCAGCACATACCGGCCCATCGCCAGCGGCAGCCCGTCGTTCTTCGGGTCGGCTTCCAGACCCGTGGGCTCACGCAGATACGGCGACGGACTGCCGTGGTGGTCCAGGAGCGCCATCACATCGGCCACCAACGCCGGGTCGCCCGCGGCGGCATCAGCCACCACTCGGGCTCGCTCCCCGATCGGCGCCTCAACGGCGGCCAGAAATACCTCTTTCACCCGCTGGAATCGCGCGTCGTCGCTCACGACGGCTCCTCCGGCCGCGCTCCCAGCCGGCGCGACAGCCACGCCCGTGCGAACGTCCAGTCCTCGCTCACCGTCTTGCGCGAGACCTCGAGCAGTTTCCCCACATCCTCGAGCGACAACCCGCCAAAGAACCGCAGCTCCACCACACGGGCGGCACGCCGATCCACGGCCGCGAGCTGGGCCAGCGCCCCGTCCAGCTCCAGGATTGCGGCGTCCACGTGCAAGTCGTGCTCCGGAATCTCTTCCAGCGGCGTTGTCGCTCGCGTGATGTTCCGCTCGCGCGTTCCCCGCCGCCGAGCCCGATCGACCAGCGTGTGACGGATTGCCACCGCAGCGCACGCGAAGAGGTGCTCCGGACCCTCGAAGCGCCGCTCGTTGCCCAGACGCAGGATCGCGTCATGCACAATCGACGTCGGGGTGTGATCCCGATTGTGCTCCCGGACGCACAACGCCGCGTAGCCCCGCAGGCGTCCATAGATCTCTTCGACCAGTCGGACCGCGATCTCATCGTCGCGAACTTGGGCTTCGTTCGGGAGGGGGTTCATGGTCGCGGCCGCCAACACCAGGGAGCGAGTCCGTTCGCCGAGATTCGACTCCAAAGGTGCCGGAGTTCTGCAATTTGCAGAATCCGGGGTGGCGCGAGACCCGCCGCCGACGTCTTTATTGTACGGAGTTGCAGACGATCCGCACGTCGCTCGTTCGCCGCTCCCGTGATGCAACAGGGTGCGGTGCACACGCACAACCCGGGGTTTTCACTGGTTTTGACCGCGCTCCGCCCGGGCGTTTACAGAATTCGGATCCGTCGAGCCAGGACAGCGATCCCACAGATGCGGTGGAAGGGCCAACACCAAGGTGACACCTCCTGTCGGGGAGTGTCACCTTGGTGCTTTTTGGGGTGGTTGATCTGGAGCGTCGTCACCCGCGAGCCGCGATCACAAAGCCGTGGGAGAGTTCGTTCGGAATGCTGATCACAGAACCAACGAATCCGCGCCATCACAACCCAATCGAAGACTTACCGCATCGCCTCTCCGACCGCGATCAACCCGTAGGCCGTGATCAGCACCGGGTCGTTTTCCATCCAGCGGCTGTTGACGCTCTTGAATGACCCGTCGCTCTGCTGCATCTCGGCAAGCGTCTTGATCAGATCCTCGCGCCAGTCCACACGCTTCATGCGCCCGGTCTCTTCCTGGACTTCCAGAACCGGCTCGCCGAACGCCTGCAACGCGCGGGAGAAGGTGACGAGGTAGTAGTAATACCCCTCCTGTCCCACGCCCGGGTTCTCGCGGAGCGTGTAGTTCTCCTTCATCCAGCCCAACGCGGCGAGCACACGGGGGTCGTCGTGCGCGAGGTCGGCATAGAGGTAGCTCTTGAACCCGGCGTAGGTCATGCTGCCGTAGGCGCGCAGGCGGCTCACCTTGGTGCCGTCGTCGAGCGTCTCCTCTATGACGGGCGCTTTGCTCTCGCCCTTGCCCGCGCTCGCCTTGTTCTCCGCCGTGGAGTAGATGAACCCGCCCTGGGTCGAGCCCTTGGCGTACTCCATGTCGTTGATCTTGACGCCCTTGAACTCCTCGATCATCTGGGTGCGCTGCAGGAAGACCAGCGCTCGCTGGAACGCGGCGTCATCGCCCGGCACGCCGCTGTCGTGCAAGCCCTGCAGCACCCAGTTCAGGTTCGACAGGTCCGGCCGCTCGCCCCGCCCGTAACCGACCCCGCCATAGAACGGGTGCGACTTGTCTACGGCCTCGGCGGACTCCTTGTGGGTCTCGAACGCGACGGCGCCCTCGCCGTACTGCAGCTTGCGGAGGAAGTCCTGGGCCGCGGGGATGGCGGCCTTGGCCTTGGGTGTGTCGGCCTTGGCGAGCGTGGAAAGGCAGATCGCGGTGTTGTAACTCGCGAGAATCTGGTCGTAGATCCCGCCGTCCTTCTGCTGCTTGCTCAGGATGAAGTCCAAGCCCTTCGCCACCGCGGGGTCGTTTACGTCCACGCCCGGTTGGAGCAGCATGCCGTTGACCACCAGACCGGTGATCGCAGGGAACGACGGCCCCTTCGGCGGCACGCTCCACCCGCCGGTTTTCTCGTCCTGTTTGCTCTTGAGGAACGCGATCGCCCGTTGGGCGACCTTCTCGCCCAGCTCGCGCACATCCTTCTTGAGCGGGCGGCTCGCCATCCGCGTCGGGGCGTCCACCGCGGTCGCGCTCACGGGCGCACCGATCAGACCCGCCGCCACACCAGCCATCACCACCATCGCCGCGAGCGTTCGCATGGGACCCTCCATGCCGGGAGCGTATCGCGCCACGCAAACCGGCGCGTGGCGATCATCCCTCCCGCTGCTGACACTTCTCGCGCCACACGCCCCGCAGCACGCTCTCGAACCGTCCTGCGAAGCCTTGTGCCTGCATCAACGCCGAGCCGCCGATCTGGTCCCGCAGCGCCGCACGATAGCGGCGGAGGCGGGCCCGATCCCGCGCCAGCTCGGTCGCGATGCGGACGTATCCGTCGCGGTCCTCGGCGATCAGCTCCGGCGCCCCGATGGTGTTGAGGATCGTGCCGCTCACCCGGGAGTGGTGCGTCAGTCCGACCCGCGTCACCACCGGCACGCCCATCAACAGGGCCTCGCAGGTGGTGGTCGTGCCGTGGTACGGGAACGAGTCGAGCCCGATGTGCACGCGGTGGTACGCGCTGAGATGGTCGAAGGTGCGGGGGGTCTGCCCGATCATCTCGATCCGCAGCGGGTCCACGCCGTGCTTGCCGAACTCCAGGCTCAGGTGCGTGCGTGCGCCCGCGTCCGCGAGCGAGTAGCTCTTGAGCAGGAGCGTCGAGTCGGGCACGGCCCTGAGAATCGCCGCCCACATCGCGATCGTCTCGGGCGTGTACTTCGCGACCGCGTTGAAGCTGCCGAAGCAGACCGGCCACTCGTCGCCCTCGGGCAGCGGGCCCACATCGGGCGGGAGCACCGCGGGCCCGAAGCACAGGAAGCACGGGTCCAGACGCAGCAGCTTCTCCGTCGCCCACGTGTCCGCGACCCCCACCGGGTCGGTGAACGAGTCCACGATCCGGTAGTCCACGCGGGGAATGCCCGTGGAGTGCGGGTATCCCAGGTACGTCATCGTGATCGGAGCCGGACGGTGGGCCAGGATGTCGATCCGCGAGCCGGGCATGTGGCCGGCCAGATCGATCGCGATGTCGAGCCCCTGGGCCCGCATGTCCGCAGCGACCACGACGTCCGAGCGTTCGACCGCGTCGTACCAGAACGACGACACCTTCTCCATCGAGCCTGAGATCTCGTCGCGGTAGCGCTGGCACGCGTACAGCGCGAACACGATCTTGGTGCGATCCACGGCGTGCAGCAACGGCTCCAGAAAACGCGACACCGAGTGCCCGTACAAGTCCGGGGAGATCAGGCCAACCCGCAGCGGGCGATCGGCGTCGGCGGGCGTCGGGGCCTTGGGCTGCGCTGGCGTCGCGGGCGCTGCGGCCTGCAGGCGCTCGCCCAGACGTCGGTGCGCTTGCGCGATCGCCTCCGGCGGAGCGTGGTCGGCGTAGAGCCGGAACATCGCGGCCGCCCGCAGCAGCATGGGGTCACCCGGGTACTTGCTCAGGTTGGCATCGACGATCTCGACCGCTTCGCCAGCCTGCCCCGTGTTCAGCAGCGCCCAAGCCAGCCCGTGCACGGTCTGCGCCGGGGGTTGCGACAGCGTGATGGCGCGGCGGAAGACCTCGATCGCCTCGCCGTACTGCTGACGCTCGTTCAGGGCCGCTCCCAGGTTGTTCCACGCGAACGAGTCATTGGGTCCGAGCTGGCACGCGAGGCGGAGCTGGGCCACGCCCTCGTCCCATGATCCGGTCTGAAGCAGGCACAGCCCGTAGAGCCCGCGGGACGAGTAATTGCGGGGCTCCAGCTCGGTCGCCAGCTTGGCGTGGACGATGGCCTGCTGGAAGTCGCCGCGGTGGATGTGGCACGCCGCCGCGAGGTGGCGGGCCCGGGGATGATGGGGCAGAAAAGCAAACAGCTCGCCGAGCAGGAGCAGGGCGAGCTGCAAGTTTCCCTGGGTAGCCGCGGCGAAGGCCTGTTTGTACATCTGGTCGGCGTTTTTCATCCGGCCGGATTGTTCACCGCCTCAGCCGCGGTCGCTTACTGACCATCGGTCGGGGCCGCGGCGCTCGAGCTCTTCTGAGCGCCCGAGGCCTGACGGACCACCGGCTCCACGAGCATCTTGGTCTGCTCGGGGGTCAGGATGGTGACAGCCTCGCGCATCTTGGCGACGCGGACGGAGTCGTCCTTGGCGTCCTTGGCCTGCTGGAACAGCTCCTTGACCTTGGGCTCCACGTCCGCGGCGAGGCCGAAGGTGCCCACGCGATCGGCCGCGGTCTCGGCGCTGTCGCTGAGCATCCAGTGATAAACCTGGCGGGCCTCGTCGGAGAGCGTGAAGAACATGCCGCGGGCGACGTAGTCGCCGTTGGCCTGCTTGTTGTCGGCGCTGCCGCTGGAACGTTTCATCTCATCGATGAGCAGGCGGCGGTAGTCGTCGACGATGGTCTGGTGCACCTGGATGTTGTTCGCCGTGAACAGGTCGGCCTTCTTCAACTCGCTGGGGAACGAGCCCAGGGCGATGAAAGGCTTGGCGGCGGCGTTGACCTTCCCGAGCTGGGTGCGGTCGCTCATCGAGAAGGTCTCGATCACGCCGCTGTCGAGCTCGCGCATCTGGGCGATGTTCTCGAGCACCGCCTGCTCGATCCGCTGGCGACGCTGCTCGATAAACGTGTCGATCCGCTTGCGGGCTTCGGCGCCGATGGTCGTGTTGCGATCCAACGCGGCCCAGTGCAACGGGCGATCCAGGCGGACCACGTTGCCCGAGCCGTCACGCTCCCACTCCTTGAAGAACGAGTGCGCGTTCTGCTTGGTGACGGCGGGCTGGGCCGGGGTCGCCGGCGCGGGCTGAGCGGCGGGCTGGGCGGGAGTCTGGACGGCGGGCTGATCGCCCTCGGGCTTCTTCTCGTCGGTGGACTTCAGCATCCCCTTCTCGAGCGCTTCCTTGGCCGAAATCGTCTCGACCTTGGTCGTGGTCTGCTCCCTGGGCGTCTCCTTGGGCCAGGGTGCGGGCTTCTGCGCCGGCGGGGTCGAGACCTGGGCGGCGCACGAGAGCGCCATACCGGCCACAGCGATGATCATTCCAAGCTTCGCGTTCATCCCGATCTTCATGTCAATTCTCCAGTGGCCGCCCTTCGCGTCCTGTTGTTTGCAGTTGGTAGCACGCGGCGCGGTCCCCGCCGCGCCCGAATCTGGCGGTCGTCCGCCCTCATCGACGATCTTCCCACGCTTTCCCAGCCCAACCCGACAAACCCCCCGTGATTCTTGACCTCTCGCGCCCGCAACTCCGCCCGTGGCGGCGTACGCGGTTCTCGGACTGACACGCGTCACGGCCCGGACGCGGGGTCTTTTCCCCCGGCCGGGTCCATCGCAAGCTGCACCTTGCTATAGCTCGCAAGCCCCGCCGAACGTTCACTCGGGCGACAATTCCACGGGCGAGACGCCGAACAACATCCGAGCGAGGGTGGTCCGCTGCTCGGGCGAGAGCGATCCGAGCACCTTGCTGGTCACGTCGTACCACTCCCGCCCATTGGGACGGGCCGACCGCTCTCGCAACTGCTCGAGTGGCTTGCGTACGTTCGAATCCTGCTCGTGCCACGGGTCGAGCGCGTCGAGCACCTCGGACGCTTCGAGCCTGCGGCCGTTCACTTGTCGCTCGAAGCTGCGGCGGAGATCGTTCGCCAGAGCCGCGTTGCGGATCCGCGTCAGCGCCCGCTCGGGCGTGAGCGTTTGCTTGCGGTCGCGGGCCTGGGCCAGCTCGTCCGCCACCGCCGCCCGCTCGTAATCGTGGATCAGCTTCAGAAACGCCGCCCGGTCCGACTCGGGGACGGCCTCGGCAATCGCCTCGCGGAGCGATCGCCGCGTCGCGTCACTCCCGGACGACAACGAGGTCTCCGAAGAGCTGAGCAGCTCGTTCACCAGCGCCGCCGTCAGCCGATCGCCCTCGTCGCCGGACGCGGCGCGGGCCTCGAGGAACCGCTCGAGGGGTTGCAGATCGCGCCGCATCCACTCGTCGAGCGCGGAGTGATGCCGAGCCAGGACGTCTTCCGCCCCCGCGCGTTCCGCCGCCGTGAGATTCAATGCGTCCAGCGCGGCCTCTTCGGGGGTGCGATCCAGCCGACGCATGTTCGACCGCAGCTCGGTCGTTACCAGCGTCTTGGCGCTCACAGCCTCGATCGCGGGCCCGGCCAGCAGCGGCTCGGGGTCAAACGCCCACGGCTCGGGTTCCGGCGCCGGCATCGGGGTCGACACCTCGGCATCAATGGGCTCTGGCTCCTGCTCCGCTGGCCGCTGCCGCCCCGCTCCGCCGGTGCACAGCGCCACCGCGAACGCGCCGGCGATCAGCGTGGACTGGGTCAGCAGCATGAGCGAGCGGCTCGACATAGCGGACATCTTATCGAATCCCGGGCGCGAATCGGGCGCGTTTTCACGCTACCCTTCGCCGCATGTCCAAAGAGGCTCTCGCCAAATCCATCGCCGAGGTCGCCCTGCTCCGCGGCACGTTCACCCTCCGCTCGGGCAAGACCAGCAATTACTACCTCGACAAGTACCTTTTCAGCACCCGGCCCGAGCTGCTCGGGCAGCTCGCCCCGCTCTTCGCGGAGCGCCTCGATGCCATCCAGGAACGCCTCGGCGTCGGCATCAGCCGTCTCGCCGGCGCCGAGCTCGGCGGCATCCCGCTCGTCACCGCCGCCAGCCTCTTCACCGGACTTCCCTGCCTCTTCGTCCGCAACCAGAAGAAGGACTACGGCACGTCCAAGCAGCTCGAGGGCGCGATCGAGAAGGGCGACGTCGTCGTCCTGCTCGAAGACGTCGCCACCACCGGCGGCCAGGCGCTTGAGGCCGTGGAATCGCTGAAGGCATCCGGCGCCAAAGTCATCGCCGTGATCGCGACCATCGACCGCATGGAAGGCGCCCGCGAGAACGTCGAGAAAGCAGGCCTCATCTTCGAGAGCCTGTTCACGGTCAAAGACCTGGGCGTGGTCTAGATCAGAACTTCAGCACGAGGCCGCCGCTGAGGAAGAACGCCGGATCGACGCCGGTGTCGCTCAGCTCGTTGCGGTTCTGGTCGCGGATCTGCAGGTTCTGGTAAACCATCGCGCCGACGCGGAGCTGGAAGGTGATCGTCGGGCGGGGCGAGTAATCCACGCCGAACGTCACGGGCACGCGCTCGTCGCGGCCGATGCCCTTGGAGACAAAGTTGTCATCCTCGAGACGGAACTCGCTGCGGTCGTAGCGGGCGCCGAGCGTGAATCGCCATTGGTCACTCGGCGTGTACGAGAGGTACAACCCGGGCTGATTCTCGTTGGAGAGCCGCCACTGGGAGGTGATGCGCCAGTCGATGCCGATGATCGGAAAGACGGTCGCGCCGCCGCCGAGTCGGGAGCGGACCACGACGCCGCCGCCAAGGTCGAAGTTGTCGGTGAGCTTGATGATGAACCCGCCGCCGCCTCCGCCGGTGAAGCCGTTGTTGAACGCGGCGGAGTTCTCGCCGCTGAAGTCCACGGTCCCGAGCAGAAAGGTTGAGAACTTCTCGCTCCACTGGGTCGAGAAGTTGGCCCCGACGCTGTAGGACTGGATGTGCCGCCAGGGCCGCCCGCCGCCGGGCAGGAGCGAGGTGTTCGACGAGAAGTCGTAGTACGACTGCTCGGTGCCCATGGTGACGCTGAGGCGGTTGCGTTCGAGAACGGGGGCGGTGATCGTGAGCGAGCCGCCGCCGCGGAAGATGGACAACTCGCCCGGGCGGTCCTTGAGGTCGCCCTTGAAGCGGAAATTCGCGTCAAAGGTGAGGATCGCGTTGAGCTTGGTGGCTTCCTTGAAGCCCGGTGCCGTGCCCTGCAGATCCTGGCGGGGACGGGTCGTGGGCTCCTGGGCCAACGCGGAAGCGCCGAGGGCTGCGTGCAGGGCCACGCAGGCGGCGAGAGAGTGAGCGAGTCCGTTCGAGGTCGTCATGGCAAGCCTTGTTTGGTCTCTGGCGTCCGCCGGAGAGCGAGCCGTTCCGTGCCCAGCGGCAGCAGTGTAGCGGAAAGCACGGATGGGGTTGCGGGGCGCATCATTTCCACGTCGGGCGGCGGTAACCACCTCTGTGCTGCCCAAGTCAAAGACCCCAAGGTAAGCTAGGCCGACCCGCCACTTCGTCAAGCGTTCGAAAAGCACTCGCATCCTTCGATTTGGCAGTTCGCAGCATGGCCCGAACAGTCTCCCAATCCTGGTGGAACCGGACCCTGTTGTTCGTGAATGCGAAATAGCCGAGTGCAACCGTGTGACGCCGATCGACCAGCAAAAACCTTTGTTTATCGCCGTCGAACAGCTCCAGCCCGACCGCGCCGCTTCCCGATCCGCCGGTTTCAAACATCCCGATTGCACCGGCTTCCCGGACCTGGTGATCCACGACCCATTGCCAAGTCACAAGTTCATGGCCAGGAGCTGGCGTCTGGCTGATTATGAACCGTAACTCACCGGACGGAGGGAACGGGAGCGAGGGGAGCTCACTCGATTCCTGCATAGTCCAAAGCAATGCGACCAATCCTCCCACTAACGCCACCAGGCCGACGCTCCCGCCGATCAACCAATCGCGGAATCTGGCACGCTGGGGTCTCGGCATGGGTGCTTTGGCTGACGAGTCGCGTTTTGAGACTACCAAGATCGGAACGCCTAGCCGTGCTTTGTGTTCGTTGAGAACCAAAGGTATCCGGTCGGCGAGCGTGTACTCGTTCGGCCGCGCTAAACTCGTCCCCGTCGGGGCGGTAGCTCAGTTGGTAGAGCGCCAGCTTTGCAAGCTGGATGTCGGGAGTTCGAGTCTCCTCCGCTCCATTGCCGGATTCGTGGCTTCGATCGGGCGCCGGAAGTGCATTCCGGCGTCTCCGGATCGTTTTGCATGTCCTGCCATTCCGTTATCGCCACGGCCAACTCGGAATCGCTGGTGCAAACGCCGGCAATGCTGGCGGCATCGAATGTTACCGACCAGGCTCGCTGTCGCAGACGAGCGTGTTGTAGTACACGGCGAAGATCAGGAAATCCGCATCATCGACCACAAGGTCATGGTTGAAATCGGCCGGACATCCGACCGGCATCGCCGGGTCGTCGCATACAAGCAACTCGTATTGATTCGCGAATAAGACAAAGTCGGAGTCCGTAACCTCGCGATCACAATCAATGTCTCCCGGGCAGGCTGCCAACAGGGACAGCTTCGCGTATCTCCACTCAGTCGCGCTGGGATCCGTGAATCTGGTATCGGTTCCGAATGCAAAGTAGGGCTGGTTGATCGAATCTGTTGCCCCCTTGAAAAGGTACGCTGCGGGCATTCCGTCGATAAAGAACTGCGCACCGTTCGGATCGGACACGACGGCGTACGTACGGAAGTCCGTTGCCGTATCGAGCGGCAATGAGACAAACTGCCCGGTCACGTTCTGAAAGTTCCAGTGACTCGTGAACGCGACTCCGGTAGGCCAAACCGCGATCCCGTACGTTTGCATTTGCGAATCCCTCGCCAGCACCAACGCGGCAGCCCGGAATCCGGGACCAAAGGCACCGCTGCCTTGCGTCACGCGCACTCGGATCTCGAGCGTCAACCGATCTGACCAATAGAAAGGCACGATGTTGCTCGTCGCCTGATACGCGGCAGCCGTCCCGGTAGCGCCCATGAACAGCGTTCCGTTGGACCACAACACCGATGCGTTCGAGCTATCCAATGCAAAGCACGATGGAGGCGGTAGTCCCGTTGTCGCGTCGTAAGCGATCTCGCCACAAGTGATGCACTGCCCCATCGCTCCGGCTGTAAAGCCACAAGCGATCATCACAGCATGGAACCCCAATCGATGCCGCATAGGCCACCTCCGTTGTGAACGGAGTTCAGCATACCACAACCACGGCCGCTGATGTCCTTGTGAAGGAGCGGTCCCAACGATTTCCCGCAACGGAGATCGCTCCTACCGCACCGCCTCCACGAACACCGAGTCGGGCTTGTGGACATTCCCCGACGCGTCGGCGTCGAGCTCGAACGTCTTCCATCCCTCGATCGCGGATGCGCTCGCACCCACCACCGTGATGCGTTCGGCCTCGAAGCCGACACGCCGCAAGAGCGCGGCCAGCGACACGCGGTCGTACATCCAGCGGTGGATCTCTCCCTGGCGGCGGAACTGGGATTCCTGCTCCACGCTGGGCGTCACGGGCGGAGCGTCGGCCCAGGCGGGGCGAGCGCCGGCCCGCTGGGTCTCGGCGTCGAACCACTGGCGGAAGCGACCGAACTCGTTGCCCATGCGTCGGCGCACCAGCGACTCCGCGGGCACCTTCGCCGCCGTCCACCAGCGCAGCATCTCGCCGCCGGGCGTGACGCGTGTGCACTGGTCCACCAGCTCGATGGTCATCCACGCGTGCTCGTCCACGGCGTCCGCGCCGCCGCCCGCGGCGGCGTCGAGGGCCCGCAGGTACTCGCGGCAGATCATCTCCAGGTCCGGCACCGCGATCCGCAGCACGCCGCCCGGCCGCAGCACGCGCCGGCACTCTGCCACGAACCGCGCCCCCGTGTGCGGGTCGAGATGCTCCAGGACGTGCGAGTGATACACCGCGTCGGCCGAGGCGTCGGGAAACGGCAAGGGCCCGCGGATGTCGAGCACCCGAACGCCCGGCGCGGCGGCGGTGAGATCGAAGTTCTGCCACGCCGGGTGCACGCGCGAGCCGCAGCCGAGATTGAGCAGGATCGGTGCCATCGGTGAACGCGCAACTCGTCGCGTCGGGTACAGTCTACCCAGCGCCCCGCCCGGCGCCCGGGAGAGCGCATGAAGGTCGTCACCCTCAGCACCTACGACATCACCGGCGGGGCCGCCCGCTGCGCCCAGCGTCATCACGAAGCGCTCCGGGCCGCGGGAGTCGATCACAACCTCCTGGTCGCTTGGAAGCGCTCGAGCGACCCCGCCATCCTGCCCGTGCCGCCCTACCGCAAGGCGATCGCCCAGGGCGCTCGGGCCGAGTTCCTGCAGCGGCTGACCATCGAACGCAACCGCGCCCCGGGCGCCGACACCTGGTTCACATTCCCGTTTGTCGATTGCGGCGCCGACGGGCTCAGCATCGTCCGCGACGCCGATGTCATCGAGGTCCATTGGTGCAGCGGCCTGGTCTCACTCGACGGGCTCGACGCCCTCTTCGCACTCGGCAAGCCCGTTGTCATCACCCTGCACGACCAGTGGCTCTTCACCGGCGGCTGCCACTACTCGGGCGGCTGCGAGGGATATCTCCGCGACTGCGCGACCTGCCCGCAGCTCGCCCATGACCCCGTCGGCGTTCCCGCGACCGTCTTGTCCCTTCGCAAGCAGCTGGGCGCCCGACGACGCGGCACCGTCATCGGCACCAGCCGCTGGATCCACGCGCTCGCGCGATCCAGCCCGGTCTTCGCAGGCTGGAGACACGAACACCTCCCCTCGGCGCTCGACCTCCGCGTCTACCGCCCGCGCCCCCGCGACGAGGCCCGGCGCGAGATCGACCTCGACGACGCGGCGTGGAACGTGCTCTTCGTCGCCGACCGCTTCTCCGAGAAACGCAAGGGCTTCGACGACCTCGTCGCAGCGGCACGCCAGATCGGAACCGTCGCCGGCAGGCCCGTGCGCTTTGTCGCGATGGGCCAGCCCGTTGAGCTCGACCCCGCGCTCGCCGATCGCGTGCGCTTCCTGGGCGTGCAGCACGATCAGGCCAGAATCGCGGCCATCTACGCCGCGTGCGACGCGATGCTCATCCCCAGCCACGAGGACAACCTGCCCAACACCATGCTCGAGGCGCTCGCCACGGGAACGCCGGTGGTCGCGTACCGCGTCGGCGGCGTGCCCGACATGGTGCACGAGGGCTCCACGGGCGCTTTGGTCGAGCGGGGCGACACCGCGGGCCTCGCGCGTGCGCTGACAAACCTGCTCAAGGGCGGCGCGAGCGAGGCATTCCGCGGGAATTGCCGAGCGATCGCCGAGCGCGAGGTCTCGTACGACGTACACGCCCAGCGATGCCTGGCGCTCTTCGAGGACCTGCTCAAGACGCCGCGGCATGAAGAGAAGCCGTTGGGCACGCTCGATGAGCGTCTGTACCAGGCGGCATTCCAACTGGCGCTGCAGAAGACTGCGATCAAGCCCGGCATGAACGAGGCCGCACGCCGCGGGGCGTCGATGGCCCGTGTCGAGCTGCAGCAGCTCTTCGGCCAGACCCACGCCGGCGGCTGGAGCTGGGCCTGAGCCGCGGGCCGCCGGTCAGAAGTCCTTCCCGCGCACGCCGTCGGGCGTGCTGTGCAGGCGGATGTTGCGGTTGCCGCGCATCACGTTGGGTACGCCCTCGGTCGCGCTCAGCGGGTTGCGTGCCTCCGCGTGCCCGTCGGCAAAGCCCATCGGCGTCGCCTCGTCGTAGTGGTTGTCGCGAATCTTGGGGCGCTTGGTGAGGTACGCGAGGTGGGCGTCGAAGAGCATCACCTTGCTCGACGGATACAGCACCTCACCGGAGCGGACGGGGGCGATGTTCTTGGGATCGTCTTTGGCATCGGCTTTGAACAGCTCGGGACGGGCGACGAACGAATTGGCGTAGCGGATCGAGATCTGTTCGCGGGCTTCGATGTCCTCGCTCTCGGGCAGACGCGTCGGCAGACCGGGCGAGACCCAGGTCGGATAGGCGTTCTCGACCGGCATAAACTTCGCCATGACCGAGGCCCACATCCATTCCATCTCGAAAGGGTCGCTGGAGATCATCACGGCCCCCGGGCGGATCCACTCGCAACCGATGTACCCCGGCGGGACCGGTATCTTTCCGCCGTGCGGGGCGGTGATCTCACCGCCCGGCTGGATAAACGGGTACGTCTGGTACTGCCCCGCGTACTGCTCGAACGAGATCGACACGCTGCGCAGGTTGGCGAGGCCCTGGGTCTGGCGGGCCGCGAGCCGGGCCTTGCCCAGTGCCGGCAGCGCCAGCGAGATCAGGATGCCGATGATCCCGATCGCGATCAAGAGCTCGATGAGCGAGAAACCGGGACGAGTGGAAGACGTGCGCATGGCAGACCTCGGATGCGTTGCAAGTGAGAAGGAGCAGGACGCGCGAATGCGAAGAAGCCGGATCAGCCGCCGCCTTGCGTGGCCTCGCGCGGGCGCGGGCCGCCGTTGCCGGGGTTGGCGGGGCGTGGAGCGATGACTTTCTGCAGGGCTTTCACCGTCTCCATGTCGGTCGTGTGGAAGCTCAGCATCTCCGGCACCCAGCGCGTGCCCGGGCCCTTGGCCATGATGATCCCGATCTGGAACCCCTTGTCCGCCATGGACGGTTCCTTCAGTCGCGCGGGCACCAGGAACTCCACCCGCGGGGCGTCGTCGGCGACCTCCTTCGAGGCCTCCGGCAGCAAGGACGCGAGCGGCATCGTGAGCGACGAGACCGACCCGGTGTCGCTGTCATTCTGGTTCATCATGAACGCCGCGGCCCCGGGCGGGATGTTCTTCAGCATCGCCGCGCCCGCGCCCTGCATCTTGGGCGCCTTCTGCGCCCTCGCCTTGCTCACGTCCAGATCGGCGAACTGCAGCACCTTCGCCACGCCCTCGAGCAGCCGCTTGAGCGGTGGCGCGTCGCTGGGTTTGGCCCCGTTCTTCACGAGATACCCGGACTGATCCGCCATATCCCCCGCGATCAACGGGCCCAGGAAGTTCTTCGTCGCTTCCGTCAACTGATCACCCGTCTGGATCGGCGTCTGGGTCAGCCCCTCGATCTTCGCCGCCTGCTCGCCGAACGCCGCGGCGATCGTGCCCACGGCCTTGTTCGCGTCGTCCGCGCTCGCGATCACTGTGTAGTTCGGGTCCTTGGGCGGGATCGGCATGAGCCGGCCCGCATCGCCCTCGCCGGGCGCGCCCTCCCGCACCACGCGTCGCGCGCCGGGTGGCGCGATCTCTTTCGGACCGCCCGGCTCGTTCGCGACCAGCGTGTCGCCCCCGGGCCGCCGGTTCCCGCGTTGCTCCTCGCGCGTCACGTCGCTGGCCGACTTGGGACGCTCGACGGGTTTGGTCACCTGCATGATCGAGTAACCCGCCCACGCGACGCCGCCGACGCCGATCAACACCGCCAGGGCGGCGAGCCCCGGCGACGCCGAGCGCCTCGGTTTTTCGGGCTTCTTGGACGGTTCCAGGTTCTCGGTGAGGCTGGTCATAGCCCACCCCGATGCCGGGGAGCATGGGTTCCGTCACCAACTTCCCAATATTTCGGCGGCGTGTTGCCGAGACAGATCGACCCCACCCAGGCACGCCGCGCCGCCGACCGGCATACTGCTTGGCATGTCGATGTCGCCGGTTTCGTCCCAACCTCCGCCCCTCCCCGTGCCCGCCCGCGGCTTCGGCCATAGCCCGCGCTTCGCAGTGGGCCTGCTGCTCGCGATCAACCTCTTCAACTACATCGATCGCTACGTGCTCGCCGCCGTCAGCCCCGCGGTCTCCAAGGAGTTTTTCGCCGACGGCGACCCGCACGCCCATTCCAAGATGGGCCTGCTCGCCACCGCGTTCCTCATCTCGTACATGGTCGTCGCCCCGGTCTTCGGCTGGCTGGCCGACCGCGGCAACCGCTGGACGATTGTCGCGATCGGCGTCATTCTCTGGTCACTCGCCTCCGGCGGCAGCGGGCTGGCGACGTTCTGGCTGATGATGCTCATCATGCGGATCTTCGTAGGCATCGGCGAAGCCGCCTACGGGCCCACCGCCCCCACTTTGCTCTCCGACCTCTTCCCCATCGAACGCCGCGGCGCCATCCTCGCCTGGTTCTACGTCGCCATCCCCGTCGGTAGCGCGCTCGGCTATGTCCTCGGCGGAGCCGTTATCCAGTTCACCAGTTGGCACTGGGCCTTCCTGCTCACACTCCCGCCCGGCATCATCCTCGGCGTGACCTGCTTCATGATGAAGGACCCGCCCAAGGGCGGCACCGACGGCGTGAAGGCCCACAAAGCCACCGTCGCCGACTACCTCGCGCTCGCCAAGATTCCGAGCTACGTGCTGTGCGTGCTCGGGATGACCGCGTTCACGTTTGCGATCGGCGGCATGTCGTTCTGGATGCCCACGTATCTGCACGAGTTCCGCGGCGAGGCGGACCTGGGCAAGGTGAATCTCATCTTCGGCGGGATCACCGTGGTCGCGGGGCTGGCCGCCACGCTGCTGGGCGGGTGGCTGGCGGACAAGCTCCGCACGCGTTTCTCCGGTTCGTACTTCCTGGTCTCAGGTGCCGGGATGCTGCTGGGGTTCCCTTTCTTTCTTGGCTCGCTCTACGCGCCGATGCCGTGGGCGTATGTGCTGATCTTCGCCGCGATCTTCCTGCTCTTCCTCTCCACCGGCCCGAGCAACGCGATCATCGCGAATGTGACGCACCCGTCGGTGCGGGCGACGGCATTCGCGGCGTGCATCTTCATCATCCACGCCCTGGGCGACGCGATCAGCCCGTGGATCATCGGGGCGATCACCGATGGGACCAAGAGCGCGACCAACCCCAAGGGCGACATGACGCTGGGGTTCTTGCTGGTTGGGGCGATGATCCTGCTTTCGGGCGTGTTGTGGATGTGGGGAGCGCGGTATCTGAAGCGGGATACGGAGGCGGCACCAAGCCGCGCGGGAACGTAACAAGGGTTCCGCGGCCACTCGAAGCCGCGTGACTGTTGCGGAACGGAGACTTTGCGTCGAACCCCATCCGTCGCGCCACCCCGCCCCACGCAGCGGGGAGGGGTGGTCGAGCGCAGCGAGACCGGAGAGGGGTGTCAGTCGTCCGATCGCGCAAGTGATCAGCGACCCGCAGTCCCCTCACCTGACTTGAGGCTTTGCCTCAAGTCGTCCTCTCCCCGCAGGCGGGGAGAGGAGGCGCGGCGGGTCTTACTGCTCCACTCCCCTCTGCCCCTCTGCCCCACTGCTCCCCTTCCCCACTGCTCCACTGCCCCACTCGCCGATACTCTCCGCTGTGGCTCGGTCCCTGGATCACATCATCTTTGTCGGTGCCTCCGGCCGCACCAGCGTCTGGCGGGCGATCAAGGCGATCATTCGGCCCACCAATCCGGCGTGGCTGGTCGTGCTCGCGTCTGTCGCGCTCTCGATCCTCGGGATCTACGGCATCGACCTCGCCCGCAACTTCGGTGACCTCGCCGAGTGGGACCGCGTCACGATCAAGCAGATGCAGCTCCTGGGCGTCGGCCTCTTCGCCGCCGTGTTGGTCGCGCTGCCCGATTACCGCTGGCTGAGTTACATCGCCCTGGGCATCGCGCTGTTCGTGCTCGGGCTTCTCGTCTTCCTGCTGCTGCCCGGCGTGCCCGAGTCGATCGTGCGGCCCCGCAACGGTGCCCGCGGCTGGATCAACCTCGGCTTCTTCGATCTGCAACCCTCCGAGCTGGCGAAGATCGCGGTTGTGCTTGTTCTCGCCAACTACCTTCGTTTCCGCAGCAACCATCGGCGGCCGGGCGGGCTGATCCCGCCGGCGATCATCGTGTTCATCCCGATCGGACTGATGACACTGCAACCGGACCTGGGCAGCGCGCTCACGCTCATTCCCGCGCTCTTCGCGATGCTGCTGGCCGCGGGCGCGAAGAAGCGGCACCTGGTCATCATCGTCGCTGCGGCTGCCATGGCCGCCCCGTTGTCGTATCCACTCCTGAAGCCGCACCAGAAAGCCCGCATCAACGGGCTGATCGCGCAGATCAAAGGCGAGAAGTCGCTTGATCAGGACATCAACTTCCAGCCCATCACCGCGCAATCGCTCGTCGGCGCTGGCGGCACGCACGGCATGAACGACGAGCGCAGCCGCGCACTCGTCCATTTCAGCCGCCTCCCCGAGCGCCACACCGACATGATCTATTCGGTGCTCGTCAACCGCTTCGGCCTGCTGGGCGGGGCCGCGATCCTCGGCCTTTATGCCGTGTGGGTCTTTGGCGCACTGCTCACAGCCGGCGTCGCCCGCGAGCCCTTCGGGCGGCTCATCGTGGTCGGCTTATCCTCCTTCGTCGCGACTCAGTCGATCGTCAACATCGCGATGAACGTCGGCATCGCCCCCATCGTCGGGATCACGCTGCCGTTCGTCTCCTACGGCGGATCGAGCCTCATCGTGTCGTGGATGATGGTGGGGCTGATCTTCTCGGTCAGCGTGCGGCAATCCAAGATGCCGCAGCGCAAGAGCTTTGAGTACTCGGATGATGAGTGAAGTGGATCAGGGGGCAGTGGAGCAGTAGAGCAGTGAGAAGAGGCAACGGCAACTTTGGGCGTGGATCGCGATCCCCTTCGCCGCGGGATGGCGGTGGGCCGCGTCCACGTCCGCCGCGAGCGGATCGGCCCGCGATGCCGCCGAAGCCCGCCAAGCCACAGGTGCCGGCGCGCGAAAAGCTCGATGTCTCCGCCGCCGCGCTCGCGCCGATCGCTCCGCCGCAGGCGTTCCTCGATGAAGCCGCGGCCTTGGGCATCGAGTTCGAACCGGGCGATGTCGAAAAGCTCGGCCTGTACCTCGCGCTGCTGATGCACGCGAACGAATCGCAGAATCTCACCGCCATCCGCGACAGCGACGAGGCCTGGCGCCGCCACATCCTCGACTCGCTCACGCTCGTTCCCACCGTTGTCGACTTCCCCGAGGGCTCGACCATCGTCGATGTCGGCACCGGCGGCGGGCTTCCCGGCGTGCCCCTCGCGATCGCGATGCCCGCGTACCGCGTCGCGCTCATGGACGCGACCGCGAAGAAGTGCGACTTCCTTGAACAGGTCATCGCCCGCGTCGGCCTCGCCAACGCCGCCGTCGTCCGCGGCCGCGCCGAGGTCCTCGCCCACGACCGCGGCGTGCGCACCACCGAGGGCGGCATCGGCCACGTCGGCGGCCACCGCGAGAAGTACGACCTTGTCGTCGCGCGTGCCGTCGGACGCCTCGCGACCCTCGCCGAGATCACCGTGCCCTTCGCCAAAGTTGGCGGCCGCATCGCGCTCATCAAGGGCCAAAAGGCCGACGAAGAACTCGCCGAGGCCGAGAAGGCCCTGCACCTGCTCAAGGTCGTCCACACCGGAACGCTGGACACGCCGACCGGGCGCATCGTGCTGCTCGATAAACGCAGCGTGACGCCCCGCGACTACCCCCGCGCCGACGGCGAACCGACTCGCTCGCCCCTCGGCGTGACCACCGACAAGGCCAGGAATCGCGACTGAGGACGTGACGAGATCCGGCGCCTCGGCCCTCCGTCCTTACTCATTCTCCTACGGACACACCAGGTTCTCGTACGCGTTCGCGAACAGCACGAAATCCGCGTCGTCCACATACCCGTCGCCGTTCATGTCCGCCGGGCAGCCGGGCGGCATGTTGGGATCCTCGCAATCCAGGAGGGCGTACGCGAGTGCGAAGTCCACAAAGTCGTCGTCATCGACCACGCCGTTGCAGTCGTTGTCGCCGATGCAGATCCCCAGCACGCCGGGTGCGCTGTCAGTGAATCCGCAATAGTTTGACACGCGGCACTTGTAGCGCGTGTAATGGGCCGCCTTCAGCGTCATGTTCGGCGCCGCAACGATCTGGAACGACGAGGTGGTCGCGCCGCTCACAACGCCGCCGGCAACGCCGAACGAGAGCGTCGTCGATCCATCGACCAGCGGCAGCCAGTTGTTGCTGTTGACCGGGCTCTCGAAGTACCACTGATGGGTGTACGGGCCGTTGGCCGGAACCTGCCCCGTGACACTCCAGCCACCGCCGCCCGGCGGGCAGATCGACAGCGGCAGCGGATTGGGGCCCGGCACGGGCGTCCCGGTGATGACGGTGACGGGCCAGAGCTGTGTCGCCGAGTCCGAGCACCCGCCGCTGACGACGCAGAAGTAGTTCCCCGCAACGTCCGGGTAGCCTGGGTTGAACGTCATGAACGGCGACTGTGCCCCGCTGATGACCGACCCGCCGCCGGTTGTGCCGTTGAAGATCGGGACGTTGGTCTTGCCGATTTTCTTGTACCACTGGTAATGCAGGCTCACCGACGGATGGGGCGCCAGCGCGGTGACGCTGACGAACCCGAAGCCGCCCGCGCAGAACACCGCGGGCGCCGAGGAGTTCTCGTAGATCTTCGGGGCGCACACCGAGGGAATGTCGCGGACAATCCAACCGCGTTCCTGGCCGAGGAACGACCCGTTGCCGACAAGCACCGTGCCGTCGGCGCTCACGCCCGTGGTCTCCCACAGGTTCCAGCCCGTGAGATTCACGCCCACGGCGGGCAGGTAGTCGTTGAGGTTCTGCAGCCCCGCGCCGCTGGAGATCAGCGCGGCCCGGTTCGAGAGCGTCATGTCCATCGAACCCGCGCCGACGATGACCAGGCCGTCGGGCGTCATCGCGTGCGTGCGCGACCAGCCCGTCAGAGGGTTGGTCGTGGGCAGCGTGCCGAGGTCCTCGATCCCCGCGCCGGTCCAGCGATAGGCACGTTGACTGGCGACGCCGTTGTCGCCCGAGCCCGCGACCACCTGCCCGTTGTCGCTGATCGCGATGCCGGTGGACCACGTTCCGCCCGGCAGCGTGCCGACAGTGAACCACGTCGTCGGGGTCGTCCAGACCCGCGCAATGGGGTTGTAGTTATTGCCCAGCATGCCGACGCCGGGGCCGAAGTCGCCCACGATGTACTGCCCATCGGGGGTGATCTTGGCGGCGACCGACGCGATCGATCCCGCCTGCGCCGACAGGGTCGTGAGCCCCGCGCCGGTCCACAACGCCGCCCGCGCGTACACGCCTAGCCCGCCGAGTACGTTGTAGGTGCCGACGACCTTGGAGCCGGCGGCATCAACGCCCGTGGCCGCATTCAGCTGGACAAACGTCGGCGCCGCGGCGAGCGCAACCAAGGGGCCCGGGCTGGCCCACTTGAAAGCCATGTTGCCGTTGACGTTGTCGTTCCCGTATCCGACCACGAACAGGCCATTGGGAGAAACCCCGTATGCCTCGGAATTGGTCCCCGTCCCCAGGTAGCCCAAACTCGAGAGCACGCCCGCGTTCCACCGCACCGCCGTCCCGTTGGTCGAAGGCGTGCGGCTCACACCCACCACGGTCGTGCCGTTTGCCGACAGCGCCCACGCCTTGGAGATCGTGTCCCCCGGCAGGACGCCGATGGTGGTGATGGTCTGAGCGGACGCGAACGCGCCGATCGACGCCGCAACGCCCGCGGCTAGGGCCAAGCTGTTCCGATGCATGACTGCAACTCCCTGAGAATCGTGCTCTCTCTCCGACTTACCCGACGCCGCCGAAACCTTGCCGCCCACGGCTCAGATTCCGGCGTTCCCTTCCCAAACCCAAACCGAAACGGTGGCTGGAGATCGCACACGGCTGGTATTCTGTGTGCCCGCCCCACGCGGCCCGGCCCACCCGCGCGGGCCAAAGCCGCGGCTCTGACTACTCAAACCTCAGACCTCACCCCTTCCCACTTCCCCCCATGACCAACGTCCAAACCCTGCTCAAAGAGACCCGCACCTTCCCGCCCGTCCCCGCCGAGACCCTGGGCTTCGCCAAGTGGCACATTGGCTCGCTCGACGAGTACAAGAAGCTCCACGCCCGCTCGATCCAGCAGCCCGAGGCCTTCTGGGCCGAGGAGGCCCAGAAGCTCGCGTGGTTCCAGCACTGGGACCACGTGCTGTCGTGGGAAGCCCCCGACGCCAAGTGGTTCGTCAACGGCAAGCTCAACGCCTGCTACAACTGCGTCGATCGCCATGTGCAATCCGGCCATGGCGACTGCTGCGCCCTCGTGTGGGAAGGCGAGCCGATGGCGCCCCGCACCAGCCACCCGGCGCCCGACAGCAAGTACGCCAAGGAACCCGAGATCAAGCGGGTCACGTACCGCGAACTGCAAGAGCAGACCAGCCGCGTCGCCAACGCGCTCAAGCACCTGGGCGTCAAGAAGGGCGACGTTGTCACGATCTACATGCCGATGGTGCCCGAGCTGGTGGTCGCGATCCTCGCCTGCGCCCGCATCGGGGCGGCCCACAGCGTGATCTTCGGCGGCTTCGCGCCCCACGCCATCAGCGAACGCGCGATGGATGCCCACAGCCGCGTGATCATCACCGCCGACGGGGGCTACCGGCGCGGCGAGGTCGTGCCGCTGCAGAAGAATGTCGAAGAAGCCGTCAACCAGCTCGCCAACCACGGACACATCATCAACCACGTGCTGGTGGTGAAGCGCACCGGGCACGAGCCGCCGAGCTCGCGCTTCGAGAGCGGCACCACGCCCGCGAACGTCAAGGCCACCAGCATCCACCCGCCGACCAAGTTCCACTGGTGGCACGATCTCGTCGCTCGCGTCTCCGACGCGTGTCCGTGCGAGGTGATGGATAGCGAGGACATGCTCTTCCTGCTCTACACCAGCGGCTCGACCGGCAAGCCCAAGGGCATCCAGCACACCACCGGCGGCTACCTCACGTTTGTGAACACCACGGCGCGGCTCACGTTCAACCTCGTCCCCGACTCCAGCCAGATGTTCTGGTGCTCCGCCGACATCGGCTGGATCACCGGACACTCCTACGTCCTCTACGGGCTGCTCATGAACCGCGTGCCCACGCTACTCTTCGAGGGCGCGCCCAATTTCCCCGACAACGGCCGCTTCTGGGACATCATCGCCCGTCACAAGGTCACCCAGTTCTACACCGCCCCCACCGCCATCCGCACGTTCATGAAGTGGGGCACGGAGTGGCCGGAGAAGTACGACCTCTCGTCGCTCCGCGTGCTCGGCACCGTCGGTGAACCGATCAACCCCGAGGCGTGGATCTGGTACCACGAGCACATCGGCCGCAAGCGCTGCCCGATCGTTGATACGTACTGGCAAACCGAGACCGGCGGCCACGTCGTGACGCCGCTGCCGGGCGCGACGCCGACCAAACCCGGCTCGTGCACCCTGCCGATGCTGGGGATCGACGCCGCCATTGTGAACGAACAGGGCGAAGAGATCGCCGCGAATCAGGGCGGGCTTTTCTGCATCCGCAAGCCATGGCCGGGCATGCTCCGCGGCGTCTACGGCAATCGCGAGCGCTTCATCAGCAACTATTGGGGCCGATTGAAGGATCCCAAGACCGGCACGCCGTATTACTTCAGCGCCGACGGCGCCCGCCGCGATGAGGACGGTTACTTCTGGGTCCAGGGCCGCGTCGACGACGTGATCAAGGTCAGCGGCCACCTGCTCGGCACGATGGAAGTCGAGAGCGCGTTGGTGAGCCACCCCGCGGTCGCCGAGGCCGCGGTGGTCGGTGTGCCCCACGAGATCAAGGGCAATGGCATCGCCGCGTTCGTGACACTGAAGGGCTCGTGGGCCACCAAGAACCCCGGGCGTCAGCCCGACGATGCTCTGCGGGCCGAGCTCACGGCGCACGTCGCAAAGGAAGTGGGCGCTCTGGCGAAGCCGGATCAGATCCGGTTTGCGGAGGGCCTGCCCAAGACCCGCAGCGGCAAGATCATGCGGCGGCTGCTCCGGGACGTGGCCGCGGGCGTCGAGAAGATCACGCAGGACACAACCACGCTCGAGGACTTCTCGGTAGTCGCGAAGCTGCGTGCCGATGAGGAGTAGATGACCCGATCGCGGCAGGCCATCGCGGTTCTGGTGCTCGGGGCGGCGGCTCTCCCGCTCGCCTCCTGCGTCACCCCCATCGATCTCGCCGCCAACGCCGGCCTGGGCGTCGCGCAGGCCGGCACCAGCATCTACTCCCAAGGCACGCTCCAGGCCGCGTTCTCGGTGCCGATGGAGCGCGTGGTCGCGACCGCACGCGAGCAGCTCGTGGCCTTGCACTACCCCCAGTCCTTCGAGGACATCCGCGAGGAGGCCGCGTCGCTCAACTTCACCCAGAGCGACGGCAGCACCATCGCCATCAAGGCCCGACGCAGCAGCGCCTCGGTCACGGGCCTCTCGATCCGCGTCGGATTCTGGGGCGATCCCGCCGTCTCGCGCCTGATCCTCGACCGCATCACCGCCGCCCTCGAACGCTCGCCGGGCGACTCCGTGGCCCCTCTCAAGCCCGCCAGCCCGACCCCCCCGCCCGTCCTTCCCCACGTCGAAACCGGGCCGAAATGACGAAGCCCGCCCGGCTCGGCCGATGATCCCGGTCTCGCATGACCCGCTCCGCGACACCGACCGCCCCCTCCGGCCGCGCCGCCCGCGACCTCGCCGATTTCATCGGTGATCCCGCCGTCGACAAGCCCGCGGCCCCCGCTTCGGGCGCAGGCACCGACACGCCCGCGCCCGGATGGTTCAACGCCGGACGGGTCACCGTCGCGGTGCCGCTCTTCCACGCGGGCTTGGATGCCGAGCGCGTGCTCGACGAGGTTGTCCGCTTCGCCCGCTCCGTCCCGGCGTGGGACTTGCTGTTCATCGACGACGGCTCGCTCGACAACACCGTCCCCGCCTTCGAGAAGCGCCTCGCCGCGATCGGCTTTGTGGACCCCGGCACCGCGGCTCGTCTCGCGATCATCCCCTCGGCACCGCACGCCGGGCTGGGTCACGTCACCCGCATCGCGGGCCTGGAGTGCGACGCCGAGCACCTGATCGTGCTGATGCCGGAGTTCAGCGGCGACTGGTCGATTCTGTCGCGCCTCCGCGACACGCTGCAGAGCGCCCACACCGCCGTCGCCGCCGCGGTAACCCCGGGTTCTCTGCCGGTCCGCCTGGCCCGCCGCCTCGCCGCTGGCGCGCTGGGGCTCGCACCCGTGCCGGTCGCCCAAGCGCTCGCGTTCCAAGGCCCGGTCGCCAAGGCGCTCGCCGAACGCACACGTCTCCGCGGCCCGGGGTTCGACCTTGAGCTGCTGGACCTGGTCCGACGCATGGGGCTGCAGACGCACGTCGTCACGCCCACCCCCCACGCCGCCAGCGACGCCGTCGCGTCCACTCGCCCGTCTCACTGGCTCGGCCAGGTCGGCTCGCTGCTGTGCACACCCGTGCGCGTGGCGTGCAACCGCGTGCTCGGGCTCTACCGCCTGAACGCAATGACACCGTCCGCCAAGGCCCCACCCCGGCGTTCGATGCCGCGTCGCAAGGCGTCGTGATCTATCACTCCACCCGTTCGAGCGTCTCGCGCATCGTCGTGGTGACCTTCGCGGGCGAGCCCTTCCAGTTGTACTCGCAGGTGTACACGTGGGTCACCTCGCCCGTGCGGATGCGGGCCGAGGCCGTGTTGACGGCGTAGCGCGCGTCGTACGTGCTGCCGACCAGTTGCAGCCCCTTGGCCGCCGCGTCGGGCGACTCGGTGCCCGAGCCATGCACCGTGACCTGCATCTTCACGCCGTCGTCGCTGACCAGCTTGAACTCCTGCTTGGTGACGATCGAGAAACCGCTGTTCACGCGCAGGGGCATCGTCACCTTCCAGGTGTTGCCCACCGCTTCCTTGTCCGCGAACCAGCAGAAGAACAGCCCGAACCGCGCGGGCCACGCGTCGTCGCCGATGATGTTGTCCAGGAAGTTGGTGCCGTCGGCGTACCAATTGCGCAGCCGCGGATGCTCGTTGCGGGCATAATCCATCACGTCACTCGAGCACGCGAACTCCATCGGGCGCTTGAGCAGGATCCGGGCCGGAGACTCGAACCACGACCCGTGGGTCTTGGGGTCGGCGCTGTCGTAC
>DASVYC010000109.1:0-28121 GCA_036392375.1 Phycisphaerales bacterium
CCGCGGCCCAGATCGGAGAGATTGTGCACCGCTGGAGAAGCAAGAGGGAGATCGCGATGAAGAAGAACGTGTTCGCGTGTTCGATGGCGCTCGGGCTGTTCGCGGCCGCGGGAAGCGCTCAGGTCGTTCTCAACGAGATCTGGAGCAACCCCGCGGGCGGTGGGTCGTCGGGCGATGACCGCTGGGAGTTCATCGAGCTCTACGGCACGCCGGGCATGAAGCTCGACGGCTACATGATCGCCAGCGTCTTCGGCGGCGCCGACGACGCCAACGACATCCCCGGCCCGCTCCCCGCCGGCTGGGACCAGGGCGACGAGCTCCCGGAGATCGACGAGGCCTGGAGCCTCGACGGGCTGACCATCGGCAGCAACGGGTTCCTGGTCCTGTACAACAACAACGGCAACAACTCGCTGCTGCTGCCGCTGCTCCCGGCCGCCACCAGCCGTGCGACTTTCGCGAGCCGCCACATCCCCACCACTGATGTCGCCGGCCGCATCAAGAACGACGGCAGCGCCACGTTCGTGCTTCTCCGCAAGCGTCCGTTCCACACCCTTGTCTCCAACGGCAACGGCGGGTTCGTCAGCCAGTACGACGGCAACGCCGGGTACTTCGCCGGCACGCGGTACGCGTGGCGCAAGGACGTGAACCACGACGTGAACTACGACGGGAAGATCGATCTCAACGGCATCGGCACGACCGGCGGCAATCCCAACTCGCCCGAGACCCCGGTCGACAGCGAGGACACGTCCTACGCCGTCATCCCCACGCCGCCTCCGGTCTCGCTCGAGCCGTACCAGATGATCGACGACGTCGCCTGGTCCAACGGCGGCGGCAAGGAGTACGTCCGCTCGCAGGATCAGGAGATCAGCGGCACCAGTGGCTTCAACCCCGACGCCGTCAGCCGCGTCGCGTACTACGGCACCAACCCCAACCTCGGCGATCGCCTCAACAGCTCGAACGTCGTCGTCGCCACCAACACCGCCGATGAAGAGTTCATCTACGGCGACATCCTCGTCAACAGCGCCCGCGCCTACGACACCGTGAACTCCGCCGGCCCGACCGTCCCCGGTCAGACGCCCGGCTCGCGCTTCAACCGTCGCAGCGGCGGCGGGTTCCTCGTCACCCCCGGCAACTTCAACGACGGCACGACCACCGGCGCGGGTGCCGGCGGCGTGACGCAGTTCCGGTTCGTGCAGGGCGACTTCAACTTCGACGGCATCGTGAGCTGCGCCGATCGCGAGCTGCTCGTCTCCCGCCAGGGCGCCACCCTGGACGACACGATCACCTTCGTCAACGACCGCGGCACACCCGCGATCATCGATGACATCGTCATCCCCGACTGGTGGAAGTGGCAGGGCCGCGCGTTCAACGGCGTGGTCGCGATGCTCAACATGAGCACCACCGACGGCACGGGCGGCACCAACAGCGCCGGCGTCACCGCCGCCGATCTCGCGGCGTTCGACGGGCTCTTCCCGAGCATCTGCCCGGCCTCGTGCCCGGCCGACCTCAACGGTGACACATTCGTCGACGACTCCGACTTCGTGCTCTTCGCAATCGCCTACAACATCCTCGACTGCACCGATCCGAGCATGCCCGCGGGCTGCCCGGCGGACCTCAACAAGGATCAGTTCGTCGATGACACGGACTTCGTGATCTTCGCCGCGGCGTACAACGAGTTGCTGTGCCCGTAAGAGCGGTGTCGCGAAGCGCTCACACGAACACCCAGCCCTCACGGCCCGAGCTTTCGTTCGGGCCGTTTTCGTTTTGTTTGGCAGCGAATCCACACGTGGCTTCGATTCATCCTCAGCACAAATGCCTTTGGCAAAATCACCTGCTGTGGTATCGTGGCACAGCCCGGTGCCGTCTGGCGCACCACGGAGGAAAACACCTGATGAACCCGAATCCGTACGCAGCACTCGGTCTCGGACTGATCGCCCTTCTCGGCGCCGCCGCCATCGCCGACCAGGCGCGGGTGCCCTCCAACGGCAACGGCGTCGAGCTGACGGGCGGCCAGGAAGGTCCGATCGGCGGCCCCACCGCCCGACGCTTCATGATGGTGATGGACACCCGATCGCTTTCGGGGATCCCGGTGGGCAGCCGCATCGTGGGGCTGCGATTCCGGCTCGATTCGTTCAACGCCGCGGCGTGGCCTCCGGCGGCGGCGGTGATCTCCGACTACGAACTCCGCATCAGCGCGGCGGCGACGACGACCAGCACCATGAGCGCGACGTACGCCAGCAACATCTCCGGCCCGCAGACATTGGTCAAGGACGGCGCGCTGGCGATCGACGCCAACGCCTACCCGGCCGGCGCGACGCCAAGGGCGTTTGGGCCATTGATCACCTTCGACACGCAATACGTTTACACCGGCGGCGCGCTCTGCCTCGACTTCAACCACACGGGGAACGGCTCGGGTGTCACCGGATTCATGGACGCGAGCGGTGCTCCAACAGATTCATTTGTTCGAGGTCTCTACGAAACAAACCGTGCGGCCGTCACTGGCATCCTCACCTCCGCCCCGATCATCGAGTTCGAGTACATCGCGCCGACCAACACCGTCGTACCGGCCGCCTTCGCGGGTACGGCCGGGCCCACCAATCAAGAGGGCCAGATCGGCGGCACGTCCGTCAGGCGCTTTCAGTTCAACATCGACGAGGCGGCGCTGGGCATCCCCAAAGGGAGCGTGATCACCGGGCTTGCGTTCCGGCGTACCGCGTCTTTCACGAGCGCCTGGCCACCGAGCAACGTGACCATCTCCGATTACGAGGTGCGAGTCGGGCCGGGCGTGGCCGCGGGAGCGATGACCGCCACATACGCGAGCAACTTCACCGCGCAGACGCTGGTGTACGACGGGCCGCTGGACCTGAACAACGGGGCCTTCCCAGCCGACGCGACGGCGCCCACCCCCGAGGCGTTCGGGCTGGTTGTTCCGTTCTCCTCGCCGTACCCGTACTTCGGCGGCAACCTGAGCATCGACATCAACCACTCGGGAACGGGCCTTGGCGTGGTGGGTTCGATGGACGCGGTTTTGGGCAGCGACTCTGCAACCACCGGCATGCTGGGTCTCTACTCCAGCTCGTCCCGGACGGCTGCGACCGGCAATTTGACCAACCCGCCGATCACACGAATCTTCTACACGCCCGGGCCGTCGCCGGATCTGGCGAAGGGCGTCACCAAGGTGTTCCTCGCCGACCGCTTCGCTGTCGACCCCGCATCCAGCGGAACCAACACCTTGCTGCAATCCACCGCCCGCACGAACGTGATCGTCGCCGCAGCCGATCAGTTCGACACCATCGGCACCGGCTCGCAGATCGTCGGACACGCGGCTCGCGCGGACACCGCCCCCTGGCCCGTCGCGATCTCGAACTTCGGCAACTACGAGGTCACGCTCTCGCGCTCCCCCACCACGCCGGCGACGATCTCAACGACCTTCGCCAACAACATCGGGACCGACAGCGTCGTGACCCGCACCGGCGCACTCTCGATTCCGGTCAACGCGTTCTTGCCGCCGGGATCCGGGCCCTCCGCGCCATTCTCCTTCACCCTCCCGTACAGCACGCCGTACACCTATCTGGGCGGACCGCTGAGCCTGCGCGTCCGCCACAACGGCGGCAGTCTGTCGCCGATCTTGCTCGACGCGATCTCGACCATCGATCCGGCGTATGGATCCGCGATCAGCGCTGTTTTCATCGACAGCGATTCGAGCGCCACCGGAATCTCCGGCGGGGCGACGGTCCTGCGTCTGGACGTCGACGCCGCGAGTAACGTGCCCCGCGGAAACAATCCGGCGAACAACTCGTTCATCATCGGGCTGCTGGGGCCGAGCGACTACACCTTCCAACAGATCATCGCGGCCGAGGAGCTGCGGGATATTCCGGTCGGGAGCGTGATCGATCATCTCTGGTTCCGCAATTACGTCGCCAGCTCGGCGACGCCAGCCTCGGACGCCAGCACTCCGGATTTCGAGGTCGAGATGAGCACATCCGCCCGGAGGCCGGCGGATGTTTCCACGACCTTCGCGACCAACATCGGCGCGGACAATGTCCGCGTACACGACGGCCTGCTCGCGGTCCCGGCCAGCACCGTGCCCGCTGGCTCGACCCAGAAGTTCGGCATGCTCGTACCCTTCCAGCGCGCCTTCGTCTATCGCGGCGGTGACGTGTGCCTCACCATCCGGCACCGAGGATTCACCGTCGATTCCGGCAATATCGAAGCACCAATCGTCTCGACCTCGGTGGGGGCCGCGGTGTTCGATACCTCGTTCGGTGCCGCGACCGGTACCCAGCTCGCCTTGGGCGGTCGGGTCGCCGGCCTGCGCCTCGGCTACACGCCGTCGGTCTGCACGCCCAATGAACTCGCCACCACCGAAGGCGTGAACGGCCAGTCCAATCTGGGCAGCAATTCGACCATGCAGATGATCATCCCGGCCGAACAACTCCGCTCCATCGATGTCGGATCAGCCATCACCGGCATGAGCTTCCGCAACAGCTCCAGCGGCGGAGGCGCCTCATTCCCCACCGCCGACTTCACCTTCACGCGCTTCGATGTGCGGGTGGCGCCGACCAACCGCAACCCGCTGGCGACAAGCAGCGACTTGGCGACCAACGTCGGTGCGGGCGAGGTGGTCGTCCGCGAGGGCCCGATGTTCGTGCCCAAGAACGCATTCCCGACGTCGGGATCGCTGACGGTGCCTTCCGAGTTCGCGTGGTTCATCACCTTTGACCGCGCCTTTGTCTATCAGGGTGGCAACCTCTGCGTCACCATCAGAGCCGAGGGCACGCCGCCGGGCAACACGTTCCTCGACACCGATGGCACCGCACCCTCAGCCCGGGGTTCGATGCGCATTGCCAGCGGAAACCCGGACGCGTTGACCGCCCCGACCACCTGGGGCCCCTTCATCACCCGCTTCGCCTTCACCGCCCGGGCCTTCTGCCCGTGGGACCTCAACAACGACGGTGCCGTCGACGACGGGGACTTCCTCGTCTTTGTCCTCGCGTACAACACGCTGGACTGCGCCGACGCCGGTATGCCGGAGGGATGCCCCGCCGACTTCAACTTTGACCGGGCGGTGGACGATCTGGACTTCCAGGCGTTCGTCGGGCCGTACAACACGCTCGTCTGCCCGGAGTGAGTGCTGACCACGCCACGGCACAGTGTGGCCGGCCTCCGCCCGGTCTGCCTTGGAGCCAAGGTTCAACATCAGACCGGCCGGAGGCCGGTCCCCCGGAAACAAGTCCATTCCAATGAACAAGGCCCGGGCGGGTGCCCGGGCCTTGTGCTTGATGAGCTGTATTGACAAAGATCGCGCGAGGGATCGCGCGAAGAACCGCGCGGGCGAAAGCCCGCGGCTCCGAGGCCTACTTGTCGGCGACGTTGAGGCTGCGGCCGACGCGGCGCTTGCGGTTCATCATCTTGCGGCCGTGGGCCGACTTCATACGAGCGCGGAAGCCGATGGCCCGCTTGCGCTTGATACGGCTCGTGCGATGGGGGTAATGCATGGTTGCTCCTAAGTTCGATCGCGAGCCGCACGGCCCGGGACAGTGGCTGGTGGCCGCTCCGACCGCTCGGAAACGGGCCAAAACAATAGGCCGCCGCGCCGCTCCCGGCCACCGGGTGTAAGTCCGCTCTCGGGCACAGGTTCCGGAAACCGTCGGGGACGGACCTTGCGGGTCGGATCGGACGGTTTTGGCTTGGCGCATCGCCTCGCACGCGGTACCATGGACCACGGCCCCGAGGAGAGGGGTCGCTGGTCGGGGGTGGCGTCTGACGTTTCGGCGTCGGGCGTCGCTCGGGAGCGACCGGCTCGCAGGCCGTCGAGGCGGGGAAAGCCCCGCGCAGACGACCATCGAGCCATCGCTGCCAACCGCGAGGAAGAGAGTGGATCGGGCCAACACCGGACCGGTCCCGCGCAGGCAGATCGCGCGAGTGCGCGCAGAGGCAGCGATGGATGAGACAGCACGCGCTTTGTTGGAGTCCCGCATCGGGCACCGCTTCCGCGACCCGACGTTGCTCGATCGCGCCATGATGCACGCGTCGTTGGTGGAATCGCGGGTCGATTCCAACGAGCGGATGGAGTTCCTGGGCGACGCGGTGCTGGGCCTGGTGGTGTGCGAGCGAATCTACCTCCAGCACCCGACCATGCTCGAGGGCGAGATGACCAAGATCAAGTCGATGGTCGTCAGCCGCCAGAGCTGCGCCGAGATCGCCAAAGGTCTGGGGCTGCCCAAGCACCTGAAGCTGGGCAAGGGCATGCAGGGCAACGACCAGCCGGCGTCGCTGGCGGCGGCGGCGTTCGAAGCGATTATCTCGGCGGTCTACCAGGACGCGGGATTCGAGGCGTGCCGGGCGATGCTCCTGCCGCTGGTGGACCCGTTGATCCAACGTGCCGCCGGGAGCAACCACCAGCAGAACTTCAAGAGCTTCCTCCAGCAGCACGCCCAGTCCTTGGGACTGGGGCTGCCGGGCTACCCCGTGCTCGATGAGAAGGGACCGGACCACAGCAAGTGCTTCAAGGTCTGCGTCGAGATGGGCGGCAAGAGGTATCCCGAGGCCTGGGGACAGAGCAAGAAAAAGGCCGAGCAGCTCGCGGCCCTCGCGGCCCTTGTCGATCTGGGGGCCATGACCAAGGACGCGGCGGAAGAAGCGGCGAAACAAGCCGGATTGGTCAACGGGATCGAAGCCGGAATGCAGTAAGCGGCGAAGCTCATACCACCGGCAAGGGCTTTCACCCCCTTTCCTGCGCTGCCTGTTCCCGTGCCCGTCTCGCCCCTTCTCTACACTCCCCCCATGTCCACCGTGAGTTCAACCCGGCCGGAGTCGGTCAAGCCCCGCGTCAGCGAAGTGCCCAGCCCCGAGGGTCGCTTCGGCTCGTTCGGCGGGCAGTACGTGCCCGAGACCCTGATGGCGGCCCTGCGCCAGCTTGAGGACGTGTACGAGTCGGTCCGCCAAGACCGCTCGTTCTGGGATGAGCTGCGGGCGCTCTTTGCGACCCTGGTGGGGCGCCCGACGCCGCTGTACAAGGCCGAGCGCCTGAGCCGTGCGGCGGCGGAACTGGCCAATCGCAGCGGACAGCGCGGCGCGGGCGCGACGATCTGGCTGAAGCGCGAGGACCTGGCCCACACCGGGGCCCACAAGATCAACAACACGCTCGGGCAGGGGCTCTTGACGCTGCGCATGGGCAAGCCGCGGATCATCGCCGAGACCGGGGCCGGGCAGCACGGCGTCGCCTCCGCGACGGCGGCGGCCCACCTGGGACTCAAGTGCGATGTCTACATGGGCAGCGAGGACGTGCGCCGCCAGCGGCTCAACGTCATCCGCATGAAGATGCTGGGCGCCCGCGTGATCGAGGTGGACTCGGGCTCGCGCACGCTCAAGGACGCGACGAACGAAGCGATGCGCGACTGGATGGGGTCGGTGGAGAACACCCACTACATCATCGGGTCGGTGGTCGGGCCGCACCCCTTCCCGATGATTGTGCGGGATTTCCAATCCATCATCGGGACCGAGTGCAAGGCCCAGTGCCTGCGCTACATCGGTCGTCTGCCCGATGCGGTGGTCGCGTGCGTCGGCGGCGGGTCGAATGCCGCGGGCATCTTCTATCCGTTCATCGACGACGACAAGGTGAAGCTCGTCGGCGTCGAGGCGGGCGGGCGGTCGAACAACCAGGGCGATCACGCGGCCCCGCTGTCGTTCGGCTCGCCGGGCGTGCTGCACGGGTCGCTGTCGTATGTCCTGCAGAACGGCGACGGGCAGACGGCCAATGTCCACTCGTGCTCGGCGGGCCTGGACTATCCGGGCGTCGGACCGGAGCACTCGTACTGGAAGGACAGCGGGCGGGTGACCTACACCGCCGCCACCGACGAGCAGGCGCTCGACGCGTTCACGCTGCTGGCGAACACCGAGGGGATCATCCCCGCGCTCGAGACATCCCACGCGATCGCCGAGGGCGTGCGGCTCGCCTCGACCATGAAGAACGACCAGCACCTGGTCATCAACTGCTCGGGCCGCGGGGATAAGGACGTGGAAGAGGCGGCGCGGCTTCTCGGACTGCGTGGGAAGTAAGGCCTTTCGGCGCCGAGACACCGAGGCACAGAGACGAGCCGTTGTCAAGGCGTTCCGGCCTTGAGCTCCTGTCTCATTTCTGCGTCTCTGTGTCTCCGAGGCGAATCGCCATTCCCCGCAACCGCACGCCGCGTCGTCCGAATGAGACTTCGCGGATCCCCGTGGGGCTTGCGGGTATTCCATGCGAACGACGACGACCACGGTCTTCGGCTCGAACCTGTTCCAGCTCGGCGTCTTCAAGGCCGAGCCATCGCGCCCGGGTGAGGTGCGGGAATCGATCGCGCTGTCGCACCTGATTGCGCTGCCGCGGTGCTCGGGGATGGTGCGTCGCAGCGGCCTCGCGGACTACATCGCGGGCACCGACGGGGCGGTTTATTACAACAAGGGTTGCGAGTACAAGGCGTCCATCCTGGGCAACGGCACGGAGGAAACGTGGTTCATCCGAGTCGACGGGGGGGCGCTGGTGGAAGTGCTGCAGCGCCACGACGCCGGCGTGGTTGATCGTCCCGAGGCGCCGTTCAGGCTCGGCGGCGGGCCGGTCGGGTCCGATCATTTCCGGCAGGCCGGCGAGCTGATGATGCGGGTGCGCCACGGGTTGCTCGACACACTCGCCACCGACGAGGCCCTGGCGGAGCTGGTGCGCGGCATCATCGATCACGGGGTCACCAGGCGCCCTCCCAGCGAGCTGGCGACGCGCAAGTCGTCGGCTGATTTCGCGTTCTGGACGCAACGGTTGCTGGCCGAGCGTTATCGTGAGAACCTGAACCTGAGCGATATCTCCGAGAAGATCGGGGCTTCGCCGTTCTTCTTGTGCCGAGCGTTCCGCTTCCACGTGGGCGTGACCATGCACCAATACCGCGAGACGCTGCGGCTGCGCCAGGCGATGATCGAGCTGGCGGAGACCAAGCGCTCGCTCGCCATGATCGGGCTCGGCCTGGGCTACTCGACGCAGAGCCACTTCACCAGCGCCTTCGGGCGGCACTTCGGCGTCAGCCCCGGGGCGGCCCGTCAGCGTCTCCGCGGCTACGCGGCATGACGGCTCGCCCCGCTTTCGTGGCGAGCGAGCAATATCCCGCAAGACAACACGGAAAGAGCGGTCATACTGGACCGGGCGAAGCAACAACCGCCGCACTCGCGGCGAGCGCTCCGGCCGCGCACGGGGACAACTCGGCTGCGCGATCGTGTTGGGACCGTACTCGGCAACCCGTGGGCGAGAGGAGATCTCGATGCGTCTGGCGATTCTCGGCGTGGCGTTCCAGGCGATCGTGTGCGGCTCGGCCCTGGCGGAGCGGTTCGTGGTGGTCGGGAGCTGGGGCGGGGAGATCCGGCGTTACAAGCTCGACGGCACGTCGATGGGCACATTCATCGCCGCAGGGACCGCGGGCATGTCGTTCCCCGACGGGCTGGCGTACGGCAGCGACAACAACCTCTACGTCGCCGACGCCAACAACGCCCGCATCCTGAAGTTCAACGGCGTCACCGGCGCTCCGATGGGCACGTTCGCGATGGGCGGCATGCAACGGGCCGGATACTGCGCGTTCGGGCCCGATGGGAAGCTGTACGTTTGCAGCAGCGGCGACAACGCCGTGCACCGCTACGACCCGACGACCGGCGCCCACCTGGGCGCGTTCGCGATGGCGACCGGCGCCGCGGCGGGCATGGTGTATCCCGCGGGCCTGGCTTGGGTGGGGAACACGATGTACGTGGCCGGCTTCCAGAGCAACCGCGTGTACACCTTTGACGCGACCACGGGCACCTCGACCGGGACGCTCAGCGGCTCGTTCAACCGGCCGCTCTACCTCCGGCCTGGTATCGGCGGGAACCTCTTCATTTCCGAGTACGGCAGGAACGCCGTGGCACGGTACAACCTTGCTCAGAACCGCGTCGCGACCAGCATCACCGCCGGCATGAACGGTCCGGTCGGGCAGGTGTCGTTGCCCAACGGCGAGCTGCTGGTCTGTGAATGGAACGGCGGGTTCATCAACCGATACAACGAGGCCAACGGTGCCCTTCTGGGACGATTCAGCACCGAGACGTTCGCCAATTGCAACGACATCCTGGTTTCACCCGACCTGGTCATCCCCGCGCCCGCAGCGGGATGTGTGCTGGGATTCGCCGGCCTGCTGACGGTGCGGCGGCGGCGCTGAACATCGGTCACGGATTCCACGCGTGGGCGCGCGTGCCGTTAAACCCAGGGATGTCCAAGCATCCATCCATGTGTCGCGGGTTTGCTATGCCGTGCGGAACTCTGCGCCGAGGTCGTGCTTGAGGCGGTCCATGATCGCGGCGATCTCGGGGTCGACCTCTTCGTGGCGGAGGGTCTTGGCCTTGTCGCGGAAGGTGACGCGGAGCGTGACGCTCTTCTTGCCCTGGCCGAGCTGCTTGCCGCGGTAGGTGCCGATGAACGCGCACGACTCGATGCGGGCGGCGGAGGCCCGCACGCTGTCCACCACGCTCGCGACCTTGTCCCACGTCACCGATTCGGGGACGACGGGTGAGAGGTCGCGCTCGACGCTGGGGAACTCGGGCAGGAGCGCGACCTGGCTCTTGGGCGGGAACGCCGCGAGCAGCGTGGCGAGCGAGAGCTCGGCGGCGGCGAGGGGGATGTCGATGCCGAAGAGGGCGCCCGCGTCGTGCGCGAGCAGCGAGCAGTAGCCGAGCGGCTTGGCGTCGAGCGTGATCTTCGCGTAGCTGCCGGCATCGTAGGCCTTTGCGTGCGGCGTCGCGGCTTCGAACTTCAGTGTTGCGAGGGCGCGCTGGCCGCCGAGGGTGCGGACGAGGGACTCGATCGTGCCGCGGAGGGCGCGGAGGCCATCCTGCTTCTCGGCGAGGGTGGCGGACTTGCCGGCGAAGGGCACGTCCATGAGCAGGCCGAGGTTGCGGTGCTCAACGGACTCGGTGGTGCCGGGCTTCTGGGCGTAGGCGGCGGCGGTTTCGTAGAGGCGGATGCCGCCGGGGTTGGTGACGCGAGCGTCGAGGTTGGCCTTGCGGCAGGCGAGCAGGCCGGTGAGCACGCTGGGGCGGAGCGTGGGCTCTTCGCCGCGGCGATCGTCGTCCACGCCGACGATGGCGAGGTCGCTGGGAATGAACGCGGCGGCGCGCTCGGGGCGGGTGAACGAGAAGGTGACGGTCTCGAAGAAGCCCAGGCCGCTGAGCGCGCTGCCCAGGGCGCGGCGGGCGCGGACGGAATCCTGGGGGCGCTTGACGGCGACGGGCAGTTTCTCGGCGAGCGGGATCTTGTCGAGGCCGCGGAGGCGGGCGACTTCTTCGATGAGATCGATCTCGCGGGTGAGATCGGGACGGAAGACGGGGACGGTGCAACGGAGCGTGTCGGCCTGCTTCTCGACGCCGATCTCGATGCGCTGGAGCAGACCGGCGATCTCATCGGCACTGACGGGCGTGCCGAGGATGAGCGAGCAGCGGGCCGGGCGGAGGTTGACAACCAGGCGCGGCTCGAGCGGGCGCCCGGCGGTGAGGGCGCCGGAGAGGAGCTGGCCACCGGCGACTTCGACGATGAGGCTCGCGGCGCGGCGAGCGGCGTGCTCGAGCGTGCGGGCGTCGACGATGCGCTCGTAGCGGTGGCTCGCGTCGGTACGGATCTGGAGGCGGCGGGCGGTGGTGCGGACCTTCACCGGGTCCCAGGTGGCGACTTCCAGAGCGACATCGACGGTGGAATTGGAGACTTCGGAGTCGCCGCCGCCCATGATGCCGGCGAGGCCCTGGGCGCGAACGCCGTCGGCGACGACGATGTCGGAGGCCTTGAGCACGCGCTGCTTGCCGTCGAGGGTGAGGAGCTTTTCGCCCTCGGTGGCTTCGCGCACGACGATCGCGGGCTTCGTGCTGCCGGGCGCGGGAGCCAACTTCGCAAGGTCGAAGACGTGGCAGGGGTTGCCGAGCTCGAAGTTGATGAAGTTGGTGACGTCCACCACGTTGTTGATGGAGCGCTGGCCGACGGATTCGAGGGCCTCGACGAGCCACTTGGGGCTGGGGCCGACCTTCACGCCCTTGATGACGCGGAGGGTGAAGAGCGGGCACGCGGCGGGGACGCGGTTCTCGAGGGTGATGGCCGAGGCGACATCGCCGGAGGCGGCGGGTTCTGGCTTGGTCATGCCGCCGGTGGCCGGGAACTTGAACGCGCGGCCGGTCTTCGCGGCGGCCTCGCGGGCGAGGCCGACGACGCTCAGGGCGTCGCCGCGGTTGGAGGTGATGGCGACGTCGAAGCGGGTGTCGCCGCCGGGGAGAGCCTCGGAGGACTCGATCTCAAAGCCGGCGTCGATGAGGGCGTGCTCGATCTGAGCGGGCGCGAGGTCGCCGGGCTGGATGTAGGAATGAAGCCATTTGGCCGCGATGTGCATGGGGCGAAGGGTAGAAAGGCAGGCGACGGGGCGGGAGATTCCACGCGGCCCGGCACGGTCCTGCAACGCCCTCGGGGCCTTATGCCAGCTTCCCGCCGCGGCCAACGAGGTAGTACAGAATGAGACCCACCAGCGGCAGCAGCAAGATCAGCAGCAGCCACAGCACCTTTTGCAGCAGCGCCTTTCCCGAAGTCAGGATTTCAAACGCCGCGATCACAAACAGGATCAGGTGCAGCAGACCGAGGATCTGGTAGAGCATGGCGTGTGCCTCCTGTGAGCGGACGGGGTCACCGCGCTCGGCTCTCAGGAAGGCGTTATGGACGCCTCACGCCTGCAGAGGATCCGGCTCGGCTCCGTCCCAGCGTATGACAAACTCGCGGATGCTGCTCGGGCGAGGCAACACGCCCCGATTGATCGGGCGTCGCCGTGTCATTCAACCGTCGCGCCTCAGACGCTGGGCCGCTTGGTTGTGGTCGCCGCGGCGAACTCCGACCAGCGGGCTTCGTCGAGCACCTGGTCGATCTGCGAGCCCATCTCAAAGTCGGTCTTCGCCTTCGCGAGCCTGGACCACAGCAGCGTGCCCAGGCCGAGCGTGAGCAGGGTTGACACACCCAGCAGCATGCCCGCGTGCATGAGGCGCGTGTCGTTGACGGGCCGATCGCCCGCGACCGACGGCGACTTGATGAGCGTGACCGCACCGTCGGCGCGGCGTTCGCGGTTGGCGTTGGCGTCGCTCGCCAGGGCCGTCGCGATGATGTCGAGCGAGCGTGCCGCCCGGTCGCGGCCCTCGGCCCGGACCTCGAGCTTGATAGAGCCCGGCGAGGGCGACTCGTGGCTGAAGTTGGTTGTGAGGAAAGACTTCATCGCCGCACCGCTGGCGAGCTTGTCATAGCCCCGTTGCTTCATACGGTCGGCGACCAGGTCGATGAAGCGCGGATCGGCGAGCGTCTCCTCAAGCGAGCGCTTCCACTCGTCCATCTCGGCGACCGAGAGCTCCCGCCCGCGGCCGTCGGCGACCAATTCGGTCGCGGCGGCGAACGTGCCCGGCAGCACCTGGTTCACCGCGGCCCACGACAGCCCCGCGAGCGTGCCCAGGATCAACACGAAGTACAACGTCAACGCCGCGGCCTGCTTGGTGGAGGCCTGACGTTGCACACGAGCCGCCGCGTTCTCGACCTGGCGCTTGGCCGCCATCACCTCGGCTCGCATGCCCAGCACCTGCTCGCACTGCTCGAATCGCTTGGCGAGCACCTCGCTGGCACGCCGCACCTTGTCCACCTGCTCCCGCAGGATCGAGCGATACCGGGTCAGACGCTTGCGACGGAGGCTGGACATCGCGCCCCCCGCCTGCACCACGCCGCCCGACTTGGCGGCGTTGAGGCGTTCGATCGTGTGCTGCTGCTTGGCCTGCAGCGTCCTGGCGGCGGCCAGTTCCTTGTCCAGAGCCGCGGCCTTCTCCTCGGCCTCGCGCACCTTGGCGGCGGCCTCGGAGAGTTGCTTGAGCGTGTCCTCCGAACCGGCGACCGCGCTGGCACGAGCCTCTCGCTCAGCGGCGAGGCACTTGCGGAGTTCGGTGAGCGAGGTCTCGATCTCGGCGGGTGCCGCGCCCTCGCGCTGGATCCGCTCCATCAGCGTGTGCACGTGCGATCGCTCGACGCTCAGGAGCTCCTCGTACTCGCTGAGGACTTCTTCCTGCGCGGCGCAGCGGCGGACCACTGCCTCGAGATCCTTGCGCATCTGCTCCGCAGACTCGGACTCGGCCTGGATCCGACGCTGCAAATCGGCACGCTCGGCGTCGGCCTGGGCCCGGGCCTGGTCGTCGGCCGCGGCGGCACGCTCGGAAAGCGCGGCTTGCTTCGACGCCAGCTCGGCGTCGCGGGTGTTCAGTTCTTCTTCGCGAGCCTTGATGCGGTCCACGGCTTCGATGAGCTTGGCGCGATCGGCTTCGAGCGCGGCACGCCCCTCATCGAGTTCCTTCTGCAGCCCGTTCAGTTCCGCCGCGAACGACTCCAGCTCGCTTGCGACGGTCTTGGTCCGCTCGCTCTCGCTGCGTGCCGAGCTCGCCTCGGCCTTCACCTTCTCGACCTCGGCCTGCGACCGGGCCCGGATGTCCTCCGCCTCGGCTCGGGCCGCGTTCGCGGCGGCACGGGCCTGCTCGGCGTCGGCGGCAACCTTGGCGCTCTGCTCGCGGGTCTTCTCCGCTTCGGCGCGGGCCTTCTCGATCTCCTGCTTGGCCTTGGCGGCGATCGCCTTGGTCGACTCTTCGAGTTCCTTCTGCTTGGCTTCGACCAGCGATCGCTGCTCGGCGATCTGTTTCTCGAGCTCCGTCTGGCGAGTCTCGATCGATTTGGACTTGGCTTCGAGGGCCTCGCGTTCCTTACGGGCCTCCGCGAGCTGCGACTTGGTTTCCTCGCGGAGTGCCGCGAGCTCGTCGGCGGTCTGCTTGGCGCGGGCGGTCTCGGCCTCGAGCGCGGCCTGCATGGTCGCGAGCTCGGTCTGACGCTGGTTGATGACGCCCTGGGCGTCGGCGAGGCGGACCTCGAGCTCACGCCGTTCCTCGTAGAGCTTCTTGAGCCCCTGCAGGCTTTTCTCAACGTCGCTCAGCGCCGACAACGGGTCGAACCCCGCGCTCGTGGCGGCTTGGTCGGGCTTGGAGGATGTCTGCGACTGGCTCATCTCGGCCTCGCGGTTCCGGAACAAGATCGGATCTTCGGACGTGCGCTTATCGGCCTCCCATGAGTCCGACTGAACCCGGGTCCGGAAAGTTATCATCGTGCGGAATGCGGGTTCTTTCAGCCAGGGCCAGACCGGCAAAGGTTGCGGAACGGTTTTGCCACGGAGATCACGGAGATCACGGCGACAGATATGGACAGGGATACAGGCGACGCCGCCCCGCACCCTGAAACCCAATCCCGTTCCGATCATCGAACCCGCAGCCCCCACATCCTCCGTGATCTCCGTGGTGAAGTGCCTCGGGCATGAAGGCAGCCGGGGCGCCCGCGATACACTCCACCCGTGCGCATCCTTGATCTCTCCGAGAATCCCCGCATCAAGATGATCGAGGAGCTGCTCGTCGAGGCGAGCCGTGCGCGCGAGCCCACCGACGTCTTCAAGGTCTTCGGCCCGCGGATGTGGAAGATCCGACCGATCGAGTACTTCATCTCGCTCTCGACCCGCAACCTGTCCGAGGGTCAGTACAAAATCACGCGGCGGTACGACGTGAAGGAGATGCAGGCCGCGGCGGAACGCAACGACGGCACGCTGCCGGCGAACGTGAACGCCGATCCGTGGAAGACCTTCGCGCAGCTCCCCGCGTATCGCGACGGCATGCTCGGCGCGGCCATCGCCAACGGCACGCCGAAGATCCTGAAGGACTTGGATCTTTCCAACGACCCTGTGCTCGGCAACGAACTCAAGGAGTTCCGCTCGGCCCTCGCCATTCCGCTTCTCGACAACGGCCGACCCTTGAACTGGTCGATCCAGCTTCGCCGCGACCCCGACGCGTACACCGAGCAGTCGCTCGAGGACGCGATGCTCTTATCCAACCTGATCGGCGCGATGACGCGGAACCTGGTGGCGATCAAGGAAGTGGAGCGGCTGAACAAGGCTTTGAATGCCCAGTTCGAAGAAGTCGCGCGGGTGCAGCAGTCGCTGCTCCCGGAGAAGCTGCCGCAGGTGCCGGGGCTGGCGATCGCGACGAGCTATCTGACGAGCGATCAGGCGGGGGGCGACTACTACGACTTCCTGCCCATGCCCGACGGCCGCCTGGGTGTGCTGGTCGCGGACGTGTCGGGCCACGGCGCGGGCGCCGCGACGATCATGGCGATGATGCGGGCGATCCTGCACTGCTATAGCGGCGGCGACGGGAGCGCGTCGAGCGTGCTGCGGTTTGTGAACCATCGCTTGCTTGGGTCGCGGCTGGAAGGGAACTTTGTCACCGCGTTCTTCGGCGTGTACGACCCGGCGACGGCGCGGCTGAACTACGCGTCAGCGGGGCACAACCCGCCGCGGCTGTACACGGCGGCGACGGGCACGATCCGCGGGATCGACGACGCCGCCACGCTGCCCCTGGGCATCAGCGACGACATGGACGTGTGGAGCGAGGACGTGCAGCTCTCGCCCGGCGACGCGATCGTGCTCTACACCGACGGCATCACCGAGGCGTTCAGCGGCGACGGGAACCGCCGCATGTTCGGCGTCGAGAAACTCGACGCGGCCATCCGCGCCACGCAGGGCCGCCCCGACGACATCGTGGAATCCATCCACCGCTCGCTGTTTGCGCACACCCAGGCGCGGACGCGGGCGGACGACCAAACGCTGGTGGCGATGCAGTACGTGGGGCCGGATCGGTGTTTGTATCCGCCGGTGCGGCCGGGGGTGTGAGGGAAGGGGTGAGGGGTCATGACTTAGGGGCCGGGGCGCGGCTTTGGGGCGGAGCGAACCCATTTCATCAGCGCGCTGTTGAACGTGCTCTCGCGGGCGATCGTCAGCGAGTTCCGACGGACGCTGCCGTCGATGTAGGCGGCGTGGGAGAAGCGGCCGCTCTGTAGCTTTCCGTGAAACTCGGCCCATTCACCCAGCGGCGGCACGTCGGCATTCTCTTCGTACAGACGCGTCACGAAACGTCGGATGGATACTGGACTGTGTGTGGAGAGCAGCCGAGCGTTGAGCATCCACTGGGCACAGAACGGCAGATAACTCGTGGCGCGCATATCCGCCACTCGACGTGTCGGATCGTGATCGGGCAGGCGGCGTTGTCTCTGGTTTGGGTCGAGCGAACCGACGCGATCCGAGGGGCAGACCCACGGCGTTGTGGTCTGATAGAACCGCCCTTCGACTCCGGGCTGCTCTTGCGTTCGTTGCGGAGCCGCGACGCCCATGGCAGCGCCCCAACGTTTGGTAAAGGTGTCCCAGTCAGTTCCGTCTTGGATGGGAAAGGTGGTGACCTCGTACATCGGAAGGAGGCCGTCGGAATCGATGGCGTTGAGGCCGCGCCAGAGGGAGCGGAGGGTGGAGAGGCATTGCACGTCGGCGGCGGCGCGGCGAGCGGGGCCGAGGGAGGCTGCGGCGAGCGCAATCAGGATCGCGATGATGGCGATGACGACGAGCAGTTCGATGAGGGTGAAGGCGCGGATGTGGCGAAGCGTAACGAGCATGCCCTATTTCTCGATGAACTTGGCGTGTACATATGTCCCGAACTGACTCACTGCGTCTTCGCCGGTGAACTTCAGCATTGCACTCGTCGATCCGTCTTGGAAATAGGCGTTTGTGTCTTGGGATCTTTGGCGTCTTGGCGATTCCTGATGGAACGGCACGGCGTCATAGAGGAGGGGAACGCTGGGGTACCGCTCGGACGCTTGTGTGAGCGCCCTCCGCATGGCTGTTTCGGAGGCCTTGCCGCGGACCAGCGGCCCATAAGACGGGCTTGTGCCGATGTACTCGTAGCTTGTGCCCACCTGTGCGGCGAGGGGCCACGCGGGGTCGTAGCCGAGACTGTTCAAGTGCGCAACGCCGATGATATTGGTGGGATCGTCCGCCGGGCATCGCCACGGCTTGGGCGCGGACCACAACAACCAGCCGAGTGACGTCAGGCGGGCGTCGGACGACGGCGCGAGCGTCGCGCTGGCAGCGGCATACCAGCGATTCATGAACTCAAGATACATCGCGATGAAGCGGCCTTTGGAGGACGGGACCGTCGGAGGGCGCATCGAAGGAAGCAGTCCGTCGCGATCGCGCATGACTTCGAGTGCGGTGCCGACTTGACGGAGTTGGACCTGGCACTGGAGCGTGCGACTGGTACGGCGTGTCGCGCCAAGTCCGACGATCGATAGCGAGATCAGAATCGCGATGATCGCGATCACCACCATCAGCTCTATCAGCGTGAATCCGCGGCGGGCCATAGCAGCTCCTGCGCCGATCTTCGCAGAGAATCAACTCGGCCGCAGATCGATACGCGGGAAAAGGAGATTGGGATGCCTTCGGCCCTGGAAACCCGGCGTGCCGCGGACCTAGCTCCAGACCGCCAGCGCCACGTTCGCCGCGTTGAAGACCATGTGCATCACGATCGGCACGGCCAGCGACCCGCTGCGCTGGATCGCAACACCCAGGCCCAGGCCGAGGACAAAGAGCATCGGCAGCGCCTGGAGCGGGACGGCGCCGAGGTGCGCCGCGGCAAACAGGGCTGCGCCGAGAACGATCGCCAGCCAGAGGCGCCCGAAGACCGCAGCGAAGGCGTTCTGCAGGAAGTAGCGGTAGATGATCTCCTCCACGATCGGCGCGAGGAACACGGCACATCCGATCTGCACCCACGCCCAGATGTCGTTCTTGTTCGAGGTCACAGTTTCGAGCGTCGTGTGCGAGATCCGCGGCGGGGGTCGGCTCTTGATGAGTTGGTAGACGTCGGCCGAGATCAGCCCGGTTGCGTTCACAATTGGAAAGAGGATGAGAATGGCAAGGAGACCCAGGCCGAGCTGCGAGACGCTCGGCTTGCGCAGACCCCCCATCGCGAGCGCCAGCATCGCGCCGCCCGCGAGCAAGCCGGCGCCGAAGTTGGCGAGCAGGATGAGCGCCTTGCCCTTGGTCGAATCGGTCGCGACCTTCTCAAGGAACGGCCAGGCTTGGTTCTGGACTTGCAGGGTCATGGCCTGAGCGCCGAGGGCCATGGCGAAGTAGATGACCAGCGCGGCGAAGAGCATCGCCCACCACGGCTGCCCCCCACCCCCACCTCCCCCACCACCACCGCCTCCAGCGCCGCCCTTGCCGCCGCCGAGCGCGGACGGCTTGATGACGTTGCCGAACCAGAGGATGGCGACCATCAGCACGCCCAGCGCGATCTGGAGCCACTTCCATTGCTGGGACGAGATCCGTGGCGGCTTGGTGCTGGGCTCCTGAACCGGCGGGGCTTCGGTCTTGGGCTTGGGGAGTTGCTGAGCGAGCAGAAGCGTGGGGCCACCTTCTGCGAGCCGGGACGAACTCGCGCCGGTGCCGAGGATGGACTGATCGGCAAGGCGTTGCACCGCGGAGGACGCGGAGAGCGCGGAGAGGCACGGGACCGGTGGAGCAAAGGCGAGGCGGACGAGTTGTTGCTCGAAGGTGGTGACCAGGAGGTGCGCGTTCGCACTGCCCGGCTCCGAGCCGCCGGGCAGTGGCACCCGGGCGCGGCTGAGGGACTCGGTGGTTGCGGGGGTTTGGTCCGACGCCTCTCTCTGTACCTCCATGCCTCTGTGGTGAGTGTCTTGCCCCCAAACCACCGGAACGCACGCAAGCAGTGCAACAATGAGGGCGATAGACGTTGCCAGAGGAGAGCGGGTCTTCACGGAGGTCGGCGTGGCGAGCGGCGTGTTGACGGAGATTGTGGAGAACACGCGGCGGGAGGTGGAGGCCGCCAAGGCGAAGCTGCCGCTGAGCGAGCTGGAGCTCCTGGTCGCGCAGGAGGAGCCGCCGCGGAATTTCTTCGCCGCCGTCACCCACCAGCAGCGCAACCCGCTGGACGTGGCGGTGATCGCGGAGGTGAAGCGGCGCAGCCCCAGCGCGGGCCTGATCCGGCCGGAGTACGACGGCGATTCCTTCCGCCCGGAGGACATCGCGAAAAAGTATCACGCCGCCGGGGCAGCCGCGATCTCGTGCCTCACGGATTCCAGGTACTTCGGGGGCGATCTCTCGTTCATCCGTCGGATCAAGGACGCCGTGCCGCTGCCGGTGCTTCGCAAGGATTTCATCGTCGATCCGTACCAGCTCTGGGAGGCCCGGGCGGCGGGGGCGGACGCGGTGCTGCTCATCGCCGAGTGCCTGCACGAGGGCGAGATGCTCGATCTCATGATCCTGGCCCAGCAGCTCCAGCTCACGGTGCTGCTTGAGGTGCACGACATGGAGAGCCTGCTGCGGGTGCGGCCCCACGTCGGCTTCCCCCACCGCTCTTACAGCCTGCTGGGCATCAACAATCGCGACCTGGCCACCATGAAGGTGGATATCAATCACACCCTGCGGCTGGCCGACCTGACCGACGACCGCTCGATCCTGGTCAGCGAGTCGGGAATCCGAACCTATCGCGATCTGGCGCGCTTCAGGGAGCAGGGCATCCGGATCGTCCTCGTGGGCGAGCACCTGATGCGCCAACCCGAGCCCGGTCAGGCACTTGCGGCGATGCTCAACCCGGACTCGTCCGACTGAGGCGGAGGCGTTCTCCACTCGGAGGCACGGGCCCGCCGCGGGCTCACCCGACCGCGCTCCGAACATCGTCGAAGTTTCGGGTGGTTTGGGCCGATGATGAGCGTCTGGGTTCGGGGAACAATCGATCGCACGTCGCCTTCGCGTACGTCGCAGTACCTACGGATCAACTGACCACCATCTGGAGTCCGGTCGCCATGAAATCGCTTCTTCGAGTCTCCGCCGTTCTGTCGCTCGTGATCGCCGCAGGCACCTGTTATGCCCAGGAAGGCAACCAGCCGGATCGCGCCACCATCGACGCCCGCCCCGCGGGGCCGGGTATGCAGGGCAACGACGCCAAGCCCGAGATCGGCGCCGGGATGCAGGACGCCGATGCCAAGGCGCTGCTCGAGAAGTCGCGCGACGCGATCATGAAGGCCAAGACGCTGCAGTTCGACGTCGCCGCGCCGCAGATCGGCCTCATGGGCGGCGACCGCAGCCCCAAGAACGTCAAGGCCAACATGCGCCTGGTCCGCAACGAGACCGGCCAGTGGCTGATGCGCATGACCGGCAGCGGCACGGTCGCCAAGGAGTCCGCCCCCACCGAGTTCGACGTGTTCTGGGAGCGTCAGTCGATCACCTGGGTCGACAACCAGGCCAAGACCGTCTTCACCCGCCCCTTCGGCCAGGCCCGCCAGCTCAAGACCCTTCAGATGATCAACGGCCTGCGCATGCCCAACCTCACCGGCGACCGCCCCCTGGGTGAAGAGATCTCCCAGTCGGTCATGAAGATCGTCGGGCAGGAGGACATCGGCGGCGTGCCGTGCGATGTCGTCGTGGCCGGCACCTCGCTCGAGGGGCAGGGCAACCGCAAGAAGGTCTGGATCGCCAAGAGCGACTCGCTCCCGCGCCGGATCGACAACATCATCGACAGCAAGCTGATCTCGGCGACCGTCACCCTCGAGCTCACCAACCTGAAGCTCGACGAGTCGCTCTCGCGCGAGGCCATCGAGATCAAGCCGCCCGAGGGCTACGCGGTGGACAAGACCGAGCCCGTGGCTCCCAAGCCCGTGCAGCTCACCAAGATGGGCGTGCCGGAATTCGAGCTGACGCAGCCCGACGGCGCCAAGGTCAGCAAGCAGAGCCTCGCGGGCAGCGTCGCGGTGGTGCAGTTCTGGGGCACCTGGTCCAACCCCTCCAAGCGCAGCCACGCCGAGCTCATGCAGCTCGCCGAGCAGTACAAGGACAAGGGCGTGAAGTTCTTCCTCGCGTCGGTGCGTGAGAAGGACGCCGAGGGCATCGCGGCGTACATCAAGGAAAACAACGTCACCATCCCGGTCCTCCTCGAGGCCGACACGCTCGCCGAGAAGATGGACGTGCAGAGCGTGCCCACCGTCCTGGTCATGGGCGCCGACGGCGCCAACGTCAAGATGGTCATGAACTACCTCAAGGACCAGACCGCCAAGGAGATCGGCGAGGCGATCGAGACCGCTCTGAAGGAAGCCGCGGAGAAGAAGGCCGCCCCCGGCGGCGAGAACAAGGCCGAGACCCCCGCCGCCACGGGCGCCAGCCCTTCCGGTGAGAACAAGCCCGCGGATAAGTGATCGCACCGCCCATTCAACGCAGCACGCAAGCCCCGGGTGACCGGGGCTTGTTCTTAACGGGTGCGTGACGCGGAACCCTCACGGACAGATCAGAGCGTCGTACGCGGGCGCGAAGACCGTGAAATCGATATCGTCCACCAGCCCGTCGGCGTTCAGATCGGCCGGACAGCCCGGCACCATCGCCGGATCGGCGCAGTCCAGCGTGTTGTACGCGACCGCGAAGAGCGAGAAGTCGGCGTCGTCCACAAAGCCGTCGGCGTTCAGATCGCCGGGGCAGGTCGCCCCGCGCGTAGACGCGGCGAGAGTAAAGGACGCATTGGCCTGAACCGAGACGGGTGAAGCGAAATAGAACGCGAACGCGCTGATCTTGACGGAAACCTCAAGCGTGTAGGTAACGCCCGTGAAAATCAGCGACGAGACATCGAACGCCCCTCCCGTGGTGCTGGAGACGAGCGTGCTCGATTCAGCCTCGAGGCGGAGCACAAACTCGGGGTTGGTGCCTCCAGAGCTGGTGAACGCGCCCTGGAGGTCGATGATGCCGTCGGCGTCGGGCGTGAACGAGACCTTGAAGACCGACGTGCCCGAGCCCCCGAAGAGCAGGCCGCTGCTGTCGGTCGCTTCCGCGAACGGCGTTGCCGACCCGCTGGCCGAGATGCCCGACACGGAGAGCGTGGAGTTCTGGCTCGCCTGACCCCGGCCCGTGCCGGTGGGTTGGATCGACTCCGCCTCGACGGTCTGGTTGAACACCACGAGCGGCACGAGCGGCTGCTTGATGGTGTCCGCCCCGAACGAGGTCTGGCCGCGGATCAACCTCTGATCGGCCGAATACGCCAGGCCCGCGCAGCACGCGCTCCCGACCAGAAGCGTCGGGGCGATCACGCACAGTGTGTGTCGCGAACCTTGCACCTTGATCCCCTTGCGGCTCGACTCGCCTCGACGTGTGCGGCGGCCTCCCAGAACGTACCACGCTTCCGCCCGAACACCAGCCGCAACAGATCGGAAGCGGAGCCGATCCTGGCCGCGTGCACAGATAACCGCGTTCGGACGACGAGAGCACGGCTCGTCGCACGGGTTATCCGGCCCCCTGCGCCGAAGCAAACGCCCAGACCGCGTCCTGCCAGGACGCCGCGAAGCGTGTCCCGTCGCACAGCGGCGAGGCCAGCAGCGCTTCACGCCGCGCCTGTTTGACTGCCTGCCGCTCGGTCGCGCCGCGTGCCTCCCACGCGCCCGCGGCGTCCACACACCGACGCACGAACGCGTCAGAATCGGGCGCGACGGAATCCCCGCAGCCCGCGGCAGCCAGGAGCGACGCGCCGACCCTGGCCGCGTGATGCGTCCCCGCCAGCGTGATCACCTCCAGCCCCATCAGCATCGCCTCGCAGGTCGTGGTCGTGCCGTTGTAGGGCATGGTGTCGAGCGCGAGATCGCAGGAGTTGTAATGCGCAAGGTGCGAGCGGTAATCGCCCGCGTGCGGCAGCGTCTCCACTCGGGCTGGATCGACGCCGCGTGATCGCAGGTGAGTATCCAGCACACGGCGCGTCCCGGCGTCGGCGAGCGCGCGGGCCTTGAGCACCAGCCGCGAGCGCGGGACCGCGTTCAGCACGCGGCACCACAGGTCGAGCGTCGCGGGTGTGATCTTTTGCTGCGCGTTGAAGCTGGCGAACCGCACCCCGCCGCCCGTCCCACCGGCCGCCCCACTGCTTCCTTGCTCCCGGTTCGCAGCAGCCGCGTGCTCGATCGGCGGCGTCCGCGGATCGGGCCCGAAGCACACGAAGCACGGCTCAAGCGCCAGCAGCGGCTCCAGCGTCCCGGTCAATCCCGGGTCCGCGATCGAGTCCGTGAGGCGTGCGTCGATGGTGGGCAGACCGGTGGCGTGGGCGTATCCGAGCCAAGTGAGCTGCCGCGGCGCGATCCGTCTGGCGAAGAGGCTCGGACGCGCCGTCACGTGCCAGCCGCCGAGGTCGATCGCGACATCGAGCTCGGCGCTGCGGATCGCTGCCACCGCGGCATCGTCGCCGAGGGCCGAAACATCGACCCACTCATCACACGCGGCCCGCAGGCGCTGGGACGTGTCGTCCGCTGGCCCGAGCGTGGGCACACCCACAATCGCCACCCGTCCGCGGTCGTGCCGACCCAGCCAAGGCTCCAGGAACCGGGCCACGGCGTGGTCGCGGAAATCCGGCGACACCAGACCCACACGCAACGGGTGATGCCGCTCCCGCGGCGCCAGCGGCACCGCCGGGAACGCAGCGGCGAACGCACGCCCGAGGGCCGCGTGCAGCGACGCGCGTTCCGTCTCGCTCGCGTCGTCGCAGTACAGCAGCATGGTCGCCGCGGCACGCAGGATGCGATGATCCCCCGGGCCCCCGACGGTCGCCAGCGCCACCGCCCGCCGCACCAGCGCCGCCGCTTCCCGCGAGCGCAGGCTCTCACCCAAGGCTCCTGCACCGACGATCGCCAGCAGCGGGTCGCGCTCGAACGCGTTGGTGGCGAATACCGCGGCGTCGCCCGCTTCGCCCAATCGACCCTGCGCCCGCAGCGCGTTGATCAGGCCCGTGTGCATCGCCGCCAGCGCCGGGAACTTCGCGATCCCCGCGCGAAAGAGCCGCTCCGCCTCGCCGGCCTTGCCCACCGCCTGCAGCAACTCCGCGGCGGCGACGCGGGCATTGGCATCCCCCGGACGCAATTCGACACACCGCTGGGCGTGATACGCCGCGGGCTCGCGCTCGCCCAGCATCTGCAGCGTGCGTGCCAGCAGGAACGCGGCCTCGGCGTCCTTGGGATCGCTCCGCGCCGCCCGCTCCAGCAGCGGACGCGCCAACGCCCACTGGCCGCGGGCGAGGTGCTGGCGTGCGTGTTCGAGCGCGAGCATGGACGATCGTTGGCGCGGAGCGAGGTCCGCTCACCGTCCGTTCCGAGATCCGCTCAGCGGGAGGTCGGCTCAAGCTCGTCGGCGGGCCGCCCGCTCTGAGCACCCTCCGGCCTCGCGGCGTCCGCACGCTCGACCGGGCGCACGCTCGCGGCTCGCTCCGGCCGACGCGTGCCGCCGAACCACCAGCGGACGAACCGCGCCATGCCGTGTTCAATCACGGGGGTCACGCTGGACATCGAGAAGCGCAGCAGGGGCGACGTGGTGGTCGTGTACATCGGCCGGGTCATCGCCAGCAGGCCCTCGGCACCCTTGGTCACGCCCCAGCCCGATGCCCCGTGCCCGCTGAGCCCAATTCCCGCGTGCGCGGTGGGCAGCAGGCAGTCGTTGACCGTGACGATGGTCGAACGCAGCCGCTCGCGCACGGCATCGACGCGCGACGCGTCGCGTGTGAACACGCTGGTGGCGAGCACCTGATCAATCCGGTCGTGCACCGAGAGCGCGTCCTCCAAGCCGTCCACCCGGACGATCGCCAGCAACGGGCCGAAGTGATTGCCCTGCACGATCCGAGCGTCGCGCGGGCACTCGGCAAAGGCCATAGGACGCAGACGCCGACGGGGGGCGTTGGCTGCGGACGAATCCGCCACCGGGGCCTCGACCACGCCGCTGAGCGAGCGTGCCCCGCGGTCGTGGGCGTCCCGGGCGATCTCGTAAACCTCCACAGCGGCCCGCTCGCTCACCAGCGGGACGGTGCGGGCCGCGGCGACCCGGGGCATCAGCCGCCGGATGAACTCGGGATACACGCGTTCATCCACGAGCGCCCGGCGCGGGGCCATACAGGTCTGCCCGGCGTTCATGCTGATGCCGTTCCAGATCGCGTCCGCCGCCAGCTCCGGGTCGGCATCGTTGAGGACGAACGCGCTGTCGCGGCCGGAAAGCTCGAGCGTGCTCGAGGTGAGCGACGGGGCCAGCGTCTCGGCGATGGCGCGGCCCACGCTCGTGCTGCCTGTAAAGACCACGTGGTCGAAGCGGTTGTCTCGCAGGAGCGACCCGCCCGCTTCGCGTGTTGCGGCGGTGCGCGTCAGCCAGCCCTCGGGCATCTGCGTCTGGCGCCCCGCGTCCAGCGCCAGATCCAGCAGCAGCGACTGCGACCGCGGCGCGTTCTCCGAGGGCTTCACCGTCACACGATTGCCCGCGGCGATCGCCTGCACCAACTCGATCCCCAGCAACTGGATCGGGTAGTTCCACGTCGCGATGATCGCGACCCGGCCCAGCGGGGCCCGCGTCAATACCGCCCCGGTCGCCATCGATAGCACGCCTCCGCTGGCAAGCTTCTTGGGCGCGAGCGTGCGGGCTCCGTGCTTCTCGATCCAGGAGCACGCCGCCAGCAGCGGCGCGATGTCCCCCACCAAACCCTCGAACCGGGGCTTGGCGATATCCGCGTGCATCGCCTCGATCAGTTCGTCCTGATGGGTCGCGACCAGGCGACGCAGCGCCCCCACCCAGGCGAGGCGACGGCCCAGGGGCCAGAAGGCGGAAGACGATTCGTTCGGCGGCACGTGCAACATTAGTGGCGCGGGCCGCGCCGGATTTTGTCACCGCTGGATCCGTTCCAGAATCAGGATTCGATCCCGAGCCGCTGGGCGGCCACGGTCGCGGAGATGCTCCGGACGCGGATCGTCTTTTCCGGGGAGGTCGTGCCGCTCTCCACCGTGACATCGCGGGGCTTCACGTCCAGCAGCCGGGCGATCAACCCGCAGACCGCGTCGTTCGCCTTGCCGTGCTCCGGAGCCGCCGCGACCTTCACCTTCAGCCGTTCACCCAGGACCCCGCCCAGAGCGTCGCGCGAGCTCCCAGGGACGACCTTCAGGCGGATCAGCACGTCGGGACCGGAAGTGGTGAGAAAGCTCATCACGGTGTTCGGGAAGGGGAAGGATGGCGTGAAAACCGGTCCGAACCGGTGCCAACAACCAGCGTAGTGGGTGCGGCAGAATCGGAAAAGCGGACGCCGGGGTGTGCTTGGACCCGGGCCTTCAATAGCCCTTCCCGAAAAGGTCGAATCGCCGGGTCGGTGCACGAAGCATGACGCTGCAAGGTTTCAACTTCTGGTTCGAGCTCACGCTGCTGTCCATCCTGGCATGCCTGCTCATCTACGGCATCTTCGACACCCGCTTCAAGGTCGCCCGCGCCACCGGGGCGGCGGCGGTGGACGTGCTGCGGCGCAACAGCCGCCGGCTCTGGATCCTCATCGCTGGCACCACGGTGATTCTTGTCGGGATCGTGATCTCGCCATTGCCGGGGCCGGGCTTCAGCGTTCTCGGGCCGATCGGGCTGGCGATCCTTGCCAGCGAGTTTGTGTGGGCCAAAAAGCTCACCAACCAGATCAAGGAGAAGTCGGGACCGCTCCGAGACGCGACGCAGCAGCTGGCCCGCAAGACCCCCAAGTGGGTCCCGATCCCGGTTTGCCTGGTGTACTGGTCCGTGCCCACCCTGCTGGCGATCTTCTCGCCGGTGCCGCAGTTCCTCATCTGGCCCACCGCGTCGATCATGTTCGCGCCGGTCTTTCTGTGGTGTGTGCTGGTGTACCGCACCAACAAGATGGTCGAGCCCGGGGCGGTCGCAAAGCACGCTCCCGAGTCGTGTAAGTCCGCCGAGGCGGCCTGAAATCTCCCCGGGTTTCCTCCCAAGAATGTTCGGGAGGACCCCGTGAGCTTCGACGTGTCCACAAGCAGCGAGAACGACCGGAGCTACGCGACGTTCCAGCACGTCGTGCCGCTGATCGCCCACTTGGGCGGGCCGATTGTCGTTCCGATCATCGCGGCGGTGATCATGTGGCAGCTCAAGAAGGAGCAGGCCTTCCTCGACGATCACGGCCGCGAGGCAACCAACTTCCAGATCTCGATGGCGTTGTACGCCCTGGTCATCATCCCGATCGCGGCGATCATCACGTGCGGCATCGGCGCGGTGCTCTTCATCCCGCTGTTTATCCTCAACATCTACGGCTCGGTCCGCGGCGCGATCGCCGCCAATAAGGGTGAGTACTACCGCTACCCGATGTGCCTGCGGCTGGTGTGACAGGCCCCCCGG
>DASVYC010000110.1:0-3681 GCA_036392375.1 Phycisphaerales bacterium
GGCGCCAACATCCGGATCGTCCGAGGCGGCAAGACCGAAGCGGAGACGCCGGGCCCGTACGCAGGCCCGTACGTGTACCAAGCCAGGGTGGACCTGCCGCGCTTTGGCGATCGATTCGCGACGGTGGGGAGCTGGGTGGTCGGGGGGGTGGACTGTGGTATTGGTATCCGCGAGGACACCGAGCCGATCATCAGCAACGTGAGCCCGTTCGTGCCGCACGTGTATGTGCCCGGCCCGCCTTCGACCACTCCACCTCTTCCCGCAATCGGAGTTTGACCATGTGGATGCCCGACACGTTCTACAAAGCGGTGATCTCGGCAGTCACCTTTGGCCTGTGCGGGATTGTGCTTGTGATCATCGGCTTCAAGCTGTTCGACTGGGTGACTCCGAAGATCGACGTAGAGAAGGAGCTGGCGGAGCGGAACAACACGGCGGTGGCCATTGTGGTGGCGGCAATCATCCTGGGGATCAGTTACGTGGCCGGACACGCGATCGGAGCGTGATCGGCGAATAAAAAGGCGGAGCCTTCCGGCCCCGCCTTGGGTGTTCTTCACATCCTGCGGCTTACTTCTTCTTGAGCCACTTGTTCCACAGGCCCTCGTACTCGCTGACGTTATCCTTGGTGACGACGGCGAGGGGGAAGTTGTTGATGATCTTTTCGGGGCTCTTGCCGGTGTTGAGCTTCTCGACGAGCATCTCGACGGAGCGGTAGCCCCAGCCGTAGCAGTCCTGACCGATCAGGGCCGCGACCTGGCCGGACTTCACGTAGTTGAGCTGCTCGGGCAGGTGGTCGACGGAGACGATCTTGGCCTTGTCGTAGACGCCGTCGAGGGCGTTCTGGGTGAAGAGCGGCCAGCCGCCGACCATGGCCCAGCCGGCGATGTCGGGGTTGGCGGTCTGGACCTGCTGCACCATCGCGGCGGCGTCGCTGGCGGTCTCCTTGGTGTAGTAGACCTCCTTGAGCGTGAAGCCCTTGTCCTTGAGGGCTTCGAGTTCGGCCTTGACGCCCTTGATGCGGGCGTTGAGGTTGGTGGCGTTCTGGTTGCCGGAGAGGATGGCGATCTTGCCGCCCTTACCGCCCATGGCCTTGGCGAGCTGGGTCATGACGGCCTTGCCGGCTTCTTCGTCGTTGATGCCGTAGTAGGCCATGCGCTTGCTGTTGGGGATGTCGCTGTCGAAGGTCATCAGGGTGACGCCGCGGTCGATGGCGCTGTTGGCGGCGGCGGTGAGGACGTTGGCGTCGCTGGCGGAGATGGCGATGCCGTCCACGCCCTGGCTGGCCATCTGCTCGACGTACTGGGCCTGGAGCTGGGCATCTTCGTTGACCGGGGTGCGCCACTCGACCTTGATGTCGATGCCGAGCTTGGCGGAGAGTTCCTTGCCGGCGTCCTCAGCACCCGTGCGGGCGGCCTGGAAGACGGGGTTGGACTGGCTCTTAGCGATGACGCCGATCTTGAACTGCTTCTTGGGAGCCGCGGCGGCGCCGGACATGAGGCCGACCGTCAGCACGCCCGCGAGCGCGAGCGATGCAACACCGAAAAGACCGACCGTTTTGCAACACGCTTTCATGAAGAATCCCCTGAAGTGCTCGCCCGCGTGGTGACACCAGCGCGCGGGTGAGTGGTATCTAATGGTATCACAAGCAAGGAGGCCGGTGCGCCGCGGGTTACCCGTGCATCCAGGCGTCGATCTGCTCGATGGGGTGCACGGCACGCTCGCCGGTGGCGTCGTGGATCTGGTGGCGGCAAGAGGTGCCGGAGGCGCAGACACCGGTTGCTGGGTTTGCAGACCTGGCTTGGCGGACCGCCGGGGCGAGGGTGAGCTCGGCGATCTTCATGGAAAGGTCGTACTTGTCCTTGGCATAGCCGAAGGAGCCGGCCATGCCGCAGCAGCCGGTGTCGAGGGTCTTGACGCGGGCGCCGGCGAAGAGCTTGAGGGCGGCCGCGCTGGTCTCGGCGCCCCAGAGGGCTTTTTGATGGCAGTGGCCGTGGAGCAGGATGGGCTCGCTGGTGGCGGCGGCGCGGGACTTGGCCGCGGCGAGAACGTCTTGCTTCGGATGCGCGGTCGCGTTTCTGGCGAGGAACTCTTCGGCGAGGAAGGTCTTGGCGGCGATCTTCTGGCGAAGAGCGAGCGGCGCGGCGAGCTTGAGCTGGAGCCAGTCGTCCTTGATGGCGGAGGCGCAGGACGGCTCGATGACGAGGATCGCCGCGATCGACGGATCCTCGGCGAGCGGGCGCAGTCGCTCGATGACCGGATCGATCTCGTCGATGGCGTGTTCGAGCAGGCCGGTGGAGATGAAGGTGCGTCCGCAGCAGCCGGCGTCCGCGAGGACGACCTCGTACCCGAGCGATTCGTAGACGCGCTTGGCGGCGGCGCCGATGCCGGAGTCGAGGTACATGGTGAAGCAGTCGCCGAAGAGGGCGACCTTTGGAGAGTTGGAAGGGGTGAGGGGTGAGGGGTGAGACGAGCCCTGAGCGTGAACGAGTGGTTTGCTCGGCCTCGAACGACGGAACACGCTCTTCAAACTTCGAGAGAACGGCGGCAAGGTCCGCTTGGGATGGAAGCCCATCACCTTGTCGATCACGAAGCGCCCAAGCGGCGACTCGTTCATCCAGTTGGCGATCGGCGCGGTGATTGAGCCGAGGCGACCGAGGGGGCGGAAGTTGGCGAGGAGCCACGCCTTCAGCGGCGGGCCGCCTTGCTGGCGGTAGCGCTGAGCGGTGTACTCGGCCTTGAGGCGCGCGATGTCGACGTTGCTGGGGCACTCGGTCTTGCAGGCTTTGCACGACAGGCACAGGTCGAGGGTCTTGATGGTCTCCGCATCATTCCACGCGGGGCCGCTGCCTTGGGATGCCCCACTGCCCCACTCCCCCACTGCTCCACTGAGCTGCCCCGTAATCGCAAGCCGCAACGCGTTGCCACGACCTCGCGTGCTGTGTCGCTCGTCGAGCGTGCCCATGTAGGACGGGCACATGGTGCCGCCGCTCTTCTTGCGGCAGACACCGGAGCCGTTGCACATCTCGACCGCGCCGGAGAAGCCGTGCTGATCGGCGTAATCGAAGTACGTCTTCACGTCGGGGATGATGGCCCTGCGGCCTTCGGGCTCGATGCGGAGGTTGTGCGCCATGGCCTCGACGGGCCGCGGCTCGACGATGTTGCCGGGGTTCAGGAGGTTGCGGGGATCAAAGATGGCCTTGATCTCGCGCATCGCGCCCATGAGTTCGGGGCCGTAGAAGCGCTCGAGGAGCGGGCCGCGGACGCGGCCGTCGCCGTGCTCGCCGGACATGACGCCGCCGAGGCTTTTGGCGAGGTCGGCGACTTCGACGGCGATGGACTGCATGCGCCGCCGGTCTTCGTCGTCGTGGATGTTGATGAGCGGGCGGACGTGCAGAACGCCGACGGAGGCGTGGGCCCAGTAGGCAGCGCGGGTGCCGTGGCTGTTGACGATGGAACGGAAGCGGCGGACGAACTCGACGAGGTTCTCCACCGGGACGGCGTTGTCTTCAACGAAGGTGATGGGCTTGCGGTCGCCCGGTACGCCGTGGAGCAGGGGCTCGCCCGCCTTGCGTAGCTTCCAGGCGTTGGCGATGGAACCCGCGTCGGTGTGGCCGTGCATCGAAGCGCCGGGGACGAGTCGCTTCAGGGCCTCGAATTTCTGCATCACGTCGTCGAGCGATTCGC
>DASVYC010000111.1:0-25375 GCA_036392375.1 Phycisphaerales bacterium
CTGGACCACCACGATCAACACCGCTCGCGCCAACGGCGTGAAGGTGATTCTCACCATCACCAATTTCAATCCCACGCAGGTGCTGTCTCTCATGACCAGCACCACCGCGCGGAACAACTTCTTCTCCAAGCTGCGCACCCAGATCCTCGCCGGCGCCGACGGTGTGTGCATCGACTTCGAGGGCTCGACCAGCAACGGTTGGCCGGCGCAAGTGCCCGCGTTCCTGCAGGCGATGCGGGAGTATTTCGACCAGCAGCGGATCCCCTGCGAGATCCACATCGCGACCCCAGCCGTGAACTGGGGCAATGCGTGGAACCTCAGCGCCGTCGCGGCTCAGGCCGACTACCTCTTCATCATGGGCTACGACTTCTACGGCTCGTGGTCGACCACCAGCGGGCCGTCGGCTCCGCTCTTCGGTGGGTCGTTCAACGTGGACAACACGATGCGTACGCAGTACGCGAGCGTGCTCACCACTTCGCCGCAGAAGATGATCCTCGGCACCCCTTGGTACGGCAATCAGTGGGACACCAGCACCTCCGCCGCGTATTCGAGCGTGCTCGCTTTCACGCAGTCGGTGACGTTCGCCAACGCCGCAATCGCCGTCGGCACATACGGCCGCCAGTGGGACGCGACGTCGCGAACGCCGTGGTATCGCTGGCAGGATTCCACCTGGAATCAGGTCTGGTACGACGACGCCGAATCGCTGGGCCTCAAGTACGCCCGGGCCAAGACCTACGGCCTCGGCGGCGTCGGGATGTGGGCGATGGGCTATCAGGGTTCCACGAGCGCCCTGTGGGACGTGGTCACGGCCCAGTTCCCGCCCGTCTGCCCGTGCCCCGCGGACTTCAACGCCGACACCTTCGTGGACGACGCGGACTTTGTCATCTTCAGCAACGCCTACCAGGACCTCGTGTGCCCCGTCGCCAGCCCCTGCCCGTGCGACCTCAACCAGGACTCCCTTGTCGATGATGCCGATTTCGTCTTGTTCGCTGCGGCGTACGAGCAACTGATCTGTCCTTGAGCCGTACCGAAGTGCTTCAGCCTTCCCGTTTGCGGATTCCAGTCCTTCCCCGCCCCGCCCACCACCGGAGAGTGCGATGCAGAAGCCGATAAACGCGTTCGCGATGTCCGCCTCGGCCCTCGCTCTGCTCGCAGGAGCGGCTCTTGCCGGTCCGAACACCCAGCCCGCCGAGATGGCCCGCTTCGACGGCGACGTCGTCGTCCGCGTTCAACCCCGCGACCTCGCCGACGTGCAACTCATGGACCAGCTCTCCGACGACCCCTGGACATGCGGCACGACCTCGTCCGGTGCCATGGACTACCGCCTCGCGCGCGAGCAGCTCGCCACGCTCTCGCTCCACGGCGTGCCCTTCCAGATCCTCATCGAAAACGTCCAGGCACTGCTCGACGCCGAGCTGGCGGACCGCAATCAGCCGTTTGAGAACCGCGCCTACTTCGACACCTACGCCGACTACACGGGTGTCAGCAATTACGTCAACTCGCTCGTCACCGCCTACCCGAGCTTTGTCACCCGCATCTCGCTCGGGAACTCCGTCGAAGGCCGCCAGATCTTCGCCATGCGCGTCACCAGCCCCGTCCCGCCGATCGGAGGCGTGCGCAAGCCCGTCGTCGTCCTGAACTCTCTGCAGCACGCCCGCGAGTGGATCACCGTCACTTCAAACCTCTACACCACCACCGAGCTCGTGAGCAAGTACGCCACCGACGCCGCGGCCAAGGCCATCCTCGACGAGTACGAACTCGTCATCATCCCGATCAGCAACCCCGACGGCTACAACCACACATGGACAAACAACCGCCTGTGGCGAAAGAACCGCCGCGTCACCGGCACCAACACCCGCGGCGTCGATCTCAACCGCAACTGGTCGGTTGGATGGGGTCTCTCTTCCGGCTCGAGCGGCAGCCTGAGCAGCGACACCTATCGCGGCCCCAGCCCGCTTTCGGAACCCGAAACGCAGGCTCTCAGCAACTACATGCTGAGCATCCCCAAAGTCGTTGCTCACATCGACATCCACAGCTACTCCCAGCTCATCCTCCGTGTGTGGGGCCATAAGTACGAGGACCCGTCCGGCCTCGCGTCCATCAACCGCATCGGCAACGCCATGCGCAGCTCGATCCTGGCCGCCACCGGCGCGAACTACACCTTCGGCGGCTCGGAGATCCTGTATCTCGCCAGCGGCACCGCCCCTGACTGGGTCTTCGGCACCCTCGGCGCGTTCTCCGTGACCGCCGAGCTGCGCGACACCGGCACCAACGGCTTCGTGCTCCCGACCTCCTTCATCATCCCCACCGGCAACGATGTTCTGGCGATGGTGAAGACCATGATCCAGAAACTCTGCCGCGCCGACTTCACGAAGGACAATTTCGTGGATGACTCCGATTTCGTCGCCTTCGCCGCCGCGTACGAAGCGCTCGTCGTCAACTCGGGCGATCTCACCGGAGATGGCACAACCGACGACGCCGACTTCGTGCTCTTCGCAGCGGCGTACGAGCAACTCGTCTGCCCCTGAACCGGTGCGAAGGCCTCGAAGCTGGAATCCCGCACCGTCCGAATAACCCGGCGATCGCTCCGCGTGCGTGGACCAATTCAGCCCTTTCACGGATCCCCGTATCGCTTTCTCAAGCATCGGTGATTATCCTGAGATAGCAACGCAGATCGAAGGATCGGCGTGGTCGGGGACAGCGTCCATCTCGAGCGTTTGTGTCTTGCGGCCCGCGCTTCGCGGGTCCGCGCGGAGTGTTTCCATGCGTCGTGCTGTGTGCCAAAGCTGGTCTGTCCGGATCCCGTCCGCGCTGGTTCTTGTGGCGGGCTCCTCGTCCGCGTTGGCGCAGCTCGGCGCCTTCCCGTGGTCCACTCCCACGCCGACCGCCAAGACGCTGCCCGTGTCTCTCGAGACGGCCATCGCGAGTGCATCCGGCGGCTCGGGCACCCGGGCCTCGATGATCCGCGCCAAAGCCGTCCGCGCGCTCGAAACCGCGCCGATGTGCTTCTCCAACGACACCACGCCCGAGCTGTGGGCCAAGGTGCTCGCCGACTATGAGCTCCGTCCCCCCACCCTCGGGGCCGCCGACCCCTTCGAGGATCGGTTCACCCTCGACACCTTCAAGTGGGGCCCGGCGGGATCCAGCGGCGGTGGGTTCTTCTCCGGCACCGGGCTCCGCGCCAATCTCACCTATAGCTTCGCTCCCGACAACACGGCCTGGGGCCTCTCCGGCACGATCCTCCCTCAGGGTTTCAGCGATATGGAATTCGCCCTGGACCTTGCCTTCGGCGATCGAGAGCTGGGCAAGGAGTACATCCGTCAGGCCATCGCCAATTGGCGCCGCTACGGCGGCATCACCTACACCGAGGTCGCCGACGCCGGGATCCCGATGGACACCAACAGCACCCGGCGCAACAACGTCGGCGACATCCGCTTCGGCGGGCTCTTCTGGGGCATCAACGGCATCCTCGCGTACAACGGCTTCCCCACCACGCTGGGCGTGTCTTCCGTCTTCGGGGGCGGCGATATGTGCATGAACACCGCCTATTTCAACGAGGGCGCCCGCTTCTCCAACCCCGATCTGGACTACCGCAACTTCCGCAACGTCATCGCTCACGAGCACGGCCACGGGCTGGGATTCATCCACCAGATCCCCTGCGTCGGCACCAAACTGATGGAGCCTCAGGCCGCGGTCATCACCGACATGGTCCAGCTCGACGACCGTCGGGGTGTGAATCGCAACTACGGCGACCGCTACAGCGGCAACCACTCGCTGCTCAACGCCGTCAACCTCGGCACGCTCTCCAGCCCCGCCCGCTCGCTCGCCCTCCGCGACATATCCACCAACGGCTTCTTTGACGGCGGCACCAACCCCACCGGCACCGACTACTTCAAGTTCACCCTCAGCCAATCGCAACAGGTCACCATCAACGTCAATCCGACCGGCGAGTCCTACGAGACCGGCCAGCAGGCAAGCCAGTGCACCGGCACGACCACCCTCTACAACTCCAAGCTCATGGGCGACTTGGCCTTCCGCCTACTCGACGCCAATGGCAACGCGCTGACCACCGTCAACGCCGCGGGTGTCGGCGTTCTCGAATCCCTGACCACCACGCTCGGCGCGGGCACGTACCACGTGCAGGTCTGGGACAACAACGCCGCGAACGCCACGGGCGGCAGCAACCCCAACACCATCGTGCAGATGTACGACCTCGAGCTGATCGCCGGCGCCGGGGTGTTCACCGAGCCCTACGCCAACGCGGGTCTCGCGAAGCGCGTGCGTGCGAACACCACCGCCTACTTCATGGGCGACATCAACTCGGCCCCCACTGAGAACCGTGTGCCGACCACCATCAGCCGCTACGAGTGGGACCTCGACGGCGACGGCGTCTTCGAGACCGGCGTGCTCACGGGCGCCAGCGCCCCCAAGCCCACCTTCACGTACGTCTCCAACGGCACCTACAACGTCACGCTCCGCGTGGTCGATTCCAACGGCAACGCCGGCACCGACACGCTCGCCGTCACCGTCTTCGGCGCCACCACCTCGCTGACGGGCAGCGCCCAGTCGTCGTCCCGCGGGCGCGTGGTCCCGTTCACGCTCAACGGCAAGAACCTCAAGAATCTCTCCAACGCGTCGATGGTCACCGTCTCCGGCTCAGGGGTCACGGTCACCGGCACGCCCGTCCGCAACGTTCAGGGCACCCAGGTGACCGGCCTCTCGTATGTCATCGCGTCGAACGCCGCCCTTGGCGGCCGCACCGTTTCGGTGTCCAACGCCGATGGTTCGGCCAACGCCGCACTGCTCACGGTGACGGCACCCGCGTGCCCCGGTGATCTGAACCTCGACGGCTTCGTGGACGACGCGGACTTCCAGGTCTTCGTCGTGGCGTACGACGTGCTGCTCTGCTCCGATGTGGCCATGGCCCCTGCCTGTCCCTCGGACCTGGATGGCGACGCACTCGTGAACGATGCGGACTTCAGCGTCTTCGCCGCGGCGTACGACACCCTGCTCTGCCCGTAACAGATTTCGGACCTGACTCCCGAGCAGAATCGCGTTTCGACCTTGGTTTCGTGAGCAAGTTCGGGGCTTTTCGGACGGGATTTCTCTCGCATCTCGGGCGGGTTGGCTGTATCTTAGATACAGCACGACCGCTGGCCCGGAGGATGCCGCGCGCCGATGAGTCGTGGGAGGACTCCGATGCAGAATCGTGGAAAGTCGTTGAATCTGTCGGCCGCGGCTCTGGCCTTGGCGGCCGGCGCGGCGTGCGCCAGCGCCCAACTCGGCGCGTTCCCGTATACGCCAGCCCCGAAGCCACAGAGCCCCCTGCCGTACCAGCTCGAGATGGCCGTGCAGAGCAAGGCCCAGGGCGCCCGTGCCGCGATGCTGCGGGCCTCGCTGATTCAGCACTTCAAGACCTCGGTGGCGTGCTATCGCCCCGACATGACCCAGGCCCAGTGGGAAGAGGCGATCAACACGTTCCAGTTGCTGCCCCCGACCCAGGCCCCGAGCGCCGATCCGTTTGAAGACCGCTTCAACGTCGACAACCGCAAGTGGAGCAGCGCCGGCAACGCGACCGCCGCACCCGGCGACGCCGCCCGCGCCAACCTCACGTACAGCTTCCCCGCCGACGGCACGACCTGGGGTCTGGCCGGCAGCGGCTTCCCGACCGGCTCCAACAACCTGATCGCCAGCCTGACGACCGCCTTCGGCAACGAAGACACGGGTAAGGAGTACATCCGTCAGGCCTTCGCGGCGTGGAAGAAGTACGCCGGCATCACCTACACCGAGAACAGCGACAGCGGCATCGCGATGGACCAGGTCGCGACCCGGCGTGCGAGCGTCGGCGACATCCGCGTCGGTGGCCTCGCGCTCGGCAGCAGCACGCCCGTGCTCGCGTACAACGCCTTCCCGGGCTCGCCCAGCCTCGCCAGCATCGTCGGCGGCGACATGGTGATCAACACCTCGTACTTCAGCGTCGCCGGCACTTTCCCAGACGCCTCCAACAACTACCGCTACTTCCGCAACACCGTGACCCACGAGCACGGCCACGGCACCGGCTTCATCCACCAGGTGCCCTGCACCGGCTTCAAGTTGATGGAGCCTTCGATCAGCACCGGCATCGACTCGCACGGCAACGACGATCGCCGCGGCGCCACACGCAACTACGGCGACCGGTACAGCGGCAACCAGTCGCTCGCCACCGCGCTTGACCTCGGCAACCTCACCACCCCCGCGCTCCGCTCGTTCACCAACCGCGACCTCTCGCTCAACGGCTTCTGGAACAACGGTTCCAACGCCGGCGGCGCGGACTTCTATAAGTTCACCCTCGACTCGGCCCAGAACGTCCGCATCGTCGTCACGCCCCGCGGCGGCAGCATCACCACCGGCCAGCAGTCCTCGGGCTGCAGCGGCACCACCACGACCTACGCCGCCAGTTCCGCGGCCAATCTCGCCTACGTACTGACCAACGGCGACGGCACGGTGGTCATCGGATCGATCGACGCGACCGCCAACGGCAGCGCCGAGAACAACCTCTTCAGCAACCTGCCCGCGGGCAATTACGTCCTCCGCGTCTACGACAACGACGCCACCAACCTCGTCAATAGCGCCGACCCCAACGACGTCGTCCAGCTCTACGACCTTGACGTGCAGGTCGGCACCAACATCTACGCCAACCCCTACGCCAACGCGGGTGTGAACAAGCGCGTCCGCGCCAACACCACCGCTCGCTTCATCGGGAACATCCACTCGGCCACCACCGAGATCCGCGTCGCTACGTCCATCAGCCGATACGAGTGGGACCTCGACGGCGACGGCGTCTTCGAGACCGGCGTCGCCCCGGCCGCATCCCAGCCCCAGCCCACCTTCACCTACGTCTCCAACGGCGTCTACAACGTCTCGCTCCGCGTCCGCGACTCCAATGCCAAGACCACCGTTGATACCATCCAGGTCACCGTCACCAACGGCGTGATGACCGTCACCGGCACCCCCGTGGTCGGCCAGGCCGGCACCGTGGTCCCCTTCACGCTCACCGGCACCAACCTCAAGAACGTCACCGTCGCGACGCAGGTGTCGGTCACAACCGGCAGCGGCGTCACGGTCACCGGCACCCCGGTCCCCAACGCTCTGGGCACCCAGGTCACCGGCCTCTCGTTCAACATCGCCCCCAACGCCACGCTCGGCGGGCAGACCGTCCGCGTGCTGAACGCCGACGGCAACGTCTCCACGACGAACTTCCTCACCGTCACCGCTCCGCCCTGCCCGGCGGACTTCAACAGCGACGGGTTCGTCGATGACGCGGACTTCGTGATCTTCGCGGCCGCCTACGGCATCCTCGATTGCGCCGACCCCAACATGCCCGTCGGCTGCCCGTCGGATCTCAACAACGACGGCTTCGTGGACGACACCGACTTCGTGATCTTCGCGGGCGCGTACGAAGCGCTGCTCTGCCCGTAACCCACGCGAGTTGTCGAACGGTCCAAAAGCATACAGGCCGTCCGGATCACCGGACGGCCTGTTTCATTTGTGGCTTGCCCCGAGGGGCTTCCGCCAAAGCGGGCGAAGGGGCTTGAACCCTCGACCTTCTCGTTGGCAACGAGACGCTCTACCACTGAGCTACGCCCGCGCGACTTGTCAGAACCGACCGACTTGCATCGACCGATCCGGGAAGGAAAGTTAGCCCGCCAACCGCCCCGCGTCAACCCGTCCGACGCCTTCCCAAATCGGGAACCCGGCCGAACACGGTCAGGGGGTCGCCAGAGCCTTGTCCGGGTCCGCAAACACCGTGGGACGCCCGTAGGAGTTCTCCTCCCTGGCCAGTGGGAGATCCGAGGCGCTGGAGGGGATACCCCGCGGAAAATCGCGGGCGGTGACGATGCTCGCGTGCCCGTCGGCGAAGGCGACGTTGGCCGCCCCCCCGCCGCTGCCGGGGTGGCGGTAGCCGATGCGGGAGTTGGTGGTGCCGACTTTGTTGTCGCGTTGACGTCCCGCGTAGACGCCGTCCGCGGTGGCGATCAGCGTCGACGGGCGTTTCAGCGCCGACAGCCGCGTGACCGCCATGAACTTGCCCGCGGGCGATGGGCCGTACCCGACCGACGAGGTGAAGTACAGATCGGGCGTGAAGTTGACCGCGTTCCCGATGGGGTTGTCGGCGTTGATCCAGTAGGAGACGCGGATGATTTTGTTGAACCCCTTCTCGGGCATCAGGACGGGGAAGTTCTTGCTGCCGGTGCGCCGGTTGGGCCAGTCCATCCAGCCCTTTGGCAGCAGCGGATCGGAGCCGGTCTGCCCGGTGGCGAGCCCTTCGACGTCGATCGTCTCGGGGCAGTAGAAGACCGAGGCCTTGGTCTGGACCGCCGCGGGCACATAACCGTCGCGGTCGAGGATCGGGGCCCAGCCGTCGCAGGGATTGGCACCCGTGGTGTCGGACATGTTGTACGACGGGATCACGATTTCCTTGTGATCACCCGCGTACGCGTGCATGCCGATCGCCGTCTGGCGCTGCCCGCTCAGGCACACGGCGGACCGGGCCGTCTTGCGTGCCGCGGCCAGGGCGGGCACCAGGATGCCGATGAGCAGCGACATGACCGCGATGGTGATGAGCAGTTCGATCAACGTAAAGGCGCGGCTCGTCATGGGTGTAGCATACCGGATCGTCGAATCAACGTGCGGATCCACGCGACAAGCGGCGACAATCCGATGGCCGGAGACCAAAACCGGCTGCCGAAATGAGAGCGTCCCTTGGGGGAGACCATGCGGCACCGCCACGCTCTGTAACGCCGGGCTCAGACAAGCATGTTACGCAGATCGAACTTGACCTGCGCGTCCCAAAGAAACTCGGCGTGATTCAGATGGTGAACCCGGTGGATCGCAAACGGCAACCGTGCGTTCACCTCGGCGACCAGCAGATCGCCGCGTCCGTGCCGAATCTCATCGCAGGGCGCCGGAACGGTCTCGGCAAAGGGAGAGACGATCGGCCATTGCGAAGGTTCAGACCGGTGAAAGAACGGTCGCGTATTGACGCGCCGCAGAACCCAGCTGTCCGGGGTGTAGAGGTATTGCCACACTCGCGTCAACGTGGTGCTTGTGCCGCCCAGCGTGAAGTAACGAGCGCCCGGGAGCGCGCCTTCTCCATTCGCAAGGCGTTTCAGAAACTCGCTCCCAACGGCCAGATCGCGACGCGAGTCCGAAGTAAGTCCATCGACTATCGGCGCGATCGCGGTCCCGAGCAAGCCGCCGAGCGCTGGCACCGCCGCGAGACCGGCGACCAACGCTCGAACCGACACACCAACGGCGATGCTGAGGTTGGCGAGCATGCTCCCCTGGTGCGGAGAGCTAAGGGTCACCACGCGACGGATGCGATCCGTCAACGGGGACCCGAAGTTGTCTTTCAGGAACTTGCGGATCACAAGCCCGCCGCGGCTGTGCCCAACCAACGCGATCGACTGATCGTCGGCTGGACCCGATGGGTGCGCGAGCAACGCCGCCATGAGCGCCTCGAGCTCCAAGGCGCTTTCCGCAATGGGTCCCCGGGTGTTCATCTGGCTGTACACGACAGTTCGGAAGCCGAATTGCCGCAGGGCGGGCTCGATGCCTGTGACGTTCCTCAAGCGATCCAATTGCGGCGGCACATCGGGAAGGCCCGCAGGAGGAAGCGTGTGCCAACCGTGCGTTCGCACGGACGGTCCCACACCGTCGTAGGCGTAGTTGACCTTCAGGTAGCCCGGGTCGGTCCAGTCCCTTTTTTCGCCGCCCATGCCATGCACGAGAACGACGATCGGCAGTTCCTTCCGCCCCCGATCGAAGAAGTCCGCTGTTCTCGTCACCCGACGCCGTCCGGAAGCGAAACGAAACGTGATGGTCGCCATGATCGGATCCCCCAATTCTGACCTGGAACCGACGCGGTCCCACAGACGCTGTGAGCCACCCCGATCCCCTGTTGCTTAGCCTACACAAGGCAGAAATATGCACGAGTCGGGGCTTCGTCCGGTGGATAACTCTGTTCAAGCATCGCAAAGCCGCAGGAAACAATCGTCATAAACATTTACAACTCAAAGACTTGCACAGATTTCACTCAGACTCTGCGGTACTCGAACCATCTTCAAAAACAAACAAGCCCCAAGGAGGGGCTTGATGAGATTCACTGCAAGATGGGGTGACGAGCAAACTACTTCTTCGCGGGCTCGGCCTCGGTCTCGTCGGTGGCGACGGGCTTCTTGGGGCCGCTGCTGCGCTTGAGCTTCTTGGTGAGGTTCTTGGGCGTGCGGTCCTCGCTGGTGAGATCGACGCCGCGGACCTTGTCGCGGCGGGTGCCGGACTGGGTCGCCTTGCCGCCAGCTTGGGTGATGAGCTGGACGGCCTTGGCTGAGATGCGGCTGGCGGTCACGTCGAGCTTCACCTTGAGGCCCTCGTCGCCGACGGCACCGAGGATCTTGAGGTCGCGGCTGTCGTCGCGGACCAGGCCGGCCTTCTGCAGCGTGGCGAGATTCACCGCGCCGCCCTTGGCGAACGACGGGTGAGCCACGATGTCGCGCAGGTTGACGATCCAGAAGTGGGTGCGGAAGGGGGCGTTGGTGAAGCCGAACTTGGCCAGGCGGCGGAAGTACGGCATCTGACCACCCTCGAACGAACGCTTCGAGGCGTGACCCGAGCGGGAGCTCGCGCCCTTCTGGCCGCGGCCCGACTGCTTGCCGTGGCCGGAGCCTTCGCCGCGGCCGACGCGCTTGCGCTTCTTGTACTGGCCGGCGAGGGCGGTGACATCATGGATCATCATGGCGAAAGTCCTAACGAGAGTTGCGAACGAGGCTTGAATCCGAGTCGATCAGAAAAGAATCAGGCGTTGGGAGCGCCGTCGGCGGCGGTCGGAGCGCCGCCCTGCGGAGCGCCCTGCCCACCACCCTGGCCACCACCCTGGCCGGAGTCACGCCCGCCGCGACCACCGCGGCCGCCGCGACCACCGCCGCCGCCGCGGCCGCCGCGACGATCCTGGCCGATGGTGTTGACCGGGCCCTTCATCTTCTCGCCCTTCGCGGTGGAGGCGAAGGCCTTGCCCTTCTCGATCTTCTGCTCGATGTCGGTCACGTCAAGGCTGACGCCGCGGGCGGTGGCGATCTGCTCGCGGCGGCGGAGCTGGCCGATGCCGTCGAAGCAGGCCTTGACGAGGTTGAACTTGTTGGTGTTGCCGTAGCACTTGGTGAGGCAGTCGGTGATGCCGGCCATCTCGAGGATGGCGCGGATCGTCGAGCCCGCGACGACGCCGGTGCCGGGCGAGGCGGGGATGAGGCGGACCTTGGAGGCGCCGAACTTGCCCTCGACCTGGTGCGGGAGGGTGCGTCCGGCCATCGGGATCTCGATCATCGCGCGCTTGGCGTACTTGGACGCCTTGTCCACGGCCTGGGGCACTTCGTTGCTCTTGCCGTAGCCGAAGCCGACCCGGCCCCGCTTGTCGCCCACGACGACGAGGGCGCCGAAACTGAAGCGGCGACCACCCTTCACCGTCGCCGACGTGCGGAACACGCCGACCGTGGAGGACTCTACAGAACTGGATTCGTCAAGCATCTCGGCCATTGGTCAGTCCTTGGAAATCTCAAATCTCAAATCGCAAACCCCGAACCTCAAACCCCGAAACCCCCAACCTCAGTCCTCACCCCGAGCATCAGAACTTCAGCCCACCCTTGCGGGCCGCGTCGGCCAGGGCCTTCACGCGCCCGTGGAAGCGGAAGCCCGAGCGGTCGAAGACGACGGCGTCCACGCCCTTGCCCTTGGCCCGCTCGGCGAGGAGCGTGCCCACGGCCTCCGCGGCCTTGGCGTTGCCGGTCTTCTCGACCTTGAGGGCCTTGTCCGCGGTCGACGCCGCCACCAGCGTGCGACCCGACAGGTCGTCGATGATCTGGGCGTAGATGTGGTTCAGCGACTTGTACACGGTCAGACGCGGACGCTCGGTCGTGCCCGTGATCCGCTTGCGGATCGCGATGCGGCGACGGGACCGACGCACCTGCTTGTTGACTTGCTTGTTCATGTTCGTCTCGTGCTTTCTGACTGCCCGACGCGGGGTCGAGTCGTGTGTGCGGTGGATTAGGCGCCGAACTGCTTGCCCTGCTTGCGCTTGATGACCTCTTCGGCGTACTTGATGCCCTTGCCGTTGTACGGCTCAGGCTTGCGCTTGGCACGCATCGCCGAGGCGAACTGGCCGACGATCTGGCGGTTGACGCCCGCGATCTTGACCGGGGTGATCTCGCCCGCGGCCTTGTCCACCACCACCGTGAGCCCCTCGGGCACCGGCATGACGATGGAGTTGGCCAGGCCGACCGTGAGCTTCAGGTTCTTGCCGGCCATGCTGGCGTTCCAGCCGGTGCCGACGACGTGCATGGTCTTCTCGTAGCCCTTGGTCACGCCCTCGATCATGTTGCGGATCAGCGCGCGGGTGGTGCCCCACTGCGCTTTCGCGTCGGCGTCGTTCTCAAAGCCGGGGGCGAGCGAGACCTTCACGGCCTTCTCGGCCTCGACGAAGGCGACCTTCACCTTGGCGTGGGCGGTCATCTTGTCCTTGCCCTTGGGGCCCTGGATGTCGACGACCTGGCCGCTGACAGCGACCTTCACACCCGCGGGGACTTCGATGGACTTCTTACCGATACGCGACATGACTGATTCTCCTGGCGTCTGGCTTCACCGCGATGGGTTGGCTGATCTCGCGGGCTTCCGCCCTTGTGGTCGTTCCTGTTTGCTTACTCGATCACGCACAGCAGCTCGCCGCCGATCCGCTGCTCGCGGGCGGCCCGATCGCTGACCACGCCCTTGCTGGTCGAGACGATGGCGATGCCCAGGCCCTGCATGGGCTTGGGAAGCGTCTCAACGCCGCGGTACATGCGACGCCCGGGCTTGCTCATGCGGGTGAGGGTGTGCATGAGCGAGTCGCCCGAGGTGGTGTACTTGAGGCGGATCTTGATCTGCCCCTGGCGGCCGTCGTCGATGACGTCGAAGCCGTCGATGTAGCCCTCGGACTTGAGCACGTCGGCAATGCCGCGGCACACCTTGCTGTTGAGGCAGGTGACCGACTTGGCCTTGGCGCGCGTGGCGTTGCGGATTCGGTTGAGCATGTCCGCGATGGGGTCGCCGATGGACATTGTGGTTCCTCGTCTACTTGCAGTGAGCGGTGCGGCGGAGCGTGGATCTCAAAGGCCCCGCGTGGGTGATCGGAGTGGGTGGATTACCAGGAGGCCTTGCGCATGCCCGGGATCTTGCCTTCCAGGGCCAGCTTGCGGAGCATGATGCGGCTGATGCGGAACTTGCGGTACACGCCGCGGGCCCGGCCCGTCAGCTCGCAGCGACGCACGATGCGGGTGCTGTACTTCGGGGTCCGGTTGCTCTTGGCGACTTGTGCCTTGGTGGCCATGATTACTTGTCCTCCGGCTTCTTGAACGGCATGCCCAGCTGCTCGAGAACGAACCGGCTGAGGTCCTTGTTGCTGCGGGCGAAGCACATGTTGATGTGCATGCCGTGGGTGAACTGGGCGTCGGCCATGTTGATCTCGGGGAACACGCCCTGCTCGGTCAGACCCATGGCGTAGTTGCCCTGGCGATCGAACGCGGTATCCGACAGCCCGCGGAAGTCCTTGATACGGGGAGTCGCCAGGTTGATCAGGCGATCCAGGAAGTGCCACATACGGTCGCGGCGGATGGTCACCATCGCGGCCGACTCGAAGCCCGCGCGGAGCTTGAAGTTCGACACGCTCTTGCGGGCCTTCACGACCACCGGCTTCTGACCGGTGACCTTGACCAGCGTCTCGAGCACGGTGGCCTTCACGTGCGGCGGGATCTTGGTGCCCTCGATGTGACGGCCCATGTTGACGTTCAGCACGATCTTCTCGAGCTTGGGCATCTGCATCGGGTTCTTGATGCCAAACTTCTCGGTGATCTTGCCGCGGATCTCCGCGTCGTAACGCACCTTCAGACGCGGGGGCGTCTTGGGGCCCGTGTCGACGGGGGCGTCGGAGTGCTTGGCCTTCTTGCCGGCGTCGCGCCCGGGAGCGCCCTGCGGCTTGCTGCCCTGGGGCTTGCTGCCCTGAGGCTTCTGGCCGGGCTTGTTCTTGTTGTCCTGATCGGCTGCCATGACTTTCACCTGCGAGAAGCGTCGGGATGGACGCGGTTGTGGTTGCGAGACTTGAACCCGGGCCGGATGGCTTTACTTGCTCTTCTTGGTCTTTCGGCCGGCCTTGTGGAGAACGCCCAGCTCCGAACCGCCTCGGACCGCGACGCGGACCTTGCTGCCGTCGGACTTGGTGACGAACCGCACGCGGGTCGGCTTGCCCTCGACGACGGGGCTGACGTTCGAGATGTGGATCGGGGCCTCGCGCTGAACGATGCCGCCTTGGGGGTTGGCCTGCGTGGGCTTGAGGTGCTTGACCCGGAGGTTCACACCCTTGACCACCACGCGGCTGTGCTTGGTGTCGATGCTGAGGATCTCGCCGGTCTGGCCCTTGGCGGAACCGGAGCGGACGAAGACCACATCACCTTTGCGAACGTGCGCTGCCATGGTCAGACCACCTCCGTCGCGAGCGAGACAATCTTCATGTAGTTCTTCTCGCGGAGCTCGCGGGCGACCGGTCCGAAGATGCGGGTGCCCTTGGGATTGCCGTCGTCCTGGATGAGAACGACCGCGTTGGAATCAAACTTGACGTACGACCCGTCGGCGCGGCGGGTGGGCTTGGTGGTGCGGACGACGACGGCCTTGGCCTTGTCGCCTTCCTTCACGTCCGCGCCCGCGAGCGCCTTCTTGATCGAGACGAAGACGCGGTCGCCGACGTTGGCGACGCGACGGGTGAAGGCACCGGTCGCCGTGGACCCGCCGTACACGCGGATCACGTAGGCGATCTTCGCCCCCGAGTTATCCGCGACCTCGCATCGTGTTTCTTGCTGCAGCATGGTGGAACCTCAGACAAACTCGCCGCTCGTCGCCGAGCTTTGAGGCAAAGAGCGGGATGACTTACACGATCTCCTTGGCGGAGGCCAGGGCGGTGGCGGCGGCGGAGCGACGCTCGACGATGCGGACCAGGCGCCACTGCTTGGTCTTGCTGATCGGGCGGCACTGAGCGACCTCGACGACGTCGCCCAGCTTGCTCTCGTTGGCCTCGTCGTGGATGTGCAGGACGGTGCGCTGGCGGATGTACTTGCCGTACTTGGGGTGCATCGCCTGGTACGCGATCACGACCTTGCGGGTCTTGTCCCGCTTGTCGGACTCGACGACGCCGATCTTGGTGCCCTTCAGCTCGGCCGCGGGTTGCGCGGGCGCGCTCTTGGAGGCTGCGGGCTTGGCGGCTTTGGAGGTCTTTGCGGTGGTCATCGTGATCTCGGTCGTGTGGCCCTGCGGGGCGGGTGGAACGGGTACGGGTTACTTCTTCGACGCGGCCAATTCGCGGGCGCGGAGCTCGGTCCGCAGGCGGGCGATGTTGCGCCGGGTCTTGGAGAACTGGCTCGTGTCCTTCACCTTCTCGGTGACGGTGGACGTGCGCAGATCAAACAGCTTCTTCTGCAGGCTCGCCAGCTCGTCCTTGAGCTGCTCGTCCTTGAACTTCTTGACTTCCAGCGTGTTCTTCATGGCGGTCTCCAACAGAATCAAGAACGAGACACCTCGGGGAGCAGATCAGGGAGCGGACTCAGACGCGGATGCGGCGACCAACGAAGCGGGTCTTGACCGGCATCTTCATCGCGACGCGGACGAAGGCGAGCTTGGCGGTCGCCTCGGGCACGCCGGCGATCTCGAACAGGATCGTGCCGGGCTTGATGCGGGCCGCCCAGTACTCGACTTCCGCCTTGCCGGTGCCCATTCGGGTTTCCAGAGGCTTCTTGCTGATCGGCTTGTCCGGGAAGACCCGGATGAACAGCTTGCCCTCGCGCTTGAGGAAGTGCTGGGCGGCGACGCGACCGGCTTCGATCACGTTGCCCGGGAGCCAGGCCCCGTCCATCGACTGCAGGCCGTAGTCGCCGTAGGCAACGTAGTTGCCCTTGGTGGCCTTGCGATCGCGGACGCGACGCATCTCCTTGCGGTACTTGACTCTCTTTGGCATCAGCGCCATGAGCGAGACTCCGAGTTCAGATCAAGACAGGCGAACAGCGAAAAACAAACAGCGAATACCGGCAATCGATCAGCGACGACCGCGGGCACGGGCGCGCCCACCGGCGGCATCGGACTCTTCCTCGGTCCGGTCCTTGGTGTACATGCCCTTGTAGACCCACACCTTGATCCCGATCACGCCGTAGGTCGTCATCGCCTCGGCCGTGCCGTAGTCGATGTGAGCCTGCAGGGTCGAGAGGGGCAGCGAGCCCAGGCGCAGCGCCATGGTGCGGCTCAGTTCGGCGCCGCCCAGGCGGCCCGAGCACTGGATGCGGATGCCCTTGGCGCCCGCCTGCATGGCGGCGTCGCAACGCATCTTGACGACGCGACGGAACGAGGCACGCTTGACGAGCTGCTCGGCGACGGCCTCGCCGATGAGCTTGGCCTCGAGGTCGGGGTTGCGGATCTCGAGGATCGAGATCGCGACCTTGCGGCCGGTCATGTACTGCAGCTCCTCGGTCATGCGCTCGACCTCGGCGCCCTTGGGCCCGATGACCAGGCCTGGGCGGGCGGTCTTGATGATGACCTTGAGCTCTTCGCGGGTGCGCTCGATGTGGATGTCGCTCACCGCCGCGTACGGGGGCTTGCGGTTCAGCCTCTTATCGAGATAGCCGCGGATCTTCTGGTCTTCGACGAGGAGCTCGCCGTAGAGGGCCTTGGGGGCGTACCAGCGGCTCTTGTGAGCCTCGGTGATACCGAGCCGGAAGCCGAATGGATTGGTCTTCTGTCCCATGCTGAAGGCCGCGCTTACGCGCGCTCCTGAACGCTGACGGTGATGTGCGTGAGACGCTTGAGGATCTGGTGAGCGCGGCCGCGGTCCTTCTGGTTGAACCGCTTGATCCGCGGGGCATCGTCGATGCGAGCCTCGGAAACGACGAGGTTGGTCACATCGGCGTCGTTCTGCTCCGCGTCGGCGATCGCCGCCGCGAGACACTTCTTGACGTTGACGGCGGCCCGCTTGGTGCTGAAGGTCAGGAGGTTCAGAGCCTCTTCGACCTTCTTGCCACGGACCAGGTCGACCAGGAGGTCGGCCTTGCGGGGCGAGCCGCGGTGATAGCGGACCTCGCTAGTGAACTTAGCGATGTCCTTGGGAGCGACGCCCAGGGCGCCGGCAAGGGCCGCGATGTCAGCCTTGCGGGCACGGGGATGGTTACGGCCCATCATCCAGTTGCGGACGGCAGAGACCGCGGCCTCGTCCTTCAGACCCGGACGGGTGATCGCCTGAGCCATCTGCTCACGCGACACCTTGCGGGTCGCGGCGATCTTCTTGAGTTGGTCAGCCCTGATTCTCACGTCGAATACTCCGTGTGATCCGTTCTGCGTTGATCCCCACCCAACCCGCCACCCAGCCCACACCACATCCCACTCAGCCCCACTGCCTACCGAGACACCTCATGGCGCCGCGGCTCGGCTCAGGCCGCGGGCTTCTCGCCACCCTCCACGCCTTCCTTCTTGTTCGTGTGCCCACGGAAGGTGCGGCTGCTGGAGAACTCGCCGAGCTTGTGCCCGACCATGTCCTCGGTCACGAACACGTCGATGAAGATGCGACCGTTGTGGACCTTGAAGGTGTGCCCCACGAACTCCGGGACGATCGTGCAGCGACGGACCCAGGTCTTGATGGGCTCCTTCTTACGCGACTGATTCAGAATCTCGACCTTGCGGAAGATCTTCTCGTCGACGTACGGACCTTTCTTCAGACTGCGACCCATGTGCTGGTTCCTTGCGTTCCCTGTCGTTCGTGATGCGTTTCGTCGGTGACTCTGGAATCTCTTGCCTGTTCTTGCGGCTCGCTCAGGCTCACTTCAGCTGACCGTAACGCGTGCTGACGCGACGGCGGACGATGAGCTTGGTCGAGTACTTCTTCTTGTTGCGGGTCGGGCCGCCCTTGGCGAGCACGCCGGTGGGACCGCAAGGCGGGCGGTTGCCCTTCGAGCGACCCGAGCCGCCGCCCAGCGGGTGGGCGTGGTGGCTCTTGGCGATGCCGCGGGTGATGGGACGGCGACCCATAAGGCGGGTCAGACCGGCCTTGCCGAGGCGGCGCAGACGGTGATCGGGGTTGCCGACCTGGCCGATCGTGGCCATGCAGGTCAGCGGGACGCGGCGGACTTCGCCCGAGGGCAGCACGAGCGTCGCGAAATCGCCTTCCTTGTTGGACAGGCGAGCGAACGAGCCGGCGCTGCGGCAGATCTGAGCGCCCTTGCCGGGAACGAGCTCGACGCAGTGGACTTCCAGGCCGGTCGGGATATACGCGAGAGGCATCGCGTTGCCGATCGCGGGCTCGACGGGGCCGGTGGTCGAGGTGAGCACCTGCTGGCCGTCCTTGATGCCCGCGGGAGCGGGTACGTAGCGCTTGGTGCCGTCGGTGTAGGTGATCAGGGCGATGTGGCACGAACGGTTGGGGTCGTACTCGACGCCCGCGACGGTGCCCTCGATGCCCGCGCGATCACGACGCTTGAAGTCGATCTTGCGGTAGTTCTTCTTGACGCCGCCGCCGATGCCGCGGCTGGTCGTAACGCCCTGGTTGTTGCGGCCGCCACTCTTGGAGAGCGGGGCGAGCAGGGACTTCTCGGGGTGCTTCTTGGTGACCTCGGCGTGCATGTTGACCGAGGCGTTACGTCGGCCGGCGGAGGTCTTGTTGTAGATGCGGATGGGCATGGTCTACTCCAGATCGTGCTCGTTCCTGATCAGAACAGCTCGATCGACTCGCCTTTCTTGAGGGTGACGATCGCGGTCTTCTTGATGGGCTCGACGCGCAAGCCGAACTTGGTGGCGCGGTGCTTGCCCTTCTTGGTCTGGGTGTTGACGCCGACGACATGGACCTTGTAGAGGTCCTGGACGGCCTTCTTGATCTCAGACTTGGTGGCCCGGGGATCGACCGCGAAGGTGTACTTCCCGAGCTCGTTCATGGAGAAGGTGCCCTTCTCGGTGACGAGGGGCATCTTGATGATGTGGTGCGAAGCGACGTTGGCGGGCATTACTTAGCCTCCGCTTTCTGAGCCGCGCCCTTGCCCTTGGCGGCGCCGAGGGGAGCGAGCTTGGCGTCCTTGCCGATCTGCGACGAAGGGCCTGTGAGCCACGACTCGAGATCACCCTTGGCGATCACGACGTAGCGGTGATTGAGCATGTTGAAGGCGTTGAGGTCGGTGGCGTGCACCAGCGACACGTTGTCGACGTTGCGGGCCGACTTGCGGGTCGCGATGGTGTCGCCCGTGCCGCCGCCGAGGGCGACGAGGGCCGAGTCATCCACCTTGATGGCCTCGAGGAACTTGACGAAATCAGAGGTCTTGGGAGCCGCCATCTTGATCGTGTCGATCACGCGGACCTGGTTGTCCACCAGCTTGGCGAGCAGCGCGTTGCGGTTGGCCTTGCGCCGCATCTTCTTGGGCATGTCGAGGCGGAAGTCCTCGCGGGTCTTTTTCTTCGAGTGGCCGTGGCCGCCGCCCTTCATCAGGTTGACCTTCTTGTCACCGTGACGGGCGTTGCCGGTGCCCTTCTGCTTGTAGAGCTTGCGGGTCGAGCCCTCGACCTCGCGGCGGTTCTTCGTGCGGGACGAGCCCTGACGAAGGTTGGAGTGGTAGCGCACGTACGCCTGCTTGATCAGCGAAGCGTTGATCTCGCCACCAAGGGATTTCTCATCGATCGCCAGCTTACCGACCTGCTGGCCTTGCATGTTGTAGACGGGGACATCCATCACGTCTTACCTCGTCCTGACGCCTCGCCGCATGCTCCGGTCCGCGTGAGCGGGGGAGATCGCGGCACTCACTCGCCTATCCGTCCGCCTCCAGTTCCCTACAAGGGAGCACGCTGGCCCGAGGGCACGCGTGGGGGTCGGCTCGGAATCGACTCGGCCGTCCGGGTGTGAAGTTCTGCGAACCTCTGCACCCTTCTTTGTCGTTGCCCGGCGGTTTCGTTGGCGTTGACACGCCGCCGACCTTCCGGACCCGCCGACCTCTGCCTTGAAGAGACCGGCGGCGAAATCCTCGAATCACGTCCCGGAGTATCCGGGGTCGTGATTATTGCCTCACACTCCGCCCCGGACAAGTCCCGAAGCGAAATGCGCGAAAATCGTTGGAATTACTTCTTGGCGTCGGCGACCTTCTTGGCCTTGCTGCGGTAGAGGCGGATCGCCGGCCGAATCTCGACGATGCCCGTGTTCGCACCCGGGACCGAGCCCTTCACGAGCAGAAGGTTGTTGGCCTCATCAACCCGAACGACGTCCAGGCTGCGGCTGGTGACGCGCTCGTCGCCCATGTGGCCGGCCATCTTCTTGCCCTTGGCCAGACCGCCGCCGAAGCCGCGGTTGGAGCAGAGCGAGCCGATCGAGCCGGGGGAGCGGTGCTTGCGTTCGGTGCCGTGCGAGGCGTACTGACCCTTGAAGTTCCATCGCTTCATGGTGCCCTGGAAGCCCTTGCCCTTGCTCGTGCCGATCACATCGACGAAGAGCTGGCCAGCGAGGTCCTTGACGGTGAGAGCCTGGCCCAGGGTGTAGTTGGCGGCGTCCTTGGGGTCGATGCGGAACTCGCGGTGGACGCGCTGGGGGGCAACGCCGGCCTTGGCGTCGTGGCCGATCACCGGGATCGTGGAACGACGGGGGAGGATTTCCTCGAAGCCGATCTGGACCGCGGAGTAGCCGTCCTTCTCGGGGGTGCGGATCTGGGTGACCACGCAGGGGCCGACGGAGAGGACGGTGACGGGCACGTTCACGCCGGCATCGTTGAAGACGCGGCTCATGCCAACCTTGCGACCAAGAAGAGAGAGTGCCATGGACAGTTCCTTTCAGAGAACTCGACTCGGCCAGTCCCTTGCGGGTGCCTTGTCGCTTCGCTCGAGAGGCTCCTCCATTGTGGAGCGTCGGAGCGGGGTGTTTGTCGAACCAACGAAAAAGGCCCTGCAAACAGGGCCTGCGAGAACTTAAGCCTTGATCTTGATGAACACGCCAGCGGGGACGACGAGGCGGTTGAGGGCCTCGACGGTGCGGGCGTTGGGTTCGATGATGTCGATGATGCGCTTGTGGGTGCGGATCTCGAACTGCTCGCGGCTCTTCTTATCGATGAACGGCGAACGAAGGACGGTGTAACGCTCCACACGCGTCGGCAGCGGCACCGGGCCGGCGACCTTCGCGTTGGTGCGCTTCGCGTGCTCGACGATTTCCTTCGCCGAAGCATCGAGAGCGATGTGGTCGTACGCCTCCATCCGAATTCGAATCTTGCCGCCGGTCATTGTGTCACGCGCTCCAGTTCGAGATCACTTGCCAGAGACCCGTCGTGATCCGAAGACCACATCGGGAGGTTCTACACGCTGCGGCCCCTGATCGCTCGGGCCGGCCGAAGCCGAACACGAGCGGGTGCGGCTCCCACGGAAGTGCCCTCGCGAGCGCTTCCGCACAAACGGGAAACCGTCAGGTGCGTAGCCCCGAAGCATAGCGGTCCGCCGCGTGAGGTCAACGGCGAGGCGGATCGCCGCCGGAATGCCCATCAGAAATTGGTTTCGGGGCGGCAGGCCCGTGTGCCGCCCGAGTGCGACACGCAGACAGAGCCCGGATTGCTTCCGCCCCCACCTAACCCCCACCCTTGTCGCCAACCTTGTCGCCTGTGGGCCAACTGCTACGCCGCCCAACGCTATGGTGTGTGGACCAAGACTTGGTGGCTCGGCCGCGGGTTTTGCCGATGTACCCGGACGAATCCCCACCGCCGGATCGCACATCCGTCTTGCACCGCATGCCCAATGGAATGGGCCGCCCTGCCTTGAGGGGCTGATCGCTGGAAGGAGCCGTTGATGATTCGCTCTGCTCGCCTCCTCATTGTCGCCTCATCGCTGTGCTGCGGCATGAGCTTCGCTCAGAACAATCCGGCTCCCAAGCCTCTCGCGCCCGCGGCGGGTGCTCTGGAGTTCAACCCCAAGCCTTTCCGCATCGAGAGCATGGGGCTCACGATTTCCTTGCCCAAGGACGCCAACGCCAGTTCCACGACTATCGGAGCCCAGGCGGCGCTCGAGATCATCGGACCCGGCAATCAGTGGTACGTCGCGGCCCGCATCGTCGAGAGCTCGGACCTCAAGCTCTCGCTCGCCGATGTCGCGGAGACCAATCTGCGTGCCCAGATGGGCGAGGGCGTGCTGATGGTCGGCAACGTGGGCTCCAGCGGCGCGACGCTGATGGAGCGCACCCAGAATCTGCAGATCGGCACGCTGCCCGCGGAACGCTTCTACGTTCTGGGGCCGCAGGATCCGGACCCCAAGAAGATGCGTCTGATCTACGGCGTGACGTTCATCAAGCTCGGCCCCGGGCGGTTCGCGTACTTTGAAACGAGTCTGGGAGAGGCGCAGTTCGAGCGTGCCAGAGCCCAGATCGAGGCGACCGTCGCGACGGCGCAGTTCGCCGACAAGCCGGCGCTCGAGGCCGCACAACGAGCACTGTTCGACGCGGGCGCGAAGTTCCTTGAGACGGTGGACGAGGCCAAGCTCCGCGCCGTCGTCGCCGACTCGAAGGAAACCTGGTGGCGCTTGTACATCCCCTCCAAGACGGGAGCCGACGCCGACGCGAAGGAGCTCGGCTATCGGCGCATCCGCATCTCGATGGGCAAGCGGGGAGAGATCGATCCCTCCCGCGACCCCAAGGAATTCCGCGGCGCCGACCTTGATGAGGGATACTTGGTGAAGGTCGATTTCCGCGGCATCCTCGGCGACAACAACGAGGTGCTCACCGACTCGCGCGGCACGTTCTTTCTCTCGCTGGATCGCAGCCAGGAGACCTGGGCCCTCACCACCCGCGTCCGCGACGGCAAGAGCGACAAGGTCAGCGACGAAATCGGCTACCGCGTTGGCAGCCAGATCAAGCTCAAGAAGGCCGACGGACGCGACGCCACGCTGCTCGTGCCCGACAAGGCGTATGTCTCGCGGCTGGAGACCTTCCTGCTGCACCGCCTGCTGGTGCTGTCGCGGCTGACCACCGAGTTCGCGTTCTACACCTATTCGTCGGAGACCGAACTGGTTGACATCCGCCGCGAGTCGGTGGAGCAACCGGTGGACAAGCCCGGCATCTACCGCATCACGTCGCGGCTTGGGGAAGGCAACCAGCCGCAGGTCGCGACGATCAAGGCCAACGGTGACTTGCTGTTCGCCGATCTCGGGGGCGGGGTGCGGATCGAACCGACCAGCCTGGAGCAGCTCATCCGTCTCTGGAAGTCCAAGGGTCTGCCGCTGGATTGATCGTGAAGGGCATCGGGCACGGGGCAACGGCGAAAGAAGTCCATGGCGACCGACCGGCTCATCTCCGCTTCGACGGCCAATCCCGTGGAGGAGCAGCGCAACTGGGCGCTGCGTCCGACGGCGATCGATGAGTACGTCGGCCAGGAGGAGCTCATCGAGCGCCTCCGCATCGCGATCCAGGCCGCCCGATCGCGGAACGAGCCGTGCGAGCACGCCCTCTTCCACGGACCGCCCGGGCTCGGCAAAACCACGCTCGCCCATCTGATCGCCAGCGAGATGGGCAGCGGCATCCACGTGACGAGCGGGCCGGTGCTGAGCAAGGGGACGGACCTGGTCGCCGCGCTCACCAGCCTGCGCGAGCGCGACGTGCTCTTCATCGACGAGGTGCACCGCCTGCCCGCGAGCGTGGAGGAGTTCGTCTATCCGGCGATGGAGGACTACCGCATCGATGTGCCGGTGGACAGCGGCCTGGCGGCCCGCACGGTGCAGATCAAGTGCAAGCCTTTCACGCTCATCGCGGCGACCACGCGCGCGGGGCTGATCTCCAGCCCGCTCCGCTCCCGCTTCGGGCTGACGCACCACCTGCGGTACTACACGACCGAGGAGCTCATGCGGATTGTCGGGCGCAGCGCCCGCCTGCTCGCGGTCGATGTCGCCGGGGAATCGTGCCTCCGTCTGATCGCCGAGCGTTCCCGCGGTACACCCCGCATCGCCAACCGCCTGCTGCGGCGCGTCCGCGATTTCGCCTGTGTCAAGGGCGACGGCGTCATCCGCGATCAGACCGTGCACGACGCGCTCAAGCTCGAGGGCGTCGATGACCTGGGCCTCGATGAGCTCGACCGCGGCTACCTGCGGATCATCGCCACCACGTACTCCTGCGGCCCCGTCGGCCTCGAAGCCGTGGCGGCGACGATGAACGAGGACGCGGGCACACTCGAGGACGTGGTCGAGCCGTACCTCTTGCAGATCGGTTTCCTGGCCCGCACGCGGCGCGGGCGTCAGCTCACCAAGGCTGCGTGCGACCATGTGGGCGTGAAGTGGCGGGGTGAGACGCTGTTTGATCCCGAGGCGTGAACACCCTCTTGGACGTGTTGCAGCCGTCGGATCTCGCTCAAAGCGAATCGATGAACGCTTTCGCCTCGGCCAAGCCGCAGCCTGTTCGCTCGCGGTGCAGCTTGATCGCCTCGATCTTGCGGCCGTTGCGGGCAAGGTCGCGGACATCCGCGTCCACAGGTTCGTCGACAGGGAGTCCAGCGGCATGCAGCAGCGCGTCGAGCTTTTTCTCGATGCGGGCGAGCCGCAGCATCACGGCGGGGTCGGGTCCGAAGAGTCCCATGCATGACTCATCGGCTGGTGGAAAAGGACGTCACCAGGAATCAACGCTTGCCGACGGGCTCACGCATTGACTTGGTCAGTTCTTCCGAGATGTAGAGGATGCACTGACACGACGCGCAGCGGGTGAGGCGGCCGGAAACCAAGAGGCCGTTGACAGCCTCGATGGGCAGGGCCATCATGCAGGAGCCGCAGTGATACTCGTGGCGCTTGCGGTCCACCTCTTCGATGTGCGCCATGGCTTCGTCGCCGCGGGTCTGCACGAGCCGCTCGAAGACGACGAGCGTGTCCTTGGGCAGCTCTTTGGCGAGCGCGTCGCGCTGGCTCTGCAGCTCGGCGAGGCGGTCCTTGATCTCGGCGGACCGCTGATCGCGATCGCTGACAGCCACCGCCTGCACCTTCTCACGCTCGGTGCGCTGCTTGGCGATGTCGTCGAGCTGCTTTTTGAGTTCCTCAACCTTGCCCATCTGCTCGAGGGCCGAGGTCTCCTGCCGGTCGCGCTCGGCCTTGATCGTGTTGACCTCGGTGAGGAAGGCCTTGTATTCCTTGTTGGTCTGGGCCGAGTCCATCTGCTCGCGGATGGTGGCCATCCGGGCGTCGAGGCGTTTCATCTCGCCCTCGAAATTCGACGCGCTCGCGGTGATCTGACGCACCTGGGCGTCGATCGACGCCTTCTTGGCGTCGAGCTGCTCTATGAGCTTGTTCTGTTCGGCAAGGAAGCGCTCGG
>DASVYC010000112.1:0-25802 GCA_036392375.1 Phycisphaerales bacterium
CAACATCCCCAAGGACTTCCAGAACAAGCGCGACGACGAGATCTGGTGGCCTCGCAACGACCAGGAGACGATGCGTCGCTGCTGCGAGAACGCCGGGTGGAAAGTCGTCTCGATCGATCTCGGCAGCTTCGGGCGTGACTCGGTTGCGCTGCTTGAGAACCCGCGCTAATCCGCCGTCAGCCGCTCGCGAGCCACGCCCATGCGACTGATGCGCATCTCCACCGCTTACGACGGCTTTGTGCGCTCGTTCTACGCCCAGCGCCCGGAGCTGGCGTCGCGCCCGTTCCGCGAGCAGTACGAGACCATCATCGACGAGCCCTACGGCTGGTGCGACCTGTGGACCCGCTTCGTCGGGCCGCTCGGCTACGAGTGCTTCGAGCCGATGACCAACATCCAGCCAGCCCAGTTCCAGTGGGCCAAAGAGAACAACGTCGAGGCCAACCCCGCCGATTGGTTCCTGCCGCTGACCATGGCGCAGATCGAGTGGTACAAGCCCGATGTTCTCATCTGCAACGACTACGCCTCCTTCAACTACGACTTCCTCACCGAAGCCCGCAAGCGGGTGCCGAGCATCCGTGTGATCGTCGGCTGGTGCGGGGCTCCGTACCGCGACGAGAAGGTCTTCAGCGCGTACGACCTGACGCTGACGAACCTGAAGTGCCACATGGAGCGTTTCCGCGCGATCGGCGTGAACGCCGCGTACATGCACCACGGGTTTGACCCCGCGATCCTGTCCAAGATCGACACCACGCGGCCCAAGCAGTTCGACTTCTCGTTCGTCGGCTCGATCGTGAAGCGGCCCGGCTTCCACAACGAGCGTGAGCGCCTGCTGCTCGCCCTGCTGGAGAAGACCAACCTCACGATCTTCGCGGACCTCCCGCCGCGCCCATCCACCAAGGGCCGTCTGGCGCGGCGTGTGATCGATCTGGTGCGGAAGGTGCCCGGCGGCACCAAGGTGGTCCGCCGGATGCCGCGGGTCGGGCACCTGGCCGACGCGCCCAGCCTCGCGCCCAGCGCCGTGGAGCTCGCCGACTCGATCCATCGCGCCTCCCGACCCTCGGCCTTCGGCCGCGCGATGTACCAGGCCATCCGCGATTCCAAACTCACGCTCAACACCCACATCGACGCGGCCAAGGACAACGCCTCCAACATGCGCATGTTCGAGGCCACCGGCGTGGGCACCTGCATGCTCACCGAGCGGCAGAGCGACCTGGCCGAGATCTTCGAGCCCGATCGCGAGGTGGTCACCTACGCCTCGCACGAGGAGTGCGTGGAAAAGGCCGTGTGGCTGCTCGAGCACGACAAGGAGCGTGAGGAGATCAGTCTGGCGGGGCAACGCCGCGTGATGAAAGACCATCGGTGGGACCAGCGTGCGGCGTGGCTGGACGCTCAGATCAAGAAGCTGCTTGCATCGTGAAGCGAACTGGTGCGGTTCGTGTCAAGACCGAGCGACCGGCCCAGACGCATCAGTCGCGCCGCCGAGCCCGCGGACAGTGAGCGCCCTTGCATTCGCCGCGCCTCTACCATCGAGCATGTCCTGGGGTCCCAAGCAACTCGCCAAACGCGTCCTCCGCTCGATTCCCCGGAAGGGCGATGCCGAGCTCGCGCGGCTGCAGAACGCCCCGCGCTACACGCCGATGGAGACGACGCTTTTCGGCCCGACGCTCAAGACCCCCGACGGGCCGTCGTTCCGCTCCGCCTACCGCTCGATCTTCGAGCACCGGATCTATGAGTTCGCGTCCACCGAGCCCGCTCCGCTCATCATCGACGGCGGGGCCAATATCGGGCTCTCGATCATCTTCTTCCGCTCGCTCTATCCCAAGTGCCGCGTCATCGCCTTCGAGCCCGATCCAGATCTGGCGTCGTACTGCCGCGGCAACGTGCAAGCGATGGGCTTCGACGGCGTCGATCTCCGCGAGTGCGCCCTGTGGTCCTCCAACACCACGCTCACGTTCCACCGCGAAGGCGCCGACGGCGGCAGCCTCTCCAACAGCGCCCTGCAGCGACAGGGCACCGTGAGCGTCCCGACCCAGCGGCTCCGCGACGTGCTCAGCGAAGCCGACTCGCGGGTCGCGTTGCTGAAGCTCGACATCGAAGGCGCCGAGACCGAGGTGCTTCGCGACTGCCGCGATGCCTTGGGGCACGTGGACCGCGTCTTCGTTGAGTACCACTCGTTCGCCGACCGCGAGCAAACCGGCGATGAGATCCTCTCGATCCTCCGCCACGCCGGGTTCCGCTATCAGGCGATCCCCGAGAACCACGCCCCGCGCCCGTTCTTGGAGCGACCCGTGATGGGCGGGATGGACTTCCAGCTCAACATCTTCGCGTACCGGTGATCTCCGGCTGGGTTCGTGCGTCGAGACTTCGCGACGGAGAAGCCGAGGGGCACCTTCACGCCACCAATCGCCGATGGCGGCCACAAACGCAAAGGCCCAGACGTGACTCGGTCACCCGTTCACGCTCATCACCACCTTGATCCCGGCTCCCGAGATCATCGTCTCGTGAGCCTTCTCGAACTCTTCCAGCGGGAACTCGTGGGTGATGATGTCGTTCAGCTCGAGCTTGCCCGACAGCAGCAGCTCTTCCATCTGATACCACGTCTCGAACATGCGGCGGCCGTTGATGCCCAGCACCGTCGCGCCCTTGAACACCACGTGCTGCGTGATGTTGAACGTCGGCGGCTTGGCCGGGATGCCGAGTAGGGCCGCGACTCCGCCGTTGCGCAGGGCGCTGAAGCCCTGGTCGTACGCCGCGGGCGAGCCCGACATCTCGAGCAGCACATCCACGCCCTCGTTGCGGCAGCCCTTCTTCACGTCGCTGATCCAACTGCTGTTCCGCGGATCAAACACGTCCGTCGCGCCAAGCTTCTTCGCCAAGTCGCGCCGCCCCGGGTTGATGTCGGTCGCGAAGATGCGCCCCGCGCCCGCCGCCTTGGCCACCGTCACCGCCATCAGCCCGATGATGCCCGTGCCCGTGATCAAGACGCTCTTGGCGCTCACGCCCGCGGCCATCACCGTGTGTACGGCGTTGCCGAGCGGATCGAGCACCGCCGCCACCTTGTCGGGGATCTTCGCGTGTACCGGCCACACGTTCTCCTCCGGCACGCACGCGTAGTCCGCGAAGATGCCGTCGCGATCAATCCCCAGAATCCGTGTGTCGCTCGCGATGTGCGCATTACCCGTGCGGCTGTTGTAATCGACGCCCGCGGTGATGTGCCCCTCGGCGCTCACGCGCAGACCCGGCTTGTACCGCGTCACCGCGCTGCCCACATCCTCGATCACGCCGACGAACTCGTGCCCGGTCACGATGCCGACCGGGATGCGTCCCGCCGCCCAGTCGTCCCACTCCCAGATGTGCCGGTCCGTGCCGCAGATGCCGACCTTCGAGATCTTGATCAGCACCTCGCGCGGCCCGGGCACGGGCTTGGGGTGATCGGCGATGAACTTCAAACCCGGCCCCGCGTGATGCTTGATCAACGCCCGCATGGTGGCCTTGGACGTTCGAGCGGCAGACACAGAAGGTGCGGCAGACGTCGCCATGGCAAGCTCCGAAAGGGTTCTTCGCAAGTGTAGATGCCGCTCTCCATCCCTCGATGCCTCGATGCCTTGATGCCTTGATGCCTTGATGCCTTGATGCCTTGATGCCTTCCCAGCCGCCGAACCCCCCGGGCCCTCGCCGCGCTGCATCGGCTAGAGTCCTCACCGTGAGCCGAGCGATCAGTTCCCAAACCTCAGCCGGGCGGCACAAGTCGCCGGGGTCCTTCCTCTACATGGCCGCCAAGCCCGGCGGCGGCCGCTCCGTCGGCATGCGCCAGGCCAAGGACGAGCGTCACCTCGCCACCGAGCTCCGCAAGGAACGCATGGCCCTCCTGCGTTCTGTCCGCCTGCCCATCGCCGCTGGCGATTCCGGCGGCACCGTCAAGCTCAAAGACCAGGCCGAGATGAACACCCAGCTCGCCCAGCTCCTCTCGCGAGGTTCGCCGCTGGTCGAGGCGCTGGAAGTGACGGGCGCCTCCGTGTCGAGCAAGATGCGTCCCAAAGCCCTCCGCATGCGCGACCTCGTCGCCGGCGGCGCCAGCTTCGCCGACGCCTGCGAACAAGTCGGCGGCTTCGATCGCGTCACCATCGCGCTCTACCGAGCCTCGGAACGCACCGGCGACCTCGCCGGCGCGGCCAAGCAGCTTGCCATCGCGGCCCGGCGGCAGCTCTCGATCCAGGGCAAGGCCGCGACCCTGATGATCTATCCGGCGATCCTGCTCACGATCACCTGCATCGCCGCCGCCGTGCTGCTCACCAAGGTGCTGCCACGCATCGGCGAGGCGATCTCGTCCGCGGGCGTCACGCTGCCGTGGTTCACCCGGGCCCTGCTCGCGATCGGCATCTTCCTGCGTGACAACGCCCTGATCATCACGATGGTGCTGGGTTTCGCCGTGATCGCCGCGATCATCATGCGGTCCGTTGTCGGTGCGGCGATTCTCTCGGCCATGCGGAAGATGCCCGCGATCCGCCAGGTCGTGCTCGCTCAGGAATCCGCCCGCTTCTTCAGTGTGATGTCGGCCCTCACCCGCTGCGGCGTGCCACTCGCCGATGCCCTGGGCGTCGCCAACGGCGCGATTACCCATCCGCAGATGCGCATCCAACTCGATCGCCTCCGCGCCCGCCTCATCGAGGGCGGCGTGCTGCGGAATCTCATCGACGAAGTCGACAGTTTGCCCATCACCACCCGACGGCTGATGATCGCCGCCGAACGCGCCGGCGACCTCCAGAGCGCCTTCGACACCCTCGCGATGGACATGATGGAAGAAGTCGAAACCCGTTCGGCCCGCCTCATCGCGTTCATGGAGCCGGCGGTCATCGTCTTCCTGTTCCTCGTCGTCGGCTCGGTGATCCTGGGCATCATGATCCCGCTGCTGAACCTGAGCAGCAGCGTGGGGATGGGCGGATAACTACACGATCACGGCGCCGGGTGCCACAGCTTGGCCGCTCTGGGCCAAGCTATGGGGTACCGCTGCAAGAGACCCGCTCGCACGAGTTGACCGCCGAGCCGGTCAAGTCGAGGCACCCCGCTCGAGGCGAAGCATGCCCTCGTATCGAGCCGATAAGATTGCTTCGCACGAAATGTCGGCATCCACCGAACACTCAATCAGCCGCCGGCGCTCCATCCCCGAGCGGCCCGCGCCGCGGAAGGAATCGAAACGATGAAGACCAACCAGATCGTCCGCCACGCCCGCGGCTTCTCGCTGCTCGAACTCACCCTCGTGCTGGTCATCCTCGGCGTCCTGATGGCCGTCGCCGCTGTCAACGTCCTCGGCCAGGGCGAGAAGGCCAAGATCCAAGCCACCAAGGCCACGCTCGCGACGATCAAGAACGCCGTGAACCAGTATCACCTCGAGCAGAGCGCGTTCCCGACCACCTTGCAATTGCTCGTCGGGGCGAAGATCCTCGAGGCCGGCAAGCTCAACGACGCGTGGCAGCGTCCGCTCATGTACGACCCCGTCGGGCTCGACGCCGACCGCCCCTTCATCCTCTACAGCAAGGGCCCCGACGGCCTCTCGCCCAGCCAGGACGATATCGACGCGTTCGCGAACCTGACGCAGCAACAGCAGCCCCAGCCCCAGTAAGCCCTCATCGCGCGACGCAAGGCGGAGCCCATGCGCACCACAGCCCGCGGCATCACCTTCCTCGAAGTCGTGCTCGCCGTCGCGCTGCTCGGGCTCACCACGCTCTCGGTCGTCCTCGCCACCAACTACATCTCCGCGGCGTCGATCCGCAACGCCCACCGCCTCAACACCCACGAGATCGCCAACCGCCTCCTCCTCCAGTACTTCGACGACCCCGCCTCGCTCCCCAGCGAGGGTGCGTCCATTGAGTACGGCCGCGAAGGCGTGTCATACCGATACCGCTGGGGCCTGGGCGAAGAGTCACTCTCGGTCGAGATCCCCACGCCCATCTCGCCCAACACCGACGAGGACAAACGCGAGCAGCAGCTCTCGCGGCTCGGCCGTTCCAGCACCGATCGCTTCGAACGCTTTCGCGTCGTGCGCGTCCGCGTCTGGCTGAGCGAGGAAACCGGCGGCTCGTTCACGCCCGAGACCGGCGTGCCGCAGGCCACACTCGCCCGCATGTACGACCCCGCCGACATCCCCAACTGGAACCCCGACAAGCTGCGGCGGCAGATCGACACCGCTGGCCTCAAGGGCGTGCTCGACCAGATGACCGGCGCCCGCGGCGGAGCCCTGCGGCCGTCGCTCAGTCAGCAGTCCAGCGAGCGCAAACCCAACCAAAAGAAGGAGGGCAGCAAGTGACGCTCCCTCCCTCCACCATCCTCGCCGCCCACTCGACGCCACGAACCGAAGGAATCACCACAGAGACACAGAGACACAGAGAGAAAGTCAGGGTTAAGGCATCGCGATCCAACACGCGCTCTTCTTCTCTGCGTCTTTGTGCCTCCGTGGTGCATCTCTCTTCTCGCGCCTTCACCCTCCTCGAAGTCGTCCTCGCGACATCCATGGGCGCCATGGTCATCGTCGTCGCTCTAGCGCTCATGCAGTCCATGGAGCGGCTCGAGAAGCCTCTGGGCGTCCGCCAGCAGGAGCTCGCCGACCTGCACCGCGCTCGCCTCGTGATGCAGCGGGCGATCGCGGGGCTGGTGATGTCCGACACCCCGGCACCCGTGAACCCCAACGCCCGCCGCAACTCCAACCAGACCACGACGGGGGACGAGGCCGCCAAGTCCGCGTTCGAGGCCGCGGAGGAACAGTTCAAATCTCGCAACCCGCGGCCGCCCGCACGCCTCTTGCTCGAGCCCGACACGAGCGCCGAGCTCCGCGCCATGCTCATCGACGTCGGCCTGCCCGCCGACGAGGCCCAGAAGTTGCAGCGGCTCGAGGTCGTGATCGACTCACCGCCGATCGCCCCGCAGTTCCGCGCCGAGCTGGTCGACGCGATGGCCGCGAACGCGACGGCTCTGTCTGCGACCACCGCGAGCAGCGGGTCCAGCACCTCGGGCGATGCCTCCACCACCGGCCTCAGCCGCGCCGCCGCGGCACGCTCGCAGCGGTCGGCGTCGCTGCGGGAACGCTTCGGCGCGGCATCGGCTCGGATCGAAGGCGACACGAGCACCGCCGCAAGCGGGTTGGCAGCGGGCTTGGACTCGGGCCTCTCAAGCGGCTCGGGCGACGCTTCCGCAACCTCGGGGTCCGGCCGGGGTTCACGCATGTCCGACCGGGCCGCCGCATTACTGGGCGGCGGCGACAGCGCGAAGCAGGGTGCGCTCCGCGGCTGCTTCGAGATCCGCCCCATGCTTACCGCCGACGCCGCCCTCGCCCGCGCCGAGGGCAAGCCCGTCCTCTACGAACTCTGGTGGCGCCCCATGCCCGCCGCGGTCGAGGTGCAGCGCCGCGCCAGTTCGCCCGGCACGTCGTTGTCGTCCCAGCCGGACAACCCCGAGACTGAAGGCACGCCCAAGATCACCGACCCGCGTCAGCTCTACGCCTGGGGCGAGCCGGTGCTGCTCGCCGACAACCTCGTCAAGTGCAACTGGCAGCTCTACTCCGAGGGCCAGCGCCGCCGCGCCCATCACGCGGTGTGGGAGAAGGAATTGCCCGCGTACGTTGAGTTCGAGATCCAGACGAAGACCGGGCTCTACGCCAACTGGATGTTCGAGATCGGCTGGACCAAGGGCCCCGAGCTCGCCGCACGCACCGGTCCCGGCGGCGGCCCAGCGAGCGGCGCGCTCAACCCCGCCGCGCTCGACCCCGAAGGCCGCGGCAACAGCACCGGTGCGCCCGGCGGCATCGACAACTCCGGCACCGCGCCCACCGGCGTCACCCCCACCACCACCGGCTCCGGCAACGGAGTCGACACCATCGACATCCGCAAGAAGCCCTGATCCCTTCGTGCGCAACAGCTCTTCCATCTCCCACCTCACGCGCAGCGCCTTCGCGCTGCCCTTGGTGCTCATGGTCAGCCTGGCGCTCGCGGTGCTCATCACAGTGCTCCTCGAACGCTTCGGGGCCCAGACCCGCTCCGTCGCCGCGATCACGCGGTCCTATGAAGCCCACCACGTCGGCAGAGGCATCCATCAGCTCTTCGAGGCCTGGCTGCGGCTCACGACGTCCAACAAGATCAGCAACAAGCTCGGCGAGAATGGGCTGGCGCTGACCGCGCGATTGTCCGAAGGCCTCACGGCCAACGCCAACGGCCCCGAGACCCTGCGCCTCTACCTCGACGACGCCCAGGGCGCGATCCTCACCGAGGTCGGCTCGCTCCCGGGCGAGGACGTCGCGCTCGCCCAGGCCATCATCGCCGCCGCACGCGACATCGAGGGCAACGCCCCCGGCCCCGTCGCGCCCGAGGTGGCCGTCTCGCGGCGCACGCTCGGTGCCCTGGCGATCAGCATCCGTTCCGCTTCGCCCGCGACGCTCCGTGCCGCGGTCGTCGGCGCCTGCGGCACGTCCAAGGCCGATCAACTCGTCGCCGAGCTCTTCCGCCTCCGCGACGAGAACATCATCACCACCACCAACATCAGCGAGGTCGCGAACAAGGCCGAGCTCAACGGCGACGAGCGGGCCCGATTTCTCAAGGCCGTCACCGCCGAACCCACGCTCTGGAACATCAACGCCGAGATCTCCACCGTGCAGGCCGTGAACCCGGGCGTGATCATCCGCTACCGCGGGCAGGCCAACATCCTCGGCAACGCCGCGTCCGGCGGCCTCACGGCGCGCAGCGTGATCCGCAACTGGATCCGTGAGGACGTGCGCTGAGGCCCTACAGCCCGCGCCCGCTCACCACCCGACGCATCCAGATCTCCAGCACGACAGCCTTGAAGACCAGCGGCATGATCTCGCCCGGGCGCACGCCCTCGAGCACCAGCTTCTCCGCCGCCTCGGGGCGGAGGATTCCCTTCTCGACCAGCACACCCTCTGGCAAAAGCGGCCCGAACTTCGCCGTGAGAGCCTGCACCCACGTCTGCGTGGGCGGCGAGAACCCGCGCTTGGGCCTTGTCAAGACCCACGGCGGGAGCAGATCCTCCATCACCTGCCGCAGCCAGTGCTTGGGCGGCAGATGATCGTCGCGCTGTGTCTTGCGCAGGCCGATCACCGTCTCCGCGAGCCTGTAGTCCGACAACGGCAGCCGCGCCTCGACCGAGCTCGCCATCGTCAACCGATCGCCCTGCGCAAAGCCGTTCTCGCGCAGGTAGATGTCGATGATCTGCTGCGTCGCCGCCAGGTCCGCCCGCGGAGGATCGCTCTCGTACGTGAACCACCGATGCGGCGGCGTTTCTCGCGTCGCTTGCAGGAATGCGTCGGTGAACAGCCACTGCCGCGACCCCGCGACGCGCGAAAAGTCCGGCGTGATGTCGTAGAAGACGCACTGGCCCGCCGGACTGCGCAGATCGCGCCGGATCGTCGGCCATGCCTGCGACAGGCCTCCGAGCGAGCGAGCCCAGGGACGCCTGCCGCCCATCTGTGCGACGGACTTGAAGGGCGAATAGGACAAGAAGCCCTTTGCCCGCGACGCGCGGAACCGCCGCTTGCGTTCGGTCTCCTTCACCGCGTCGCGCACCCACGGGTAGCCCCAGAAGAGCTCGTCGCCGCCGTGACCGAGGAGCAGCACCGGCACGCCGGCCTGACGCGACGCCCGGGCGACTGCGAAGTACCCCTGGCCCGAGATGTCCGCGATCGGATCGTCGCGGGCGATCACCATGTCCACGAACTGATCGAGCATCTCCCGCTCGTCGATCTCGACGGCGTGGAAGGGGATGCCGAGGTGATCGGCGAGCGCCTTGGCGTCGGCTCGTTCATCGCACTCGGGCCGCCCCTTGTAGCCGACGGTGAAGGCGTGAATCTCGCCCTTGCCGGTCTCTTTGGCCGCCCGTGCCGCGAGCAGCGCAATCAGGCTGGAATCCAGTCCGCTGCTGAGTGCGACACCGACGGGCACATCGGAGCGGATGATGAGTCGCGACACCTCGTCGAGCTGCTGTTCGATCAACTGCCGCGGATCACCTTCGAGCGCTGGGGCATCGAGCAAGTTCCAATAGCTGCGTTCGGTCGAGCGAACTTTGCCGGCCTCTTCGCGTTCGAGCACCAGCAGGTGCCCGGCAGGCAGCTTGCGAACGTGTTTCAGCGGCGTCAGCGGCTCGACCGGGTACGCAAAGTGGAAGTAATCGCTGATCGCCGCAGCGTCCAGCTCGGGCGGGATCCCGCCGCTGGACGACGCCCCGACCAGCAGCGTCCGCAGCTCCGACGCGAAGACCACCACACCATCGGCTTCGTACACGTACAGCGGCTTCTCGCCCAGGCGATCGCGGAACACGACGAGCCGCTGGCGTTTCGCGTCCCAGAGCGCCCCCGCGTACATGCCGCGGAGGTGATGGACGAAGTCGTCGCCGTGGTCCTCGTAGAGGTGCGTCAGCGTCTCGAGATCGCTGCCGGTGCGGAAGGTATGACCCCGGGCTTCCAGATCTGCCCGCAGCTCGACGAAGTTGTACACCTCACCATTGCAGACGAGCGCAACCGACTTGTCCTCGTTGTACAGAGGCTGCTGCCCGCCGGCCAGATCGATGATGCTCAGCCGCACCATGCCCATCGTCACCGGGCCGTCGGCGAAGGTTCCCTGGCCGTTGGGTCCGCGGTGGGCCATGCAGCGCAGCATGTCGGACAGGGAAGCCCGATCCGCCTCGCCCGCGCCCGATGCCCGAAAGATGCCCGCGATCCCGCACATGGAGACGAGCGTACGCGCGGCGGGGCCTGGAAGGCCCCGCCCCCGGCTACCACAGCAGCCGCACGCGGATCGTCTCGGGGATCTCGCTCAGCTTCTTGTGGATCGCCACACCGTCGGTCGGATCGACGTCGAGAACGACGTAACCGATCTCCTCGTTCGTCCGCAGGTACTCCGCGGAGATGTTCGCGTTCATCCCCGCGATCAGGGCGTGCATCTTGCTGAGCACGCCGGGCACGTTCTTATGGAAGTGCAGGATCCGGTGCGGCCGCTTGGCCTTCTCGGTCGCGGACGCCTGCTCGGGCAGATCAACCTCCGGCACGTTCACCGCGCCGCTTGTGCTGCCCACGTTGATGAACTTGATCAGCTTGTCGCACACGTCCTCGGCGATCGAGGCCTGGGCCTCTTCGGTGCTGCCGCCGACGTGGGGCGTGAGCAGCACGTTCGCCAGCCCCTGCAGCGGGCTCTCGAACCGATCACCCTTGCCCGCCGGCTCATCAGGGAAGACATCGAGAGCCGCACCCGCAAGCTGGCCGCTCTTGAGCGCCGCCGCTAGAGCGTTCACGTCGACCACGCTGCCGCGGGCGTTGTTGATGAGGTACGAGCCCTTCTTCATGCGGGCGATCTCGGCCTTGCCCAGCATGTTCTTGGTGGCGTTCGTCGCGGGGACGTGCAGCGTCACCACGTCGCTGACCTCGAGCAGTTCCTTGAGCGAGCGCACGGCCCGGGCGTTGCCCAGCGCCATCTTGGGAATGATGTCGAAGAACACGACCCGCATACCCATCGCCTCGGCCAGCACGCTCACCTGACTGCCGATGTGCCCGTAGCCGACGATGCCGATGGTGCGGCCGCGGACCTCGTGCGAGCCCGCGGCGGACTTGTCCCACTCGCCCTTGTGCATCTGCAGCGTCTTGTCGCCCAGGCACCGATGCAGCGCGATGGTCTCGGCGATCGTCAGCTCGGCGACGCTGCGGGTGTTGCTGAAAGGGGAATTGAAGACCGCCACGCCCCGTTCACACGCGGACTTGAGGGCGACCTGGTTGGTCCCGATGCAGAAGCACCCGACCGTCAGCAGCTTGGGGGCCGCGGCGAGGATCGACGGCGTCACTTCGCTCTTGCTGCGTATCCCGAGCACATGCGCGTCCTTGACCAGTGACGCGAGCTTCTTCTCGTCGGGCGCCCCGGCCATGGTCTGGACGTTGAAACCCTCGGCCCCGAGCATCTCCACCGCGCGGGGGTGGATCGACTCGACGAGCACGACGTTGATCTTGTTCTTGGGAAAGGAAGTCTTGGCCATGGAAGCGGATTGTTGGGGGTGGAGGCCTGCAGAGTCGGCATTTTCGCGGAGCGACTCAAGGCCAACTCAGGAGCGATCCCTACCGTTTTGTCCCATGAAGGAACTGGAAATCCAGCTCAAGCGCTTCGCCGTGGTCCTGCGCGATGTCGTCGAGCCGCTGGTCTATCCCGCCGCGGCACCGCTCGAGGCCCACGCCGCCGTCTTCGCGGACATCAAGGCCACGCCGCCCACGCCCGAGGAATCGCTCAAGCTCTCTTTCAGCTCTGTCAAGCCCGGCTGGCGCTGGGGACCCAAGTGGGCCACGGCCTGGTTCAAGGTGAAGGGCAACGTTCCCAAGGACTTCGCCAGTAAGCGCGTTGTCCTGCGCTTCAGCACCGCCACCGAAGCACTCGTCTGGCGCAAAGACAAGGCTGGCTGGTCCCCGATCCACGGCCTCGACGTCAATCGCGACGCCCTCCGCCTCTTCGACAAGGCCAAGGGTGGCGAAGCCATCGACGAACTCATCGAAGCCGCCTGCAACCATCCCTTCGGCGTCACCGGGTTCGAATGGGACGATCCCGAAGTCCATGCCCGCTGGAACTCCACCGAACCCGGCCGCTTTGATCGCTGCGAAGTCGCGGTTCTCGACGACGAGGCGTGGATGCTTCGCCAGCGCTTCGCCTTTGCGCTTGGCCTGCTCAAGGAACTCCCGCTCGATTCCACCCGTGCCGGCGACTTGATCGCCGCGCTCGCTCGCGCCAGCAACGCGCTCGCAACCTCGCACAACATTGCCGCCGCCTCCGCGATCCTCGCCGAGGTCCTCGCGCACCCCGCCGCAGGAAGCGCAACGCGGTGCACCGCCGTCGGCCACGCCCATCTCGACACCGCCTGGCTCTGGCCCATCCGCGAGACCAAGCGCAAGTGCCTCCGCACCTTCAGCAACCAGCTCGCGCTGATGGACCGCTTCCCCGACTACCGCTTCCTCTGCTCCCAGGCCCAGCAGTACGCTTGGGTCGAGCAGCAGGCGCCCGCGCTGTTCGAGCAGGTGAAGAAACGCGTCAAGGACGGCCGCTGGGAGCCCAACGGCGGCATGTGGATCGAGCCCGACGTCAACTGCATCTCGGGTGAATCGCTCGTCCGCCAGATCCACCACGGCGTCGGCTATTGGTCCAGCCGCTTCGGCGCCGCCGCGACCCAGTCCTTCCTCTTCCTGCCCGACACCTTCGGTTTCGGCGCCAGCCTGCCGCAGATCATGAAGCTCAGCGGGCTCGACACCTTCATCACCAACAAGCTCCACTGGAACGCGATCAACACCTTCCCGCACACCACCTTCCGCTGGCGCGGCATCGACGGCACCGAGGTCCTCGCCCACAACACCCCCGGCATGGACTACAACGCCGTCAACACGCCCAAGGAACTCCGCCGCGGCGAAGCGACGCACAAGGACAAGCACATCACGATCCCGGCGAAGAAGAGCGACGCCACCAAGACCGACACCGCCCGCTGGCTCCAGCCCTTCGGCTACGGCGACGGCGGCGGCGGCGCCACCGACTGGAGCATCCAGTTCGCGCACTTCGCCTCCAACTGCGACGGCCTGCCCCGCGTGACTCTTGGTCGTGCGGACGACTTCTGCAAAGCCCTCCATGCCGACCGCGACAAGCTCCGCTCCGTTGGCGAGGACTTCCCGCTCATCGACGGCGAGCTCTACCTTGAGCTTCACCGCGCCACGCTCACCACTCAATCGTGGAACAAGCGTCTCAACCGCGAGTGCGAGGAATCGCTGCGCACCGTCGAGTGGCTCGCCTTCGCCGCGCCGCACACCGAGAACAAGTCGGACTCGGGCGTCGCCGACAAGGCCGCCGCCAAGCTCGACGAACTCTGGAAGCTTGTCCTCCTCAACCAGTTCCACGACATCTTGCCCGGCTCCTCGATCGCCTGGGTCTACGAGGACTCCCGCCGCGACTACGCCCATGTGCAGCGCGTCTGCGAGCAACTGACCAAGAAGGCCACCAACGCCTGGATCGCCCCGCTCGACACCAAGGGCGCGTCGCGCCCGCTCGCGGTCTTCAACCCCACCAGCCACACACAAAGCGCCGTTCTCGACGCCATCAACGAGCAGGGTGAGCTCGAGCCCGTGTACTGCAAGAACGTCCCTGCGCTCGGCGTCAAGGTCATCGACCGCGCCAAGCCCGACGGCGTGGTACCCGTTTCCGTCAAGGGCAAGGACCTGAGCGCAAAAGAAAAGGGCGTCATCACGCTCTCCAACGGCGTCATCACCGCCTCCATCGACGCCCGCGGCATCGTCACCCATCTCGCCCGCGTCGGCTCCAGCGCCGCCTTCGATCACGCCGCCGACCCGCGCGTCGCCCTCAACGAGCTCCGTCTCTTCGACGACCGCCCGGTCATGTGGGACGCCTGGGACATTGATCACTACTACGAAGAGTCGGCCCGCGTCGCTAGCGTGCCCGCCGCCCTGAAGATCGTCGAGTCGTCGTCCCTGCGCGTCGTGCTCGAACGCACGCAGAAGCTCGGCAAAGCCAGCAGCATCACGCAGCACTTCATCCTCAGCGCTGGGGCTTCCCGCCTCGATATCCAAAGCCGCGTTTCGTGGAAGGAGGATCACACCCTCCTCCGCGCCGCCTTCTCCACCGGCATCGCCGCCGCCCACTGCACCACCAGCTGCCACTTCGGCCATCTCACCCGTCCCACCACCCGCAACAACACCCACGAGCGAGCCCGATTCGAGTTCCCCGCCCAAGGATGGCTCGACCTCTCCGAGCGCTCCCGCGGCATCGCGCTCGTCACCAAGGCCAAGTTCGGTCACTCCTGCCACGACGGCGTCATCGGCCTCTCGCTGCTCCGCGCGCCGACGCACCCCGACCCCACCGCCGACCGCGGCGATCACGAGTTCACCTACGCCCTCGTCCCGCACGAGGGCGACTGGCGTGCCGCTGGCATCACCCGCGAGGCCGAGTCGCTCAACGCACCGATGTTCTCCGAAGCGCTCAACGCCGAGGAGAAGGGCCAGTGCCGCGAGTGGTCGCCGTGCACGGTCACGACCGAAGGCTGCGACGTCCATGTAACGGCCGTCAATCGTTCGCTCGACCGCAAACGCCTCATCATCCGCCTGCACGAGTCCCACAACTGCCGCGGCACCGTCCGCATCACGTGGAACCTGCCCGTGAAGTCGGTGGCCGCCGTCGATCTGCTCGAACGACCGCTCGACGAGGTACACGTTTCCCATACCGGCGACACCACCACCATCGCCGTGCGGCCGTTCCAGATCATCACGCTCGCCGTAACGCCGTAACCCTTTTCGCCGCATCCACCGACGCTCCCGCACCGAACCCTACCCTCAGCTGTGCTGCGGATCGCGCTCCAGATGCTCTTCGGCGATCGCACGAAGTACCTCACCCTCGTGCTCTCGCTTGCGTTCGCCACCATGCTGATGAACCAGCAAGGTGCGATCTTCCTTGGTTTGCTCACCCAAGCGACCGGCCCGCTCCAGAACGTCGGCCAGGCCGATCTCTGGGTGGTCGATCCGAGCACCGAGTGGATCGCCGAGTACCGCCCCCTCTCCGACAGCAAGCTGCAACGCGTCCGCAGCGTCGAGGGCGTCGCGTGGGCCGAGCCGTTCTTCAGCAACTACGCGATCACCGAGCTCAACAACGGCACGTTCAAACGCGTCCAGATCATCGGCATCAGCCGCACCACCCTCGCCGGCCGCCCGCCCGAGATGATCGAGGGTCGCCTCGAAGACCTCTGGACCCCCGACGCCATCGTGGTCGAGCAGCGAAGCCGCGCCAAACTCGGCAACGTGAACCTCGGCGACGTCATCAAGATCAACGACAAGCGTGCCGTCGTCGTCGGTTTCTGCAAGGCCAAGCAGGGCTTCGAGAGCAACGCCATCATCTACACGACGTACGACAACGCACTCCGCTTCACGCCCGTGGGGCGCAAGGCCATCAGCTTCATCCTCGTCAGCGCCAAGAGCCCCGCCGAGATCCCCGTTGTCCAGGAGCGCATCAACCGGCTCGCCGATGTCACCGCCCTCACCACCGAGCAGTTCCGCATCAACACGATGCGCTTCATCACCATCGCCACCGGCATCGGCTTCAACTTCGGCATCACCATCGCCCTCGGCTTCGTCGTCGGCCTCCTGCTCTCCGCCAGCGTCTTCTACCAGTTCACGCTTGAGAACCTCCGCCAGTTCGCGACCCTCAAGGCCCTGGGCGCGTCCGGCTGGCTGCTCGCGGGGATGGTCCTGCTGCAGGCCCTCGTCGTTGGCTTCATCGGCTACGGCATCGGCGTCGGGCTCGCCGGCGCGTTCACGCTCCTCACCAAGTACTCCGAGAGCGAGCTCTCCGCACAGCTTCCCTGGGAGCTGCTCGTCATCTCGCTCGTCGCGATGATCCTCACCGTCATGCTCGGCAGCGTCCTCAGCCTCCGCCGCGTCATCACCGTCAGCCCCGGCGCCGTCTTCGGCTCCGCGTCCTGATCTGTCAGATCCTGTCCCAATGAAGGTCCTTCCATGACCCGCTGGCTCACCATCATCGTCTCCGTCGTCGGCGTCGCCGTCGGCATGTTCGCGGTCGCGGTCGGCAAGACCGAGATCCCCAACCCGCCTCTGGCCCGCCCCGCGAGCGTGAACCCGTTCGGCAAGGGTGTCGCGGCGCTCGGCATCGTCGAGCCCGCCGGGCGCGCCATCGAGATCGCGTCGGCGGACCCGGGCCTGGTCGCCGAGGTTCTCGTCGATGTCGGCGACCGCGTGCAGAAAGACCAGGTGCTCATGCGGCTCGACACCCGCGCGATCGATTCGCAGATCGTCGCGGCGCAGGGCGAGCTGGCGGCCAGCCAGGCCGAAGTCGCCCGCTGGCACGCGATCCCCCGTGCCGAGGACGTGCCGCCGCTTCAGGCCGCGCTGCTGCGAGCCAAGGCCCAGCTCGCCGACGCGGAAGACAAGTTGAAGCGCTCCACCGACGCGGTCGCCAGCGGTGCCATGTCGGCTCGCGACGTCGCCTCGTCCGAGTCCGCCGTCGGCATCGCCCGCGCCGAAGTGGCAAGCGCTCAGGCCAATCTCGACCGTCTGCAAGCCGGCGGCTGGAAGGCCGACCTTGTCGTGGCCGAAGCCGCGGCTCAGGCCGTCAAGGCCCGCATCCAGTCGCTGGAAGTTCTGAAAGATCGCCTCACCGTCCGCGCCCCGCGCGATGCCACGGTGCTCCGCCGCGAGGTCGAGCCGGGCGAGTACATCCTGGGACCGCTCAGCCGCACCCGCGCCCCGCTGGTCCTCGGCGACCTCACCAAACTCAACGTTCGCGCCCAGGTGGACGAAGAGGACATCGGACTGGTGGGGCTCAACTCCAAGGCCGTCGGCCGCACCCGCGGCGCCGTGCAGCAGGAGCTCGAGCTCCGCATCGTCCGCATCGAGCCCTACGCCCGCCCCAAGCCCACGCTCTCAGGCGCCAACACCGAGCGCGTGGACACCCGGGTCATCGACGTCGTGCTCGAAGTCGCCAACCCCGCCGCCGCCCGCATCGTCCCCGGCCAGGCCATCGACGTCTTCATCGATTCCGCCAAGTAAGAGTGGTGCAGCCGACGGGGCGGGGCCTTCCAGGCCCCGCCGCTTACGCCCCCGAAGACACGAAAGCACCAGAAAGACCGGCATCCCGGCCGGTCCCACTGAGGTTCAAGAAGGCCGAAACACCATCGCCATCGCGATCGCCCCCGCCACCATCACATTGAGCGAGTCCACGCCTTCGCGCTGCGGGATGCGCACCCGCCTCGCCGCTCGCTGCATCGTGGCCGCGCTCAGCCCCGGCCCCTCGCTGCCTAGGACCAGCGCCACACGCCCGCTTGTCTCGCTCAACACTTCCGCATCCGCCGACGGCGTCAGCGCCAGCGTCGTGAACCCCGCCGCCGCCAGACGCTCCATCGCATCATCCCACGGCGAGAGCGTCACAAACTCCACCCGAAGCGCGTGCCCCATCGACACCCGGATCGCCTTGCGATACAATGGATCCGCGCACCCCGGCGACAGCACGATCACCGTCCCCTCGGGCGCCAGCGCCGACACGCACCGGAAGATCCCGCCCACGTTGTCGATGTTCGTCAGGTCCTCCAGCACCACCGCTGCCGGCGCCGCCCGCAGCACCGCGTCGCACGCCGCCGCGTCCCGCGGCCCCGGCCTCGATCCCGCCGCCATGATCCCGCGGTGGAACTTGAAGCCCACGATCGACTCCATCACCGCCTCGTCCACCGTGTAGATCGGCACCCCCGCCGCCACCCGCGCCAGCAACTCCCCGTACGCCTCGACCTTTGACGACGCCACCAGCACGCTGCGGCACGGGTACCGCCCCGCCAGCAGATGCTCCACCACAAAGTGCCCCTCGCAGATAAACGCCCCGTGCGGCGACCGCGCATCCAGCCCGCGGAACAAATCCCCCTCCTTGAGCCGCAGGTACTCCCGCACCCGCAAATCCGCGGCGTCCACAATCGGCGTCAACCTCTCCACGCTCACTCGCGCCACCCGGTATTGTTCGCGTCCGCGAGAGCGAATGCCCGATTCTCCCGCAGCGTTTCCTCCTTCCACTCCGTCTCTCCTTCTCTTCCTCTCTTCCCATCATGCAACTCTGGCAAGCCATCGTCCTCGGCCTCGTCGAAGGAATCACCGAGTACCTCCCGGTCTCCTCCACCGGCCATCTCATCATCACCGGAGACCTGCTCGGCCTCGACACGCCCGAAACGAAGGACGCCCTCAACGCTTTCAACATCATCGTTCAGGGCGGTGCCATCCTCGCCGTGCTCGGGCTCTACTTCCCGCGCTTCGTGCGCATGGTGAAGGGCCTCCTTGGTCTCGACCCCGTCGGCTTCAAGATGCTCGCCAACATCGTGGTCGCGTTCATCCCCGCCGCCGTCGTCGGCCTCGCGCTCAACAAGGTCATCGAGGCCCGCCTCTTTCACCTCGGGCCGGTCGTCTTCTCCTTGATCCTTGGCGGCGTCTTCATGATCGGAGTCGATCTCTGGCGCCGCTCCCGCCGCCCGATGCACGGCGGCATCGACTCCATCGGCGGCAAGTCGGTCGAGGACATGACCCTCGCCGACGCCTTCGTCATCGGTCTGCTGCAGATCGTCGCCATGTGGCCCGGCACCAGCCGATCCATGATGACCATCACCGCCGGCTACTTCCGCGGCCTCAAGCCCTCCGCCGCCGCCGAGTTCAGTTTCCTGCTCGGCATGCCAACGCTGCTCGCCGCCACGCTCTTCAAGCTCGCCAAGGACCTCACCAACAAGGACCCCGGTCACCAGACCTTCTTCCAAGTCCTGGGCACCGCCCCAGTCCTCGTCGGCATCGCCGTCGCCGCCGTCAGCGCCGCCCTCGCCGTCAAGTGGCTGGTCGGATTCCTCACCCGCCACGGCCTCGCCCCATTCGGCTACTACCGCATCGTGCTGGGCATCGTCCTGCTCATCCTCGCGCTCTCGGGATTCGTCACCGTCGGCGCGTGATCCCTCGGACCCGATTACGACCCGCTCTCCACCGCGCCGCTTCTCGGCATGGTCCACGTCTCGGCCTCAAGCCGGGGCACGCGCCGACCCTCGACGTGCGCCCGGGCCCGCTGCATCACCATCTCCCACCGCATCGCCGGGCCCGGGTCGATCTTGTCGTCCTGGACGTGAAAGTGCCCCAAGACGCCGCGGAACTGCTTCAGCTCGTCGTCGCTCAGGTGCCGCGTGAGCAGCTTCCCTTCCGCGTCCTGGGGATACGACAGCTCGATCTTGGGCAGCGCCACATGCAATGCCGCGATCAGCCGCGACAGCGACTCGTACTGCTCGGGCGTGAAGTCCGGCTGCTCCAGCACCTCGCCGTGGACCTCGCCCCGGATCCGCTCGTTCACGAGCGGGCGTCCGACGAAGTTGGGAGTCCGCACCCCGCCGTCGCCCTTCTCGCTGGGGATTGTGATCCGCACGTTCCCCAGTTCGTCCCCTTTGTACCACTTGCTCAGCGTCTTGTCGTCGCCGGGCTTGTACGCCCCCATGTGCGCGATCTCGATACCCACCGAGCGTGTGTTGCTCACCGTCGCGTGCCAGCCGCGTTCCTTGGCGTCCATCGTCTGGTAGATCGTCCCGTCGATGTCGAGCATGAAGTGCACGCTCAGACGCCGCATGTCGTGCAGCACGCGGAAGCATGTACGGCTCGTCCCGCACACGTCGTAGTGCAGCACGAACTGATCCACAACCTCGCGCAGCGACTCCAGGTCCCAGCCCCCGCCGCGGAATCTCTCGATCTGCTCGGGCGTCAGGCCCGCGCTCCGCATGTCGAACCGGTTGGGCCCCTTGAGCGCGTCCTTGCTCTTCTCCCAGCTCGACTCCTCGATCGGCACAAAGCGCCGCTCCACCCGATACGCGTCGTAGCCGCCTGGATCGGTCCACAGCACCACCGGCGCCCCGGTGTGGAAGTACTGCCCCGCCACCACGATCTCATCCCCGCGCCGCTCCAGCCGCTCACCCACACGGGGCGTACTGGAACAGCCCATCAGCGTCGCCGCCACGCACACGCACAACCAGCAGAGTTCACGCATGCTCACAGGATACCCACCACCATGACGACGCCCTGCCACGACAAGCACCGAGCGGGAGCGAGCGGGTGTGCTTCCGCTTCCTCGCAATCTCGACGGTGATCACCCGCCGTCATCCCGTACAATCGCCTCCCACCCGAGCCCCCGCATGCCCGACATCGCCATCCTGGCCGACAACCTCGGAAAGCGCTACCGCCTCGGCGAGATGACCACCGTCGGCAACGCCCGCCTCGGCGAGGGCTTCTTTTCCAAGCTCTTCTCCCGCCATACCGCCCGCGTCGCCGCCCCCGCCAAAGACTTCTGGGCCATCCGCAACGTCTCCTTCGAGCTCCGCTACGGCGAGGTGCTCGGCATCGTCGGCCGCAACGGTGCCGGCAAGAGCACGCTGCTCAAGATCCTCTCCCGCGTCACCGCCCCAACCGAAGGCCGCGGGGAGATCCGGGGACGCCTCGGCTCACTCCTCGAAGTCGGCATCGGCTTCCACCCCGATCTCACCGGCCGCGAGAACGTCTATCTCAACGGCGCCGTCCTGGGCCTCTCCCGCAAAGAAGTCGCCCGCCGCTTCGATCAGATCGTCGATTTCGCCGGCATCGAGGGCTTCATCGACACACCCGTGAAGCGGTATTCCTCTGGCATGTACATGCGCCTCGCCTTCGCCGTCGCGGCCCACCTCGACACCGAGGTCCTGATCGTCGACGAGGTCCTCGCCGTGGGCGACGCCGCCTTCCAGCGCAAGTGCACCCGCCTCATGCGCGACGCCCGCGCCGAGGGCCGCGCCATCCTCTTCGTCAGCCACAGCATGACCTCCGTCCAGGGCCTGTGCACCAAGGGCATGGTCCTCGACAGCGGCACCGTCGCCTGCTTCGGCTCGGTGGACGAAGCCGTGCAGAAGTACTTCGACATCTCCACCCTCATGGAGCGCGAGGACGACGAGAAAGCACTCGCCCACGCCGGCGCTGACGACGCCCGTCTCCCGCCTTTGTTAGCGCCCTTTTCCCGCCGCAAGGACCGCCTCGGCGATCTCAAGATCCGCCTCACCGAGCTCGAGATCCGCGACGCCAGGGGCAACAAGGTTCGGGGCGTACGCACCGGCGACACACTCCAGCTTCACCTCGTCTACGAGGTCGAGCCCGGCGCCACCGTCGACAATCTCCTCGTCGGCTTCAACATCCGCACCGAGATGGACCTCCCCGCCCTGCACCACAACAACCGGCTCACCGGCCAGGACCTCGGCCGCCTCTCCGGCAAAGGCCGCATCGTCTTCACGCTCCCCAGCGTCCCGCTCATCCCCGGCTCGTACCTCATCAGCTACGCCATCATGCCCGATTGGGGCGTCGGCGGCCGCTACCACGACTGTCTCAACATGGCCCGCGAGCTCCACATCGATCCGGGCGACTACTACGGCACCGGCCACCTTCCGATGCCCGGCCACGCCGTTGTCGTCACCCCCGGCTCCTGGTCGCTCGCCGACGCCGACACTCGCGCCGACACTCGCCCCGCCACTCCCGCCGCTCCCGGGGTGGCCACGTGAAGCTCTTGCAACGCTGGTTGCAATCCGGTTCTGACGGCGTGCCGCACGCACTGCCCGTGCACTGGCTCGAACAGCTCCGCCACGCCAACGCGCTCGGCCCCGAGCACGCCGCGCTGTACGACGCGCTCCTCGCCCACGCCCGCGCCGCGGGCATCGATCGCATCGTCCAGCTCCTGGACACCATCGAGTCCCCCAAAGGCTTCGGCCACGCCCAGACACGCTCCAGCGGCAAGGCCCTCGACTCCCAGGCCCAGCCGATGCCCTGGATCACCTACCCCGCTTTCCACTACCTCGATCAGCTCGACCTCTCCGCCTTCCGCGTCCTCGAGACCGGCGCCGGCAGCAGCACGCTCTACTGGGGCGCACGCACCCGCGAGGTCGTCACCATCGAGCACGACCCCGACTGGCGCCGTTTCGTCACCCGGCCTCTTCCCGCCAACTGCACCGTTTCAATCACAAACGAGGCCGAGTACGCCGCCGCCTTCGCCGCCGCCCCCGGCACGTTCGACCTCATCATCATCGACGGCCGCGAACGCTTCTCCTGCACCGAGGCCGCCGCGGCGAAGCTCAACCCCGCCGGCATGATCCTGCTCGACAACTCCGAGTGGTACCCCAACTGCGCCGCGCTGCTCCGCGACGCCGGGTTGATCCAGATCGATTTCTCCGGCCTCGGCCCCGTGGTTGACTTCTCCTGGACCACCTCGCTCTTCCTGCACCCGTCTTTCCGTCCCCGCCCGCGTGCGCTCCCGTTCCCGCGCGTCAGCCCCGGGCAGCAGTGGATCGATGCCGCGGACGACAAGCCCCACGCCAAGAACAACATCGCACCCGATCACACCGAGCAGGAGGCCCGCTCGTGATCACCCCGCTCGTGCTCCTCGGCCGCGCCGCCCGCAAGGTCGCCAATCGTCTGGCACCCTTACCACCGCCTCCGCCACCGCCTCCACCGCCTCCCCCCGAGGCCGCGTACCTCAAGCGCTGCCTCAGCGTCGAGGGCGAGGACCTGCTCATCGAGCTCTTCCTCCGCCGCCTACCCCCCGGTTCCTACGTGGACGTGGGCGCTCATCACCCGTTCCGGTTCTCCAACACCTTCCTCCTCCGCGAGCGCGGCTGGAGCGGCATCAACATCGATCCCAACCCCGAATCCATCGAAGCCTTCAACCAGTTCCGCCCCAACGAGGCCAACATCCAGGCCCTCGTCTCCGACTCCACCTCGCCCATCACCCTCTACCGCTTCGACACCCCCGCGCTCAACACCACCGACCCCGCCTTCCGCGACGCCTCGATCGCCGCGGGCGCCAAGCTCCTCGGCGAGCCGCTCACGCTCACGCCCCGCCGCCTCTCCGACATCATCGACGAGCATCTCGCACCCGGACAGTCGATCGGCCTGCTCTCGATCGACGTCGAGAACGCCGAGATGCCCGTCCTCCGCTCCCTGGACTTTGACCGCCACCGCCCTGCGCTCATCGCCGTTGAGGTCACCAACCGCTTCACGCTGCACGATGTCCTCGACGCCGAGTCCTGCCGCTTCCTGCTCGCGCGTGGCTACCAGCCAGTCGCACGCACCTACTCCACCACCTTCTTCGCCGATCCTCCCCAGTTCGACGGCGTCTTCGACAACGACCTCCACAGCGCCGTCACGCCCCGCGAGATCGTCCGCCGTCAGATCGCCCGCGCCCAGCCGCTGCGCCTCTGCCTGGGCGCCAGCACCGTGCATTACCGAGGCTGGGTCTCGACCGACGTGGACACGCTCGACATCACCAGCGCGCAGGACTGGCGCGACACGCTGCAGGGCAAGCGCGCCGACGCGATGCTCGCCGAGCACGTCTTCGAACACGTCCCAGTCGATCGCATCGCCGCCGCGCTCAGGCTCTGTCACGACCATCTCAAGCCCGGCGCCCGGCTCCGTATCGCCGTGCCCGACGCCAACCGCACCGACGCACGCTACGCCGCCGAAAACACGCCCCCGGCCTCGGGCCACACCATCTACTTCAACATCGACACGCTCTCGCAGGCGATCCGCGACGCCGGCATGGAACCCGTGCCGCTGGAGTGGTTCGACAACCAGGGCGCGTTCCACCGCCGCGACTGGCACCCCGCCGACGCCATGATCCGCCGCTCCTTCCGATTCGACTCCCAGCAGGATTTCCGCATCACGCACCGGGGCGAGACACTCCACTACACCTCGCTGATCATCGACGCGATCCGCACCGCGTGAGCGCTCCGCCCCCACCCGCACGTCCCCACACCCCACACCCCCCACGTCCCGCACGCCCGACACCCTGCGGCACCGTCGCTCGTTTGCCGATAATGAACACATGGACGCCGTTCCCATCAAGAGCACCTGGGGCCCGTTGGGCAACGTCGTCCGCGTGCTCTGGATGGTCGTCGGACGCACGCTGCTGCGGCTGAGCTTCGACGGCTCCGACTCCTACCGCTGCTGGGTCCTGCGCCGCTTCGGAGGCAAAGTCGGCCGCAACGTGCGCCTCGCCCGCTCCTGCCGCATCGAGATCCCCTGGACCCTCGACATCCGCGACAACGTCCACATCGGCGAACGCTCCATCCTCTACTCCCTCGGCCCCATCGAGATCGGCGAAGGCTCCGTCATTTCCCATTTCGCCCACCTCTGCGCCGGCTCGCACGACTTCTCCAAACGGACCTTCGACCTCACCAAGCCGCCGATCGTGATCGGCAAGGGCTGCTGGATCGGCCCTGACGCCTTCGTCGGTGGCGGCGTCACCGTCGGCGACGGCGCGGTGCTCCTGCCACGCGCCTGCGCGTTCAAGAACGTGCGCGCGGACGTGGTGATCGAGGGGAATCCGGGAAGAGAGTGGAGCAGTGGAGCAGTGGGGCAGGGAGGCAGCGATGCAGGGAAGGCCTGAACGCCCCTTCCGCGCGATGCTGTGGCACCGCATCGGCGCCAAGCTCTTCTACATCTCCTTCCACAACTGGTACGGCCTGCGCAACGCCCTGCTCCGCGCCTTCGGCGCCTCGGTCGCGCCCACCAGCCGCGTCCGCCCCAGCGCGACCATCACCGAGCCATGGAACTTCGCGATCGGACACGAAAGCTCGGTGGGCGACCTGGCGTACATCGACAGCCGCGAGCAGGTAACGATCGGGCAGTTCTGCACCGTCAGCCAGCACACCCGCCTGCTCACCGCGCTCGACGAAGCAACCTCCGCCGCCGCCAGCGCACTCGCCAGCGCCAACATCCACACCCGCGGCCCGATCACGCTCGAAGACGATACCTGGGCCGCCGCCGAAGCCATGATCCTCCCCGGCGTCACCGTCCGCGCCGGCTCCATCATCGGCGCCCGCGGCACCGCCCGCAGCGAACTGGAGCCTTGGTCCACCTTCGGCGGCGACCCGCTGCGAAGACTGGGGACAAGGGCGAAGCCGACCGCGTAACACGACGCCCCCGCGCCTCCTCTCCCCGCTAGCGGGGAGAGGACGACTTGAGGCAAAGCCTCAAGTCAGGTGAGGGGATTGCGGATACCCGATCGCCACAACCATCCGAGCGCGATTCACCCCTCCCCGGTCTCGCTGCGCTCGCCCACCCCTCCCCGCTCCTCAGTGCAGGAAGGCGCAAACGCCCCTCCATCGCCGTACCCTTCCCCGTTCGCCGCGGCATCCATTCGGGACCGCGACGCGAACGCCACCGGATGCCCCACTTGCCTACCTCTTCGCCCCGCACTACCCCCCCC
>DASVYC010000113.1:0-9375 GCA_036392375.1 Phycisphaerales bacterium
CCCGCACACCGCCCCGGTGCAGCAGCGCTGCATCGACCACCGGTCTCCGAAACGCGGCAACAAGGATCGCGTCCTCGTACGCCAGGCCGGCGCCGCCCGCATCTTCGACAACACCATTGACGTTCACCACGAACGACGACGAACTCGACACCAACGCCATCACGCACAGCAGCATCGAACCCGCCACGCAAGCGAGCTCGACCCACGCTCCCCGCGCAGTCCGTGGTTGATCCAACATGGTGGCCCCGGCTCCGTGCTTCCCTTACAAGAAGAAGCGACGAAAACCCGTCGGTATTGCGGACAAATGCCCGCTTTGCGCGCAGATTCTCTTCCGCGTTCGGGACCCGGTCGCACCGCCCCGGACGCCGAATCAATAGGGGCAACGCCCTCGTCTCAGACGTTGAACAGGAAGTGACACACGTCCGCATCGTGCATGACGTAGTCCTTGCCCTCGATCCGCATCTTGCCGTTCTCTTTGATCGCCTTCTCGGTCTTGTACTTCTCGAGGTCGGCGACGGAGTAGATCTCGGCACGGATAAAACCGCGTTCAAAGTCCGTGTGGATCACCCCCGCGGCCTGCGGCGCGGTCGATCCAATCGGCACCGTCCACGCCCGGATCTCCTTCGGACCAGCGGTGTAGAACGACTGCAGCCCCAGCAGCTTGTACGCCGAGCGCGCCAACCGATTGAGCGCGGGCTCGGTCATGCCCAAGCTCTGCAGCATCTCAAGCCGATCCGCATCCGGAAGCTCCGACAGCTCGCTCTCGATCTTGGCGCAGATCGGAACCACCTCCGCGCCCTCCTTCTTCGCGTGCTCGCGCACCCGCTGGCAAAGCTCGTTCTCGCCGTTCACGTCGTCCTCGTCCACGTTCATCACGTAGAGCACCTTCTTGGACGTGATCAGGTTCAGGCTCTTGAGCGCCTTCTGGTGATCGGGATCGTCGAAGTGCACCGTCCGCGCCACCTTGCCGCTGTCGAGCACCGGGTGCAGCTTCTTCAGCACTTCAAACCGCACCACCGCTTCCTTGTCGCCGCTCTTGGCGGCACGCTCGGCCTTGCCCACCGCGCCCGCGACGACCTCCAGATCCGCCAGGATCAACTCCGTGTTGATCGTGTCGATGTCGCGGATCGGATCGACCGAGCCCTCGACGTGCGTGATGTCCTCGCCGCCCGGCGCCTTGGTGAAGCATCGCACCACCTGCAGGATCGCCTCGGTCTCGCGGATGTGGCTGAGGAACTTGTTGCCCAGCCCCGCCCCCTCGCTCGCCCCCTTCACGATGCCCGCGATGTCCACCAGCCGCAGCATCGCCGGGATGATCTTCTGCGACTCGATGTGCGATCGGATGATCTCCAGCCGCGGGTCGGGAATGGGCACCACGCCCACGTTCGGCTCGATGGTCGCGAATGGGTAGTTGGCGGCCAGCGCCCCCGCCTTGGTCAAGGCGTTAAACAGCGTGGACTTGCCGACGTTGGGGAGACCGACGATGCCTGCTTCCATGGGGACGGAGGGTAGGAGAGATCTCGGATTCGAGAGGTCGGATGCCGGTTTTCTCTGGATCTGGATCGTCAGTCACCTTGATCCTCGGTTCCGCAACGACACCACGACAAGCAAATGCAACCGACAAGCCGGAGGGTGACATCGAAACGAACAACTCACGGCATGCCGGACTCTCTCTCCGCCTCTCGACCGTCCCCAATATCTGATCCCTGCCTTCCAGACGAATCGTTCGACCCAAGCCGAGAGGCGCGTAGAGAGGAGAATCAATACATCAGCCAAGACTGATCGCCACAATCGACCCTTGGCGCTAATCACAAGAGCTGCAAACGACTCGCTATCGGTTTAGAATGTGCGAGTCCAATTCTCATGACGACGTCACTACAGGAGTACCGCGATGGCGAGTGACAGCAGAGTCGGCGCGTTTCTTGGAAAAGCTCGTGTGGCACTACGGGCGCATGCGTTCTCCGTCACCTTCTGGATAGTGCTGCTTATTGTGGTCTTCACAGTGCTCATCTGGATGAAGTATCAGCAGACTGTGTGGAGCACATCGCGTGAGCTCACGAGCGCGGCATGGGATGAGGTCTTCCGAAATCGGATCGATGACTTGTCGACGATTCTGCTCGTGCTGGCGTGTGCGACTGGTTTTCTTCTGGTCTTTCCCGTCTATGACTTGGAAATCGCAGGAAAGGTAAAGGAACTGATCCCATTGTCCCGAGGAGCCGTGTCGGCATTTCTTGTTCTGGTGGTTATCAACTGGGCTGTCTATTTTCAGGCTGTGTACAGAGACGGCGGCACCTTTCTTTGGGCGCTGGGTGACGGCAAAGCCGCTGTTGCAACATCCTGGGCCAACGAGATGCAGGCCGACGATTCACAACGCGACCGCTTGGGCATGATGTTCACCGAGAAGAAGCAGTGGTCGGCGCTCAATCCCGAACAGAAGACCGAGACGAACGCCAGGGCAGCCAACGCGAAGCGAATCGCCGGATTGCAGGCCGTTGAGGGTATGATTTTTCTTTTTCTTCTAGGCGTTTGGAGTTTCCTTGGGGTGCTGGTCAACATTTATGTGTCGCAGATGGGGATTCTGAGCACATCCGATCGCGGGAAGCAGGTTGCAGCCGCCTGCATTGGGTTGATCGCGGCGTGCATAGTGCCAGTCGTGCTGCTTGGCGTGCTCAGCAGCATTGCCATCACGGGTCGGTGGAAAGAGGGCGTTGAGAGCGTCTTTCTCGCCACGCTCTCATCGCTCGCAATTTGGGGCGCTTTTTTCATAGCGCTGTGCCGAGTGCTGCGCTATGGCGCCCCCGTCTTGCGATGGACGCCGGGCTCTACCGTACCGGAGGGTGCGGACTCCAAGTAGCGACTTCCCTCTTGCTTGTGGCTCCCCCTGCTCCCCTAGCCTTGCCACGCAGCGCTCGTAGCTCAGCCCGGATAGAGCATCGGTCTTCGAAACCGAGGGTCCAAGGTTCAAATCCTTGCGAGCGCGTTGAACCAACGGGCATCGGCCTCACCCCTTCCCACTTCCCCTACGGGCACAACAATTCGTTGTACGCCGCCGCGAAGAGCGTGAAATCCACGTCGTCCACCACCGCGTCGGTGTTGAGATCCGCCGCGCAGCACGTGAACGCCGGATTGGTCGGGCACACCAGGATGTCGTACGCGTTGGCGAACGCCGAGAAATCCACGTCGTCCACCAACCCGTCCGCGTTCAGATCACCCACGCACCGCGGTGTCGAGCACGCCGCGTTCTCCAGCAGCGTCGGCACACCCGACTGCGTGAACACCTGGCCCACACTCCCCGGCGCCGACACAAGCTGCCGCGTCTCCACCCCCGCCGCGAACGGCGCCGAAATCAGCACCAACTCCAACTCGCGGCAACCCGAGCTCAGCGACGTATACGCCCGGATGAGCTGCACATCGCCGCCCCCCGCGCCCGTGTCGTTCGTACGCCCCGCCAGCGCCACGTGCCCGTACGGCCCGGCGATCGCAACCGCGTTCGCCGCGCTGTTCGCCGCCGCCGAATCAAACACGCCGTACAACCGCCCCCGCTGAAACGCCCCCGTCGTCGCCGAGAACACCGCCGCCGCCGCGTTGCGAAACGACACCGGCCCCGCCGTCTCCGCCCCGCCCGCCACCACCACTTCCTCGCTCTCCCGCAGATACTCAATCCCCCGCGGCGCGTTGGTGAACCGCGTCACCGCGTTCGTCGCCGCCACGCTCCAATCCACCCCGCCGTCCACCGCCCGCACCCGCAGCAGCGCCAGGTCCGACGCCCCCGCCTCCACGATCCCGCCGCCCACGCGGCAGCTCAACACCAGATCCCCCTCCCGCGTGAAACAAAACCCGTCCGCCGCCAAGTCCAGCACCGGATGCTTGTACGTCCGCGCCCATGTCACCGCGCCCGCCGCGTCCAGCCGCGCCGCAAACGCCACGAACGCGCCGAACCCCAACCCCGCCGTGAACTCCCGCGCCTGCCCCACCACGAACACATTGTCCGACGGCGGATTCGACACGCCCCTCCACTCCCGCACGTCCGCAAAGTCCACAAAGCTCTCCGCCGCCGCCCCCGCGAACGAGTACACGTTGTTCACGATCGGAACACCCGTCGGTTGCAACCGCGCGTACACACCCGCCGACGAGCCTCCGCCCCCCTGCACGCGGCTCACCGCCACAATCGAACCATCCCCCAGCTCGCGCACACCGACACCCACCCCCAGCCCCCCATTGAGCGCGCCAACAAACGCCGTGCCGCTGACCAGCGTCGACCACACCACAACGCCGGTGCTATTGAGCCGCAACAGATACGTGCCCAGCGTCGGCCCGCCGAACACCGACTCCGCGCCCACCACGTACCCGCCGTCACTCATCTGTTGAATCGACGTGCCTCTTGTCCGCCCCTCCGGCGGCCGGTGCTGCCCACTCCACAACACCGATCCCGACGCATCCATGCCCACCACAAGCACACTCGTCTGCGCCCCCGTGCTGATGCCCCGCGACCCAGTCATCGCAAACCCGCACTCGCGGCTCGACACTAAGCCGTACGCGATCTCCTCCTGCGCCGTCCCCACCGCACGCTGCAACACCTGCCCCGACACCGTCACACACACCATCGCCATTCCCGCGACAGCAACGACACCACGGCATGCTCTCACATCCACCTCCGGGGAAACCCCTTGATGCGGCCTCGTTCCGATGCTATCCATCGCGTCAATCACCGCCGCCCTCACGCGTGAGACGATCCTCACACTTCCATCCCACGCCAACCAGCCGAATCTGGTGCCTGCGTGGCACCCCGTCCCGCGAATACGATTCACCGCGTGCGCCCGTAGCTCAGCTGGATAGAGCAGCGGTCTTCTAAATCGCAGGTCGGCGGTTCGAATCTGCCCGGGCGCGCTTGCGGATCCAACGCCTCGCTTCATCTTTGTGATAAAGTCCCGCGGCGAGCTCTCTCGCCGGAGGTGACTCGATGGCGGCGGACAGGTGTTCCATCCTGCGCGGTGCGGCGTGCGTCCTTTCCCTTCTCGCCCTCCCCGGCTGCGATCGCAAGCCCGGCCAAGCCTCCGGCCCACCCCCAGCCCCCGAGGTCGCCGCCACGGTCGTCACTCCCGTCACCGCGCCCGGCATCTACGAGTTCATCGCCCAGACCGCCGCCTCGCGCACCGTCGAGGTCCGCGCCCGCGTCCAGGGCTTCCTGCTCAAACGCCACTTCGAAGAAGGCAGCAAGGTCAAGGACGGCGACCTGCTCTTCACCATCGACCCGCGCAGCTTCGAGGCCGATCTCCAGAAAGCCCGAGCGTCGCTCGCTCAGGCCAAGGCCGCCCAAGCACTCACCGAGTCCAATCTCACCCGCGTGCGCCAGGGCGTCGAGTCCGGCGGCCTGCCCAAGGCCGAGCTCGACAAGGCCGTCGCTCAGAACGACGAAGCACTCGCACAGATCAAGCTCGCCGAGGCCAACGTCACCAACGCCGATCTCGAGCTCTCCTACACCAGGGTCACCAGCCCCGTCTCCGGCACCGTCGGCCGCGCCCAGAAGCAAGAAGGCTCTCTCGTCGATTCCGGCGCCAACAGCCTGCTCGTCGAATCCCAACAGGTCGACCCCATCTACGTCAACTTCAACGTCAGCGAGCGTGACGTGCTGCAATGGCGCGCCGACGTCGCCACCGGCCGCATCCAGCTCGTGAGCGAGAAGAACCTCCCCACCGAGATCACCCTCTCCGACGGCACCGTCTACAAGGAGCAGGGCAACATCAACTTCGTGGACGTCAAGGTCGACCCCATGACCGGCACCGCCATGATCCGCGCCACCTTCCCCAACCCCGATCAGAAGCTCATGCCCGGCCAGTTCGTCAAGCTCCGCCTCCTCGGCGTCACCCGACCCAACGTCCTCACCGTGCCCCAGGAAGCCGTCATCAGCACCCCCGGCGGCACCTTTGTCTACATCATCGACAAGGACAGCAAGATCGAACGCCGCCCCGTCACCCTCGGCGACTGGCTCGGCAGCGACTGGATCGTCGAACAAGGCGTCAAGCCCGGCGACCGCGTCATGGTCGACAACATCCAGAAGGTCCAGCCCGGCATGGCCGTCAAGCTCGCCGCCGCCGCCCCGCCACCCCCGAAGAACTGACGCGAGCCCCCATTCCCCACTGCCCCACTGCTCCACTGCCCCACTACCCCCCGGAGCCCCATGTTCGCCAAGTTCTTCATCGACCGCCCCGTCTTCGCGACCGTCCTGTCGCTGCTCATCACCCTGATGGGCGTGGTCGCGATCTTCAACCTGCCCATCGCGCAGTTCCCCGAGATCGTCCCGCCCAGCGTGCAGATCTCCGCCTCCTACCCCGGCGCCAGCGCCGAGACCGTCGCCCAGTCCGTCGCCGCTCCAATCGAGCAGCAGCTCTCGGGCGCCAAAAACCTCATCTACTACAGCAGCCAGTCCGGCAACGACGGCACGCTCAAGATCACCGCCACCTTCGACATCGGCACCAACCAGGACCTCGCCGCCGTCGAGGTCCAGAACCGCCTCGCCATCGCCCAGCCACGCCTGCCCCAGGAAGTCACCCGCCAGGGCATCACCGTCACCAAGACCTCCACCAACATGATCGCCGTCGTCGCCCTCACCGCCCCCAGCGGCGAGTACGACGACGTCTTCCTCGCCAACTACGCCACCATCAACCTCCTCGACTCGCTCAAGCGCGTCCCCGGCGTCGGCGACGTCACCATCTTCGGCGGCAAGGACTACGCCATGCGCGTCTGGGTCGATCCCGACCGCCTCGCCCAGAAAGCCTTCACCGTCACCGACCTCGCCGCCGCCATCCGCGATCAGAACGCCGTCTTCCCCGCCGGACGCATCGGCCAGCGCCCCGGACCCGCCGATCAGCAGATCACCATGCCCGTGCTGACCCGCGGCCGGCTCGAGAACCCCGAGGACTACGAGAACATCATCCTCCGCGCCAACTCCGACGGATCCATGCTCCGCCTCAAGGACCTCGCCCGCGTCGAGCTCGGCAGCCAGACCTACGACCTCTTCGGCCGCCTCGACGGCAAGCCCACCACGCTCGTCCTCGTCTACCTCCAGACCGGCGCCAACGCCCTCAACACCTACCAGAACGTCCTCAAAACCATGGACGAGGCCAAAAAGGCCTTCCCCAGCGGCGTCGAATACAAAATCCCCTACGACACCGTCCAGTTCATCCAGGTCTCCATGCGTGAGGTCGTCAAGACCCTCCTCGAGGCCGGCGTACTCGTCCTCATCGTCGTCTTCGTCTTCCTCCAGAACTGGCGCGCCACCATCATCCCGCTGGTCGCCGTCCCCGTCTCCATCGTCGGCACCTTCGCCGGCATGCTCGCCCTGGGATTCACCATCAACTCGCTCACCCTCTTCGGCATGGTGCTCGCCATCGGCATCGTCGTCGACGACGCCATCGTCGTCGTCGAAAACGTCGAACGCATCATGCACGAGGACAAGCTCCCCGTCCGCGAGGCCACCGTCAAGGCCATGGGCCAGATCACCGGCCCCGTCATCGCCATCGTCCTCGTCCTCTCCGCCGTCTTCCTCCCCGTCGCCTTCCTCGGCGGCCTCACCGGCGAGCTCTACCGCCAGTTCGCCGTCACCATCGCCGTCAGCGTCGCCATCTCCGGCGTCGTCGCCCTCACCCTCAGCCCCGCGATGTGCCGCCTGCTCCTCAAGCCGTCGCACGGCAAGAAGTTCTTCGCCTTCCGCTGGTTCGACAGCGTCTTCAACGCCATCACCCACGCCTACTCCGCCACCGTCAAGCTCTCCATCAAGCTCGCCATCGTCACCATCCTCCTCTTCGCCGGCCTCATCTTCCTCACCGTCCGCCTCTTCGACAAAGTCCCCGGCGGCTTCGTCCCCGACGAGGACCAGGGTTACATCATCGTCGCCTCCATCCTCCCCGACGGCGCCTCCGTCGAACGCACCGACAAGCTCGTCGCCGACATCGAGAAGTTCCTGCTCGAACAGCCCGAAGTCCAGCACACCGTCACCCTCGGCGGCTTCGACTTCCTCGCCGGCGGCATCAACAGCACCAACACCGCCCTCACCTTCGCCCGCATGAAGCCATGGGACCAGCGCAAGCAGGCCGGCGAAAGCGCCCAGGCCCTCGTCGGTCGCGTCTGGGGACGCTTCATGCGCGACGGCCGCGGGCTCGTGCTCGCCTTCAACCCCCCCGCCATCCAGGGCCTCGGCCAGCGCGCCGGCTTTGAGTTCCAGCTCCAGGCCCGCGGCGGCGGCGACGTCCGCGCCCTCGCCGAGGTCAACCGCAGGTTCATCGCCGCCGCCTCACAACGCCCCGAGATCACCGGCCTCAACGCCACCCTCCGCGTCAACACGCCCCAGATGTTCGTCGACCTCAACCGCGACAAGGCCAAGATGCTCGGCCTCAGCCTCAACGAGGTCTTCAGCAACCTCCAGGCCTACCTCGGCGCGCTCTACGTGAACGACTTCGACAAGTTCGGCCGCATCTGGCGCGTCCAGGTCCAGGCCGAGCCCCAGTTCCGAAAGTCACCCGAGGCCATCACCCGCATCTACGCCCGCAACGCCCAGGGCCAGATGGTGCCGCTCTCCGGGGTCGTCTCCACCCGCCTCCAGTCCGGCCCCAACGCCGTCCCGCACTTCAACGGCTTCCCCGCCGTCCAGATCACCGGCGCCCCCGCGCCCGGCTACGCCACAGGCGACGCCATGCGCGCGATGGCCGAAGTCGCCGCCGCCGAACTCCCCCCCGGCTACGGCTACGAGTGGTCCGGCGCTTCGTTCCAGGAAATCAAGGCCGGCAACCAGGCCCCCATCGTCGTCGGCTTCGGCCTCATCGTCGTCTTCCTCGTGCTCGCCGCTCAGTACGAGCGCTGGTCCACGCCCATCGTCGTCCTGCTCGCCGTGCCGGTCGGCATCTTCGGCGCGCTCGTCGCCGTCTGGTGGCGAAACTACCCCAACGACATCTACTTCCAGATCGGCCTGCTCACACTCGTCGGCCTCGCCGCCAAGAACGCCATCCTCATTGTCGAGTTCTGCTCCACCGAGCGCGCCAGCGGCAAGGGACTCGTCGAATCCGCCGTCAACGCCGCCACGCTCCGCTTCCGCCCCATCGTCATGACCAGCCTCGCCTTCATCCTCGGCGTCGTCCCGCTGGTCATCGCCGACGGCGCCGGCGCCGCCGGCCGCCGCTCCATCGGCACCGGCGTCCTCGGTGGCATGCTCGCCGCCACCTTCCTCGCCATCTTCTTCGTCCCCGTCTTCTTCGTGCTCGTCCAGGGACTCGTCGAGAAGATCTTCGGCGAACGCCACCAGCACGAAGGCGACACCCCCCCCCCCCCCCCCCCCCCCCCCCCCCCCCCCCCCCCCCCCCCCCCCCCCCCCCCCCCCCCCCC
>DASVYC010000114.1:0-2617 GCA_036392375.1 Phycisphaerales bacterium
ACGCACCGGCTCGCTGACCGCTTCGTGTTTCCCCCGCCGGAATAAACGGACTCCTCACAACTTTTCCTTCCTTCCGAACTTGCCCTTCGCCATCCTGAATCGCATCTTCACCCTGTCGACGGCACAGGGGTGTCGGCGGCGGGGCTTTTCCGGTTCGCCCGGAGGAGAGAGAGACCCGCCCCCGAGCCCGCGCCGGGGCGACTCCTTGAACGCGAGTTGTGCTGGTCCACGACTCCCGCCCCGCCCCGACGCGCCACCGCGACGCCTGGCTCACGCCTGACCCGTCGCCCTGGACCCCGCGCCGCCGCGGCCAGCGGATGGACCAACGCAACGGGCGCGACCGTTTTCCGTGATCACACGCCGCCACGAGCGGGGCGACAGCCCCGCTCGTGGCGTTTTTGTGCGGAAGGGGTGAGGACTTAGGACTGAGGACTGAGGGGGCGACTTCGAATCTCTGGCCCAACCACTAAGACCTAATCCCTAAGACCTAAGTCCTCCACCTCCTCCCCTCTTGACACTTCTCCCCTCCCCCCCAACCCTCATCCATGTCGGACAAAGCGAATCGCAAGTCGGGCAAACCCTCCCTGGTTCGGCGGCATTCTCCGGTCGCCAAAGCCCCACGCCCCGTCACCAAACAACCAACGCCCCCCGCCAACGCACCGGCCTCATCGCCCGCGCGTCCGGTCTCGCCGCTCGACAAGATCGTCGCCGAGGGCATCACCTTCGACGACGTCCTCCTGCTCCCGCGCCGCTCGGGCGTCATGCCCGCCGATGCCGACACCTCCGCCCGCCTCACGCGGCAACTGACACTCAAGATCCCCCTCATCTCCGCCCCGATGGACACCGTCACCGAGCACGCCCTCGCCATCGCCCTCGCCCAAGAAGGCGGCCTCGGCATCATCCACAAGAACCTCAGCGTCGAGACCCAGGCCCGCGAGGTCGCCAAGGTCAAACGCTCCGCCAACGGCATCATCACCGACCCGCTCACCCTCGGACCGTCCGATTCGGTTTCTCGCGCCAAGGAACTCATGCGGGCCCACAACGTGAGCGGCTTTCCCGTCACCGAAGACGGCGCGACCAACCCCCGCGGCAAGGGCAAGGTCCTGGGCATCATCACCCGCCGCGACCTCAAGTTCGTCGAAGACCCCGCCACGCTCGTCCGCGACGTGATGACCAAGAAGGGTCTCGTCACCGCCCCGCCCGGCACCACGCTCGAACAGGCCGACGCGTTCCTCAGCAAGAACAAGGTCGAGAAGCTGCTCCTCGTCGATGAGTCCTTCAACCTCCGCGGCCTCATCACGATGCGCGACATCGATCGCCTCAGCCGCTTCCCCAGCGCCCTCACCGACAAGCAAGGCCGCCTGATGTGCGGCGCTGCCGTCGGCGTCAACCAGTTCGACCGCGTCGAGGCCCTGCTCAACGCCGAAGTCGATCTCATCACCATCGACACCGCCCACGGCCACAGCGAGAACGTGCTGCGGACGCTGAAGGAAGTCAAGAAGAAGTACAACGTCCCCGTGATCGTCGGCAACATCGCGACCCGCGAGGCCGCGATCGACCTCATCGAGGCGGGCGCGGATGCGATCAAGGTCGGCATCGGCCCGGGCTCGATCTGCACGACGCGCGTCGTGACCGGCGTGGGCGTGCCGCAGATCACCGCCATCATGAACGCCGTGCAGGGCGCGAGCGAGGCCGACCCGAGCGTGCCGGTGATCGCCGACGGCGGCATCCGCCATTCGGGCGACATCCCCAAGGCCCTCGCCGCGGGCGCTCACTGCGTGATGATGGGCTCGCTCTTCGCGGGCCTTGACGAATCCCCCGGCGAGCTCGTGATCTCCGGCGGCCGCCGCTACAAGACCTACCGCGGCATGGGCAGCGAGGGCGCCATGAACGCCGGCAGCGCCGACCGCTACCGCCAATCCGAAAAAATCGGCGCCGACGGCAAGCCCACAATGAAGTTCGTCCCCGAAGGCGTCGAAGGACTCGTCCCCTACCGCGGACCGCTCAACGAGTTCGTCTACCAGCTCGTCGGCGGCCTGCGCAGCAGCATGGGTTACGTCGGCTGCAAGACCATCGAAGAACTCCGCACCAACGCCCGCTTCGTCAAAGTCAGTAGCGCCACCGTCGTCGAGAACCACCCGCACGACATCAAGATCACCAAAGAAGCGCCCAACTACTCCGGCGAGAGCCGCTGACGCATCGAAAGGTCAGCGCATGCACGTCGCCCAGTTCGTCATCACCGTCAAGGACTACGACGAGGCGATCGCGTTCTACGTCGGCGTCCTCGGCTTCGAACTGCTCGAGGACACGCCGATGGGCAACGCCAAACGCTGGGTCCGCGTCCGCCCGCCCTCGGCCAACGGCCGCGGCTGCGACATCCTGCTCGCACGGGCCGTCGGCGACGCACAGCTCGCCAGCGTCGGCAACCAGACCGGCGGCCGCGTCTTCATCTTCCTGCACACCGCGAACTTCGCCGCCGACTACCAGCGCCTCAAGTCCAAGGGCGTCACGTTCCTCGGCGAACCTCGCCGCGAGGACTACGGCGACGTCGTCGTCTTCCAAGACCTCTACGGCAACAAGTTCGACCTCATCGGCCCCCCCCCCCCCCCCCCCCCCC
>DASVYC010000115.1:0-46970 GCA_036392375.1 Phycisphaerales bacterium
GTGCCGCCGGGTTTGTGTTCGTGGGAGACCTGGAGTATCAGCGCCGCTCGGTGGCACCCTCTGAGTGGCGTTCCACCCGCCAGGAGATCGCCTGGCCTCCCGGCGTCCGCGTCGTTCCCCTGAGCAGTCTCCCGCAGTCGGAGCGCGACCGCACACTGCTGGCGGTTCTGGAGGAGTCGTACCACGACACGATGGACTGCCCCGAGCTCTGTGGCCTGCGCGAGACCTCTGACATCCTCGCCAGCCACTACGCCACCGGTGTCTTCGATCCGGCCTTGTGGTTCCTGGTGCTGCAGCAAGAGCCCGGCGGCGAGGTGCCGCGGGGGTGCATGCTGCTGTCTCGGGTGCCTGAGCAGCGGGTGATGGAGCTGGTGTACATCGGGCTTTCTCCCCAGGCCCGAGGGAAAGGCCTGGGTTCGCGGCTGCTGCAGATGGGCATTCGCTGCGCGGCGGAGGCCCGGGTGGACGCGATGACCTGTGCCGTCGATTGCCGCAACGAACCAGCCCGAAAGCTCTACCGCGAGCACGGGTTTCAGGGCGCCGGCAAGCGTCGGGCGTTCGTCGGGCGGGTGGGGATGCTGGGCGCGTGAAAAGCGAGCATTTGTGCCGATCACGGGGCAGGGTGCGCCTTAGCTACTCACAATGCGTGTCAGGGTCGGCTGCGCCCGCAAGTAATTGATTTCGTGGTGTTTGCGGACAGCCGACAGGAGTTGTCCACAGGATGTTCGCAGATCGGTGCTGGGGGTGGAGAAGTATTTTTAGAATTCACTAAGCCTCGCATAATCCGGTCGATGCAGCGTGCACAATTGCGAATCCATTGCGGCGAATCTTGTTCGCGTCCCGGCTTCGATCTAGATTTCCTTCTCGGTCACGGATCGACCGGATTCTGACGTTTCCGGGATCGGCGAGCGCATGTCGCGCAGAGCCCCCCTGCAATGCGGTGCGGTGTCGATGCTGCGGCGACGCGGCGGGCGATCACTGCGCGTGCGTTGCCCCGGAGGCGGAAGGGTCTGTTCACGGACGGTGGCAAGAAGCGGGCTTTGATCGGATGCACCGAGCGGGCGTGTGGCTGGGCCAGGACGGACACGGAAGGTCCCGGCCACACGCTACGGACAGCTCGGGCATCCGCTCGCTTCCGCCGGCCAGGAGGCCGACGGAAGAGCGTGGAGCGGGTCGACGTGCCGACCACCACTTCGGGCAATTCGGTGCAGGACCACGGCGCGGCTGGTGCGCCGAGTGGACGGATCGAGCGGCACGCGCGTCCCCGGCTGGCGCCCGACCGCGTCGCGGCCGACCGCATCGCCCCCGCCGGTGACGCGGTGCGGGAGCGGTTTGTCAGTGAGCTCCGCCGCCTGGGCTCGCTGCCGGCGGTCGAGCGCTATCTCACCGAGGCCCGCGCCATCCGTATCGACGGGGGCACGCTCGAGATCCTCGTCACGTCAAAGTTCGTCGCTGAGCTGCTGCAGCGTCGGGGCGGCGAGGCGTGCCTCGCTGCGGCTCGGGCGCTCCTGGGTGCCCAGGCACAGCTCCGCATTCGCGTCGATCCCGCGACCGCGCGGGTGAGCCTGCCAGGCGCGGCGACCGGTTCTGCGTCCGTGTCGCCGGGGACCGTTTCTGGATCAGCAAATGGAGCCGTCAGCGGATCGGCTCCGGTCGTGCGTGGGCCCGACCCGGCTCCGAAGCCCCGTGGCGCGGTCTCGCGGCATCGGCTGGAAGACTTCATCGTCGGCGCCAGCAACCGCCTCGCGTATTCCGCGGCGGTGCGGCTCGCCGACGGCGCGCAGGCGGATTCGATCAGCCCCCTGTTCCTGCACGCCCCGTGCGGGATGGGCAAGACGCATCTGCTGCAGGGGATCGCGGCCCGGTTCGGCGAGAAGCACCCCGGATCGAGCGTGCGATGCCTGACGGCCGAGGCGTTCACCAACGAGTTCATCGCGGCCCTCAAGGGCGGCTCGATCGAGGGCTTCCGACGCTCGTACCGGCGCGTGGCGCTCTTGTGCATCGATGACGTGCACTTCCTCTCCAGCAAGGACGCGACGCAGACCGAGTTGCTGCACACATTGGACGCGATCGCCCACGGCGGCGCGAAGATCGTGCTCGCGTCCGACGAGCACCCCCGCGAAATCCGCAAGCTTTCGAGCGCCCTGTCCAGCCGCTTCATGTCGGGCGCGGTGCTCCGCATTGAGGAGCCTGACGAGGCGCTGCGGCGGGCGCTGTCCGAGCAGCTCGCGCGTCGTCGCGGGCTTTCGCTCGACGAGTCGGGCGTGGGGGCTCTGGCGGCTGCGTCGTGGCGCTCGGTGCGGGAGCTCGAGGGCGTGCTGACCCAGGTGATCGCGGCGGTGCGGCTGTTGCCCGAGCTCGCGTCCCTCGACGCGCTCTCGGCGACCCAGGTCCGTCGCGCCATCGAGATGGCCGGTGGATCGCGTCCTCTGGCGCTGGCAACGGGCGGCCCGGGCGCTCGCAGCCGCCGGCCCGTCCCGATGAGCGTCATCTTGGCCGAGGTGGCCCGCGCGCTGTGCGTGGATCAGAGCGAGATGGCCGGCACGGGACGCCACCGCCGCGTGGTGCTGGCCCGGTCGATCGGCGTCTATCTCGCTCGGCGGCTGACGACGCTGAGCTTCCCCGAGATCGCGCGCGCGATGGGGCGGCCTAATCACTCGTCGGTGATCACCGCCCACAACCGTTTGCTCGCGTTGCTGCAGGCCGCCGAGGCGTGCGAGCTCGGGGGCGCCGAGAGCGAGGAGCTGCTGCTTACCCACGCGGACTTGCGGGCGATAGGCCTGTCGGCGAGCCTGCGGGAGTTCTGCCGCGTGGTCGAGGCGGGGGCGATCGAAGCGGCGGAGAAGCTGTAGCGCGAGGCACGAGCCGGGAAGCGCGTCAAAGATGCCAGCGCGTCGTTACGGGCGCGAGAGTGGTGCGAGATCGATCACGACCGGAAGGTGATCGCTGACGTCGCTGGAGTCGGTGGTCAGTCCCATCGATTGCAGGGCCGCGGGCGTGAGGCGGCGGGTGTCGAGCACGAACGACTGCACGACGGTCGCGGTCGCGTCGCTGTACGTGAGCCAGTCCAGGCGTCCGGGTGAGAAGCCGGTCTTCCAGTCACGCCAGGTGTAGTAGGTGTTGTCGCCCAAGACGGCCGGGTCGGCGGGTGTCATGTCGCTACCGTCGAGGTCGATGTCGGCCCTTAAGAGGTCGAGCGGGTTGCGGCTGCCGACGAGATTGAGGTCGCCGCCCAGGACCCGGATCGCCGCCGCATCGGCGCGGCTGGCCTGCTTGACGGTCTCGTTGATCGCGCGGGCCTCGGCGAGGCGGAGTTGATCCTCCGGGGAGCCCGCGCCGCCGCAGCACTTGAGGTGCATCGCGCCGACAAGCATCGGGCCGAGAGCGGACTGAGCGGTCGCGGCGACATACCGCACCGAGCGGGGCTTGCCCTCCAGGAGCACCTCCGCTCTGGCGGTCGAGGGTGCGAGCGGGAAGCGCGACGCGATCGCGACACCGCCGCCGCTGAGAGCCGACCAGGGCCGCGACTCGCTGGGGAAGATGATCTGCATCGCCGCGACGAGCGCCTTGTCGTCTCCCTGCCACTCGGAGATGAGCAGCACGTCGGGGTTGATCGCGCGGATGATGGGCGCGAAGCGGGCGGGGTCGGCCGCCATCTTCCGCCACACGTTCCACGCCATGACGCGGACGGCCCCCGCGGGAGTTCGTGGCACGGACGCGTCGGCGAGACGCGGGCCGGAGGCGATGGGCGGGAAGGTGATGTCGAAGGGCTCGCTGTAACCGACGATGCGTCCGCGCGGGCCGCTTCCCTCGCCGGGCGCGTAGATCACGAAGATGCCGCGGCCCTTGCCAGCGGACGCCATGCCAGCCGCGGCGACTTTGGACGCGAACGCACGCGACATGCGAGCCTCATACCACACCGAGGCGTAAGCGGGGGAGAAGGTGAGGTCCGACTGTTCGTTGGGCAGCTCGGTGCGGGTGCCGTCCTTGGAGAGCCCGTAGAAGGCGACCCCCGAGCCGACAGCTCCGGAGTCGGCGGTCGGTGAGAACTGCAGCTCCATGTCGGCGCCGATGGAGTTCAGGGGCTTGGGCGTGCGCTGGAAGCCCGTGTCGGTGCGGCCGTCGACATCGAGCAGCAACGCGACGGTCTCGTCGCTGGCCTGGATCGTCTTGGTGTCGGGGCCGACGCTGAAGCGGAAATACAGGTAGTGCTCGTCGGCGCGGGCGACCGTGCCTGAGGACCACTCGACCACCGCGCCGTCCAGGCGGTCGCGACTGCTCTCCACGCGCGTCGGCGTCGTCGAGCACGCTGCGAGGGCGAGCGGCAGACAGAGCAACGCATGAAAGAGCCGACGAGCGGTGAGGATCATGGGCCAACTATCGCGGGTCTCGGGCCCGGTTGCAAACGAGATAGCCCGAACCAAACGAGCCCCGAGCGAGCGGATGTCTGGACTTGGTGAAGAACCGGCTCGCGGGCGATGGCGGCCGTTGCAAGGCAGGAACTCGGACCTGCCCGGGAATAGACTCCGACCCGATCGCGCGGGACGAAGCGGGTCGAATGGGGCCGAATCGGGCGATTCTGCGGCCGGTGCGGTTGGGCGCTGGTTGTCCGAGGAACCCGCGCTCGCCGTCGGCTCGGCCCACCGCCCCGGATCGACGATACCGCACCACAGGAACGCAGCACGCATGGCGAACAAACAGCAAATTCTGGACGCGATCTACGGCGCCATCGACGAGGTGAACGCGGCCCAGGGGTCCGAGAATCAGATCGCGAAGGACCCGAAGTCGGTGCTCTTCGGCCAGGGCGGCAAGCTCGATTCGCTTGGGCTGCTGACGTTCGTGCTGCAGGTCGAGCAACGCGTGCAGAGCGTCGGTCATCCGAGCTTCACGCTGACGGACGAGAAATCGATGGCCGACACGCCCACGGCGTTCCGAACCGTGGACACGCTGGCGGACTACGTGGTCGGGCGGTTGGGGGGGTAAGAAATGGCACATCGCAAATGGCAAAGGGCCAAATGCGGCAGGATCGGATGCCTTTATTTGTCATTTGGTGATTTGCGATTTGAGATTTGAGCTTTCTCCATGGACCTCAAGACCCTTCACACCCTGCTCATCGCCGACCACACGATCGACCAGCTCGGGGCGATCCTCAAGAGCGATGCCGACGCGCCGGCGATGAAGACGACGGTGGCGCACTTCGATCAGGTGCAGCAGATCCTGATGAACCCGGCGTTGTCGTGCTGGAAAGAAGGCGCGAACGCGGCGGTGGTGTGGACGCGGCCGGAGCGGGCGATTGATTCGTTCCGCCGCCTGATGAACCACGAGCGCGTTTCACTCGACGAGATCCTCGCCGATGTGGACGCCTTCGCTGACCTGATCCTGCGAGCGAGCGACCGTGTCGAGGCGATGTTCGTGCCGACGTGGGTGCTGCCCTCGTGGTGGCGCGGCACTGGCGGGCTGGAGATGAAGCAGGGCAAGGGCACGGTCGGCGTGCACCGGGCGCTCATCGCGATGAACGCTCGCTTGTGCGAGAAGCTCGATAAGGCCAGCCGCGTGCACGTGCTCGATGCCTCGCGGTGGATGGCGAGTGCGGGCAAGTCCGCCACCAACCACAAACTGTGGCTGATGACCAAGGCGATGTTCAGCCTGGAGGTCTTCAAGGACGCGGCGGCGGACATCAAGGCCATCGTCCGCGGCGTCTGCGGCGTGTCGAAGAAGCTCATCGTGCTCGACCTTGACGACACGCTCTGGGGCGGGATCGTGGGCGAGAACGGCTGGGAGGGCGTCGCGCTCGGCGGGCACGACCCGATCGGCGAGTCTTTCGCCGATTTCCAGCGGGCGCTCAAGAGCCTCAAGAACACCGGCATAATCCTCGGCATCGTTAGCAAGAACGACGAGAAGACGGCGCTCACTGCCATCCGCGAGAACCCCGAAATGGTGCTCAAGGAAGGCGACTTCGCGGGCTGGCGGATCAACTGGCAGGACAAGGCGACGAACATCAAGGCGTTGGTCGAGGAGTTGAACCTCGGCCTTGATAGCGTGATCTTCATCGACGACAACCCGGCGGAGCGGGCGCGGGTGAAGGAGACCTTGCCACAGGTGACGGTGCCGGATTGGCCGGCGGACAAGATGATGTACACGCCGGCGCTGCACGCGCTGCGTTTGTTCGACCGCCCGAGTGTGACCGACGAGGACCTTGGTCGTACGGAGATGTACGTCGCAGAGCGGCAGCGGAGCGAGAGCCGCGCGAACGTGTCGATGGACGAGTGGCTGGCGTCGCTGCAGCTCAAGATCACGTACGAGGCGCTGGGCTCGGGCAACATCAAGCGGGCGGCGCAGCTGTTCAACAAGACCAACCAGATGAACTTGACGACTCGGCGCATGACCGAGGCGGAACTCTTGGATTGGACGAAGAATGGCAAGCGGGCGATGTACGCCTACCGCGTCGCCGATCGCTTCGGCGACTACGGCCTCACCGGTCTGGCATCGGTCGAGGTCGGCGCGGGCGGCGAGGCGATCGTGGCGGACTTCCTGCTCTCGTGCCGCGTCATGGGACGTGGTGTTGAGAAGGCGATGCTGACGACGCTCTTGAACTTTGCCGGCCAGATGGGCGCGAAGAAGACGACGGCGAAGTACATCGAGACCAAGCGCAACAAGCCGTGCCTGGATTACTTCAAAGACGAGTCGGGCCTGGCCAAGAACGACGCGAACACGGAGTTCTGGTGGGAGCACACGACGGCGTTCCCGATGCCGACGCACATCACGCTGGTCGAGGGTGATGGCAACGCGCCCGCCTCCGAGACTGAGGCGGCGCATGCCTGATGTTGTTCCGGCCAAGGGCGGCGAGGTGAAGCACGAGCAGGCGAGCCTGTTCGGCGACGGCGCCAAGGTGCACCATGTCGGCATGGTGGTGAAGTCGATCCAGGCCGCGGCGACGGCGATGGGCGTGCCGAACATTGAGGTCGTGCACGATCCGATCCAAAAGGTGCGGGTCGCGTTCGTGGATGTGCAGGGCGTGTGCATCGAGTTCATCGAGCCAGCCGCGCCCGATTCGCCGGTGAACAACTCGCTCGCCAAGGGCATCAAGCTCGCCCACATCTGTTACAGCGTGCCCGATATCGATGCCGCCGCGGCGAGCGCGAAGGCCAAGGGCCTGATGCAGATCGCCAAGCCCGCGCCGGCGACGGCGTTCGGGGATCGGCGGATCGCGTGGTTCTTCTCGGCGAATCTGGGGCTTTTTGAGTTGGTCGAGAATGCACTAAAGGTCTGAGCGGTGATGGTGGCGTGGGGGCGGGGCCTTCCAGGCCCCGCAGTCGTGGCTTGAATGTGTTTCCAGGCGCATCCGAGGCGCACGCTCTTGAACGGAGTCGGCGGGGCCTGGAAGGCCTCGCTCCCGGCTTCGCCCACACGCGCGGCCTCGCGATCTTGTCCAAGCCGAACCCGTGCATCACCCGATACAACATGTCCATGGGTTCACTGCGCGTCCAAGCTCTCACCGTTGCCGACATCGGCGACGACGGCCTCACGAATCGCTTCGACGATCCGCACGGCTACATCGCGCGCAACGACGCGACCTGGGCACGCATGCTCCGTGAGAATCCGTTTGCGCAGCCGACGGATCTCGCCATCCTGCTCGCGGTCGAGGACCGCGAGGGACAGAAGCCGGCGGTGGTAGGGCGGCTTGGGTTCTACGCCGGGCCGGGCGAGATCGTTGATGCCGGCGCGACGTCAGGGGGCAGGAAGGACTTCCGCACGTTCTGGATGGACGGCTTCTTCCTCGCCGAGCAGCACCGCTCATCCGGCATCGGCGGCGTGATCATGCTGCAGGGTGTGGCTCGCTGCAAGTCGCTGCTCGCCTGCGGGGGCCCGAGCGCGGATGCACAGAAGCTGTACAAGGCCGCGGGACTCAAGGAGATCGGGCCTTTGAAGCGCTGGGTCGCGTTCAACAGCGGCGTCGGCCCGGCCCGCAAGGCGTTCAAGAACGCGGCACTCGCCGCGATCGCCGCACCGTTCGCATCGGTTGCCGCCAAGCTCCTCTACGCGGCGAAGGGCGCGACCGCCAACCCTTCGCGGTTAACGTTCAAGCCCGTATCGACCTTCTCGCCGGAGCTCGATGCGTTGGTGGCTCAGGCCGCCATGCAGTCGGGCGCGCTCAGTCGCTTCCCGCGAGATTCGAGGTCGCTGAATTGGGCGATGAAGTACCGGCGGATCAAAGCGTTCGAGGTGCACGAAAGCGGGCAACTCGTCGGGTATGCCCTGCTCAAGCGTTCGGTGCTCGACGCGACCCAGCACGGGCTTGGGACCATTGTCGTGGGAGCTCTGCTCGATTACTTCCTTGTGAACCCGAGCCGCGAGAACAAGCGGGATCTGGTGCTGTTCACGCTCGGGCACTTCCGCCGCAACCGTGGCGACGGCGACCTGCCGAGCGAGATGGGCCGCGTCGATGTCACCGAGTTTCAGGTCTTCGATACTGACCTTGACGCGATCTGCAAGGGCTTCGGTCTCGTGCACGCCGGAGGTCTGCGCGTGCTCTTCCGACCGGCGCCGACGGCACCGATGAGCGACGCAACGAAGTGGACGTTGACGCACGCGACCAGCGATATGCTGCTCATGACGCCGTGACTATCGCATGACCCGAGTCATCATCAACGCCGACGATCTGGGCCTCTCGCAGCGCGTGAACGACGCGATCTTCGGGCTGATGTCGCGTGGGCGGCTGACCAGCGCCACGATCATGGCCGCGGGACCGGCGGTGGAGGACGCGTGCCGCCGAGCGAAGGAGTTTCCCTCGTGCTCCTTCGGCGTGCACATGAACCTGACGGATCTCTCTCCGGTCACGCGCGAGCAGGCGCTGCGGCCGCTGCTAGACGATCAGGGCGGATTCGCTCGCAAGGCCCGGGACGCGTCGTACACGCCCCAGCTGCTCGCCGGCGTGGAACGCGAGTGGGTCGCCCAGATCGAGAAAGTGCGCTCGCTCTTGGCGTCACACGGCGTCGCGATGAGCCACCTCGACAGTCACCACCACGTCCACACGCACGCGCCGCTCTTTCAGGTGCTCAAACGCGTGCAGCGTGCCACCGGTGTCCGGCGCATCCGCACGACGATGAACCTTTACCATCCGACCGACCCGCTTGTCGGCGGCGTGAAGCAACGCGTGAAGAAGAAACTCTGGGACCTCGGTTTGCGTTGGTCCGCTCCCCGCACACGCTGCCCCGACATCTTCACGTGGTTCTGGATCTACCACGATCTGCTACCAAATGTGCCCAGCGCACGCACCGTCGAGTTGATGGTGCATCCGGGTTCCGATGATCCGATCTTCCGTCGGGAAGAAGAACTGATGGACACGCCGTGGGAAAAGCGGGCGCGGGGGCCGATCGAGCTGATCTCGTACCACGACCTGTAGAAGTGGGGGTGTGGTGGCGTGGGGCGTACAGCCTCTCGGCCTATTTCCCACCCAGCCGCTGGCGGATCAGCGTCGCCCGCTCGATGCGGCGGTGCTCCTGGTCCAGCTCGCGTCCAACGACCCGCTGCAGGTGGGCCGGCTGGACCAGCAGCCAGAGCAGGTTCGCCGCCTTCGCGGTGACCTCGTCGATCACGCCGAGCACGACGCCGAGACGGACAAGGCTCAGCAACTGCATCGCCTCGTCGGCGCCGATCATGCGGGCGTGACGCAGGGCCCCGAGGGCGCGATAGACCTGGTCCTCGAGCGCGACGCGGCGCTTGCCCATCAGGTTCCGCCGCGCGACGCGCTCGTACTGCACGACCTCGGGGATAATCGAGTCTTGCAGGTCGGTGAGCACGGCCCCCTCGGGCTTGCCCAGCGTGGTCTGGTTGGAGATCTGGTAGAGATCGCCCACCGCGTCGCTGCCTTCGCCGAAGAAGCCCCGCACGGCCAGGTTCATGTCGGTCGCCGCGCGCTTCACCTTGTCGATGTCGCCGGTGATCTTGAGGGCCGGCAGGTGCAGCATCACGCTCATCCGCATGCCGGTGCCGACGTTGGTGGGGCAAGCGGTCAGGTACCCGAACTTGGGGCTGAACGCGTAATCGAGACCAGCCTCGATCTTGTCGTCCACGGCGCTGGCGGCTTCCCAGCACGCGTCGAGCGACAGCCCGGCGCGGATCATCTGCACCCGCAGGTGATCTTCCTCGTTCACCATGATCGACAGGCGTTCGTCGGGGATGGAGATCGCCACGCCCCGTGGCTCGTCGGCCGCGGCGGTGGGGGTGCCCGCGGTGGGAGCGGGTTTGCCTTTGGCGTGCTGCTTGGAGATCAGGTGACGCTCGACCAACAGCGTCCGCTCGATCAGGGGCGAGTCGTGCAGATCGACCCACATGATGCGGTCCGACAGCTTGGTGGACAGGATCCAGTCGCGGCACGTCTGCAGCACGACCTCGCGCTCGTCGCGGGTCGCCTTGTGCACGAAGGCGTGCCCCGCCAGGTTGCGTGCCAGACGCACACGCGACGAGATCACCACGTCGCTGGAGTCGCCCGCGTCGCTCAGCCACTCGGTGACCGCGAAGCCCGCGGCGGGGTCGGGTTGGCCGGAGTTGTCGGGGCGTTGGACCATGCGGCTGTCTGACTCGCGTCGTGCGGGAAAAGGACCAAGCTATAGGTCAGGACCGCTCGCGTGCGTCGCGCGGTTTGGCGACCAGTGTGACATCGACCTTGCGGATCTGATCACGCAGCCGGGCGGCGAGCTCGTACTGCTCGCCCCGCACGGCCTCGTCGAGTTGGCGCTGCAGCACCTTCAGCCGTTCCTGACGTTCGCGGAGCTGGGCCCGCGCGAGCGCGTCCTCGGTGGCGATGGCGTCCTCTTCCCGGCCCGCGGCCCGGGCGGCGATCCGCTTGGGAACCTTGCCGGTGTGCTGCGTCGAGCCCTCGTGCGCTCGCTCGATCAGCGGCGTCAGCAGCGCCTCGAACGACTTGTAGCACGCCGGGCAGCCGAGCAAGCCCGCCTGACGGAATTGCTCGAAGGTGAATCCGCAGCCCGGGCACGCGCTGGGGCGCACGCGGGCGGCCTGCTTGGGCTTCGCGGTCGCCTCGCTCTCCTGGGTCATGAACTTGGTGAGCAACTCTCCCAGCGTGGCCCCGGCGATGCCCTCGCCCGCGGCACAGGCCTCGCAGAGGTGCTTCTCCACCTTCACGCCGTTGCGGACGGTGACTTCGTGCACGGTCGCGTCGTTGTCGCATCGGTCGCACTTCATCGCGGTGCCTGGAGCGTAACCGATTCGTCACGGGAAGGGAAGTGGTGAGATCATTCGGGTCGCGGGCATGGGCAGCCGGGCTCGGGAGGCAGACTCCGGGGCCTACAACGCCCCGCCCTCGCTGCAAGGGCAAACAAAAACCCCGACGCGTGCGTCGGGGCTTCTTGATCAACATAAAAACGAGTGGGCTTAGTGAGCCGCCTGCTTCTGCTGGCGGGTGTAGCCGTACTTGCGCTTCAGGGCCTTCACCACGAGGCCGGAACGGATGGCCTTGGTGCTGACGGTGACGCGCTGGGTGCGGCCATCGACAACAGCGACGACTTCCTGCAGATTGGGCTTGAAGTCACGACGGGTGATGCCGGTGGGCTTGAGACCGAAGCCGCCCTTGGACACGGCCTGGCCGCGCCACGCACGCTTCATGCCCATGCTCTTCTTCTTACCGGTGAAAAAACAGGTCTTGGCCATGGCGGGAATCCTGGATCAGCCCCCGCTCCCGCGTCCGGCAGTTTGCCCGGGACGGTCGGCGGTGGGTCAGGATGATAGGCGGGTCATCCGCGGCGGGAAAGCCCGGCGCGTTCGATGGGCCCTTTGTTAGGAGCGAGTCAGGTTCTCGCGGCTCAGCATCACTTCCAGCGTCTGGGCCACCAGATCGATCTCCCGCATCGACAAGTCGTTAAAGAAGGGCAGGGCGATCGTCCGCTGGCTGACGGTCTCGGCGATCGGGAACATGCCCGGCTCGAAACCGAACTGCTCGCGGTAGAAGGGCTGGAGGTGGATGCAGGGGAAGTAGTCCCCGGCACCGACGTCGTGATTGCGGAGTCCCTTGATGATCCGGTCGCGCTCGACGCCGGTGTATGTCGTGGCGAGGCGGACGACGAAGACGAACCACGACATCACGCTCGCGGGGTCGATCGTCGGCATGATGAGGTGCTTGTTCCCGCCGAGGCGTTCGATGTAGGCCTGGGCGACCTTGGAACGCTTGGCGAGGATCTCGTCGAGGCGGTGGACCTGGGCGACGCCGAGGGCGGAGTTGATCTCGCTGAGACGGTAGTTGTACCCGAGGCGTTCGTGCTTGAGCCACGAGCCCTGGGCGGTGCCGCCGGACATGGAGTGGCCGAGCGGGCGACCCTGATTTCGCATGGACCGGCACATCTCGGCGAGGCGCGAATCGTCGGTGACGACCATGCCGCCCTCGCCGGTGGTGATCTGCTTGTTGGGATAGAAGCCAAAGACGCCCGCACGCCCGAACGTGCCGGCCTGCCGCCCCTTGTGTACGGCGCCGAGAGCCTCGCAGCAGTCCTCGATCATGGCGATCTCGTGGCGGGCCGCGATCTGGGCGTACTGATCCATGTACGCGGGATTGCCGAAGGTCTCGACGGCGAGGATGGCCTTGGTCCGCGGGCCGATCTTGCGTTCGACCTGGGCCGGGTCCATGTTCAGGGTCTTGGGGCAGATGTCGACGAAGACCGGCGTCGCGCCGACGAAGAGGATGGCGTTGCTGCTCGCGACGAACGAGAAGGGCGTGGTGATGACCTCGTCGCCCGGGCCGATGTTGAGGGCCTTCATCACAAGGTGCAGGCCGCTGGTGCCGCTGTTGACGGCGACGGCATGGCGGACGCCGACGCGTGCCGCGAGGGCGGTCTCGAAGCGTTCGACCATGGGACCGATGGACAGCCGCCCGGAGCGGAGAGTCTGCAGGACCATCTCCTCCTCAAGGTTGGTGATGTCCGGGCGCGAAAGCGGAATCTCGACGTGACCCATGGAAGAACTATCGGACGGTGGGGGCGGGGAGGCGAGTGAAGGAGGGCAAAATGGGGCCGCTGCGGGGCAACCGCAGCGGGGGTGGGTGGGGCCGTGAGGGGAGATCGGAGGGCACGCGGCCGGTTGCGCCTCAGCGTCGGATCCTGTCACCCCATTACTCAGGTCCCCAGATACCCCTCGTCCTTCAGTGCCTGGATGATCTGGTTCACAATCGGCCCGCTCACCTTGCCGCCGCTGCCGCTGTATTCCATCACGACGCTGACGATGTACTTCGGGCGTTCGTTGCTGCGGCCGACCATGACGACGAACCACGAGTGGTCGCCGGAGCGGACGACTTCCGCGGCGGTGGGGCCGAGGCCGTCGTGCTCTTCTTCGTTCTTCACTTTCAGATCGGGCGCGGTGGCGGTGCCGGTCTTGCCGTAGACGCGGACGCCGGGGACGTTGAAGATCGGGTCGCGTACGCCGTCGATCGTGAGGTGGTGACCTGTGCCGAGATCGTCGCCGACCGATCCTGCGAGGCCTTCCATCGCGTCGCGCACGGCCCACGCGGGGAGCTCGAGATCGCTGCTGGCGGGCGTGGCGCGGTTGGCGATGATCTTGGGTGCGACCCGCACGCCCGAGCGGGCGAGCGTCGCGTACGCGTTCGCCGCGTGCAGTGGGGTCCAGGTCACGGGGCCCTGGCCGATGCCCATCTGGATCGCCTCACCCATGTTCACGGGGCGGCTGGTGCCGTAGACCGAGAGCGAGCCGGGGTACTCCGCGCCGATGCCCAGGTCGAAGGACTGGCCGACGCCGAAGTCGCGGAAGACGTCGAGGGACGCCTCGGGACCGAGCCGCCGCCCCAGCGTGAAGAAGAAGATGTTGCACGAGACCTTGAGTCCCTCGGCGGCCGAGAGATGGTGGCCGAGTTGCTGTGTGTGGGTCTGGTCAAACCGCTTGTAGATCCAGCAACGCAGGATGTTCGGCTCGTTGGGGAGCAGGTGCCCGGTGCAATCGATGGTCTGACCTTGCAGGAAGTTCCCGCGTTTTGCGGCCCCGACCAGGATCAGCGGCTTCACGATCGAGCCGGGCGGGTAGGGCTTGGCGAGCGCGCGATTCAGGAACGGCACGTTCACCTTGTCGTCGAACACCGCGTCCGGATTCTCGCGGATCAGCTTGCGAGAGATCTCCGGCATCGACGCCATCGCGAGGATGTCGCCTGTGTCGACTTCAAGCACCACCGCGGCGCCCGCGAGCGGCGTGCCCTTGGGCATGGTCGGGCTGGGCGTGCCGTGCCAGTCTTGGACGACGGCGAGCCCGGCGGCGGGAGACATGATCGCCTGCACGCGGCCCTGCAGCATCGCGTCGATGGTGAGCGGCACGGGCTTGCCGATCTCGGCAGGGAGCATTTCCAGGCTTTCGGTGTCGAGGTGCTTGGTGCGCAGGCCGCGGAGCCCGCGGAGCTCGGCTTCCATCGAGGCTTCCACCCCCGCGCTGCCGACGCGGTCGCCTTCGCGATACTCGCCGCGATCGACGCCGGATTCGGTGAGCACGCGCTTGGAGAACGCGCGGTCGTTGGCGAGCAGGTTCTTGCGGCGTTCGACATCCTCGCCAAAGACCCGCGGGCGCATCCAGCCGAGGATGTGGGCGCCGACGCCTTCCACCTGAACGGAGATGGTCTTGTCGGCCCGCATCGGCAGCGGGAAGTGGGAGAGATCGAGCGTGACGGTCTGGGTGTCGAGGGGGTACTCGCGATCGCCGGCGTCGATCACCCGCACGCCCGCGACGCGGGAGACGAGCAGCTTTTCGGGGTCGACGCCTTCGATGAGATCGGCCGCACCTTCAACTTCGACCATGTCCTCGGCGAGGAGCTGCAATTCAAACGCGACCGAGTCAGGGATGTGGCGCAGGATGGTGACGGGGCGGAGCTGTTCGGCGATCGGCTTGTTCGCCTGATTCTCGATCTTCTGCAGCTCTTCGGGTGTCAGCGGGCGCTCGGGTTGGCCTTGTTCGCTGGTGGTCGCGGCCTTGATGGCGTCGCTGCGGCGGCGCTCGCGGATGGCGTCGTACAGCGCATCGACCTCGGCGACGGCGGCGCGGGCTTTGGCGTTGAGTTGGTCGCGGTCGGTGCCGCAGACTCGGGCGACCTCGGCGAGTGCGCGGTCGGCCCGCTTCGCGTAGGCCGCGGCGAGCTGCTCGATGAGCTCTTCTCGCTGCGCGGGCTTGAGTTCCGCCCATTGGGAGCGGTTGCTGCGGGCGAGTTGCTCCGCCGCCTTGCGCGGCCAGACGCCCTTGAGCACCTCGTAGTCGACGGCGATGTCGTAACTGGGCCGGTCTTGGGCGAGCACGCGGCCCTTGCGGTCGAGGATCTGGCCGCGGACGGAGGGCGTCCACTGGCGGGTGATGAGGCGGGCTTCGGAGGCCCGCAGCAGTTCGACGTGCCGCGTGGTGGTGAGGCGAGCGGTCTGGATCAGGGGCAAGGCCAAGCCGGCCACCGTCAGCGTGCCGATGAGCAGCAGGCGCCGGTGGAACATCCTCGGGATGAGATTGGTGATCGGCATCGGCGCGCACCCTCGGCGCGATGGTATCGGGTGTTGGGACGAACGCCCGTGAAACGTTGGCGTTGACTGGGCGGGCACGGCACCCACAGCGAGCCGGGGCGTCCCCGCCCCGGCGGAGCGGTCGTCGTTGACAGGAATGCGTTGGATCACTTCGAACGCGTCCACCGCCGGGGCGAGGACGCCCCGGCTCGCTCGATGACCTTCGTCGTCGGGATCGCAAGCACTGCCTGGCCCAGAGCGGCCAGGCAGTGGCACCCGGAATGGGTCCACGCACCACGACGCGTCGGGAGAAACACCCTGCCCCGACTCCCCTAAACTTGGCCCTTTCCTACGCACGATCGCGTCTGTCGACGCTCTTGGAGTTCGTCATGTCCGAAGCCCCCGCCTCCGCCGCTCAACCCACGAAGAAATCGATGGACGCCATCATGGCGCTGTGCAAACGCCGCGGGTTCATCTATCAGGCCTCGGAGATCTACGGCGGCATCAACGGATTCTGGGATTACGGCCCGCTGGGCGCCCAGCTCAAGAAGAACCTCCGCGACGCGTGGTGGCAGGACATGATCCTGAACCCGTGCTGGGGGCGCAAGGGGCCGAACGGGAATCGCGTGCGCTGCGTGCCGCTGGAGACGTGCATCATCCAGCACCCCAAGGTGTGGGAGGCGAGCGGGCACGTGGGCGGGTTCAACGACCCGATGGTGGATTGCAAGGAATCCAAGGGGCGATATCGCTACGACCACGTGCAGGTCTTCGTGCCCGAGACCGGGGACGCGGGCGACAAGCCGGTCTTTGCGTACGTCGGCGATCAGCCCAGCGAGGCCAAGCAGCGCAAAAAGGCTGAGAAGCTCTTCGGCGTGATCAAGAGCGTGGCGCTCTCGTCGATCCCGCAGCCGTGGGCTCGCGTGATTGGACCCGACGCGGAGAAGCCCGGCACGCTGACCGCGCCCCGCATGTTCAACCTGATGTTCGACACGATCCCCGGCGCGATCCGCGACGAGGCGAACAAGGCGTACCTGCGTCCCGAGACGGCCCAGGGCGTCTTCGTCAACTTCAAGAACGTGGTGGACACGACGCGGGTGAAGCTGCCGTTCGGCATCGGCAACACCGGGCGTTCGTTCCGCAACGAGGTGACGCCGCGGAATTTCACGTTCCGTTCGCGCGAGTTCGAGCAGGCGGAGCTGGAGTTCTTCTGCCATCCCGACGAGAGCGTCGAGTGGTACAAGTTCTGGCGCGATTTCCGCATGGACTGGTGGAAGGCGATCGGGCTGGCGGGCGAGAACCTGATCCTGCGCGAGCACGACAAGGACGAGTTGTCGCACTACTCGCAGGGCACGAGCGACGTCGAGTACCGCTTCCCGTTCACGGCTCCCGGCTTCGGCGAGCTCGAGGGCATCGCCCACCGCGGCAACTACGACCTGACGCAGCACGAGACGGTTTCGAAGGCGAAGATGAAGTACTTCGACGCCGAGCGGGGCGAACTCCTGCCCAACGGCTCACGCAAGGGCGAGTGGTACATCCCGCACTGCATCGAGCCCGCGGCGGGCCTGGATCGCGGCGCGCTTGCGCTCATCTGCGAGGGCTACACGCGCGATGAATCGCGGCCGAGCCCGGAGTTCCTCAAGCTGCATCCGCGCGTGGCACCGATCAAGGCCGCGGTGTTCCCACTCGTGGCCAAGGACGGCATGCCCGATGTCGGCGAGAAGCTCTACGACGAGCTGTTCGCCAAGTTTGGACGCATGGGCTTCATCGAGTTCGACGAGAAGCAGTCGATCGGCAAGCGCTACGCCCGCATGGACGAGGCGGGCTGCCCGTTCTGCTTCACCATCGACGGCGACACACTCACCAACCAGACCGTGACCGTCCGCGACCGCGACAGCGGACAGCAAGAGCGGATCGGGATCGACAAGGTGAGTGGGTTCTTGAGTGAGAAGCTGGGCGGCTGATCAGCGGCCGGTCTGATCGGTGATCGTTGCCAGCACGCGCATCGGCTTTCCGGGCTCCAGGATGGTGACCCGGGGGCCGAGATTCTGCTCGCCTTCCAGGCCGTGCTCCAAGATGTAGAGAGTCGAGCCGTGGCACGCCACGCCGGTGGGGAACCACGGCTCGGTCGCGGTGTGCACGGTCGAGACTTCGCCCGAGGGGCTGAGCCGGAGGACCCGGCGGCAGCCGGGGTCGGTGGTGAACAGATCGCCGTCCTTGTTGCTGGCGACGCCCCAGAGATCGCGCAGGCCCGAAACCGGGGTCGAGCAGGTCTGTTCTGGAATGTTGGCGATGGATTCCACTCGGTCGTCGGGTCGGATGCGGAGAATCTCACGTCCTCGAACAGCGAGCAGGCTGGCGTCGTCGGTGCACGTGATCGCGTTGACCGTCTTCTCGCTCGCGCTGAGCGGGATCGATCCGCGGACGTCTGCACCCGCGCGACGCTCGATGGTGTGCGTGGATTCGCGGGCGATCGCGAGCCCGTCCGGGGTTGCGCAGAACGCTCCCGCGTCCAAACCGTGCGGGTCCGGGCGCTTCTCGATGATTTGCTCGGGCGGACCGCTGTCGCTCAGCCGCACCAGCCCGCGCGGGTAGGTGTCATTCGCGGCGTCGTAGTGCAGATCGTCCGCGAGCACCCGTCCGGTGGCGTCGATTGAGAGCCAGTGAGCGTGGACATCACGAGCGGCTGGGGAGACTCGACCGTCGCGATCGACTCTCCAGACAACGCTTCGAACAGCGTCGGATACGTACACATTCTGCTGGTCATCCACAACGATGCCGCGGCCGGGATGTGCCTGCGCGGGCGCGACAACGAGGAGTGTGAGCGTCGCGAGTAGAGTGCGTCTGCGTGCCATAGTGCAAGCTCTGTGTGATGTCCACCCGCGATCAGGATACTGTGCGAGTCCACACCCTGGAGCGGCTCATGCAGTTCTCACTCTCCGACTCGCTGCCCATCCTCCAACGCACCCCGAGCGTCGTGCGGGCGATGCTGCAGTTTCTTCCGGAAGCCTGGACCCACCGCGACTACGGCGTCAACGCCGACGGCTCGCCGACCTGGTCGGCCCATGAGATCGTCGCGCACCTGATCTTCGGCGAGCAGACCGACTGGATGCCGCGAGCCAAGCACATCCTCGAGTTCGGCGAGACGCGACCGATCCCCGCATTTGATCGCGCCGGGCACCGGGCGCTCATGCAGGGCAAGACGCTCCGCACGCTGCTCGACGAGTTCGACCACGCGCGACGGGATTCGCTGTCCACGCTCGCGAAGCTGAATCTGTCCGAGGCCGATCTCGCCAAGTGCGGCACGCACCCCAAGCTCGGCCGCGTCACGCTGGCGCAGCTGCTTGCCACGTGGACCGTGCACGACCTGAACCACATCGCCCAGATCAGCAAGGCAATGGCGTATCAGTACAAGAGCGAAGTCGGCGCGTGGGAGGCGTACCTGTCGATCCTGCGGCCGCCGGAGCCGCGGTGAGCCCAGCGAGCGTCGCCGGCTGCTTCCGGCTGTGGATACGAAAACGCCCGGCGTTGCCGCCGGGCGTTGAGGTGTCGGGATGGAATGTCGCTCACCGAGTCACGACATACGAGGCTTCCAGCGTCTTGGCGATGCGGGTGCGGGCGTCGTCGAGGTGAGCCTTGGTGTAAGCGTCGGGTGAGGCCTTGAGGGCGCCCTCGGCGAGGCCATCGACCCGCTTGAGCTCGAGGCGGGCGATCGAGGAGATCGCTCGGATCGACGCGCTGCCGCTGTCGCGGAGCAACGAGAGTGTGACGAGCCGCTCGAGGTGCTCGCGCTGCAGGTTGCGCCGCAGCGAGCTGGCCATGGGCGACTTGTCGCTGAACGAGCCGCTGGGCTTGGCGTACTCGCGCCACACGTTGTCGGTGACGGTGCGAACGACCTCGTTCATGGTGATCATGTTGTCGGTGCCGGCGGTGCGGAACTCGTTGTCGTAGAGCCGGCGGAGGCGGGTCGGGTTCATAATCATCGTGAGGGCGACCGACTGCACGCCGCCCAGCGAGTCGTGAACCGTGAAGCTCGAGTCGCTGATGATCTCGTTGTTGTCGTAGAAGTGCTCCTTGTTGAGGTAGCGGACGATCTCGGGCGTGAGGCCGAAGGACGAGTCCTCGAAGGCGTTGTCAATGATCAGCTTCAGGGCCCGGCGCTGGCTCTCGGCGGGGACGTCGGAGATCGGAGCACGATCGCCCGGATCACCCTTGGAGTCGTTGTTCAGGAACGAGCCGCCGATCCAGCGCGAGGCGATCGAGAGCATCTGGAGCTGGGAGTTCAGCGTGGCGGTGTAGCGACGGCGTGCGACGGCCCACGACTCGCCCTCCTTGACGATCTTGTCGAGCAGCTTGGCCCGCACTTCCTTGATGAGCCCCAGTCGGCTCTCGGCGAACTGCAGGTTGTCGGCACCCAGGTCCCAGGTGTTGTTCCGCGGGTCGGCGTCGAATGTGATCGCGGACTGCGCCTGGTAGATGAGGTCCGGCTCGCCGGACTTCTTGAGCAGCTCGGGGAGCTTGTCCTCCGGGCCATAGCCGTAGGCGATCACCCACTTGTCATAGGGCCCGAGCACCGGCGTCGCGTACGGGCCCTGCACGTCGCCCAGGTTGTAGTTGATGTTGGCCGCGGCGTACTCCATAACCGAGCCGACCGTCGCGCCGCTGAAGCTGGTGGAGTTGATCTCCTTCAGAGAGCGGATGGTGCTGGAGATCATGTTGTGCTGCAGGCCCAGGCAGTGCCCGACTTCGTGGGCGCTGATGTAGCGGATCATCTGGCCCAGGTACTCCTCGGGCAGATCATCGAGCGTGTCCGGCGACTTGGGCGTCACCGCGCCCGACGCGAACGCCGCGTCCGCGAGGCCCATGTCCAGGGACAGCATCGTCCCGATGCGGCACGCGCCGCCCCCGGCCATCGACGCGAGTGCCCATTCGCTCCGCCCCGCGGCCTTGGCCTGCTCGGGGTTCGCGGCACGCATCGCCCGCTCGCGCAGGACCGCCTCACGCTGGTCCGGACCGACCAGGCGCAGACGCGGATCCCAGGTGGGTTGCTCCTCAAGCCACTGCAGGGTCTCGGGACTGAACGCGTGTTCGGCGATCGCCAGCGAGAAGTTCTCAACCATGCTCCGCACCGCGCGGGTCAGTCCCTGATGCCACACCACGTCCGCGTCGAGGATCTCGCCCGTGAGAGGGTTGGTGCGGCTCGGGCCGATGGCATACCCGTTGTCGCTGGCGTTCCAGCGGAAAAAGTTGTAGCGGCTGTCCTCCGGGTCCTTGTCCATGTTCGCGCCGGTCGTCGCGTCCTGCTGGTACACGACCACGGCGTTGTCGAAGCCGATCTCGCTGAACGCCTGGTTCCACATTTCGATGCCCTCGCGCACATACCGGCGGAAGCGCAGCGGCGTCGTGTGCTCGATGTACCACACGATGGGTTCCTTGGGCGGGCTGACCTTGAGCTTCGGGTCGGCCTTCTCCAGCGACCAGCGATTGATGTAGCGCTCGGTAATGTCCTTGTTGGAGGTCTTGCCGAAGTCCTGGTAGAAGTCGTAGAAGTAGCCGGTCTTGGGGCTGGCCTTGCGGGGCTTGAAGCCGGGCGTGCCGGTGAGCTCGCCGATGGAATACGCGAACCGCACGAGCTGCCCGTCGGGACGCGGCGCCTGATACTCAATGACCACGTTCTTGGGGAACGTCTTGGCCTTGGTAAGCTTGGTGAGCGCCGGGTTCACGGCGGGAAGGTTGGGCCCGTACCCGCCGTAGACGGAGCTGCCGAAGAACTTGGAGACGTCGCGGGTGGCCATGGCGCCAAGGTCGATCACGGGGCGGTTGCCCGGCGCCATCGAGACGATCGGCACGGTGGTGATCACGCGTCCGGTGTAGAGCTGGCTGACCGAGTCCTTGAGTTGCTTGTCGTCGGAGCTGGTGCGGACGGAGAAGTCCGGCGAGATCAACGCGAGCTGCTTGTCGTAACGCTCCCACTTGGTGTAATGGGTCGGGCCCATCACGCCCGCCTCCGAGTCGCCCGCTGTGACCGTGCAGGCGATCATCATCAGTTGCGACTCGAAGTTGGCCGGCAGCACCGCCAGCAGCTTGCCGGTTTTGTCGTCGCGGTACAGGTCGTAGAGCGGCGTCGCGCCGTCGGCGGTGCTGACCACCTTGGTAAGTCCCTCGATTGCCTTCTCGAAGGGCGGGAAGTCCGGGGCCTTGGCGGCGGGAGCCGCGGCGGCGGCCGCAGCGGCTGCGGTGGCCGGTGACAAGGCCGGGTCGGTGGCGACACCGGGTTCCGAGGCGAGGCCCGGTTCGGCGGAAGCCAAGCCGACGCATCCGCCCACCACGCCCAGGAGCGCAGCCAGACGTGCCAGACGGGGAAGGCGGCCGGACGCGGCCACCGACACGAGTGATCGAGAATCAGTCACGAGCAGCTCCTTGAGCAAATGGGAGAGAGGGCGGGGGAGGGGTGCGTTGGGCACCGGATCGCCAGCGTACCGAGATCAATGGAGGATGTAGCGGCGGATCCCCGGTCGGTTGCAACGTGGTCGGCGGGATTCCGGAGCTTCCGGTCAATCTCGTCGATCGCCACCTCCATGCACGCCGTTGTGGGCGCATTCCTACCATCCCTGCAACTTGTTGCGGGCGAATCCAAATGAGCCTGTGTGGCGAAGCGGCGGGGCGTCGCACTGAAGGGACGGCGGGCGCGGTTTGTTGGTTGTTCGGCGGGACGGAGCACCATCGGCCTTGTGCCGAACGGTGGCGAACCGACACCTCCGGCTCCGCGTTGAACAAAGGATGGGCGTTCCGCGGCAGCGGGACTCGGAGGACCGACGCGTGTGGAAATGGATTCTCGGCTTTCTCCTCGTGGTCATCATCGCCCTCGCCGGCGGCGGCGTCTGGTTCGTCCAATCCGGCCAGATGGCGAAGATGCGTGAGATGTTCGACCCCTCGGCGAAGGCGACGTATGTCCGCGTCGAGGACGTGAAGCGCGGCGACCTGGTCCGCGTCGTCAGCGCCCCGGGCGTCATCGAGCCGCTCCAGAAGGTGGACATCTCCGCCCAGGTTTCCGCCCGCATCGTCGCCATGCCGTACCGCGAGGGCGCGCGCGTGAAGAAGGGCGACGTGCTCGTCCGCCTCGACGCCGACGACCTGAAGGCGTCGCTCGAGTCGGCCCGGGCCCAGCTCAAAAGCGAGGAAGCTCGCCTGGCGGGCGCGCTGGCGAGCATGGAGAACATGACCCAGGAGCTCGGCCGCAAGCGCGAGCTGTTCGGCAGCAAGGACATCTCCAAGGCCGAACTGGATACCGCCGAGGCGGAGTACAGCCGGGCCCAGAGCAGCTACAACCAAGTGACGCACGCCATCTCGATCGCCAAGGCGAACATCTCCCGGGCCGAGAAGAACCTCTCGTACACGACCATCATCGCGCCTTTCGACGGAGTGGTGACCAACGCCCAGGCCGAGGAGGGCGAGCTGGTCGTCGTCGGCACGCTCAACAACCCCGGCTCGGTGATCATGCAGGTCGCCGACCTGAACTCGATGATCGTCAAGGCCAAGGTGGACGAGACCAACATCGCGCCCGTCAAGATCGGGCAGCGCACCAAGGTCTACATCAACGCCTTCCCCAACCGCACCTTCGGCGGCGTCGTGCAGACGATCCAGCCGCTGCGCATCGTCGATCGCGACAACACCGCGTACTTCCAGACCGAGATCAAGCTGGAAGTGCCCGAGGATGTCGCGGTCTACTCGGGCATGACCGGCAACGTGGACATCGAGGTCGAGACTTTTAGCAACGTCATCAAGGTGCCCAGCCAGGCCGTGGTGGAGCGACTGGTGGAGGAACTGCCCGCCGAGGCCACGCGTGACGGGATGGTGGATCGCAGCAAGAAGTGGGCCAGGGTGGTCTACGGCTACGACAATGGCAAGGCCAAGGTCTACCCCGTTTCCGTCGGACCCAGCGATCTCACCGACACGGTGATCCTGCGGGGGTTGGAGGAAAACTCCAAGATCATCGTCGGACCGTTCAAGGCGCTGGTCAGTCTCAAGGCCGATCAGAAGCTGACGGACAAGGAAGAAAAGAAGAAGGGCGCAGCCGACCCCAACGCCGGCGTGCGCACCGCCAGCGCCGAGAAGCCCGCGGACGGCTCGAGCGACAAGAAGACCGAGGGCAAGGCAACGGATAAGCCCGCAGACAACAAGCCCGGTGACAACAAGCCGACAGAAAGCAAGCCCTCTGACGGCTCGAAGGGCAAGGAGTCCAGCGTCTCCACCCAGGCCGCGACGCCAGCTCCGGCCGAGAGCGGGAAGAACTAGTCTCGGGTTTGCTTCTGGGAATTGCTTCTCGATTTGGACTCTCGGATTGGGCCTCACGCTTCCCCGGTCGGCAGGCACACGACAGGCACCCATGCTCGCCATCAAGATCCGAAATCTCCAGAAGGTCTACCGCATCGGGCCGGAGAAGGTCCACGCGCTCCGCGGCGTCGATCTTGACATCGCCAAGAACGAGTTCGTGGCCATCATGGGCGCCTCGGGCTCGGGCAAGTCCACGCTGATGAACATCCTCGGCTGCCTCGACCGCCCGACCGCCGGCTCGTACGAGCTTGCCGGCAAGCCCACCCACAAGATGAGCGCGACGGCTCTGGCCAAGGTCCGCAACGAGGAGATCGGCTTCGTCTTCCAGTCTTTCGAGTTGCTCAACCGGGCCAACGCGGTGAACAACGTGATGCTGCCACTGCTCTACTCCGCCAAGTACTGGTGGGGGGCGCGCCGGATGGCCAAGCGTGCACTCGAGCGTGTCGGGCTCGCCAACCGCATGGGTCACAAGCCCAACCAGATGTCCGGCGGCCAGCGCCAGCGCGTCGCCGTCGCACGCGCACTGGTCACCAACCCCTCGATCCTGCTCGCCGACGAGCCCACCGGCAACCTCGACACCAAGACCAGCGAGGAGATCATCGGGCTTTTCAAACAGCTTCACGCCGAGGGCCAGACGATCGTCGTGGTGACACACGAAGAGGACATCGCCGGGCACGCCAAGCGGATCATCCGGCTCCGCGATGGCAAGATCGTTTCGGACTTCCCCACCGACCAGGACCCCATCCACCAGGATTACCTCCGACGTGCCGCCGACCACGCGGTCAAGGCCGCGGTCGCCGCGGGCCTCGCCCCCGAGCCCGCCGCGGCCGGGACGTAACTCGACGCCGATCCACCGACCGAGCTTCTCATGATCATCCGACTTCTCTTCCAGACCGTGCTGATCGCGCTCGCCCAGATCTGGGCGAACAAGATCCGGGCCGTGCTCACGACGCTGGGCATCGTGATCGGCGTCGCCGCGGTCGTGTCCATCGTCGCCGCGACCAAAGGCCTCGAGTCGTTCGTGCTCGACCAGTTCGCGACCATCGGCGCCAACAAAGTCTGGGTCTTCCCCCGCATGCCCGACAACCGGCGCGACCGCTACGGCTGGCGCCAGCTCCGCCTCACAACCCGCCAGGTGGACGGCATGCTCGCCGCTTCCCCTTCGCTCGCGCGCCTGTCTCCGGTCATGAACTTCACCGTCACGGTGCAGGCCGGTGACAAGGTGAAGGACCTTGTCACGGTCACCGGCATCCGCCCCGACTGGCACGAGATCGAGTCCCGCTCGGTCACCATCGGCCGCCCCTTCATGCCCAGCGACGAAGAAGGCAAGCTGCAGGTCTGCCTGATCAACGACAAGGGCGTGGCGGAGCTGAACCTCAACTCCGACCCCACCGGCACAGTGTTGCTTGTTGGCGGACGTCGCTTCAAGATCGTCGGCGTGGTCGAGACCAAGACCGTCAGCCCCATGTTCGGCGGCAACGAGGCCCAGACCGAGATCTTCATCCCCTTCGCCACCGGCGAGATGATGCGACCCGAACCCCGCATCTATGTCGTCGCGCAGAGCCGCGGCCCCGAACTCTTCGAGGACGTCAAGGCCGAGATCACGACCTACATGCGCCGCGTCCGCAATCTCGAGCCCGGCGAACCCAACACCTTCGGCGTGGAAGCGATCGACCAGGCGATCTCCCAGTTCAAGTCGCTCGCCGCGGGCCTGCAGGCCTTCGCGGGCGGCATCGTCGCGATCTCGCTCCTGGTGGGCGGCATCGGCATCATGAACATCATGCTGGTCTCCGTGAGCGAGCGCACCCGCGAGATCGGACTGCGCAAAGCGGTGGGGGCCAAGCCCAGCGTGATCCTCACCCAGTTCCTGGTGGAAGCCGTCACGCTGTGCATGCTCGGCGGCGCGATCGGGCTTGCGATCGGCCAGGGGCTGGTGATCCTGATGCGGGCCGTTGCCAGCAACGCGTTGGGCGGCGCGGTCATCCCGTCGTGGGCGGTGATGCTCGCGGTCGGGTTCTCGGCCGCCACCGGTCTGATCTTCGGCATGTTCCCGGCCATCAAGGCCGCTCGTCTGGACCCCATCGAGGCTCTGCGGCATGAATAACCGGCTCGGCGCACGACGCGCCACCTTCTCGACCCGGTGCGCCCCCCGCGCCCGCGCGATCTCCGTCACCCTGATCACCGCGTTGCTCGCGGGCTGCGCCGGCAACCCCTTCGCATGGGACGAGGGCGACTACGGGGCCGACGTCTCGCTCGACCGCCTGCGTCGCCTCGAACCCGCGAACTTCGAGGCCTACGCCAAGCCCGACGTCAAGGTGCCCACCGACATGGCGGGCATGATCGATAAGGAGGCGATCGAGCGGGCCCGCAAGCGCTTCGAGGGGATCGAGAACTACGCCCTGGCGCTCGAAGAGGCCCGGGCGAGCACGCTCTCCAACAACCTCCAGCTCCAGATCGCCCTCGTCGACCCCGCGATCGCGAGAGAGCTCGTAAGCCAGGAGGACGCGCGGTTCGAGAGCGCGTTCACCCTCCGCACGCTGTGGGACGAACGCAACGCGCCCACGGGCTTCGGCAACCCCGACAGCACGTTCAGCGGGACGCGCTTCATCGAGCCCGGCGTCCGCATCCCGCTCCGCACCGGCGAGACCGTCAACGTGAACTTCGCCGCCCAACGCAACAACAGCAACCCGGGCGGCATCCTGAACCCCAGCTACAGCGACGAGCTGAGCTTCTCGGTGAGCCAGCCGCTGCTGCGCAACGCCGGGCGTCGCGCCAACACCGCGGCCCTGCGCATCGCGTCGTACAACGAGAAGGCCGCGGAGAGCACGACCAAGCTCGAGGCCATCCGCCAGGTCGCCGCGGTCGACCGCTCGTACTGGCGTTTGTACCAGGCAAAGAAGAGCCTGGAGGTCACGCAGCAGCAGTACGAATTGGCCCAGGCCCAGCTCGAGCGGGCCGAGCGTCGGGTGCGGGCGGGCAGCGCCCCGGAGATCGAAGTGATCCGCTCCCAGGCGGGCGTCGCCGACCGACTGGACGCGATCATCCGAGCCCAGAACGTGGTGCTCACGCAGCAGCGCGAGCTGAAGCGCGTGATGAACATGCCCGGGCTTCCGGTCGAAACGCCGACGATCCTGACGCTGGCGACCGAGCCGGACCTGGTGCTGTACCAGTTTGACCGCGTCACCCTGACCGAGCAAGCGGTGAACACGCGGATGGAGATGCTGGAGCTCGAGCTGCGCCTCGCCGCCGACGCCGCCAACATCGACCTGGCGCAGAACCGGGCCCTGCCCTTGATCACGCTGGATTACACGTACAACGTCAACGGCCTGGGCAGCGTGCGAGGTCGTGCCCTCGAGGGCGTCGCCGAGTGGCAGCACACCGACTGGAGCGTGGGGCTGAACGCCGAGATCCCGCTCGGCAACGAGGCCGCCCGATCGGTGGTGCGGCGGGCCATCCTCACCCGCATCCAGCGCCTCAGCACCAAGGACGCCCGCGAGCAGAGCATCCGCCAGGAGGTGCTCAACGCCATCGACACCAGCGAGGCGGCGTGGCAACGCGTGATCGCCGCCCGCCAGAGCGTGATCCTCAACACCCGCGCCCTGCAGGCGGAACAGCGCCAGTTCGATGTCGGCGCCAGCACCAGCACCAACGTGCTCGATGCCGCGACCCGTCTCTCCGAAGCTCAGCTCCAGGAGATCAACGCGATCACCGACTACCAAGTCTCTCAGGTCGACCTCGCGTTCGCGACCGGCACGCTCCTGGGCCAGTCACGCGTGGATCTCAGCATCCCGGCTCGCCCCAACCCGGACCAGCCCGCGCCCAAGGAATCCATCAAGGGCGAGGGCGATGCCCCCTACGTCCCCGGCCCGGCCTTGCTCGAGCTCTTCGGCAAGCGGGTCGCGGAGGATGCCAAAGCGAAGAACCAAGAACGAGCGCCCGCACCCGCCGCCACCGCCACCACCCCTGACCCCGCGTCTGCTCCCACCCCGGCTCCGGCTCCGGAGCCCAAGCCGGATCCCGCCGCACCTCCCAAGCCTTAACCCGACGCGAGCCGATGTGGTACCTTCGCGCCGGGGAGGTTCGCCATGCGAGCAATCACTTGGGCTTGGGTGACGGGATTGTGGATTGGGCTTCTGACGGGTTGCGCCGGATCGAAACCGGGGGCGCTCACGCCTCGGCAGGAAGCGATCCTGGACGAACTCAAGCAGATCGATCTCTCCTCGAACGTGTATCGCTCCGAGCGATCAACTCCGATCGTTGATGTTCACACGCACACCTTTAACGCTCGCTATCTACCGATCGCTGGAATCGGGCTGGGCAAACGCGACGCACGCGGTTTGACGACCATGCTCGTTCCCGATGCGATCGTCGAGGCGTTTGCAGCGATTCTGGTTGCGAGGACACAGATGGAAGGTCCGCCCGACGCCGCCGAGGCGCTGGGGCCGGATCGGTTCGGGCCCGATGCCCGGATCGACGACGCGATCCAGAAGATCGAGCGAGCCGAAGGGCTTCCAGAAGGAACCGTGCGTCAGGACGAATCGATCCGCGCACTGGAAAAGCTGCTCGGGTCAGCGCCGGGCATCACTCCGACAGAAGCGATCCGTGCGCCGGTCGAACTGACGGAGATCGACCTCGCCGCGCTCAAGCGGGTCCAGCCGTTCGATGAGCCGGGCTTTCTGAAGATGCTCACGCTGAAAGACGGGCCCAAAGAATCGCTCTACCGCGACGCGCACGGCATGGGGCCGGATCGCCCGCTCTTCCGCGTCACGCACATGATGGACCTGGCACCCGTGTACAACCAGCCCGCGCGTGCGGGCACGCTGCTCGACTTTGCAACCGAGCAGGTCCCGCGGATGGAGCGATTCCAGAAGTCCGACGGCTCGTCGGTGTACTTCGTCGCGTATAACCCGTTCCGCGATCACTTGCCCCGAGGCGATGCACGACCGGGAGATGCCCTGCGCATCGTGCGGGACGCGATCCGACATCGCGGCGCATACGGCATCAAGATCTATCCACCTTCCGGGTATCGACCGATCGCGAACGAGATCCTCTCCCGCGAGTCTCCCCGGTTCGCGGGCGAGCAATGGGACGCTCGATACACCGACGGCGGCCAGTCGATCGCGGCCTCGGAGCTCGACGCCCGGCTCAAGGCCTTGCTCGATTGGTGCGTCGAGAACGACGTGCCAGTCTTTGCACACTGCAATCACGGCGAGCTCGAGGCACGCAAGGGGTACGGCGTCCACCACGCCGATCCAAAGTGGTGGGAGAAGTACCTGGCGAGCGATCCGCCGAGAACAGGAAAGCTCCGGCTCTGCTTCGCTCACGCCGGCGGCGCCGCGGCATGGTTCGGCGTTGGCGAGCACGCCGATTGGGGCCAGCGCATCATGCGGCTCTGCCGCAAGTACCCGAACGTGTACGTGGAGTTCGGAATCCACGACGAGGTCGTCGAGTCAGAGAATCGGGCGCGTTTCGTGGACATCGTGGGTGCGGAACTCGCCAAGCCCGTTCCGCCCGGGGAGTACCCGCTCGGCTCCAAGATCATGTACGGCACCGATTGGTACATGCCCGGCCGCGGCAACCGGGCCGCGTACCTCGCTGGGTTCGAACAGATGTTCCTGCATCCACGCCTTCGCGCGCACTACCGCGCGTTTTTCCTCGAGAACAGCCTGCGTTACCTGAACGTCGAATCGCGCCTCGCCTCCACGTCGTCGGAACTGCCACCTCCGCCGCCCAGCGTGGCGGCAAAGATGCGTGAACTCGTCGCCGCCGCGCGCGACGACCGCTGACCCTTGGGGGGCGAACAGGAAAGCGGAGAGGGGGGGATTCGAACCCCCGAAACGGTTGCCCGTTTACGCGATTTCCAGTCGCGTTCCTTCAGCCTCTCGGACACCTCTCCGGCGAAGGGGCAAAGTGTAGAACCGCGCCAGGCCGCAGGCTTGCCCGCCTGCGACCGACAAATGATGCCAGTCTCGCTGCTGAAAATCAGATGCCTTGCCGGTCCGCGGCCCGCAGGCCGGGCACGATCAGCGCGAACAGCCGCGAACCCACCTCTCGACGCATCGCGAACGCCGCGATCATCCAACCCAATGCGGCCCCGACCATCACATCGCTGACGTAGTGCGCGTTCAGCAGCACCCTCGCAGCGCACACCACGCACGCGAGCCCGACGCACAGCGGCCGCAGCCTCGGGTAGAGCGCCGACAACGCGAACGCGAGCCCCGCACCGGCCATCGCGTGGCTGCTGGGCATCGACCACAGATCGCTGACGCCCTTGGTCCCGACCTCCCACGCCGACATGAGCACCACGGCGCCGTCACGCTCCACCGGGTAGCGGCCGAGCGGCCCCAGCAGGTGGGCCGGATCATCAAACAGAGGCCGAGGCCGGCCTAGGAACATCTTCAGGAAGTTGCCGATCAGCCCGTTCAGCGCCGCGACGCCCGCGAGGTCCGCGATCCGCCGCCACTTCAGCCGTGCGTCCGCCGGATCCAACAGCAGGATGACCAGCGAGATCAGCACGATCGAGGAGATCGCTCCGAACTGCTGCAGAAACTCGAGCTCGCGCTTCACGTCGCCCCCGACGCGCCGCGTCCAAAGGAAATCCCGCACGGTTCCATCGAAGGGCACAGCGGCCAGCCCGAGCGCGATCAACCCCAGCCCGAAGAGCAGTCTTCGCCGTCGCGTCATCGGGTTGTCGAGTTCGAGTACGTCCCGCACGCCGGATTGTTGGTAGAGCCTCTCATGCAAGCGAGAGCGTCGCCTCTGGCTCGGAGCACCCGTGCCAGGTAGCGATCCGCCTCTCCGCACGGATGCAACCGGTGCGATGCGTACCGTTCGCTTCCGCGTGACGGCCCGCTCCCGGCAACTCCTCGATCCAACGCGCTCACGGCCCCTCGGCGGGCTCACCGGCCGCCTCGCGCCGCTCTGGCTCGTGGTGCTCTGTCTCGCGGTGTACGTCCCCGGTCTGTTCAGCATTCCGCCGATCGATCGCGACGAGTCTCGCTTTGCGCAGGCCAGCCGCCAGATGTTCGAGAGCGTCGTACTCCCGGCCGAGCAGCGCGTGCCTGCCCTGCACTCCGGCGGCCTCGCTGTGCCCTATGTCGGCGCTACGCCGCGGCTCAACAAGCCCCCGCTCGTCTACTGGCTGCAATCCGCGTCCGCGGCGGCCTTCACCGGCGGCCAGCCGCTGCGTGATGCGATCTGGATGTACCGCGTGCCGAATGTGCTCTGCACGATCGGCGCGGTGCTGCTGCTGTTTCGCCTTGGTGCCTCAATGCCCGGGATTGGTCGAAGCGCCGCGTTCCTCGCCGCGGCTGGCTTCGCCGCGTGCCCGCTTGTGGTGGTGGATGCGCATCAGGCCCGTGCGGATCAGTTGCTGCTGCTCACGGTCGTCGCGACGCAGACGCTGCTTTGGCGCATTTACTCAAACCCTCGCACGAATTGGGGTCTGGTGCTCGCGTTCTGGCTGAGCGTCGCGATGGGCGTGCTCGCGAAGGGACCGATCACACCCATGATCGCGGCGTGCAGCGCCATCGCCTTCAGCGTCATTCGTGGCGAGTGGCGCTGGCTCTGGCGCGTGCAGCCCGTGCTCGGCGTGCTCATCCTGGCCGCGGGCGTCTCGCCCTGGGTCCTCGCCGTCGGCCAGCATGTTGGGCTTTCGAACTACCTGAACGAGGTCTACAGCGAGACCATCGGGCGCAGCAAGGAAGCGATGGAAGGGCACTGGGGCCCGCCCGGTTACCACGCCGCGCTCTTTGTGTTCCTGCTCTGGCCGCTGGCACTGGCGCTGCCGTTTGCGCTGACCCGCATTCGCCGCCGCTGGCGCCGCGATGCCTCGACGGCGTTCCTGCTCGCGTGGATGCTGCCGGCGTGGATCGTCTTCGAGATTGTCAGTACGAAACTGCCGCACTATCCCATGCCCCTGTTTCCCGCGGCGGCGTTGCTGCTCGCCCGCGCCGCCGTGCTGATCACCCGACTGCCGGCCCGGCGTGCGTCGGGCGTGTTCCTGCACTGGAAGCGCTTCTGGGCGGGCACCGGGTTGGTGGTCATCACCGCGATCGCGGCTCTTGGCGCGTCGATGCCGTGGTGGCGCGAGTTCGGTTGGATCGAAGGCCCGAACTGGGAGCCGTCCCCGCTCGCCATGCCGGTCGCGGTCACGCTCGGCGTTGTCGCGTTTGCCGCCGTCTTCCGGTCGGGTTTCTTCGCCGGTCAACGCCGCGTAAGCACTGCGATCCTCGGCGGCATCCTCGGCGTCACACTCTCCTATTGGACGCTCTTCCAACTCGTCGCGCCCGCCGCACTTTCTCTGCCCTCGCGCGTTGTCACGACGTTCGCCCCGCACGCCGCGCCGAGACTATTCGGTTACGACGAAGACAGTTTGCTCTTCCTCACTCGGGCTCGCGCCGTCCGTGGCGAGCGTCCATCCGCAGCGTCCCCGCTCGCGAATGCCGTGCTCTCGGAGCGTGCGGCCCGCGAGAACGGCGTTTCTCTTCCCGAGTCCACAATCCGCCTCCGCGGCTTCAACATCGCCCGCGGTCGCTGCGAGACCGTGCTCGTGATCTCGGCGGATACTCCATTTCCCGCTTCGGGAGAGAAGCGATGAACGATCTCACACCATCGCCGCCCAGCGCCACGCCGCCACCTACGCCAAAGGGCCTGCTCATCATCGACAAGCAACAGAAGTTCACCTCGATGGACGTGTGTGCCATCCTCCGCACCCGACTCCGCCGCGGCGGCGCGCCCAAACGCATCAAGGTCGGCCACGCCGGGACGCTCGATCCGCTCGCCACCGGCGTGCTTGTCGTCCTCATCGGCAAGGCCACCACGCTCGTGCCCCGCTACATGGCCGCCGAAAAGGAGTACGAGACCACCATCGATCTCTCGCGCCTCTCGACCACCGACGACCTCGGCGGCGAGCTCACCGACGTCCCGATCGCGCAGATCCCGACCCGGCCCGCGATCGACGCGGCCATCGCCCGATTCATCGGCACGATTCAGCAGACCCCGCCGCAGTACTCCGCCATGCGGATCGGCGGCCGCCGCGCGTACGAGATGGCCCGCGAGGGCGAGGTTGCGCCCCTCCAGCCTCGTCCGGTCACGATCCACGAGATCGACGTGCTGGCATACGACTGGCCTTCGCTGACGCTGCATATCCGTTGCGGCAAGGGCGTGTACATCCGAAGCCTCGGGCGAGATCTCGGCGCCGCACTGGGTGTGGGCGGCGTGCTCGCCGCGCTCCGCCGCACGCGGGTGGGGGACTTCGGCGTGACCCACGCACGCCGTCTCGATGAGCTGCCCGACGTGCTGCGCCAGGAACAACTCCTACCCGTGCCCGGGCTTGCCGACTAATCGCACAGCGCGCGGGCCAGGTCGAGCGTCACCCGTGGATCGGGGCACGTCCAGCTCATGCTCGATTGGCCGGGCCGGAGCACGATCTCGAGTTGTAACGCCGTGGCCGTCAAGACGAAGCCGTCCGCCGCCGCGAGCGCCAGCTCGCCCGGCAGGTCGCAGCCCCGAGCTCTCAGCACGTGAGCGTGCCCCCGGACCGCCAGTACGAGGTCTTGCACACTCCGCTCGCTGAGGAAGCCGGCGAGGCGTTCGAACGTTTGCCGCGACACTGTTTCGCCAGAACCGCTCATGCTTCGTCGGGTCCCGCGTCCGCCTGTCGCGACGCGACGGTCCCGGGCAGGAGGCCGGGCATCCAGATGTCCGATAGGTGCTGTCCGTCCACGACGCGGCGCAGCAGCAGGTAGACCATGGTCAGGCCCGTGAACACGACGCTCATGGCGTACGCGGTCGCGAGCACCAGCGGCAGGTTCACCCAGAACTTCAGCGCCCCGTGCGTGAACCCCGTGCCAGTCGCCGCCGCCGAGCTGATCACGCTCGGCGCGTCGCTGCTCAGCCATGTGATCGCAGCGGCGTTGAAGCGGTTGATCCCGATCGCCAGGGCCGTCGCCAGCGTGACCGCGATCCAACCGGCGCCGATGAGGATCAACAGGTACAACGCGTACCGCAGCGGCCGCGAGGGAACGTACGCGTACGCCCGCTGCACGCCCTCGATCGCGTCACCGCCCTCGCAGGCGATCGCCGGGACCATCAGCGGCATGCCGATGATGGTCAGCGCCACCAAGATGGTCCCCACCAGGCCCACGACCAACACGATCGGGAACAAGATGGCGCCGAGCCATGGCGTCCAGCTCAGCGAGAAGAACAGCCAGCCAAAGACCCCGATCCCCAGGAAGAGCAGCCCGGCGATCAAGGCCGGCCCCGCGATCGCGAGGAACAGGCTCCGCCACTTGCGAAGTCCAAATCCCAGCGCGTCCACCCACGAGAGCCGCAATCCGTGGGCGATCTCGCAGGCCGCGACCCGCGCGATCGCACCCGCGCCGATGAGCAGGACGATCGCCATCGGGATCGCCACCAGCACGCCCCACGAGAACTCCTGCCACATGGTCCGCGGCAGGGTCGCCAACGGGACGAACGCCTCGGCGAAGCGGGCCGCGTCAACTGCCATCAGGCCCGCGCTCGCCTCGCTCACCAGCGTCCGTGCGCCGCGGAGCAGCTCGTCGCTCATGAGCGCCCCCAGCCCGAGCTGGTTTTCCTTGCGGAAGAAGTTGGCAAGCAGGCCGATCAGGTCCGCGCTCAACAGCGCGAACAGTGCGATCCCGATGCTCGCCGGGCGCAGCGCGAGCCGTGGGGTCTTGAGCAGCAAGGGCCACAGAAGGTCCTCGGTGAGGTCCGCCAGCGCCACCGGGCGCGAGAGCCGCAGACCGGCTTGCCATTGGGAGCGGGGGCCGGCCCCGGTCAACGGTGAGACGCCGGAACCGGGAGGGTGGGGCGTCGTGGAGGGTGTGGCAGCGGGGTTGTCCATCGCATCATCCTTGACCTGCAACTCGCGGCGGCTCGCCGGACCGGCAACCAGTCCGGCGCGTGGCTCGATTCCCGGGAATCCCCGGCCATTCGCACATGCTACCGCCAATCTCGCTTGCTCGCGTCGGGGCGGCAGCCGATGATCCACCCATGCGTAAAGCCGTCTTTGAATGGGTGACCCTGTTCACCGCCCTGATTGTCGTGGGGCCCTTCGCCGCGTTGCCCATGCACTGGCTGCAAACCGGCTCGGCCGCGTCCGACGCGACAGCACTTACGTCCACCCAGCCAGTGCTTGGTCTGGTGTACACGCTCATCGCGATGCTCGCGGCTCTGCTCACCGGCTGGCTGGGCACCAAGACCGTGAGCCGCGGCATGGGCATGGCCGCCGCCGGGTTCGTCTTGGTATGGGTGGCGGCCCGCTCAGGTGCCGGTGCCATGATCCTCCGCGATGCTCCCTCGGCGAGCGCCGCCGCGTGGAGCCTCACCATCGAGGCGGCCCTGCTCGCGCTTCCCGCGCTGCTGCTCGTGACGCTCGTGCAGCGTCCGCGTCCGATGGAGAGCGACGACAGCGTCTACCCGCTCACCGAGTGCCGCACCACGCTGGTGCAGGGTCTGCGCGACGCGTGCACCGCCCGGGGCGTGCAGATCGTGCTCGCAGCCGCGTGCGGAGCCGTGTTGGGAAGCATGTTCGCGTCCATCGGCATGCTCAAGGGTCAGGGTCTGTTCGCGGGCTTCTTCGCCGGGCTGATCGGCGGCGCGGCGGGGGGGTTGATGCTCGCTGGGGTGGATAACCCGCGTCCGGCGCTCGCGCCGTACCTGGGCGTCGTGCTCGTCATGATCGCGGCTCCGGTCGCGGGGACGTTGTACCACGCAGCCGGACTGCGCTCCGCCGCGGTCAGCGGCGAACTGATCGGCCCGGCTCGCCTGATTCCGATGGACTGGATCGCCGGCATGCTGATCGGCGTCCCTTGGGGGCTCTCGTGGCTCGCCAGCTCGGTCAAGGACCCCGCGCACGCCAAGCACGCCTGAAGCCGTCACGGCAACAACCGAAACTCTCGCGGCGTTCGAGCGATCAAGACCAGCACCAGCTTGCGGGTCGGCTCGCCCTTCTCGGTGGCGTTGCTCAAGAGGCCGTGGCCCAGCGTCGGAGTCGGCGGCACTTTCGGCCCCGCGGTCCGATCGGCGGGCTTGCCCTCGATCTCCAGTGTCTTCTCGGGGTCGCTTTCGATGTAGTTCGGCAACCGAGCCAGATCGCCCCATTCCGCAGCCGGGTACTCCGGAACCAGGATCAGGGCCCGGTCGGAATCCAGCTCTGTGGAGAGATCCAGTGCCTCGACGCGAGCCCCGGCCTCGGCGAGCACCCGACGTGGCTGGGGTCGTAGCAGGTCCTCAAACGTCGGTCGCTCGGCCCCGTCTTCGAGATGACGCGTCATCAGGTCTAGCCGCAGCTTGGCGGGCGTGTCGGTCTGCGAGAACTCACCCGGCGCGACCCACGCGCGCACAAACAACGCCAGCCGCCCGGCGTGCAGCGCCAGGAGCCCGCGATCGCCTACAAAGGTCGCCAGCCCGCTCCAGGGCGGCCCGGCGGCGAGCGGGGTCCATTCGGTGAACTCACGGGGAGCCTGCTGCTCCAGCCGACCCGCCAGCGTCAGCGTCCGTTGGATCGCATCCAGGTCCGCCGCCGGCACCGCGACGGCGCGAATCCCCGCACCGCGCAGGCGGGCCCTCGTGCGATCGTCCAGCGGCGAAGGCTGATCCTCGTACACCGCCAGCGCCCTCGCCACCGAATCGGTCGCGTCATTCACCGGCCACTGACGGATTTCAAGCCCCTGCACTCCGGGCGTTGTGACGGAGGAAGTGGGGGTGTTCGCATCGCCTGCACTTGAGCGCGACGCGCAGCCCGCGCTCGCGACGCCCGCCCATGCCACCACCACCGCCAGGGCGCGGGCGATGGTCCGGATGCTTGGAAACGCGTGGGGCCTCATGGGGCCTGCTGCGATACGCGGCGGTGTTGGGACGGTTGCGAACCTCACGCGTGAGGCTTCGTCAGGCGGACAATTCGTTGATGCGATCGATGAGCTTGCGCACCAAACCCCACTTATAGCGGGTGTGGTGGAAGACCAGTCGGGGCAGATCGAGCGCATCGGTCTCCGCCTCGAACGGCCCGCGCTGCACGATCTTGCCTTCCTTGACCAGCACCTTGAACTCGTCGTTGAGCTGCTCGACGTGCATCGGCAAGAGCGGCTTCTTGAGGCGGATCACGAAATCGTCCTTGACGTACCGCGACGAGTGGTAGTTTGAGTAGAAGCGGACGATGTGATCGACGGCGTCCTTGGGGGTCTTGGCGATGTAGTAGAGATTGGTGTCTTCGGGGCTGACCCAGCCGCGCTTGATCATGCCCTCGCGGACCCAGTGGTCAAACTCGTTCCAGTATCCGTGGTTCGGGCTGCCTTCCTCGCCCTCGACGCACACGATGGGGACCATGGAGGCCTTGCCGGTCTGGACGAGCGTGAGGGTCTCGTAGGCCTCGTCCATGGTGCCAAAGCCGCCGGGGAAGAGAGCAACCGCCTCGGCCTGGCTGATGAACATCAGCTTGCGGGTGAAGAAGTAGCGGAAGTGGATGAGCTTCTCGTCTCCCGCGATGACGGTGTTGGTCGCCTGCTCGAAGGGCAGACGGATCGCCACGCCGAAGGACTGGGCGCGCCCGGGGCCCTCGTGCCCGGCCTTCATGATGCCGTCGCCGGCGCCGGTAATGGCCATCCAGCCGGCTTCGCTCATGAGGCGGCCGAATTCGACCGCGGCCTTGTAGTCCGGGTGGCTCTCGGGCGTGCGGGCGGAACCGAAGATGGTGACCTTGTGCGGCTTCTCGTAGCGGGCGAAGACGCGGTACGCGTACCGCATCTCCTTCACCGCGGTGGTAATGAGCTTGAGCTCGCCGGTGTGGCGCCCGTCGGGGATCAGCTTGCTCGAGGTCATGAGCAGGTCACGGACGAGGCGGTGCTCCATCGTGCCGGGCTTGCCGCCGACGGCTTCCAGGATCCTGTCCACCAGCTCGGCAACGACGGGGTCCTCGGTCGAGGTGGTGGCGAGGCGGGTCTTGCTGGCGGCGGCGGCCGCACCGTCCACGAGGCCGGTCAGTTCCAGGTTCAGATTGTTCTTTTCGGGATTCACGTTCGTCTTTCTCTGAGGGCCGCCACGGATAGGAAGTGGTGGAGCGGCAGCGCCCGGCGGCATGCCGGGAGCAAGTGGGGATTCTTGGCTGGATCTGGGTGCGAAGCGAATCGGCTTTTTTCCCCGGCTTTTCCCGCACAAGCACCCGCCCGTGGTGGTTCGAATCTGCTAGCCTCACGCGGCTGTTTCATGCCCGGGTGCGGCAGTTTCAGGCCCCGTTGGCATCGGCCCCGGGGCGACACGCGTCTAGCGTCACGGGATGAAGACTACCTTCGCCGCGTTCGCCTCCACTCTCATCGTCATGCCCTCCTTCGCCTCCGAGCCCGCGCCCGCTTCCTCGCCCGCGCAGAAGGCCGCCTCGGTGAGGCTGGAACGCGACGCCAACGGATGGAAGCTCCTGCGCAACGGCGAGAAGCTGTTTATCCGCGGCGCCGGTGGTTCGCAGCGGCTCGATGAGCTCGTCGCCCTGGGCGGCAACGCGATCCGCACCTGGTCCGCCGACCAGGCCGAGCCCGTTCTCGACAAGGCCCACAAACTCGGGCTCTCCGTCACCGTCGGCCTGTGGCTCGCCCACCCCCGCCACGGCTTTGATTACAACAACAAGAAGGCCGTGGAAGAGCAGCTTGAGAAGACCCTCGCGGATGTGCGGCGGCTCAAGGACCATCCCGCCATCCTCATGTGGGGCATCGGTAACGAAGTCGAACTCGGGGCCGACGGTGACCGCACGATGATGTGGAAGGAAGTCAACCGCGTCGCCCGCGAGGTCAAGAAGATCGATCCCAATCGCCCCGCGATGCTCATCGTCGCCGAGGTGAACCCCGACAAGGTGCGGGAGATCACAACGTACTGCACCGACGTCGATGTCCTGGGCGTGAACTCCTATGGCGGGATGGACACCGCCGCCGACCGTGCACGCCGGTTTGGCTGGAAGGGACCGATCGCGATCACCGAGTTCGGCCCTCGGGGCTGGTGGGAGGTGCCGCAGACGCGCTGGCCCAAGGACGTGGGCGGCGGGGTGCCGATCGAGCCCAACTCCACCGAGAAGGCCGACACCTACTTCTCGCGATACTTCGCGGGCATCGCGGAGAATCCGAACGTGATCGGCTCGTACGCCTTCCTCTGGGGCCAGAAGCAGGAATGCACCCACACTTGGTTCGGGCTCTTCATGCCCGACGGCAGCCGCCTGGGTGCCGCCGACGCCATGAGCTTCGCTTGGACAGGGCGCTGGCCGTCGGATCGCTGCCCGAGGATCTGGGATGTGAAGGTCACCGGGGGCGGCGACTTGAGCGCAGACGGCGTCGCGCCGGGGACAAAGCTCACCGGCTCGCTCGCCGCCAATGACCCCGACGGCGATCCGGTGAAGTTCGAATGGGAAGTGCGGGAGGAGTCCTCGGACCGCAAGACCGGCGGTGACCGCGAGGCGGTGCCCCCGGTGGTGCCGACCAAGTTCGCCACCTCGTCTCCCTCAGCGACCGAATCGAAGGCCGAGTTCGCGGCCCCCAGCAAGCCCGGGCGGTATCGCCTGTTCATGTACGTCAAGGACCCCAAGGGCAACGCGGCGACCGCCAACGTGCCGTTCTATGTGAAGGCGAAGTGATTCCGCTCAGTCGCACGCGTTGACCCAAGAGTTCACCAACGAAAAAGGCCCGCACGCGACGCGTGCGGGCCTTGTGCTTTGGGAGAAAGGTGTGAGAGCCGGCGTACCGATCAGTGCGAGGCGCGGCCGCCGCCGATCTGCATGCCGTAGAAGGATCGGTAGACAAAGAAGGCCGAGGCGAGGAAGAAGGCGACGGCCAGGCCGATGGTGATCGGCGTGTGGACGAAGCCGGGCTCCTTGACGTGGATGGCGAGCTCGACGGCGAGCAGGCCGAAGAGGGTGGTGAACTTGATGACCGGGTTCATGGCCACCGAAGAGGTGTCCTTGAACGGATCGCCGACGGTGTCGCCGACGACGCACGCGGCGTGCAGGTCCGAGCCCTTGCCGCGGCCGCTGTTCTTGTAGATGGGATCGGTCTCGACGATCTTCTTGGCGTTGTCCCAGGCGCCGCCGGCGTTGGCCATGAACATGGCCTGGTACAAGCCAAAGAGCGCGATGGCGATGAGGTAGCCGATGAAGAAGAAGGGCTCCACGAACGCGAAGGACAGGGTGGCGAAGAAGACGCCCAGGAAGATGTTGAACATGCCCTTCTGCGCGTACTCGGTGCAGATGGTCACGACCTTCGTCGAGTCTTCCACGCTCGCCTTGGTCACGCCCTCGAGCTTGATGTTGGCCTTGATGAACTCCACGGCGCGGTAAGCGCCGGTGGTGACGGCCTGGGTCGAGGCGCCGGTGAACCAGTAGATCACCGCGCCGCCCATGATGAGCCCGAGCAGGAACGGGGCGTGCAGCAGGCTGAGCTTGTCGAGGTTGGTCTGCAGGCCGCCGGTGAGGAGCACGATGATCGAGAAGATCATCGTGGTCGCGCCGACGACGGCGGTGCCGATGAGCACGGGCTTGGCGGTCGCCTTGAACGTGTTGCCGGCGCCGTCGTTCTCTTCGAGGAACTGCTTGCCCTCCTCGAAGTTGGGATCGAAGCCGAAGTCACGCTTGATCTCGTCCTGGATGCCCGGCATGGTCTCGATGGTGGAGAGCTCGTAGACGGACTGGGCGTTGTCGGTCACCGGGCCGTAGGAGTCCACGGCGATGGTGACAGGGCCCATGGAGAGGAAGCCGAAGGCGACGAGGCCGAAGGCGAAGACGGCCGGAGCGAGCATGATCGCGCCCAAGCCGAGCGTGCTGATGTAGTACGCGATACCCATGAGGGCGATGATCGCGACGCCGAGCCAGTAAGCCGAGAAGTTGCCGGCGACGAAGCCCGAGAGGATATTGAGCGACGCCCCGCCCTGTTCCGAGGACTTGACGACCTCGGCGACGTGGCGGCTGTGCACGCTGGTGAAGGCCTTGACCAGCTCGGGGATGATCGCGCCGGCGGCGGTGCCGCAGGAGATGATCGTCGCGAGCATCCACCAGAAATCAGTGGGGATGTTGTACTCGGTCGCGGCGTTGCCGCCGAGCATCACGTACGACGCGGCGTAGGTGAGCGCGATCGACACCGCAGAGGTCAGGAAGACCAGGACCGTGAGCGGGTGCTCGTAGTTCATGGTCTTGGAGTTCAGGTACTTGCCCTTGGCGAGCAGGTCGTTGATCCAGTACGACGCGGCCGAGGCAATGACCATCAGGATGCGCATCACAAACAGCCAGACCAACAGCTTGATCTGGATGGTCTGGGCACGCTCCTGAGCGGGGATCACCGCGGCCTTGGCGGCGGCGACAACGGCGGGGTTCTTGGTGTCGGCCTGGAGGCTCTCAAGACGCTTCTTGGTGGCGTCGTCCTTGGTGAGCTCGGCGCGCTTCACCAGGGCCTGCTGATATTCCGCCGAGTCGGCGACATCAACGATGCTGGTGGTGTACGCGAACGACTCCATGCGCCCGCCGCCCAGGTCGATCTGCTTGGGGGCGAAGATGCTGGGCGTGACGGCGATCATGGTGAAGACGATGAGCGCGACGCCGGTGACGCCGTAGGTCTCGAAGCCGTCGGCGGAGGGGCCGACGCTGTCGCCGGCGTTGTCGCCCACGCAGTCGGCGATCACGCCGGGGTTGCGGGCATCGTCTTCCTTGATCTTGAAGACGATCTTCATGAGGTCCGAGCCGATGTCGGCGATCTTGGTGAAGATGCCGCCGGCGATGCGGAGGGCGGCGGCGCCGAGCGACTCGCCGATGGCAAAGCCGATCAGGCACGAGCCGGCCAGGTCGCCGGGCAGGAGCAGCAGAATCGCCAGCATGATGAGCAGCTCGACCGAGATGAGCATCATGCCGATCGACATGCCCGCCTTGAGCGGGATGGCGTAGCAGGGGAAGGGCTTGCCCTTGAGCGACGCAAAGGCCGTGCGGCTGTTGGCGAAGGTGTTGACGCGGATGCCGTACCACGCAACGAGGTAGGAGCCCAGCACGCCGACGACGGCGAACACGAGGATGAGTGCGACGCGACCGATCGAGAAGCCCGACATGAACTCGCCGGTGGCGGCGTCGATGTTCGGGGTGGGGGCGAAGACGCCGAAGTAGACGGCGGCGATGACGCCGATGAACAGGAAGAGCTGGGCGAGGAACTTGCCCTGCTGGATCATGTACGCCTTGCAGGTGGTGTAGATGAGTTCCGACACCTCGAGCATGGACTTGTGCACCGGCAGCTTCTTGAGCTGCAGGTAGATCACCGCGCCGAAGACCAGACCCAGAGCCGAGACGACAAAGCCCGCGAGGAGCAGGTCGTGGCCGCCGATGCCCAAGAACTTGACCTTGTTGAGGTCGGGGATGACGAGGTTGGCTTCGCCGCCCGGGCGCTGGAAGACGGGCTGATCAGCCCCGACAGACGCGGCCTGAGCCGGTGCAGCGGTGATCAGCATCGTGGCGGCGAGCAGAGCCGCGGCGGCAAAGCGCGCAGCGGAACACGCCAGAAGCGTTTGGAACGCCTTGGCCAGAGGTGCCAGCATCGTTTTCATGCGTGTGTTTCCCGTGATTGGGTGCGTCGGGGTGCCGGAAGTCGGGACCCACAGAATGGGCTACCTGGAGCAGCCCGACGCGACCGCGAGATGGAACGAAAGGAGCCTAAACCGTCCCGCCGACCCGAAGGCGGGATCAAGAGACTACCGGATTTTCGGCGTTCCCGTCGCCGCCCCCGTCAAGATTGGAGACAGCGGAAAAGAAACGGCCCGTGCCGCTAGGCCCGGGCCGCTCGTGTTACTTCTCGATGCGGGGCTCGAACTCACCCGAAAGGGCCAGCCGGCGGTTCAGGCTCTTGCGAGCTGCCCGGCGCCGACGCTCGGAGGGCTTCTCAAAGAACTCCTTGCGGCGGATGTCCTTGATCAGGCCTTCCTTCTCGCAGAGTTTCTTGAAACGGCGCATCATCTGCTCGACCGTCTCGCCGCTCCGTGCTTTCACGCGAATCGCCATCCGAACCTCGCTCGCATCTGATCGACTGTTGGGGCCCGACCGGCTACGTCCGGGCGGGCTGAGATGATAGGAACTCCCCCGGGGGGGGATCAAGGGCGGGAAAAGGGTCTCTGGACGGACGCGACCGGCCCCGTTCGGGCTCTCGATCCGGGAGAGGATGAAAGGCTGATCGCCCCATCAGGCCCGCAATGCGGCTGTGGGCGTCGCCCGACCCGCGAACCGTGCCCCGGTGATGACGATTGCCGCCACTGGGACTGCGAAGACCAGCGAGACACTCGCGTACCAAGCGTTGAAGTCGAGGGTCAGCGGGGCGTTGACAAGGATCGTGCCGATCAGGAGGCACGCGGCGAAGGCGAGTTGGCCGAAGCGGATGAGCAGAATCATGGCGACGACCGCCATCGCGACCGCGGCGATTTGGACGCCCAGCAGCGGGCTCATGCCGCCGACGATGGCCCACAGGAAAACCGTCGTGAGCGGGTAGGTGATCCAGTGCAGCCGCACGGCTTTGTGGATGCCGAACATCGCCAGAGTGAGCAGCAGGGGGAGCGCGAAGTTTCCCGCGACCATGCTCGCGAGGGCGGCGGTTGCGAAGGGGACGCCGGTGAACCACTCGATGGTGGGTATCACTGGGCGCGACAACGACCCTGTCGATGCGTCGAAGGTCTGCCCGGCCACGAACAGCGGGGCGATCGCCGCTCCGGACGTGGCACCGATCAGCAGGTCGCGCCACACCAAGGCGTCGCGCCAGCGGCCGGACATCAGGCGGCTCCAGGAGATCAACAGGAGAGGCCAGAGCTTGCGGATCGACGGCTCCATGCCGAGGTAGACCAGCCACGACAACCCACCGAACCACAAGGAGCGTCCCAGCGGGCGGCCGATGATGTCAATCGAGATCATGTCGCCCAACGTGTGGCGTCCGACCGTCATGGAAACGAACGTCGCGACGCCGGTCACGACGCCGCTGGCGAATGCTCCGCGGCGATCGCTCTTGCCGGCGCGGATGTTGCGGAACGCCAGGAAGACGGCGACCCCGATGCCCAGGAGCATCACGCCGCTGATGATGTTGTCCACCGTGCGAGCGGCGTCGTTGCGTGCCTGTTCCATCGAGACCGTGGGCTTGGCGCTGTCCGGAACGATGCGGAACGAGACCGGCGTGCCGGCGAGCGCGGCAGCTTCGACCCGGAACGCCATGTCGTCGCGGTTGGGGTACCGCGCGGTCCACGCGAAGCGCTGGTCGGCGCCGACCTGCGGCGTGCGGATCGGTGTGGCGGGCTGGATCGACGCCAGATCAAAGTTCGCGGCGCTGAAGAACGGAGTCCAATCGATCGGCTGCTTGGGGGGCGCGGCGGCAAAGCCTGTGTCGGGAGCCACACGCTCGAATCGCATGAGATGGCCGCTGCTGCTCAAGGCCACGAACACGCTGTTGGGCGCGTCACGGGGCGGCGTGTTCGAGGTCACACTTCGATCGGCCCATCCGTTGGGCTGGGTGCGTGCGGGCTCGGCCCGGTACCAAAAGAAAATGCTTGCGGGATGAGCTTCCTTGAGGCGTGCGATACCCCCGACAGCCTTGGGGTCGCGGGCGATGTCGAGGATTGGTGAATAGCCGTACGCCTCGAAGACCGTGGGTGCTTCGACGCCGAGTTTCTCGATCGTCTCGCGGGCCTTGACGACTAGAACAGGCGGGGAATATGAGAACGGCGCGATGCGGTGGATGCCGAACGTGTCCTGCACGCCGGCGATCGCCGCCATGGCGAGTAGCGCGGTCGCGGCGAGCGTCCACGCCAGCCACTTGGGGATCGTGCCCTCGCCGCCGGAGACGGCGAGCAACTCGGGGCTGGGCGTCTCGCCCGCTGCGAGGGCGGCGGCCAGCGGATCACCGCCCGGCAGCGCGGCCGACACGGCCAGGGCACTGTTGGGCCGGTTCCGCGGATCGTTCTCAAGGCAATGGAGGATGACGCGTTCGACCGCCGGGTCGAGCCCGCGGACGATGGATGTGGGGCTGGTGACCAGGGATGACGAGGTGCCGCTCTTGTGCAGCGTGCGGAGTTCTTCGATGGACTGGGCGTTGAACGCAGGCTTGCCGGTGAAGAGTTCGTAGAGCACAAGGCCCAGGGAATAGAGGTCGCTCTTGCGTGAGACCTCGGTGCGGTTGAACTGCTCGGGGGCCATGTACGCGGGCGTGCCGCTGGCGATGTCGCCCCGCGCGTTGAGCTCGTCCGCAAACCCGGCGACGCCGAAGTCCATGATGCGGGCGTTGCCCCGCCCGTCGAGCATGATGTTGGCGGGCTTGAGGTCGCGGTGGATCACGCCCTGCTCGTGGGCGGCGTGAAGGCCGGCGCAGATCTGCCGAGCGATCTGCAGCGCCTTGTCCTCCGGCAGGCGGCCGATGCGGCGGAGCAGCGAGCCCAGGTCCTCGCCGTCGACGTACTCCATCGTGAGGAACACCGCCGGTCCCGAGAGCGTCTGGAACTCGCCGATGTCATAGACGCGGCAGACGTTGGCGTGGCTGATCTGCCGCGTCAGCCGCACCTCGGACCGGAATCGATCCAGCCGCACCGGGTCAAACGCGAGCGCCTCGGGCAGGAGCTTGATGGCAACCGACGAGCCGAGCTTGAGATCGTCGGCCCGATAGACCTCGCCCATGCCGCCCTTGCCGAGCATGGCCACCACGCGGTAGCGATCCTGCAGCACCGTGCCGGGCTCGAAACGGCTGCTCTGCCCGGTCTGCGTCGACGCCGACACGCCCGGGGGCGTCGACGCGGCGTGCGAGGCGGTGATGTCCACGTCGTAGCGATCGGGCACGAGGGAAATCTACCACGCCCACGTCCTCGGCGACGGACGAAATCAGAAACCCCACATCTCGACCGTTCCTCTATCATCTATTTACGAACGCCGCGACCGGGGAAATGTCGCGCGGAGGACGCGGGATACATGTCGGACTCAACCGCCAACGTCACGCTTCTGCTGCACGCCGCCGCGTCGGGCGACCGTAAGGACGTCGACGCGCTGATGGCCGCGATCTACCAGGACCTGCGGCGGCTCGCCTTGGCGCACATGAGCGAGGAACGCCGCGACCACACCCTCCAGGCCACGGCGCTTGTCCACGAGGCGTACGTCAAGCTGATCGATCAACGCAACACCAACTGGAACGACCGCGTCCACTTTTTCTCCGTCGCCTCGCGGATCGTCCGCCGCATCCTCATCGATCACGCCCGAGCCCGCAACGCCGAGAAGCGTGGCGGACCTGCGACCCGGGTCGCCATCGGCGAACAGGACATCGCAGCGCCGCAGCAAGATCTCGATGTAATCGCGCTGCACGAGGCCCTCGAAGAGCTCGCGTCCCTCGACGAGCAGCAGGCCCGCATCGTCGAGCTGCGTTATTTCGGCGGCTGCACGATCGAGGAGATCGCCGAGCTCTTGAAGGTCGGCAAGCGCACGGTCGATCGCCAGTGGCTGGCCGCCAAGACTTGGCTCTTTGATCGCCTCAGCGAGGGTGACACCACACCGGGAGGCGACCGTGGCCGCTGACGCCATGGCCCGGGCCCACGCAATCTTCACGCGGGCGCTCGAACTCGACGCAGCGGCCCGCGAGGCCATGGTGCTCGAGGCCTGCGGCGAAGACGCCGACGTGCTGCGGCGCGTCCGCCGCTTGCTGCAGGTCGCGGAAAGAACCACCGATTTTCTTGAATCGCCCGCGGTGGCGGCTCTCGACCCACGGGCCTCTGCCGTGCCGCAGGCGGTGGGAAACTACCTGGTAGTCGGTGTGCTGGGCGTGGGCGGCATGGCAACGGTCTACGAAGCAGTGCAAGAGAACCCCAACCGCCGCGTCGCGATCAAGGTGCTCCACCAGAGCATGGCCCACCCCGACGCCCTGACGCGGTTCCGGCTCGAAACCCAGACCCTGGCGCGGCTGCGCCATCCCGGCATCGCTCAGATCTACGAGGCCGGCACCGCGCCGCTGGGTCAGGCAACGCCCTCGCCGTTCTTCGCCATGGAACTCGTGCCCGACGCGCTCAGCCTGACCGCGTTCGCGAAACGCCGCGGGCTGCCGCTGCGCGAGCGGCTCGAGATGTTCGTGACCGTCTGCGACGCCGTGCTGCACGGACACCAGAACGGGATCATCCACCGCG
>DASVYC010000116.1:0-31282 GCA_036392375.1 Phycisphaerales bacterium
CAGGAAACGGGGCCCCGGGCTGCGAGGCGGGCGGCAAATCCAGGCTCGTCGGGCGGATTCCACCCGCGGAGCGGGGAGTGGGCGGGCGAGAGGGCGGCGCGGATCTCGTGCTCACCCTTGCCGACACCGGCGAAGACGATGCGATCGGTGGGAACGCCGGCGACGAAGGCACGCTCGAGCTCTCCGATCGACACGACGTCCATGCCGCAGCCGAGTGAGGCGAGCAGCTTGAGCAGATGCAGGTTGCCGTTGGCCTTGACCGCGTAGCAAATGGAAGGCGAGAGCGGAGCGAAGGCGCTGGCGAGTCGGCCCACGTGCTCGCGGATCGTCGCGGCGGAGTACACGTACAGCGGGGTTCCGAAGCGGTCTGCGAGCGCGGCGGCGCTCAGGGCCTCGCAACAGAGTTCGGCGTTCTGGTATCGGAAATGGTCCACGCGGGATCATTGGAGCGGCGGGGCGTGTCTGATAACGCGGGCGACGTCCCATAGAGAGTTCCGTTTGTGACGGGTGTGCCGCCGGATTCGGTGCATCGGTGCGCCTTCCCCCAAGCGGTGTAGCCGGGCGCTCAAGTGTCGGGCATGTTTGTGCGGCGGACGCGTTTTCACGATCGGCCCAGATCCACACCGCTCGATCCACATCCGGAGACTCGACCATGCTCGTTGCCACCATCGTCCCCGCGCTCATGCTGTCCTGCGGACTTGCCGCTCGTCCCGAGCCGTACCTGCCGGATTGCAAGCTCACGCCGACGCCCCGGCTGATCGCGCCCGCCACCAGCAGCCCGTACCTGGCGACCAGCCGTCCTTTCACGGCGGGCGTGGACGACTCGCGTCGCCCCGGGTTCGGCGGCCGCGCGTGGTCGGACCGCGGCGAGGTGGGCGGACGGCTGCCCGATGAGATCAACGCCGCGAGCAACCCCGGACCGGGTGCGTACGGCGCGTACGAGAACGACGACACGCTTATTCACGTTCGCCTGAGCAGCGGCTACGTGATGACGATCTCGCCCTGGCAGGCGATCGACCCCAGCGAGGTGTCGTTCGATCGCCTCGATGTCGCGACCCGGGACTGGTTCCGCGAGCACGGCACCACGAACAAAGAGGTGTGGACCGAGCTTGAGGAGGGGCGTCAGGCGTGGCTGCGTGAGCGCGGGTACACCTACAGCGTCCGCACGTTTAGCGGCAGCGGCGCGGCGGAGGACCAGACCCGCGTGGATGTCAGCGACATCAAACCGGTGATGACCCTCGATCGCCCCACCGACGAGCCGAAGTTCCGCAAGAAAATGCAGGTGCGGAATCAGCCGCAGGCGCAGCCCGCTCAGGACCGCGAGCTTGCGGCGATCGGTCGCGAGATGGTGAAGGGCAACGCCCGCGTCTCGATGCCGCCGCTGGCGGATCGCGAGGCCGTGAAGCAGAGCCTCGCACGGGCCGAGGCGTCGAAGAACGGGGAGACCGCCAAGCACGAGGAGCGTGGCGATGAGAAGGCGTCGAAGGTCGCGACCCGATAGCGGGCGGACCCACAATCGATCGGCACGACGGGGCACAACGGAAGCGCTTTCCGCCGGAGGTGTGGCGGGCGTGGTTGGAGGCCTCGGGAGCGCTCGGCATCGTCGGCGGGTACACTCGCCTCGGTGACCGAGCGGCTTCCATTTGATCCCGACAAGATGGCCGCGCCGAGGCGTGCGGTCGCGTCGCCGCCGGATGTCGCGGCGCCCTGGCCGGTCTCGAGGCTCGCGGGCGAGATCGACGGGGCCATCCGGCGCGGGGTGCCGGTTTCCGTGCGGGTGATCGGCGAGGTGAGCGGCTTCCGCGTGCGGACGCACTGGTACTTTGACCTCAAGGACGAGAACGCGGTTGTCAACTGCGTGATGTTCGCGAGCGCGGCCCGCCGCGTGAGCCCGCCGCCGGTGGACGGCGAGCAGGTGATCGTCAAGGGGCGGCTGGAGTTCTACGCCAAGGGTGGCAAGGTCTCGTTCCTGCTCGATTCGTTGGAGCGTGCGGGAGAGGGTGCCCAGGAGCGTGCGTTCCGCGAGCTGTGCGCGGTGCTGCGGACCGCGGGGTACTTTGCGGTTGAGCGGAAGAAGGCGTTGCCCCGGTTCCCGCGGCGGATCGCAGTGATCACCAGTCGCTCGGCGGCGGCGTTGCAGGATGTCATCAACACGGCGGCCCGACGCTGCTCGGCCGTGGGGCTGCTGGTGGTGGATGTGCCGGTGCAGGGGGCGTCGGCCGCGGGCGCGATCGCGGGTGCCATCGATCGTGTTTCGCGCCTGCACGAGCATCTGGGCGTGGACGCGATCATCCTGACCCGCGGCGGCGGGAGCAAGGAAGATCTGGCCTGCTTCAACGATCGGTTGGTGGCCGACGCGGTGTTCCGCTGTCGTGTGCCGCTGGTGGCGGCGATCGGGCACGAGACCGACACGACGATCGCGGAATTGGTCGCGGACGAACGCTGCGCGACCCCGACGCAGGCGGCGATGCGGCTGACGCCCGATGTCAACGAGCTCTTGCGTCAGATTGAATCGTCGCGACGCCGGCTTGTGGGCGCCCTCGCGCGCGGCTCCGACACCGCGCGGCGTGACGCGGAGTTCGCGGGCGAACGGCTCGAAGGTGCGGCCTGCGACGTCGTTGGGGCGATGCGGACCCGGGTCCATCAACTGGAGCTGCGGCTCGAACGCCTGCGCCCGCAGGCGGTGTTGGCGCGGATGAACGCGCGGCTGGCCGCGGCGGAGTATGGCCTGATGCGCGCGGTGCGGGCGTGCGTGGACCGTCAACGCGTCGTCAACCTGCGGGAGCGTTTGGAGCGGACGGGGCGGCGGCTGCGGGAGAGCCGGTCCGGCCAGATCGATGCGATTGAGCGGCATCTCGCGGCGGTGTCGCCCAAGCGGGTGCTGGAACGAGGTTTCTCGATCACCGCCGCGGCGGACGGGCGGCTGGTGCGCTCCACCCGGGACGTGGCACAGGGCGATGCGCTCACCACCCACGTCTCCGATGGCACGATCGCCAGCGTCGTGGGTGATGCCGCGCCCAAGCAGGCACGACCAGGAAAACGCCGCAAGACTCCGAGCGACGAGCCCGGTCTCTTCCACGGCTGGGACGCGTGATACGCTCCGGGCGTGGCAAAGCGCGACACCCATTCCCGCGACAACGACCCCAAGGAAGGCCCCTCGTTCGAGCACTCGCTCGAAGAGGTGGAGTCGATCATCGAGGCGATCGAGTCCGGCGAGGTCGGCCTGGATAAGTCGCTGGCGGAGTACGAGAGGGGCGTGAAGCTGCTGAAGCGCTGCCGCGAGATCCTGACGTCGGCCGAGCAGCGGATCGAGTCGCTGTCAAAGGACTTGAAGGAATCCGGCGATCAGGACGATGAATGACGGTCCGAGCGGGACCGTTGGAGAAGCTGGAAGGTTGGATGGCCGAGGTTGGAGGTTCGAGACCGCGCTCTTCCATCCCGGCTCAAACCTCATCCCTCAAACCTCGCCACGCATGACTTACCCCGACTTCATGATCTCGCTCTTCACCGTGGCCCAGGTGCTCTGGGTGTTCGCGATTGGGGCGAGTGTCGGGTCGCTGATCAATGTGCTCGTGTACCGCTTGCCGCTGGGCTTGAGCGTGGTGACGCCGCCGAGCCGGTGCCCGTGCTGCGAGACGCGGCTGACGTGGCGTGAGAACATCCCGATCCTGGGATGGGTGCTTTTGGGCGGGCGATGCCGCTTCTGTCGCTCCAAGATCTCGATCGAGTACCCCGCGGTCGAGTTGTTCGTGGCGGTGCTCTTCGCGTTGTTCTTTGTGCTGTGGTACCACGTCGAGCCGAACGCTCGGCTGGTGGGCGTCAACATCGGTCAGATGGCGCCCGACTGGGCCGGGCCGAGCCGTGGCATCATGATCCCGCTGGTGCAGACGTGGCCGACGTTCCTGGTCACGCTCGTGCTGCTCGGGTGCCTCGTCGCGATGACCTTGGTGGATGCCAAGACGTTCACCATTCCGCTGGTGCTCGCATGGGTGCCGTCGCTGGTGGCACTGGTGGCGCACCCGCTTCATGCGCTGTACGTGCAGGCCACGACGGGGCGGTTGTGGCGGGCGGCGGAGGGGTGGACCTGGACGATCCCGAGCCCTGGGCCGCAGGCGTGGTACTGGGTCGGCTTTCCGATCGGCGGCGTGATCGGGTTGGGTGTGTCTTTGTTGCTCTTGAGGTCCGGACTGATCACGCGTTCGTTCGCGGATTACGAGGAATGGGAGAAGCAGCAGCGGGCGGCGGAAGACGTCGCATCCCCGCACGCGCTTCGCGAATCCAGCGAGAGCGTCGAGCCGGCGGCCAGTGAGATTGGCGTCGAGAACGGCCCCCTGAGCCAACCTCTCGCATCTGATCCTGCAACTGCGGACGCTGCACTTCTGCCCACCGCTGACCAGCAGGCGGAGATGTGGATCCAGTATCCGCACGCGCGGCGGGAGATGATCAAGGAACTGGCGTTCCTGGCCTCGCCTGTGGTGCTGGCGCTGATTGGCGGATGGCTGGCCAACCTCTTCGTGGGGCGCGTCGCGGGCTGGCAGTGGGACCCGCGGCTGGAGACTTTGACGACGACCGCGCACGTGCCGCTCTGGCTCTCGGCGCTCAGTGGCGTGCTGCTGGGGTACCTCGTGGGCGGCGCGGTGGTGTGGTTTGTCCGGATCTTCGGGAGCCTCGCCTTCGGCAAGGAAGCAATGGGGCTGGGTGACGTGCACTTAATGGCGGCGGTGGGGGCGTGCCTGGGCTGGATCGACGCGACGATCGCGTTCTTTCTGGCGGCCTTTGTGGGCCTGGCGTGGGCGCTGGGCGGGGCGCTGTTTGGCGGGCTGCGGCGGCAATTGCCGTACGGGCCGCATTTGGCCGTCGCGTCGGTGCTGGTGCTGCTGCTAAAGCCTTGGATTGAAACCGGGCTCCGGGCGGTCCTGCACACGCCGGTTGACCTGCCCTGACGGGTGTGGATAGGGCCTTCGGCCGCCATTTCCGGGTCATCTGTTCCCCTATCAAACCCCCGCCGCAGCCTTGATTTCAGGCCGCTGCGCGCTATCGTTTTCCCCTCCAAAGAGCCGCTCCGGCTCCGCGGAAGAGGCCCAGCTTCGACGAGCGATTGCACTATGGACATGGACGAGGAAGACGAGATCGCAGCCTGATAGCAACCCGCCGAGCGCACGCTCGCCGCGGCTTCCTCCCGCCGTCGACTCTCCAACCAGCATCACCCACGCCGAGTCATCGTGGCTCGCGTGAACAGTCCCCCGATTCACCATTCAGTCCCACCCACCCCGCCGCCGCACCCCGCCCATCAGGGAGAAACGGGAACAGGCGACGGGCGCGATCGAGAAGGAATCACCCAATGGCCGACCTGTCCCACATCCGCAACTTCGGTATCTGCGCCCACATCGACGCCGGTAAAACGACCGTCTCGGAGCGCATCCTGTTCTACACGGGCAAGAACTACAAGATGGGCGAGGTGCACGAAGGCACCGCCACCATGGACTTCCTGCAGGAAGAGCAGGAGCGTGGCATCACCATCCAGTCCGCCGCCACCACCTGCCCGTGGACCCGCAACGCCAAAGAGTACAAGCTGAACCTGATCGATACCCCCGGCCACGTGGACTTCACCATCGAAGTCGAGCGCTCGCTCCGCGTTCTTGACGGCGCGGTCGCTGTCTTCGACGGCAAGGAAGGCGTCGAGGCCCAGTCCGAGACCGTCTGGCGTCAGGCCGACCGTTACCGCGTGCCGCGTCTGTGCTTCATCAACAAGATGGACAAGCTCGGCGCGTCCTTCGATTTCTCTTACGAGACCATCAAGACCCGTCTTGGCGCGAACGCTCTTCCGCTGCAGTGCCCGATCGGCACCGGCAACGAGTTCCAGGGCATCATCGACCTCGTCGAGATGCGGGCGTACTACTTCGAAGGCGATAAGGGCGACAAGGTCACCGAGAAGGCCATCCCCGATGACCTCAAGGAATACGCCGACAAGTGGCGTCACGAGCTGCTCGAGAAGGCCGCCGAGCTCGATGATGAGCTGATGCACAAGTACCTTGAGGGCCATCAGCCCACCGAGGACGAGATCCGCAAGGCCGTCCGCAAGGGCGTCGTCGAGCGCAAGGTCTACCCCGTTCTCTGCGGCGCGGCCCTCCGCAACATCGGCATCCAGCGCCTGCTCGACGCCGTCGTCGATTACCTCCCCTCGCCCACCGAGAAGCCCGACGTCGAGGGCACCGACCCGCGCGACAAGAACATCAAGATGTCGCGTCCGCACGACCCCAAGGCTCCGTTCAGCGCCCTGGTCTTCAAGGTCGTCAGCGACATGCACGGCGACCTCACCTACATCCGCGTCTACTCCGGCACCCTCACCAAGGGCACGCGTCTGCTCAACCCCGGCAACGGCAAGAAGGAAAACGCCAGCCGCATCTTCGAGATGCACGCTCAGAACCGCATCCCGCTCGAAGAGGTGACCGCGGGCAACATCGTCGCCGTCGTCGGCATCAAGGAGTCCTACACGGGTGACACCCTGTGCGACGCCGACGAGCCGATCATGCTCGAGCGCATGTTCTTCCCCGAGCCCGTCATCGCCATGTCGATCGAGCCCAAGACCACCGAGGACAAGCGCAAGCTCTCCGAGGCCCTGGGCGTCATTCGCCGCGAGGACCCGTCCTTCCGCTCCAACTACGACGAAGAGACCGGCGAGACCATCATCGCGGGCATGGGCGAGCTCCACCTTGAGATCATCAAGAACAAGCTCACCCGTGACATGAAGATCAACGTCGCCGTCGGCAAGCCGAAGGTGTCGTACCGCGAGGCCATCACAAAGAAGGCCGAGTGGGTCCGCGGCAAGTTCGTCAAGCAGACCGGTGGTCGCGGTCAGTTCGGTGACTGCACGATCAACCTCGAGCCCTTCACCGCCGAGCAGGCGGCGGCCGAGGAGCTCGACTTTACCGACAACATCGCGGTCGAGAACAAGGTCGTCGGCGGCGCCATCCCGAAGGAGTACATCCCCTCCGTCGAGTACGGCATCCGCCAGACCTGCAAGACCGGCGTCAAGTTCGGCTACCCGATGATCAACGTCAAGGCGACGATCGTCGATGGTTCGAGCCACGCCGTCGACTCGTCGCAGGTCGCGTTCGAGCAGGCCGGCCGCCTCGCCGTCATGGAAGCCACTGAGAAGGCCGGTCCGGTTCTCCTCGAGCCGATCATGAAGGTCGTCGTCACCGTCCCCAACGACTACCTCGGCAACGTCACCGGCGATATCTCGTCTCGTCGCGGCATGATCATCGACACCGATGACCGCGGCGTCGTCAAGCTCGTCACCGCCGAGATCCCCCTCGATCAGCTCTTCGGCTACACCACCAGCCTCCGCGGCATGTCCCAAGGCCGCGCCAGCGCCACGATGGAGTTCCTCGAGTATCGTCCGATGCCCCGCAGCCTGCAGGAGCAGGTCCTCGAAGCCGAGCGCGGCGGCAAGGCGGTTAAGAAGTAAGTTCGATTCGCATCCCGTCTCGATCACGGCCCCGCACCCGCGGGGCCGTTTTCTTTTCCACGGGTCTTCACTGCACCGGGGGCGGGTGCTTCCACACCCCGCCGATTCTCGCGCACCTCGGGTGCCACTGCCCCCCGGCTCGGCGGCAGGCAGTGCGAACCCCCAGCTTCACGCCACCGCCTCACTGCCTGGCTCAAAGCCGCCAAACAGTCGCACCCGCACAACTCGCCTCCCGCTCGTGAGGACCCGACATCCCACATCCCACATCCGACCGCCCATATCCGACATCCATCACCCCGCCCAAGCCCCACTGATCGGCGCCACACCCACCCCCGTCACCGACGGCAGCGTGATCGCCACCCGATCCTCGCACAGCGCTCCCAGCACCGCAAACTCAATCGCCTCCCGGTGCGTCGCCGCGATCCCGAAGTCGTCGATCAGCCGCACCCGCGCACCGTAACGGGCACCGTGCCGCGAGATCGCCGCCGCGAGAGCGCGATTGCGAGCTCCGCCTCCCGCCAGCAGCACCGTCTCGAGCCCACGCAGCGATTCCGCGATCACCCGTCCGATCGCCTCGCACGCCGTCGCCGCCGCGTCTTCACTCTCGAGCGACGCACGAGTCTCCTTCACCCACGCGAATGATTCATCACCGGTGCCCAGGCTTCGCCCCTGCTCCGACGGCCGGATCATCGCGACCAGTCTTTCACACGCCGCCGCATCCGCACGACCCGCGGCCGCCCGAGCACCATCCGCATCAAACGCAACCCCCAGCCGCTCCCGCGCGATCCGATCCAGCAACTGATTACACACGCACACATCGCCGCCCCGAATCGTGCCCAGCCGCTCCGCGAGCGCCTTCCCGACAGCCGCCGGCACCGCCGTGTAGTTCGCAAAACCACCTAGATTGATGACCGCAAACCCGTTCGCCAATCCACCCACAAATTCCGGCCGCGATCCCAAGAGCACCGCATCCGCGATCGGCGTGATCGGCGCCCCCTGCCCGCCCGCCGCGAGATCCGCGCCCCGCAAGTCGTACACCACCCGCGCGCCGATCCGCTGCACGATCGGCCATGGATTCAAGAGCTGCCAGCTCACCGGCGGCTTGTGAAACACCGTCTGCCCGTGCACGCATACCAGATCCGCCCTCTCACCCGCCAACAGCTCCGCAATCGCCTCCGCGTGCAGCACGCCAAAGTCATGCGCCATCGTCGCGATCGCGTCCGCTGTCATCGCCGCCCCATCCGCGAACGCTCGCAGCGGCCTCTGCAGCGCCCCAAGCTCCCGCGTCCCCAGCCGTAGCACGCGGCACTGCATCTCCAGCCCCGTGCCCCGAACTTCCACCAGCGCCACATCAAGCCCGTCGATACTCGTGCCCGTCATGCAGCCGACGACGCGGCGGACTCTCGTAGAGTTCGTGGCCACGCCGCTCATGCCGGCACATCCTCCATCGCTTTCTCGTAGTGCCCGACACTGCTCGCCAGTCCGCCCGGCCGCGACCGCAGTGCCCACAACCGCCGGTGCTCCGCGATCATCTCGGCCATCTCCGACCGCAGCCCCGACGCATCCGCCGCGCCACGTCGCGCCAGCGCCCGCCGGATCAACGCCCGCGCCGCCCGTGTCGTCTGCACACACTCATCCCGAAGCAGGCCCGACACTCCACTCGGCACGCGCTCGCTCAGCCATGTCGCCGCATCCATCGCCCGCTTCCAATCATCGAGCCGTGCAGGCTGATGCGGCTCGCCCCACGCGATCGTCGAATCCTGCAACAGGGCCGACGCGTTCTTGATCCGCTTCGGCGTGCCCGATGCGTCCACGCCGTGGAACGTCCTGCGTGCCGCAAGATCGAGATCGCCGACGTCTTCCAGCCACTTACTCACAAGGAGCGACTCATCGCCAAACACCTGCAACGACTCGGCATTCAGGTCAACGCCGCCTTCTTTTCCCGTCCACGCCGCGCTCAGGCCATCCACCAACCCATGCAGCGACACCGGCCACTGCTGGCGATGCCCCAAATCTCCCCAGTCGCACATCAGAAGTCCCGTTGACTCGTGATCGATCGCCGCCCGCAACGCTGCGTCGATGTTCCCGCGCCGCTCGCTGGAACGCCCGATGATGCTCCGCCAAGCGCTCGTCCCCGGGCACACCCAGAACTCGCGGCCGGCACCATGCAGCACGCGGCCCCACTGATCAAAGTCCGAGTCCGGCTCGTAGCCCCACGCCAGCGACAACAGCTCGGGAGCGATCCGTCCGATCTGCTCCGGGTGCGACAACGCGATATCCGCCCAGAACATGGGCTTGAACCCATGCTGCTTCACGCACGCCAGCACCTGATCGACAAAGTCGAAGTACACCGCCGCCCCGCCCCGCTCGCGGACGAGCTGCTCGCTCCGCCCCTGCCCCACATCGAACGTCTCGTCGCAGTTGATGTTCACCTGCTTGCTCGAGAAGTGGGGGAGCAGTTGCCCCAGCATGTCCCGCACCAGCTCGATGCTCCGCGGGTCCGTCGGGCACAGGCTGAACGGCCCCGGCCGCGGCCACTCCATGAACTTCCACACCTTCTCCAGCGAGTCGATCTCCGCCAAAGGCATGTATCGCGGCTTCTTCAGCCACGCCGCCAGATGCCCGAAGCAGTTCTGATTCGCCACCAGCGTGATCCCCACCTCGCGGCACCACCCGTCCAGCGTGCGGTACTCCTCGCCCGTCATCGGCGACGCGTCCCGCCACACCTCCTCGTGCCCCGCGTACGCGAACGTGTGCTCGGTGTAGAGCTGCAAGTGATTGCACTTGAGCACCGCCAGCGTGTCCACGATTTCGCGCAGATGCTCCATCGTCGGCACGCGGTCGCGTGAGATGTCCAGCATCACGCCGCGGTTCGCCAGCGCCGGCTCATCACCGACCTGCATCGCCGGCATCGTCGTTCCGTACTGCCGGAGCAACTGCCCCAGCGTTGCCGCACCATGCCGCAGCCCCGCGGCCGACGCCGCTCGAAGCACCACGTTCGGTGCCTTGACCGCCGCATCCCGCTTGGCCGAATCGGGGAGCACATCGAGGTGATACCCCTGATCGCTGCGCCCGTCCGCCGCCATCCCGCGATCCAGCGAGACGCGGACGAATGGCCCGTTCGCGTCTTTGGCGTTGATCCATGAGACACGCCCGTCTCCGAACCCGGCCGCACGCAGAAGAGGCTCGACCGCCGCCCGATGCGGCCCGGCGTCGATCTGAATGATCCCACCCAGCCGCGTGAACCCGCCCACGCGGGTCACCTCCAGCGGCCTGGGGACGATCAACGGCGGAAGCAGGGTGAGATCAGGCATGGCTCGCATCGTTGGAAGGCTTGCGATCCTTCGTCGGCCCGCCCATCAAGCAAACCACAAACGCCAGGGTGGTCGCCGCCACAAAGTACCAAGGCCAAGCGACCTTCCACGCCGCAAACGCGTCCAATCCAACCGCCGAAGCCCACCGTCCTCGCGCCCACGGCTGCAACGTCAGCACAACGCCGAACCCGACCACGAGCGCACTGAGCACGCTCGCCTTGTTCCCCCGCTTTGTGAAGATCGCACACAGGAACACCGCAAGCAGCCCCGCGTACGCAAACGTCATCACGCCGAGCGCAAACGAGATCAGCGTCTCGCCGCTCCCCTTCTGCCAGAAGACGCACAGGCACGCGAACGCGCCGAGGATCACGCCCCACGCGCACACGGCCAGCCGGCCAACCTTCAGATAGTGCTTCTCGTCCCGGTCCTTCACATACCGCTGGTACACATCGTTCACGAACGTCGCGCCCATCGCGTTGAGCGCGGAATTGAACGAGCCGAGGCCCGCGGCGAAGAGTCCGGCCATCATCACGCCCGCCATGCCGCTGGGCATGTGGTCGAGGATGAACCGCACGAACACCTCGCTCGACTTCTCCGGAGCCGTCGCCGCGTTTGCGCCCATCAGGTCCGGCCGCGTATAGAACACCCAAAGCAACAGCCCGATGCACAGGAACAGCAACTGCATCGGCAGGTTCAGCAGGATCGCGACGATGACCGACTGGCTGCCCTTCACCGCCGACTTGCAGGTGAGCATCCGCTGGGCCAGGTCATGATCCGTGCCGTACGACGCGATCCCTAGCAGCACAAAGCCAGTGATCGCGGTGAGCAGCGTGTACACGACGTGCGGGTCGCCGTCGAGCCGCAGGATCGTCATCTTCGCGCTGCCGTCCGGCGCCTTCGCGCCCGCGATCGCGTTCCACACCTCGCCGATCGGCGCCGGGATCTTTGTCAGCAGAACGATCACCGCCGCCGCCGCCGCGCCAACGAAGATCGCCGCCTGAATCACGTCCGTGTAGATGATGCTCCGGATACCACCCACCAACGTGTACAGCACGCCGACCACCGTCAGCGCCACGATCGCGCCAATCAGTTGCCAGTCCTGCGTTTCCTGGAACAGGATCAGCGACAGCGGGATCGCGGCCATGAACAGACGCGAACCGCTCGCCAGCACCCGCCCGATCATGAACATCCAGCTGCTCGCCTGCTTGGCCTCGTGCCCGAAGCGGATCTCGAGCAGGTCGTACACCGTCGTCACGTTGTTCCGGTAAAACGCCGGGATGAAGAACGCCGCCACGATCAGCACCGCGATCACGCCGCCGATGTTCGTTGAGAGGTATGTCAGGTTCCGGGCGTAGCCCTCTTCCGGGCTTCCGATGAACGTCGCCGCCGACGTCGAGGTCGCCAGCACGCTGATCGCGACTGCCCACATCGGCATCTGCCGATTGGCCAGGAAGTACTCCTTGGCACCCGCCAGCTCCTTGCGGCTGAACCACCACCCCGTCCACGCGACCAAGGCGAAGTATCCGAACAGCACCGTCCAATCCAGGGCGGTGAATGTGGTCGCGGCCAGAGTCAGCATCCGTGCGAGGCTCCCGTCGCGGCGTCAAACACCGCGTGGGGCGAGGATAGCGGATGGTGGGTCGGAAGGAATCCCGAGCATCGCCGAGACCTGCACAACGCGGCGGCTCTGAAGCTCGCCTTTGGCCTGCACAAACCAAAAAAGAAAAAACTCGCACGCGTTTTCCGCCACGGGCGAGTCATAGGAGGAGAGAGACAAGAACTTGTCGAGTTTGGGCCGTTTCCAACCCACACTCAGGAAACCCGGCTACGTGTTTCCGCCCGCAGCCGAGTCATAGGAGGAGAGAGACAAGACACTTCAAACATGCCTCACGTTCTGAGAAGTGCCAGCCGTTTAAGAGGATTTTTTCATGTGGCGCGGCTGTGCGGTTGGAAACGCTTATCCAGAATGGAGTTGCGCGATGCTCTTGGTCCGAAAAGAGAAGCCGCCGAGCGGCTTGCTCGGCGGTTTTCATGGAGAGGAGTATGGCGGCATCGGTTATCGGACTGCTCGCAGATACAGCCCCTCGCAGAATCGCCAGTTCACCACATTCAGGAACGCCGCGACGTAATCCGCCCGCTTGTTCTGGTACTTCAGGTAGTAGGCGTGCTCCCAGACGTCGATGCCGAGCACCGGTTGCGCGCCCGTCACCCACATGTCTTGCTGTTTTTCCTGCTGGATGAGCACGAGCTGTTTCGACCACGGCTCGACGGCGAGCCACGCCCAGCCGCCGCCCTCGACCGCGGTCGCGGTGGACTTGAACTGCGCGACAAACTGCTCGAACGAGCCGAAGGAGGCGGCGATTGCCTTTGCCAGCTCGCCTCCCGGGGAGCCGCCGCCGCCGCCCTTGCCCGGGGGTGCGAGCATGTTCCAGAACAGCGCGTGGTTCACGTGCCCGCTGAGGTGGAACGACACCTGATTCGCCCAGTGCTTGATCAGCGCGGAATCGCCCGCGGCGGTGCGGATGCGGGCGAGTTCGCCCAGCGCCTTGTTCACGCCCGCGACGTACGCGGCGTGGTGCTTTGAGTGGTGGATCTCCATCGTCTGGGCATCGATGTGCGGCTCGAGCGCGTCCTTGGCGTAGGGCAACGCGGGGAGGACGAACTGGCCCGAGGCCTCGTCGAAGATCTTGAGATCAACGGGTGCCGCGTTGCCGGGGATGATGGCGATCGGCGGCTTGGTCGCGGGGTCGCGTGGCGGAGGGGCGTTGGGAGTCGTAATCGATGGCGGCTGGGCGAGGGCGATCGCGGGAAGCGAGGCAGCGGCGAGGCCGAGGGCGGCCAGCGCTTCACGGCGATCAACGGGCTTGGTGTGCATAGTTGTTCTCCTGGGGTCGGTCGGAAGTCACTCGGAGCGCAGCATACGTCACGCCGGTGTTCCGGAGCGCGGCCGCGCGGTTGCAGGTGACGGAATTGTCGCTCACTCGCACTTACTTCAGAGCGATGGTGCGGCGAGAGACTCAGAGCCGAATCGCGTCGACGACCACGCGTGTTCGGGGGCGCTACTTCAGTCGCTGGAGCTTGCCCTTGCGTTTCACGATGTTCTTGTAATCCCACTGTATCTCCGCGGCCTTGGTGAGCCAGCGCTTGAGGTCTTTAGCTGGGATCTCCTTTGCGTCGGTGAATCGTGCTTCGGCGGCCTTGAACGAGCCCTCGGGTGCGAGGCCGGGTTCGTCGAACGACTGGCCGCTCCAGAAGAGCAGGCGGACGCAGTCCTTGAGCTTGCTGTACCCGACGATTGGGTTGCCGTCGAGGAACCAGACGGGATGTCGGTGCCAGATCTTGCAGGTCGCGCCCTTGAGGTGCGCGTCGATCGACTTGGCCAGAGCGTCGCAGATGCGGCGATCCGATGGCGACTGCGATTGGTTGTAGGCATGGATGTCGGGGTCGATTGGCATTGCGACAGCGTACCACGGTGCAGGACGCGCTCGATACGTTGAAGGATCCGAAGCTCTATCCCCTGTCGGTGTGGGAGATTCGGATCAAGATTGACGGCGGCACCTAGAGGCCCGAGCGGGGAACGGGCGATCGAAACGCGAGCTTCGACTTCTCACACGCCCGGGGGCATCCGGCCGCCGAGGCCGCTTGAAAGTTCGGTTCCGCAACGATCCGGCGCGTTGTCATAGAGGATTATCGTGGCGCCATTCGCGATTTGTGCCGGGTTGCGAACAACGGGACGCGGCGGTAATGTGCAGGCGTCGGCGATGCAATAGACATCGCGAAACGGGAGAATCACGGCATGGCAAACTCGAATCACGGCTCGTTGTTTGATCGTCGAGCGGCGTTGGGTGTAGGAGTGGCGGCTGGCGCGATGCTGGCCTCGGGTCGCTCCAGCCAAGCGGCCATCTCCCGGCATGGAGAAGCGGAGGCGGCCGCTGCCGAGAGCGCGACTGAATCGTCGGTTGTCACCAAAGACGGCGTGCGGATGTTCTTCAAGGACTGGGGCTCGAAGAACGCGCAGCCGATTGTCTTTCATCACGGCTGGCCCTTGAGCGGGGATGATTGGGATGCACAGATGCTCTTCTTCGTGCAGAAGGGCTTCCGAGTGGTTGCGCACGATCGCCGCGGGCACGGGCGTTCGACGCAGGTGAGCGACGGGCACGACATGGACCACTACGCAGCGGATGTGTCCGCGGTGGTTGAGCATCTGGATCTGCGCAACGCGGTGCACATCGGTCACTCGACGGGCGGCGGTGAAGCGGCGCGGTACGTGGCGAGGCACGGTGGGGCGCGTACGGCGAAGCTGGTGCTGATCGGAGCCGTGCCGCCGATCATGGTGAAGACGGCTTCGAATCCGGGCGGCCTGCCGCTGGAGGTGTTCGACGGGTTCCGTGCTGCCCTGGCGGCGAACCGGGCTCAGTTTTACCTGGATGTCGCGAGCGGGCCGTTCTATGGCTACAACCGCCCGGGCGTGAAGGCGTCCCAGGGGATCATCCAGAACTGGTGGCGTCAGGGCATGATGGGCAGCGCCAAGGCGCACTATGAGGGAATCAAGGCGTTCTCGGAGACGGATTTCACCGAGGACCTGAAGGCCATCAACGTCCCAACGCTGGTGATGCACGGCGATGACGACCAGATTGTGCCGATCGCCGACTCGGCGCTCCTGAGCGCGAAGCTGGTGAAGAAGGGCACGCTCAAGGTGTACGAGAAGTTCGGACACGGCATGTGCACGGTCAACGCGGACGTGATCAACGCGGATCTCTTGGCGTTTATCCAGAGTTGAGCGGGTCGCCGTGTCCGCGGTCATCGCGGCGGCCGAGATCGTGTTGCAGGAGTCCCGCACGGGAAAGCCTGAGACGCTGAGCGGTGTCACTCGATAGGCGCGAGTGAAAATCTGAATGAAACGAAAACGCCGCGGCCTTTCGGTCGCGGCGTTTGCCTGTTCACCACGTTGACTTGACGAGCACAAGCGGGACGCCTGTGCCACTGAGGGCAGTTACCGAGGAATCAGTTGGTCTCGCCGACCTGCCAGCGGAGGAAGGTGACGACCTTGCCCTTGCCGACGAGGTCCTTGACCTTCTTGGTGGGGTCCATGACGAAGGGCTGCTCGAGGAGGGCGATCTCTTCGAAGAACTTGCGCATGCCGCCTTCGACCATCTTCTCGGCGATCTCCTTGGGCTTGCCGGACTCCATGGCCTGCTCGATACGGAACTTGCGTTCCTTCTCGACGATGGCGGCTGGGATCTCGCTGGCCGAGACGCCTTGCGGACGCGGGACGGCGGCGACGACGTGCATGCAGATCTGGCGCAGGACCTCGACGGAGATCTCGCCCTCGCCCTGGACGAGCGCGCCGGTTTTGCCGTCGTGATGGACGTAGGCGCCGAACTTGGTGGCGCCGTTGCCGGCGAGCTTGTGGCCGCGGGCGTAGGAGCAGTTCTCGCCGGTGGAGATGCGGACCTCGTCGACGGCGGACTTGATGGCGGGGGTCTCGGCGACGGCGCCGGGGGCGGCGTCGGCGGCCGAGGTCGCGACCTTGGTCACCATGGCCACGAACTTGTCGTTCTTGGCGGTGAAGTCGGACTCGGCGCGGACTTCGACGATGGCGGCAGCGGAGTTGTCGGCCTTCGCGAAGATGCCGATGCGGCCCTCGCCTGCGGCGCGGTCCGTGCGGGTGTCCATCTTGCCCTTGAGCTGCTTGCGCAGGATCTCTTCGGCCTTCTCCGGGTCGCCACCGGCTTCGGCGAGGGCGGCCTTGCAGGCCATCATCGGGAGGCCCGTCTTGTTGCGGAGGTTCATCACGTCTTTGCTGTTGATCTCAGCCATGGCGAAAATCTCAAATCGCAAATCTCAAATCGCAAATTGCGGATCAAGACAAGCGTGGGTGGGTGTTGGGGGGAAGCGAAAGCGGACAACGAAAGGCGAACGGCAGGAGGGCTCGGCTGAGAGCAGTTGCCGGGGCGAAATCTGGTTTGATTTGGCCCTTTGCCATTTGCTCTTTTGCCATTTCCGCCGCGGGCGGCTTACTGAGCGGCGGCGCCTTCGGCCGGGGCGTCCTGGCCCGCGAGTTCGCTGGCTCGGGTCTGGGGACGACGGCTGCGGCGGTCTCCTCGGCCGGGGGCGTTGGAGGCGTCGCCGCCCTCGCCGCCGGTGGGAGCCGTCTCGCCGGACATCTGGCGAGCCTGGCGGCCGTCGTTGACGGCGAGGCAGAGCTCACGGATGACCACGTCGATGGACTTCATGGAGTCGTCGTTGCCCGGGATCGGGAGGTCAACAAGTTCGGGATCGCCGTCGGTGTCCACCAGCGCGATGGTGGGGATGCCGAGCTTGCGGGCTTCCTTGAGCGCGGTGACTTCGTGCTTGACGTCGATGACGACGAGCGCGCCGGGGAGCTTCTCCATCTTGCGGATGCCGTCGAGGTTCCGCTTGATCTTGGAGAGCTCGCGCTTGAGCTGGCTCTCCATCTTCTTGGAGTAGCTGGCGAAGTTGTCGGAGTTCTGGATGGCCTCGAGCTCCTCGAGGCGCTTGAGGCGGAGGCGGATGGTGCGGAAATTGGTCAGCGTGCCGCCCAGCCAGCGCTCGGTGACGTAGTGCATTTTGGCGTCGCCGACGCGCTGCTCGAGCACGCTCTTGGCCTGGCGCTTGGTGCCGACGAAGACCACGTCCTTGCCGGAGGCGACGGTCTTGGCGATGAACTTCTTGGCGAGCAGGAGGCCCTTGACGGTCTCCTTGATGTCGATGATGTGGATGCCGTTGCGCTTGCCGTAGATGTACGGTCCCATCTTCGGGTTCCAGCCGCTGGCGCGCTGGCCGAAGTGAATGCCGGCTTCGATAAGATCCTGAACGAGCGTGTTGGCCATGGGCCACCTCTGTCTTGCAGCGACACCGGCGGGCTCGGAGATCGGGCCGTGATCGCCGTCGCCGTGGGGCGGCGGTGGTCACGCGGAACTCGCCAAAGGGCGCTTCGGGGTTCGGACGGGCGCTCGCGAGAAGCCAGGCCCGCTCCGTCTTGAACTCAAAGGCACGAGCCCACGGCTCGCGACCCGGCCGCCGATCAACGGCCAGTGCGGAACTATAGGTGGCCAGTTCGGGGTGGCAAGCAGGTCAAGGGGGATCCAAGGCCTGGGTGGGAATCACCACGGATCAGCACGGCCAGGCATCGCAAGCGGCAATTTTGGCACGTGTCCGGGACATCTGTCAGGAGGCCGTCCCGCTTCCGCGTCGGTTGGCCTGCCCCAAAGGAAGGAAAACCACGGGCGGCGCGAACCCGTTGCGGGGTGGGCGATCGAATAGAGGAAGGATCGTCGGGGGCAGATTCGGAGGGCCGTCCTTTGCATCGATCTTCTGCCCGCGGTCGGATGCCACGCCATCAGATTGGTTGTGGATTCACGCTGATCGAGCTGCTGGTGGTGATCGCGATCATCGCCCTGCTGATCGGTCTGCTGCTGCCGGGTCTGGGGCAGGCCCGGCGACTGGCCCGGAAGTCGGCGTGCGTCACCAACATGCGGTCGTACGCGCTGGCGTGCAACACCTTTGCCAACGATTACAAGGACGAACTGCCGGCGATGAACTGGCGCGGCGGACGTCCCGCGCCGCCCGATGCGCATCCCTCGATTCTCGCCAACTACAAAGACAGGCCTTTCGAGTCGGATCTGATCGCGGCCAACAACCAGGCGGTGAGCATCATCCGCAAGAAGGTGACGAGCGGCAGTGAGAACTGGACCGTGCCGCCGAATTGGATCTCGTACATCCTGTACGCCCACCTGCCGCTGAACGATTACCTGGGCGGGAACCTGCCCTCGCCGATCGCGGCGTGTCCGGAAGACTCGTGGCGGATCACGATCCAGCGGGCGTACGACAAGCCGGAGGAGGCCGGTGTGCCGTATCCGGAGAACGGCGGCGACAACACGCTGTCGACCTGGCGATGGCCGTTCAGTTCGAGCTACTCGGTGCACGTCGCCCACTGGGGCCCGTCCAAGCCCGGCGGAGTCTTCACGACCGTGCAGCGCACGCTGCAGTTCTGGTGGGTGGTGCAGGACGCACCAGCCGGCAGCGGGGGCGGCGTTTTCACGTCCAACGGGAATGACGGGTTCGGCGTAGACGGGTCGTACGGTCGGAACAAATTCACCGACGTTCGGTTCCCTTCCGCCAAGACGATCATGTCCGATGAGTTCGCACGCCACGATGGGCGGGTGACGTATTACCACGCGGCTCCGGAGGCCAAACAGCCGCTCAATTTCTACGACGGGTCGGTGCGTGAATTCGTCACCGCGGACACGAACCCGGGCTGGATCCCAAGTGCCCGCACGTCGATGACGTCAAGGCTCTTCCACCGCAAAGACCAGCAGCTCTACAACCCGTACATGGTCGCGAACCGGATCAAGGAGGGTTCCGGCACCAACACCGGCCGCAGTTATCACGCCCCGGCGGGTTGGTTTCGGTACACCAGGGGCGGCCTCTACGGTGTCGACGTGACCCGGGGCCCAATCCGGGTCCCGCTGCAGACATCCGGAGAAGGACCGGTGACGCTCGCCCCCCGTGTTGAGCTCTATGAACTCAACACGCAGACGGGTTTCTGAGGCTGGATGCATCGGCGGGATTTTCGATCCCTGGGTCTTCTTTCGGGTCTGAAGTGCCGGAAAACCATGGCGAAAGCGAGTGGTAGGGTGGTCCGGAAAGCGCTTGCATCTCGTGAAGGTTTGTGGTAGGCTGGTAGTTGAGGTGTTCGTCCGCCGCTGGGCAGCGGGCGCTGTACGTTGATCGGGATGACGGTGACGCGTGAGTCCTTCGGGACGGCGTGTCGAGCGGCCGGGGTTCTCTCGGCGGCGAGCTGGTTGCATGTCGATCCCAATCTGCTTTGTTCCATCGAGGCCGATCACCCTCGGCCCGAGTCGTTGCTGAAATAGCCTCGCGCATGGCGGGGCGTCTTGCGAAAGGACCGCTGCACGATGCAGAACGCGAAGAACAAGTCCAAGCCACGGGCGGCGTTTACGTTGATCGAGCTGCTGATCGTGATCGCGATCATCGCGCTTTTGATCGGGATTCTGCTGCCGGCGCTGGGCGCGGCGCGTCGTACCGCTCGGGTGGGCATCTGCTCCAACAACCTGCGGCAGTTCAACACCGCGATGGGCGGTTTCGCCAAGGACTACAAGGACACGCTGTTCTCGTTCCCGTGGAAGCAGGGCGATCCGCTGCCGGCGGACATGGGGAACAAAATCGGCGCGAACGGTTTCACCTTCGACACGGACTTGGAAGCCGGCGCGTTCAACGCCGTGTACTACATGAGAAAGTTCGCGGGCCTGAACCCGAGCGACACGCCGGTCCCGAACAATTGGTTTCCGTATATCCGGTACTCGCACCTGGCCCTCACGCCATACTTGGGCGAGAAGCTCCCGCTCGTGAACAACGCGTGCCCGGAAGACTCGTGGCTGCTGACGGCGCAGAAGTACTACCGCAACCCTGCCGAGTCCGGGATTCCTTGGGACACGTCAACCGATGACGACGGGAGGCCGACGGGCTGGCGCACGGTGTTCCGTTCGTCCTACGACGTCCATTTCTCGAACTACGGCCCGGATCGCGACCGCGTGATCATGACGCGCAGCGGCGCGGCGCGTGTCCCGTTTTACTACGTCGAAGACGGTCTGGTGTACTCGGCACCCGGCACCAACTTTCTTATCACCGAGCGGGGCGTGTACGCCTCGAAGAAGTTGGCCGACGTGCGGTTCCCGTCGCAGAAGACCTGGGGTTCTGACGACTTCGATCGGCACCACGGGCGCGGTGCCAAGTTCTACGCAGACCCTCGTGCTCGCCAGCCCCTGCCCTTCTATGACGGCTCGGTACGCGTGCTGCTGACGTCCGAAACCAATCCGGGTTGGGACCCCCACACGCGCAATCAGATGATCGTCCGGCGCGCGCTGAAGAACACGACCCAGTTCTATGAGCCTGCGTACGAAGGCGGCAAGACCGTTGCCTATGGGCCGACCGGCTGGTACAAGTACGGCCGGGGCGGCAACCTCGGTTGGGACGTGCCGCGTGGACCGGTTCGGGCCGGCATCACCATTGCGCCCGACGGCAAGATGACCATGGAGCGCAAGGCGGAGAACGAGCTCGATACAACCGTCGGCACCTGGTAGTGAATTACGCTCCCAAAGCACGTCGCCCGTCCGCACCGCAAGGAACGCGACCCATGTCAACGTCGCCGAAGGCCCGCTTCAAGGGCTTCACGCTGATCGAACTCCTCATCGTAATCGCCATCATCGCGCTGCTGATCGGGATTCTGCTTCCGGCGCTGGGAACAGCCAGACGCACGGCGCGGGCGGCAACCTGCGGGAACAACCTGCGTCAGTTCAGCATCGCGATGGCGGGTTTCGCCAAGGACTACAAGGACCTGCTCTTCTCGTTCACTTGGAAGAAGGGCGATCCCTTCCCGACGGACATGGGCCTGAGCTTCGGCTCCAAGCAGATTCCCTTCGGCTCGGACGAAGAGGCGGGCCGATACCACGCCGTCTGGTACATGCGGAAGTTCGGCGGGATGCGACCCGAGGAGTCTCCGATCCCGACCGGCTGGTTCCCGTATGTGCGGTACTCCCATCTAGCGCTCACGCCGTATCTGGGCCAGAAGCTGCCGCTCGTCAACACTGCTTGTCCAGAGGACCGGTGGCTGCTGGCGGTGCAGAAGTTCTACCGCAATCCCGCTGAATCGGGCGAGGAATTCGACACGTCAACCAACGACGACGGGCAGCCAACCGGATGGCGCACCGTGTTCCGGTCTTCGTACGACATCCACTTCTCGAACTACGGGCCGGACCGCGACAAGATGATCATGATGCCCGGTGGAGCGACGCGGGTTCCGTTCTACTACGTTGAGAACGGGGTGGTGTACTTCGCCAAGGAAGCCAAGCTGGCGTTCACCGCTCCGGGCGTTTTCGCGAGCAAGCGGCTCACCAACGTTCGCTTCCCGTCGCAGAAGACCTGGGCCTCCGACGATTTCGATCGTCACACCGGGCGCGGCGCGAAGTTTTACGCGGAGCCGTCCGCACGCCAGCCGCTGCCGTTCTATGACGGATCGGTCCGCACGTTTATGTCGTCGGACACCAACCCCGGCTGGGATCCCAGCTCCATCGTGAACCGCAAGAGCATGGGCCAGCGTCGCATGTTCACCAACACACGCCAGTTCTACGAGCCGGTGCTGGAGGGCGGGAAGACGGTGTCGTACGGCCCCACCGGCTGGTACAAGTACGCCCGCGGCGGCAACCTCGGTTGGGACGTCCCCCGCGGACCGGTACGGGCGAAGCTCACGTACAACGCCAACGGCCATGTCTCGATGGACAAGACGCCAGAGAACGAGTTGGATACGACCGAAGGCGAATGGTGAAGCCATCTCATTAGCGAGCGGCGTCGATGTTCACCGACGAGCACCGGGGTCATCACTGCCGCACGCTCGGCGCGCCTGACCGGCCCAGCGAGATCTTCATCTCGCTCGCGGGGATGTTCCAGCACAGCATTTCTTCGTAGAACTCCTGCGTCCAGGGGTGCAGGTTGACCGCAGCCTGCACCAACTTCTTCAGGAGTTTCGGCACAAGGAACATCGACGAGAAGACGAGTTTCTGCGAGATCACGCGCACCCGCACGTCGTTGTAGAAGTTGGGCACCCGCCGGCGGTACGGCCAGCCGTCCTTGCAGAAGTACCCGAGCGTGTACAGGCCCCAGGGGGTCTTGTGGGTGTAGTCGCTGTAGTAGTGAGGGTTCGCGAAGTACGGCACCCGGATGTGGCACTCGCCGGCGGGCTTGAGCACCCGCGTCACCTCCCGCAGGACCGTCTCTAGGTCGGAAAGATGCTCGAAGACGTGAATCGCCTCGATGCGGTCCACGCTGGCGTGGGGCAGGAATGGCAGGCCCTTGTTGACATCGCAAACGACGTCCACCCCTGGGAGCGGCAGGACATCGATGCCGATCGCGCCGGGCTTCTTGGAGGGGCCGCAGCCGATCTCGACGAACACGTGCGGCTGAGCGAGCAGCGGACCAAGTTCGGTGAGCACGCGGGGCTCGTCGGGCATCTGCATGGCGGGATGATTGGCAGCAACCCGCGGCTGCGGTGCCGCGGCTGAGCCTCTGGTGGACAAGCCGTTCCGCGACGATCCAGCCGACATTGTATCACATCTGCGTCGGGCCGTTCGAGCAACGGCAGGCGAATCGCAATCGGGCGCTGTTTGACCAGCTTGGGACCGGTGGGAGTCCGGTCCGGTGGCGCGTGGGAGTCGCGGGGCCCGAAAGGCCCCGCACCCGAAATGGTCTAGAGAAAAGCGGCCCGCGCCGGAACATCCGGACACGAGCCGCAGGGGAAAGTGCGCTGGTCCCGCGCACGGGGTAAGCAGCCGATCACGCCGTGGCGTGACGGGCTGGAACAGATCGAGTTGGCGGAACTCCCGCGAGATCTCCTTGCCCGGTCCTTGCCGCGGCAGCGCACTTTCCCCTTGCGCACAATCCAGTGCGACAGACGCGAGAACCGGGGCTGACAAAATCCGAGATTCTCGTCATTCTCGTTTCGCGTCGCATAAGCCCAGTTACAGTGCGGGCTTCCGGTCGCGTCAGGGCTGTTCACGCAGATCACTCAACGAAAAAGCCCCGCACGAGCGGGCTCGTGCGGGGCGGCGTGATCGTCGGGTGAGGTTCCTCGGACGATTGGTCGTCCGCGGCATTCCTTACGGGCACAGCAGGGTGTTGTACGCGTTGGCGAAGATCACGAAGTCCTGATCATCGACAAGGCCGTTGAAGTCCAAGTCGGCCGGGCAGCCGACGGGCATGGCTGGGTCGCTGCAGAGCAGGAGGTTGTACGACCCGGCGAAGATCACGAAGTCGTTGTCGTCCACGAATCCGTCGTTGTTGAGGTCGCCGGGGCACTGTGCGCGGGGGAACTCGTACGCGCCCATGTCGGTGGTGGGGGTGCCGTCGAGGTCGCCGTCGACCACGCGGGTCAGCTTGTTGATGTCGCCGCCGCTGATGGTGTCGGCGTTGTTGCCGGCGTCGATGCAGGGTGAGGCGAGCGGGTGGAGCCACAGGCGGTCGTCGGCGTCGCCGCGAACGTTGTTTTCACCGTTGTAGTCATCGAACTGCGGGAAGCTTGCGATGTTCCCGACGCCCGACATCGCACCCGCGTCGGTCTCGACGCAGGAGTAGCTGATCGAGCTCTGGGCGTTGCCGGAGAAGATGTTTTTGGCGGCGGTCAGGAGGTTGGAGTTCCCGCCGTTGCCCCACAGGATGGTGTTGCGGGTGTCGTACTTTGCCCCGCCGTCCATGCGCACGCCGCCGCTGCCGGTGCTGCTGGCGTTGCTGACGATGGTGCAGCTTCGGAAGAACGAATCGACGTTGGGGCCGTTACCGAACACGGCGCCGCCGTTGTCGTCGGCGATGTTTCCGACGAACAGGCAGTTGTAGAAGCCGGCGTCGCCGGTCATGCACACGCCGCCGCCCTCGTTGCCGGCGGAGTTCTGGATGAACTTGCTGCGGTAGATTCCCATGGTGGGTGCCAGGAACCCGCCGGTGCTGCCGTAGTAGCGGATCGCACCGCCCTCGACATCGGCGGTGTTGTTGCGGAAGAAGCAGTCCTCGAAGATGGGCCCGATGATGCCGTCGGCGAATTCGATCGTCACGCCGCCGCCGCGGTCGGCGTGGTTGAACTCGAATGTGCAGTGGGTGACATGCACCGAGGAATCCACGGCGTACATACCGCCGCCCGCGTCGCGGGGGGCATTGCCGTTTGCGAAGCCAGCGGTGATCGTGAAGCCATCGAGATCGGTGTTGGAAGAGATGTCCTTGGCGTTGATAACCTGGTAGCAGTTGTCCGAGGTCGCAAAGATGTTGCCGATGTTGCCGGTGAGGTAACTGGTGTTGGTGCCGCGGACGCGCTGGGAGAGCTGCGTCTCGGTGCCCGCGAAGCCGCCGTACAGGTCCACGCCCTCGACGAGGTTGAAGGTGCTGGTGCGGGCCGAGCCGGGGGCGTACGTGCCCGCCGCGACCCAGATCTCGGTGATCTGCCCGGCCGAGGCCTTCGCGACCGTCAGGGCTTCCTGCAGGCTGGTGAACGCGTCGGTCCAGGAGAGGCCGGTGTTTGCGCCGCTGGCGTTGTCGTTCACGTAGAGTCGCGTGTTGGTGATCTTGACGAGCTGGAACCCGTTGAGCGCGCACCTCGCGAGCCCGTTGCCGAGGTCACCCGACACGCTGATCGTGAGCTTGGGAGAACCCGCGGGGACGACGAAGTTCAACACCACGTGGGTCTTGTTCGCCTGGAAGGTGTTGCTGGTGGTGGGGCCGGAGGTGCTGGACGAACCGATGGACGCCGCCCCGATGGTGCCGCCGATGTAGTTGGTATGCCAGTTGGTAAAGCCGAAGCCGTCGACGTACGACTGATCGGAGGGGTTGAGGGCCGCGTAGACGTACGCGCGATAGAAGCCCTGATCGAGGCCGTTGACCTCGACGTCGATCCCGCCGTTCTGCGTGAAGCCGAAGCCGTAGTCGTTCATCAGGTTGCCGAAGTTGCTGGTTCCGAGCGAGCCCGAGCCCGTGCCGTTGGTTGACACGGCTTTAGCGGTGAGCCCATTGGCGGCGCCGTTCAGGCCCACGAGGTTCGTGAGGGCTGGGTTGCTCGCGGCGGTGAGCTGATTCCACGATCCGACTTGATTGGGCACGGCTCCATAGGTCTGCGCGGGCGGCTGACCGGCGCCGGCGTGCAGATCGACATTGACGGACTGGGCGTACGCCGAGCCGGCGAGTAAACAGAGAACCAGAGCGGACGAGATGCGTTGCATGTTCTTTCCCTTGTGTGCGAAGCGACGAGACACCCGACGCGCCGGACGCGCAGCCGTCCGTTGAAAGCACTGGATCAATCTGCGACGGACGCTCCGGTCGGGTCTCGAAGAGCGGTCCGACAACCAATGCGACGCTCGCGCCCGTCGCGGCTACCCGAAACGCGAAATTGCTGAAGGGCGTTTACAGGGTGCCTGCGACCGCCTCGGGTCGCGACCCATACAGAGTTTCGTAGAAGTGCCGGTACTCGCCCGAGCGGATGTGCCGCCACCAAGGCTCGTTGGCACGATACCACTCGACGGTTGCCTCGAGTGCCGCAGGCCACGCCGAGCGTGTGGGCTTCCAGCCGAGCTCGCCGCGGATCTTGGTCGAGTCGATCGCGTAGCGGCGGTCGTGCCCGGGGCGATCCTGTACGTGACGGATGAGCTCGGGTCCCTTGTTCATGACCCTCAGCAGCGTATGGGTGAGATCCAGGTTCGAGTGCTCGTTGTCGGCACCGATGTTGTACACCTCGCCGGCCCGGCCGCGTTCGAGCACCGCCAGCACGGCCTCGCAGTGGTCGTCCACGTGGATCCAGTCCCGCACATTCAGCCCATCGCCGTAGAGCGGAACCTGCTTGCCTTCGAGCAGGTTGGTGACAAAGAGCGGGATCACCTTCTCCGGGAACTGGTAGGCCCCGAAGTTGTTCGAGCAGCGGGTGATCACGGTATCGAGCCCGAAGGTGTGATGGAATGCGTGCACCAGCAAATCACTCGCCGCCTTACTGGCGGCGTACGGGCTGCTCGGCTTGATGGGCGATGACTCGCTGAACCGCAGCTCCGGGCGATCGAGCGGCAGGCTGCCATAGACCTCGTCGGTGCTGACATGAACGAACCGCTTCACATTCGCGTGGTGGGCTGCGTCCAGTAGAGTCTGGGTGCCGAGAACGTTGGTCTGCACGAATGGACGGCTGTCCATCAACGAGCGGTCCACGTGCGACTCGGCGGCGAAGTGGACGACGGCGTCGGCACCCGCCAAAGCCTGGCGCATCGCCGCCGCATCGCAGATGTCGGCCTTCACGAAGCGGTATCTCGGGTCGTTCTCCAAGCCAGCGAGATTCTCAAGGTTTCCCGAGTACGACAGGCAGTCGATGTTGGTGATCCGCGTGCCGGGGCGGACCCGACGCAGCATGCGGATGAAGTTCGATCCGATGAAGCCGCAGCCGCCGGTCACGATGAGTCGGTCGAACATCCATGATTCTAGAACAAAGGGGCGGCGTTCAGTCTGGGTCAGCGCGTCCCTCGTACAGTCTGCCCATGCCCCGTGTGGAGCGGTCCATCCCCGAGCGAGTTGCGCGTACCACCAGCCTTCCCGGCCCGGTGCGTCGATCGCTGGAGGTTTGCCGCGAGGTGACGCGGACGCGGGCCGGGAGCTTCTACCTCGCGTTGTGTCTCACGCCTGAACCCCGTCGCAGCGCGATGTACGCGCTGTACGCGTGGAGCCGTCTGGCCGACGACATCGCCGACGAGACGCCGGGCGAGTCCGCGATCTTGAAGGGCCTGGAGCAACTCGCACGCGACACGCGTGCCGCGTTCAACAACGTGCCCGCGGGCGATGATTCCACGCTGTGGCCCGGGGTGTGCTGGGCGTTCCGCGATTACCAGATCAAGCCGCAGTGGTGCGAGGACCTGATCGAGGGCATGCGGCGCGAGGCCTCGGGCGTGGCGCTGGCCACGATGACGCAGTTTGACGAGTACTGCTACCGCGTCGCGGGCACCGTGGGCCTGATGTGCATGAGCGTGTGGGGCGTGCGTCCCGGCGTCCGCGGCGACGGGTGGGTCGAACCCGCGAAGGCCCGCGGCCGGGCCCTGCAGACGATCAACGTTCTGCGGGACTTCGCGCCCGATTTCGATCGCTCGCCGCGGCGTGTGTATGTCCCCGCCGAGACCCTGAGCAAGTGCGGCTTGGTGGCGGAGGGCCTGCGTGAGTGGCGAGACGATGTTCGGTGTCGCGCCGTGGTGACCGAGTTGGTCGCGCACGCTCGCACGAACCTTGAGGCCTCCGCTGTTCTTGCACACATGGTCGATCCCGCCTGCTTCGGCGTGCTCGACGGCATGACCCGCGTTTACGAAGGCTTGTTGCGGCGGATCGAGGCCGATCCTCGTGCCATCGTGGGTGCCGCGCCCGTGCGTCTGAGCACCGCGGCCAAATCGATGATCGCGTGCGGGGCCTACCTCCGCGGCTGGCGCGCCCGCCTCAGCGCCCCCAAGTCCAAGGCGAGCCGTGCATGAGCGGGCGGCGAGTGGACCATGTGCTGGTTCTCGGCGGCGGCATCGCCGGCATCGCCGCCGCGCTGTCTCTCTCGCAACGGGGCGTGCGCGTCACTCTCGTGGAGTCCCGGGATCGTCTCGGCGGGCGTGCCTCCTCGTTCTTTGATGTCAAGACAGGGCTGTGGCTCGACAACTGCCAGCACGTCACGCTCGGGTGCTGCAGCAACTACATCCGCCTGTGCCGCATGCTCGGGGTGCATCATCTGATTCGTTGGGACGATGAGCAGTACTGGGTCGAGGCTGGTGGACGCACCAGCGTGCTCAAGCCCTCATGGCTGCCTGCCCCGGCTCATGGCTTGCCGTCCTTTGCGTTGGCGAAGTTCCTCACGCTTGCAGAGAAGGCTCGTATCGGCGCCGCCCTGGCGCAGATGCGATTCCTTGATCGCTCGCGATATACGGATCGCACGTTCACCTCGCTGCTCGATGAGCTTGACCAAGAGCCGTCGGAGTGCCGCAAGTTCTGGGATCCGATCATCATTAGCGCGTGCAACCTGTTGCCCGATCACGCCTGTGCCGCTGCGGCTCTGCAGGTCTTCCAGGACGGATTTCTCAAGGGCGCCGAGGCGATCCGCATCGGGATCATGACCGTGCCGCTGGGCGAGGTGTACAGGCCCGCGACCGCGGCGATCGAGGCTGGCGGTGGGCGGGTGATCCTTGGCGAGTACGTGGCGCGGTTCGACGCGCACCGCGTCGAGCTGGCGAATGGACAGACCCTCCGGGCCGATGCCGTGATCTGCGCGCTGCCGTTCGAGAAAGCACGCGACGTGGTCGATCCCGCCGTGTCCGCAGGCGACGAGCGATTTGCACCGCTGGCCGACATGCGGCACAGCCCGATCCTGGGCGTGCACCTGTTCTTCGATCGCCCGGTGCTGCCGCTGCCGCACGCGGTGCTGGTCGAACGCGACACGCAGTGGCTATTCCGCAAGGATGTCGACGGCCGGGTTGTGCACGCGGTGATCAGCGCCGCCGATGCGTGGCTGGACCTTGACACCGAAGCGATCGCGAAGCGTGTGGTGGGGGACCTCAACGCGTGCTTCCCTGGGGCCGTTGGCGCGGATCTCACCCTCGCTCGCCCGGTGAAAGAGCGCCGTGCAACCTTCGCGTATACGCCCGGCTTTGATGCGATCCGTCCCGGAGTTTCCGCGGCCGACGGCGGTGGGCCGTTCCTGGCGGGCGACTACACACAAACCGGCTGGCCGGCCACGATGGAGGGGGCGGCGATCAGCGGGTTTGCGGCGGCGGAAGCGGTCCAATGTTCGCGCCGCTGATTGCGGTCTGGTCGTACTCTTTCTCTCGTGGGCGGACGCAGGGCCGGTCGACACCCCGTTTCAACCACATGGAGATGCAGATGAAGCGCAGACTCTCGTGTTCGTTCATTGCCTTGATCGGTGCGTTGCTGCTGGCGACGCCGGTGTTCGCCCAAGCCGCCGCTCCGGCCGCGAAGCCCGCGACCAAGGCTGATACCTCGTTCATCCGCTTTGGCGAGGCCGCCAAGCCGCGCACGCCGGGCACAATCCGCGTCGCCACGTACAACGTTCTCAACTTCTTCGACTCCGATCCCGCCACCCGCACGCACAGCGAAGGCGACGCGGCCCCGATCAAACCCGAGGGCGAGCGCGAGGCCGCGGCCGGTGCGATCCGTGCCATCAACGCCGATGTCGTGGCGCTCGAGGAAGTCGAGTCGCTCGCGGTCGTCAAGGCCTTCGTCGCCAAATATCTCGCCGACATGGGCTACGAGCACGCGGTGCTGATCGAGTCCGAGGACCCGCGCGGCATCGACAACGCGGTGATCAGCCGCTTCCCGATCGTTCACAGCGAGGCCTACGGCCAGCGTCCGCTAGGGGGCAAGCAGCCGGCCCTCGAGGGCAATCGTCCCAATCCGCTGGCGGGCAACGACATGGTCTTTCGCCGCTCGCCGCTCCGGGCCGACATCAAGATCCCGGGGAAGGCGTTCGGTGGCGGCGAAGAGGATTCGTACCAGCTCACGTTGATCGCGGTGCATCACAAGTCGGGACGTTGGTCGGAGTACTGGCGTCTTGCTGAAGCCAACGGCGTGCTCTCGATCATCAAGGAGATCGAGGCGAAGAACCCGGCCGCAAATGTTGTCGTCCTTGGCGACTTTAACGCCCAGGTCACGGACGCTCCCATCCAGGCGTACCTCGCGGGGGGGCTCATCGACACCTTTGCCGCGAAGTCCGCGCAGTGGAGCCCGTCGGTGGTGTCGCACGAGTCGGGGCGTCGCATCGACTTGATCCTGCTCAACAAGAACGCGAATGACGAGTTTGTCGCGGATTCGCCGTTCGTCTTCGGCATGCCAGCCCGTCCCGAGGGCGCGGATTGGCGTCGGACGGCGCCGCCGGAGGGGTATGCATCTGATCACTATCCGGTGGTCATCGATCTGAAGCCCGGCAAGGCCGAGTCGACACAGCCGAAGAATTCGAAACAGTGACCTTCGAAGGGTGTGGAGGCAGCACGGGCGGGGGCGGCCCGCGAACGGGTTGCGGGCAATGCACGGTCTGGGCCGCGAGAAGGAGTGGACTCGTGAAGAAGATGTTGATGGCTGGACTGTGTGTGGCTGTAGTTTCAGGGCTCTCGGGGTGCGACGAGAAGTCCGCCGAGGCCGCGAAATCGAAGGTGACGAGCGCGGCGCAGGCCGCTACAGACGCGGCCGGCAAGGCCGCGGGCGAAGTGAAGGACCAGGTGGCGGCGGGGGTTGACGCTGCGAAGCAGAAGATCGTCGAGGGTGCCGAGGCCGCGCTCGCGGGCGCCAAGACCAAGGTCGATGAACTCGCCACCAAGTTTGAGAGCCTGCCCGCGGCCATCAAGCCGACGCTGCAGTCGGGGGTGGAGGGCATCAAGACCCAGTACGCGAACCTGGAGACGATGGTGAAGGAGCTGAAGGCTGGCACTGGCGATCTGGCGGGCCTGCAGACCAAGTTCACCGACGCTCTGGGCAAGCTGAACACGGGTATCAGCGAGCTGACGAGCAAGTGGCCCAAGTGACGCGGCAATGAGTGACACGATGCGTCCATCAACCCAGCGGTCAGCCGCTGGGTTTTTCGTTACTCCGATGAGCTTTGGCTCGCCTCGCGGGCGTGGCATCCCCGCATGGATCGCGACACGGTGCGTCACAGGGTCGCTCACTTCGCGAGCTTGATTTCCATGCAAAGATCGCAGCGCTGGGTCTCGGTCTCTGCGGGGCGTTCGATTTCCTTGAAGCCGAGTTTCTTGTACAGCCGCACGGCGGGTTCCAGGATGCGGCTGGTCTCGAGGTAGAGCGTCTTGCCGCCGCGTTTGCGGGCCCTGGTCATCGCCTCGCGGGTGAGACGCTCGCCGATGCCCTTACCACGGTGTTTGGGATCGACGGCGAGTTTCATGAGTTCCCAGCGTGC
>DASVYC010000117.1:0-20797 GCA_036392375.1 Phycisphaerales bacterium
GCTTGTACGACGAGAGCCATATCTCACGCATGGAAGACCGACCGTACGCGCCGTCTCAGCACGAATTTCTTCGAAGCAGTCTTGAACCCGCGGCACGTCGCTGGTGGTTTGGACAGAGTGGGTTGGATGTCGGGCACGCCATCTGGGTCCCGCTCTGGTTCATCGCGGGCTTGCCGCTTGTTCAGATCGGAGTTCCGTGGCTGCTGTCTGTTCCTAGTCGCGATCCGAACCGCTGTCGCCGTTGCCGATATGACCTCAAGGGTCTGCATGCGGACGCTGCGTGTCCCGAGTGCGGCAAGATGCGTCGGGGGAATGCTGCCCAATGAAAAGGGGGGGAGAAATCCGCGAGGGAGGCAGCCTACTCGCTCATGCTCGGGGGCTCGTCAAGGCCGCGGGGCCTGCCGTTCGGAAACTCGATATCCTCTCCCCGTGCAGTGCCCCTTTTGTAACGCCGACAACGACAAGGTCATCGACAGCCGCGCCAGCGATGCGGGGAAGACGATCCGTCGTCGCCGCGAGTGCATCGGCTGTGGCAAGCGGTTCACCACCTACGAGCGGGTTGAGCAGGCGTCGCGGCTGATGGTCGTGAAACGCGACGGGTCGCGGGTGCCGTTCAGCCGCGAGAACGTGCTGCGCGGCGTCAAGTCCGCCTGCGGCAAGCGGCCGATCTCCGAGGAGTCCAAGGAACGGGTCGCCGACAGCGTCGAGGAAGAGCTGCACAAGGAGTTCGACCGCGAGGTCGCGAGCCGCGTCATCGGCGAGCGGGTGATGAGCAAGCTCCGCGACCTCGACGAGGTCGCGTACATCCGTTTCGCCAGCGAGTACTACAAATTCCGCAACGTTGAGGACATCTTGCAGCAGCTCGAAACCCTCAGCGGGCGGATCAAGGACGTGAAGGAGCAGCAGAAGCTGTTCTAGCACTCGGCACAAGGCATCAGGAAGAGGTATCGGGTAGAGGATAACTAGCGACGCATGCCTTGGATGCCACGGCTTGGGTGCCCCAGCTTGACCGACTCGGCGGTCAAGCTGTGCGGGATCCCAACCAAGCTCCTCAGCATTACGATCGCACTGCTTGGCTCGAGGCAGCCAAGCAGTCGCACCCCAGCCCACAACAAAAACGGCCGGCGATCTCGCCGGCCGTGGTGTACACAGAATTTGTCACGCCTCTCACGCCGGCGTCGGCATCGTGCCCGGCGGCAGATCCGTGCCAGGTGCCGCGGTTCCGTTCGGTGCCGGGGGCGTTGACTCCGCGCTCTTGCGGGCTTCGGCACGGAGCAGATCGGCCACGGTTGGCTTGGCAAGGGTCTCGCCCCGCATCAGGCGGTGGACATCGTCCGCGGCGAGCGTTTCGTACTTGAGCAGCGCGTCGGCCACCGCGACCACCTTCTCCCAGTTGTCGTCGAGGATCTTCTGGGCGTCGGCGTAGGCCTCGTCGACCATGCGGCGGACTTCGTCATCGATCAGCTTCGCCGTCTCTTCCGAGTACATGCGTTCGGGCATGTACATCTCGCGGGTGTCCATGCCGGTGTAGCGGATGAACCCCAGGCGGCGGCTCATGCCCCATTCGACGACCATGGTGCGGGCGAGACTGGTGACCTGTGAGATATCCATGGATGCGCCGCTGGAGGCGTCGTTCATGGCCTTGGCTTCCGCGATGCGTCCGCCGCAGAGCACTCGCATGGTGGCGTTGAGCCACTTCACGCTGTATCCCATGCGGTCCTTCTCGGGAAGGCTGAAGGTGGCACCGCCCGCTCCGCCGCGGGGGATGATGGTGACCTTGTGCAGCGGGTCGGCGTCGGGCAGCAGGGCCTGCAGCACCGCGTGCCCGGCCTCGTGGAAAGCGACGAGCTTGTTCTCGTCCTTCTCGCGCACGCGGCTCTTCTTGGCCCGGCCGAACTTCACCTTGTCGCGAGCCTCCTCGAGGTCCTCGTGCTCGATGAAGTCCTTGTTCTGCATGGTCGCGGCGATCGCGGCCTCGTTGATGATGGCCGCCAGATCGGCGCCGCTGAACATCGGCGTGCCGCGGGCGATGCGTTCGAGGTGCACGTTCGGCCCGAGCTTGACCTTGGCGGCGTGGACCTTGAGGATCTCCAACCGCCCCTTCACGTCGGGCAGCGGGACGGTGATCTGGCGATCGAAGCGGCCGGGGCGCGTGAGCGCGGGGTCGAGGACATCGTTGCGGTTGGTCGCCGCGATCACGATCACGCCGTCGGTGGTGTTGAAGCCGTCCATCTCCACCAAGATGGCGTTGAGCGTTTGCTCGCGCTCGTCGTGCCCGCCGGTGGTGAACCCGCCGCCGCGGCGACGCCCGACGGCGTCGATCTCGTCGAGGAAGATGATGCACGGGGCCGAGTCCTTAGCCTGTTTGAACAGGTCGCGGACACGCGAGGCGCCGACGCCCACGAACATCTCGACAAAGTCCGAGCCGCTGATCGAGAAGAAGGGCACGTCGGCCTCGCCCGCGATGGCCTTGGCGAGCAGCGTCTTGCCGCAGCCGGGCTCACCCACGAGCAGCACGCCGCGGGGGATGCGGCCGCCGAGCTTGGTGAACTTCTTGGGGTTCTTGAGGAACTCGATGATCTCGGTGCACTCTTCCTTGGCCTCGTCGATGCCCGCGACATCGGCGAAGGAGACGCCGGTCATTTCCTTGGTCAGGGTGCGGTGCCGGCTCTTGCCGAAGTTGCCCAGCATGCCCCCGCCGCCGGTGGCGGCCCGCAGACCGCGGCTGACGATCCACCAGCCCAGCATCAGGATGAAGACCAAGGGCAGGAAGAACAGCACCAGCGTCATCCACGGGCTGGTGCTGCGGAACTGCACCTTGCCGTCGGTGATCTTGTTCACCTCTGCGGCGACCAGGTCCTTGTTCGCGATGTTGATCGGGATGCGGACGTAGGTCTCTGCGGCGTTGGCCTCGTCGGCCTTGCGCTTCGCGACCACGGCCTCGTCCGACAGCGTGACTTCCGAGAGCTTGCCAGCCTGATACGCCGACTTGAACTCCGCCAGCGTGATGCGTTCGCCCCGGTCGGGGTTGCTGAACATCATGAACAGCAGCACCATCAGGACGATCACCGCGACCATGGTGAACAGGCCGCGCGACTGCGGCGCTTGGGGAGCGCCGGGCCCGCCGTTGCCTCCCCCACCACCGTTGCCGACACCCCCACCGTTGGGACCACCCGACGGCGGTCGCTTGCCGCGCGGCTTGCTCTCGCGCGAGTCATCCGCACGGAACCGATCGCTGAAGGCCGCGACCCCGTTCCACGCCGAGCCGCGTCCGAACACGAAGCGCGCCGTGCGGCCAACGAACGAGGCGATCGAGAAAGCGATCGGAGAAAGCGTAAAGGTCGAACTCATCGGTCCCCTAAGGCAAAGCTGCGAACCCGTCAAGCCCGCGGCACAAAGGCGGAAAGTCCGCCCATCGTACAACAGATCATCGGCCGTCCGGGAGTGGTACCCCGACGCCCACCTCTCTGTTCGTATTCTGATGGCGGAAGATGCACCCAGATACCCGTACGAGGGCCGATTCTAGCGGACGTGCCCTGCCCTCAGGCAGATCTCCAAAGACCCCATCAGAATCACGCCGCCATTCGTCGCTCCACAGTGAGGGTTCGCTGCTCCCGTCCTCGCGAGTGCTGTAGGTCTTTCTGGGAGCCAAGCCATGAACCGCCGCGTCATCTCACTGCTCGCCTGCCTTGCCATCTCGCTCACCCCCTCTGTCCCGGCGTTCGCCGCCAGCCCCTTCTCGACCGGCTTCACCTACCAGGGCCAGCTCGAGATCAACGGCCAGCCGCTCAGCGGCCTCGTCACCCTTCGGGTCGGGCTCTTCGACTCGCCAAGCGGCGGCTCGGCGATCGGAAGCACCATCCAGCTCAACAACGTCTCCGTCGACGCCGGAGTCTTCACCGTCCTGCTCAACGACGCCGGACAGTTCAGCCCAGCCGCCTTCGCCGGCGGCACCCGCTACCTCGAGATCCGTGTCAAGGCGGGCAGCGATGCGGACTTTACCCTGATCCCCGGTCGCGTCCCGCTGAACCCAACTCCGCACGCCTCCACCGCCGGCGCCATCGGCTCACGTCTCACGACCTCGCCCCTGCTGTTCGTCGATGCCGAGGACCGCATCGGCATCGCGACGACCACCCCCAAAGCCGATCTCGATCTCAAGGGCAACCTCTACGTCGACCCTCGCCTCTGGGGTGGCACGCCCACCGTCACCCTCGCCATCGGCGACACCGACACCGGCATCAACACCCCCAGCGACGGCGTGATCTCCCTCTTCTCCAACGCCTTCGAAGCGATCCGGGTGACGCCCGGCGGTGGCGTCGCAATCAACGGCAAGCCCGCCCGAGCGAGCTTCTTCAACGGTTCGTTGCCCGCCGAACCGATCGTCCTCTCCGCGGGCGACGGCGCAACCGATTCCATTACCGCGGTCGCAGGGGCCAACATCGTGCTCCGCCACGGCACCGGCATCGTCGGCTCGATCTTCGCCCCGAGCGCGCCCCCTGGTGCTGTCCTCGTCACCGCCAACAGCGGCCCCGCGCTGCTCAACATCGACGCCTCGGGCGATAACTACGCCAGCATCAACTTCATCGACAACGCCGCCGGGAAGTGGGGAATGGGTCGCGACCCAGAAAACCGGTTCTACATCGACGAGACCGGCGTCGGCCGACGCTTCACCCTGCTCGCCGGCGGCAACGTTGCCATCGGGGGGGCCAACCCGACCGCCGGCTTCCGCCTCGACGTGCAGGGCCAGCTCCGCTGCGTCGGATTCACCAACGCCTCGAGCAGCCGCTACAAGCGCGACATCCAGCCCCTCGACTCCGCCCTCGACCGCGTCGCCGCCCTCCGCCCTGTCCGCTTCACCTGGAACGAGGGCCTGGACAGCACCCTCGGCGAGATGGCCGGCAAGCGCGACGTGGGCATGATCGCCGAAGAGGTCGCCGAGATCTTCCCCGACGCTGTGTCGACGTCGGGCGGCAAGGTCGAGGGCATCAACTACACCAGCATCACCGCGTACGCGGTGCAGGCCATCAAAGAGCAGCGCGAACTGCTCCGCCAGAAGGACCGGCAGATCGAAGAACTCAACGCTCGCCTCGAACGCCTCGAACGCGCGCTCAACAGCAAGTAGGCGGCCTCACCACTGCGTCCGCAGCTCTGACACCACGTCCTTGGCCAGCCGCTGGGCCGCCGAGGCCTGCCCGTACTCGATCTTCTCGCTCACGCCCCGCACCGGCACGAACGTGTCGGCCGCCGCGAACCCGCGCCGCGACGCCAGGGTCTTCCCGGTCGCGTTGTCCACCCAGTCGAAATCCACCGTGATGACGTAGCCGTACTCCTGCACAAACCCGCTCGGGTCGGTCGCGGTGCGGCGGAGCTGCACGTTGGTGATCGTGCCGCTCAGCGTCGTGTCCGCCGCGGGCGAGGGATCGATGATCCAGGGCGTCTTGCTCTGGATCTCCTTCACGATCGCCTCGGTGAGCTGGGCCTCGACGCCGTGGAAGTACGTGTTGTTCTTGAAGATCGGGACCTGCACCGTGCGCGTGTTGGTGTCGAACGTGGTGTTGAACGAGTAGCCCTGACGCGGGTCCGAGGCGCAGGCCCCGAGCAGAGACGCGGCCAAGAACCCGGCCAACAGCCCGGCCAGCGTCCACAGGGTGGAAGAAGCAGCGCGGCTCACGGCTTGGCCTCCGTGGGAGATGCCGGCGCGGCGTCCGTCGCGGGACCGTTCGCGGGATTGGCCGTGCCGGTGGCGTCCCCCTCGGGCTTGGCCTCGGACGCCGCCGGGGCGTCGGCCGGCGGTTCGACCCGGGGCTTCACCGGCTTGGCGGTCTCCGGCAACGGCCAGCGTCGCTCCACGAAGATCTCCCGTGCCCGCTTGGCGGCGACCGTGTCCGGGTGCTTCACGATCAGCCGCTTGAGCGTGTACCGGGCCGAGACGCTGTCGTGCCGCACCAGGTACCACGACGCGATCTCGAACATCTGCTTCGCGGCCGACTCGTCCAGACGGCTGATGAGCGCGTCGGTCATGCCGATCTCTTCCGCCGCCTGCGGGTAACGCTGCGCAAAGTCGCGGACGAGATACTGGGCCTCGATCAGCCCCGACGCGTCGTAGCGCGGGCCCTTGTACCGCCCGATGTTCGCGAACACCCGACGCTGCATCGCGAGCTGGCGGTACTCGCTGGTCGGGAAGTTGGTCAGGAAGATCTCGTACGCCTCGCTGGCCATCCGCAGATCACGCACGCGGTAGTAGTAGTTCGCCAATTCGATCGCGGCCCGCTGGGCGAGCTGGCTGTTTGGCACCCGCTCCTGCACGCGGATCAGCAGCTCCTCGCCGATGCGGGTGGCGCTGTCGATCCGCATCCCCAGGAACTTCTTTTTCAGCCCGTTCAGGTACATCAGCCCGATCTCGAGCTCACGCTCGATCGCGGTGATGAACTGCGGCGTCCCCGGGTACTCCTTGATCACACGCTCGTAGTCGTACAGCGACTCGTACTCGTCCTTGAGCGCCAGCTTGGCGTCCCCGCGGCGGAGCAGAGCCTCGGCGGTCTCGGGTTTGTCCTGAGCCGCGTTGCGCTTGAGCCAGGAGTCCAGCAGCGCCAGGGCCCCGCGGGGCCGGTTCTCGGCGAGCTGCGTGCGGGCCCGCTGCATCACGCCCGCGTCCGACGCGGGATCAACGGGCGCCTCCGCGGGCACCCACTTCCCGTCGGGATCGAGGCGCATGGGCGTCTGCGCCCAGGCAACACCGGCGAATAGGGACACCAGGCACGCTGTCAGTGCGGCTCGCTTCACGGGGCAAGCATACCGCGAGATCGGACCCGCCGTTTACTCGACCGTGACGCTCTTGGCCAGGTTGCGGGGCTTGTCGACGTCGTGCCCGCGCAGCACCGCGGCGTGATAGGCCAAGAGCTGCAGCGGCACCACGGCCAAGAGCGGGCTCAGGCACTCCGGGCACTCGGGGATGTACATCACATCCTCCGCGTACTTCACGATGTCCTTGTCGCCCTCGGTCGCCACCGCGATGATGTGCCCGCCACGCGACCGCACTTCCTGGATGTTGCTCATCACCTTCTCGTACTGGCGGCCCTTGTTGGCAATGAAGACCGCCGGCATCCCGTCGTTGATGAGGGCGATGGGACCGTGCTTCATCTCCGCCGCGGGCATGCCCTCGGCGTGGATGTACGAGATTTCCTTGAGCTTGAGGGCGCCCTCGAGCGCGGTCGGATAGTTGTACCCGCGGCCCAAGAACAGCCAGTTCTCGCGGTGGATGTACTTCTCGGTGATCGTCTTGATCTTCGCGTCCTGCTCCAGGATCTTCTCGATCTTGGCCGGCACCCGCTCGAGCTCGACCATCAGGTCGCGGCACTGGTCCGGGCTCATAAAGCGCTTGCGGCCCAGGTACATCGCGAGCATCGTCAGCACCGCCACCTGGCCCGTAAATGCCTTGGTCGAGGCGACGCCGATCTCGGGTCCGACGCGCAGATACACGCCCGCATCCGTCTCACGCGCGATCGACGAGCCAACGACGTTCACGACGCCCATCGCCAGGGCTCCGCGCTCCTTGGCTTCCTGGAGCGCGGCGAGCGTGTCGGCCGTCTCACCCGACTGGCTGACCGCGATCACCGCGGTGTTCTCTTCCACGATCGGGTTGCGGTAGCGGAACTCGCTGGCGTACTCGGCAACGCTCGAGACCTTGGCCAGATCCTCGAACAGGTACTCACCGATCATCGCGGCGTGCAGAGCCGTGCCCTGAGCCGTGAGGACCACGCGCTTGAGCTTGCTCAGCTCCTTGCTGTAGCTGCCGACGCCGCCCAGGTGGATGCGGCCTTCCTCGAGCTGCAGGCGCCCGCGGATGCAATTCGTGAGCGCCTTGGGCTGCTCGAAGATCTCCTTCTGCATGAAGTGGCTGAAGCCGCCCAGCTCGATCTCCTGCAGCTCGAGCTCGAGCTGCATGATCTTGCTGTTCACCGGCACGTTGTGGATCGTGCTGGTGCGGAAGCCCTGGCGGGTCAGCTTCACCACGTTGTAGTCGTCGAGCGCGAAGGCCTGCGTCGTATGGCTGATGATCGCCGACGCGTCGGACGCGACGACGTACTCACCGGCGCCCACGCCCACCATCAGGGGCGAACCCTTGCGGGCAACCACCATCACGTCGGGCTCTTTCTCGCAAATGACGGCGATCGCGTACGCGCCCGTAACTTCACGAAGAGCGGCCTGCACGGCGGCCTCGAGGTCGCCCTCGTACAGCTCGCCGATCAGCATCGCCAGGACCTCGGTGTCGGTCTGGCTCTTGAACTTGTGGCCCTTCTCTTCCAGGTAGGTCTTAAGTGCGGCGTAGTTCTCGATGATGCCGTTGTGCACCAGCGCGATGCCGTTCTTGTCGTCGGTGTGCGGGTGGGCGTTGAACTCGGTCACGCCGCCGTGGGTCGCCCAGCGGGTGTGGCACAGACCGATCGACCCGCGGAAGCCGCCGATGTCCTCGATCTTGTCCTCGAGGTTGGCGACCCGCCCGACGGCACGCACCACCTCAAGCTTGCCGTTCTCGAGCACCGCCAAACCCGCGGAGTCGTATCCGCGGTACTCGAGGCGCTTGAGGCCTTCGAGAAGGAGCTGCTGGGCGGGTTTGGTTCCGATATAGGCGACGATTCCGCACATAGTGAAGTCTCAATCGAGCGACGGGCAGGGCCGGCTGCAACGCCGAGCGGCGAACGGGCTCATCCACGCTCTCCTGAATGGTACGGATGGCACCGCACCGCCCGAGAACACACCAGAGGAGTGAGCGGGCGGTGTTACGGCGCCGCCGAGACCGATGTTCGATCCACGTTCGGAGCAAGACGGCGAGATGTCTCAGATTGTCTGGGACTCGGCAGACTTCCCGAGACTCAGCATGGTCTCAGGGGCACACGAGCTGGTCGTACTCGCCGGTGAAGATCGTGAAATCGGTGTCGTCCACCTGGCCGTCCTGATTGAAATCGCCCACACACCCGAAGGGCATCGTCGGCTCGGAGCACAGCAAGACGTCGTACTGGCCCACGAAGATCGAGAAGTCAGCGTCGTCAACGAGCAGGTCGCCGTTCATGTCCGTCGCGCACGCAAACGAACGCAGCTCGGCGTCGCTGAGAAACCGGTTGTAGAACCGGATGTCGTCCAGGAAGCCCTGATACCGAATCCGCCCACCGAAGCCCACGCACGGACCGCCCGCAAATTTCAGGATCGCCGAGTTCGTGATGTTCGTCACGCCGCTCGATGTGTAGGTGAAGATGATGATCCCGTCGCGCGCCGTCACGACGCTGGTTCCCTGACGGCGAAACACGACGTGATGCCACTTGTCGTCGAACATGCCGGTAGTCGGCACCAGAATCGGATTGGCGCCGCCCGTGTTCGAGTATGCCTCAATGTAGAGTCCGGTGCCGTTGGTGCCGGCGCCTCCCTGAATGTTGAAAAAGCTACCGAAGTTGCACGTCGCACGCTTCGACATCATGTCGAGCAGCGAGGATTGTGAGGGGCTGCGAACCCAGAACGCAATCGTGAAGTCACCGGTTCCGAAGTTGCCCGCGCTCGTGCCGCACTGCACCTCGCCGCCGTTGAAGTCAAAGGCCTGACCGTAACGTCCGGGCACGTACGCAACGCTGCCGCTGATGGTGCCGTTGGCCGAGCCAGCGCTATCGGTGGCATCGCCGTCGGCTTTCCACCAGTTCACCATGTCAGCGGGTTGAGCGAGCGCGGTCGAACCGAGCATGCAGACGGCGGCCAGAACGCACAGACAGATTCGGCGCATAGTCCCTCCTGATGCACCCTATCACAGGATGCAAACAACCCCAACACAATCAAGCTGGGTCCGGAAAAACCCGGCCTCAAGGCTCTACTGAGGCTCGCCGCGTATCAGCTTTTTGACGAACACGATGAAGACCCCGGTCAGCACCAGGTTGAGGGCCAGCGAGATCACCGCGACCAGGACGGTCTCGCCCGCGATGCCGTAGCTGAGCGCGACGACCAGTATGCCCGCCCCCACCTCGCCTCGGGGCCACATGCCGATCGCGAGCGCGAGGCGGGTCTTGAACGTCGCCTCGCGGGTGTAGCAGAACGCGGGGAACATCTTGCCGAGATTGGAGAGCACCGTGACGGCGATGACATGCAGCGCCACTGTTCCCCAGTTGATCGCCTGCGCCGGAGACGCTCCGTCCGCCGCCTTGATCTGGTCCAGGTGCGGCAGCGACAGCCCGACGAGGAACAGGAACAAGCCCGAGATCAGTGTTCCCACAACCGCTTCGGAGGCGTGGGGCTCGTGGTGCGTGTGATCGACGCTGCCATCAGACCGCCGCGGCAGCGCGATCACGCAGCCGAGCACAAACGCCGGGAGCAGGATCTCGATGTGGATGGTGGCGTTGGGATCGAACCACTTGCTCAGCAGGTACAGCCCCTCGGACGCCGCGACCAGGGCGATCGAGTAACCAACCACGAAGGGCCAGGCGATCGGGATCTTGAACGCGTGCAGCTTGAACCAGGCGAGCAACAGCAGCCCCACCATGATCACGACCACGACGCCGAGCTGCCACTGCAGCCCGACGATGAACATCTTGAGCGGGATCAGCAGCAGGATCGTCCCGATGTCGTCGAAGATTGCGAGGATGCGGGCCTTCTTGAACAGCCATGTGGACGCCAGCCCGGCCGCGGCCAGCATGCTGAACAACACGCCCGCCGAGGTCGGCGCCGCGAAGCATCCAACCAGCAGCTCACGCTTCCACACCGACCAATCCGACGCCGCCATGGGCCCGATCATCACGAGCACGAAGTACCCGGCCACGAGCAGCCACGGGAACGTGGCGGCGGTCATGGCGATCGCGAAGTCCACGCCGTACTGACCCTTGCGACGCTTGTCGATGTCGAACTCGTAGCCGACGTGGATCATGATGAACGCGAGGCAGATAAACGTCAGCCACTGGCGTGCGTGCTCAAAAAGGCTGAGGGTCGAGGCGTCTTGGAACAGTCCCGGCACGACCTGCGAGCCGATCATGCCCAGCACCAGCAGAATGGAGTACGCGATGACCTTGCCCATAGTGAGCAGAGTATCGCTTGCCGGCCTTGGGTGTCGCGCAAATCGTATGAATCCGCCGACAGGTCCGCCGCGGCGCTTGCTTCCGGATGGCCCGCGCGCCGATGATCATGCAGCGTTGCCATGTTCATCGCCCAGGCCCATTCCTACTACCAGCAAGCACGCCTCGCGGTCACGCTCGCCTGGATCGCGGGCTACACGAACATCCTCACCATCCTGGTCTGCGGGCACGTCACCAGCCACGTCAGCGGCACGACCTCCGACCTCGGCCGCGCCGTCGTCGAGGCCCGGTGGGAGACCGTGGGTTTTCTGCTGTACCTGCTCGTGTCCTTCTTCATCGGGGCGGGCATCGCGGGCTTCGCCGCCGAACTCGGCAAGCGCCGTCGCTGGGAATCGATCTACGTCCTTCCCATCGCGATCGAGGCCGCCCTGCTCGCGGCGTTCGCCATCGCGCTGGAGTTCTTCGGACCCGAGGACCTCGAGAGCCGCACCGTCGTCCTCGCGCTGCTGGGCATCGCCTCGACGGCGATGGGTCTGCAGAACGCCACCATCACCCGCATCTCCAGCGGCGTCGTCCGGACGACCCACGTCACCGGCGTCCTCACCGATCTCGGCCTCGAGGCGGTCCAGTTCCTCTGGTTCCTGAAGGACGAACGCCGCACGCTCGCCCGCGGCCGCCCGCTCGACTCCGCCCGCATGGTGTACCGCCACGCCACCTCGCAGCACCTCATGGTCCTGGGTGCGGTCGTCGGTTCCTTCGCGCTCGGGGCCGGGCTGGGCACGACCGCGTATCTCTTCGGCACGCGCTGGGCGATGTTCCCGCCCGTCTTCTTCCTGCTCTGGATCATCTACCAGGACGTCTCCCGCCCGATCGCCGAGATCGAGGAGAGCGAGCTCGAAGACGAAGACCTGGGACTGCCGCCCGAGATACTGGTTTATCACGTTCGCAAGGACCACGCCCGCGCCGGCAAGATCCACCGCATGCCGAATCTCCTGGTGTGGGCCGATCTGCTGCCCTCGCACGCCAAGGTCGTGATCTTGGACCTCGACGAGGTGACGCAGCTCGACGAGAACTCCGCGATCGAGCTCCGCGCCGCCGTGCAGAAGTTCGAGGATCAGAGCCGCCACCTCATCATCTCCGGCGTCACCCCGGATCAGTTCGCCCAGCTCAACGAAGCCGCCGGCGGCGGGCTCGACCCGATGTCCGCCTGTTCCGATCTCGAACTCGCGATCGCCCGCGGGCTCACGCGACTCTGATCGCGGCACCCGCGGACCCGCAAAAAACGTGAATCATGCAGAACACGCCGCGACTTGTGGCGATAATGCCCATGTGCGGCAACCGCCGCTCCGCTTCAACCCGCCGCCGTTCCGATCGACGCCGACCGCACCGGTCTCGTCATCCGCCCTCATCGATCGCCTTCGCTCGTTCAGGTTCGCTATGCCCATGCTCCGCACCTTCCGCCTGATTCTCCTCGCACTGCTCTTCGCGACCGGCGCCCGGGCCGACGTCGTCACGCTGGTGAACGGCGATGCACTCCGCGGCAACATCATCGCGCAGGACGCCGACACGATCACCCTCCGCCACGCCGTGCTCGGCGACCTGCGGATCGCGCTCACGTCGATCGCCAACGTCCACGCCGCGGCGGAACCCCAAGTCACCGCGTCTTCCCCGAACGCGTCGGCGACGCCAGCGCCCGAGTCCCCCGCCGAGGCCGCGTCCGGTTCATCCGCCGAATCCGCCTCCATCGCGTCCCCGCCCGCGGCGGCCCCGGCTCCGAAGTGGAAAGGCGGGGTCGACGTCGGACTTTCCGGCGCCTCGGGCAACAGCGAAACCCTGAACACCCGACTCGCGCTCGCCGTCGGACGCGAGACCGCGAAGATGGACACGCGTTTCGACGCCACGTACGCCCGCGCCTCTGAGAACGGCCGCGCCTCCAAGAACCGTGCCGAGGCCAACGCCAACAACGACTGGAAGTTCGGCGACTCCCCGTGGGGCTTCTTTGCGAGAGGCCGCGTCGAGTTCGACGCGTTCACCAACTACCGCCTCCGACTCTCCGGCTTCGTCGGCCCGTCCTACACCGTTTACCGCCCCGAGCCGCTTCTGTTTCGATTGCGCGCCGGTCTGGGTGGTGCCAGCGAGTTCAAAGGTCCGTCACCCGCGACCGGCTTCCGACCCGAAGCCCTCGCCGGCCTCGACACCAAGTGGACCATCTCGCCCCGTCAGTCGGTCTTCGCCACGTTCGACTACCTGCCGAGCCTGGAATCGGTGTCCGACTTCCGCCTCGATCTGAAGGCCGGTTACCAGCTCAAGGTCGATCCCAGGAGCAACATGCTCCTGAAGGCCGGCGTTGAGAACCGCTTCACCACCCGCGGCCGCGTTACGCAGCGCAACGACGTCGACTACTTTCTGACGCTCGGCTGGGAGTTCTGAGCCCCGCTTCGCCAAATCTCGCAGAATCTCAACGCATTCACCCCCGCGACTTGGACCTCTGCCGCGTCGGGTTCTATCCTCATGGAGTTTGCGCGCCCGGTCCCTGCGCACGCACCCGACCCCCGCTCCGACGCACCTCTGCAACCTGCAACAACCATGCCCAAGCGCACCGACATCAAGACCATCCTGCTCCTCGGCTCGGGCCCGATCGTCATCGGCCAGGGCTGCGAGTTCGATTACTCGGGCACCCAGGCCTGCAAGGCACTCAAGGCCGAGGGGTACCGGCTGGTGCTGGTGAACAGCAACCCGGCGACGATCATGACAGATCCGGCATACAGCGACCGGACCTACATCGAGCCGATCACGCCCGAGGCGGTCAAGAAGATCCTGCAGCGGGAGAAGGACCTGGGCACGCCGATCGACGCCATCCTGCCCACCCTCGGCGGCCAGACCGCCCTGAACTGCGCCTGCAACCTCTTCGACAACGGCACGCTCACCGAGTTCGGCGTCGAGATGATCGGTGCCAACCGCACCGTCATCCACCGTGCCGAAGACCGCCAGATCTTCAAGGACATCTGCGAGGGCATCGGCCTCAAGCTCCCCAAGGCCAAGACCGTCACGACCCTCGACGAGGCCCGCGCGTTCCTGAAGGAGATCGGCCTCCCCGCCATCATCCGACCCGCCTTCACCCTCGGCGGCACCGGCGGCGGCATCGCGTACAACCAGGAAGAGTTCGACGAGATCACCACCCGCGGCCTGCGCGCCAGCATGATCGGGCAGGTGCAGATCGATCAGTCCGTCTTGGGCTGGAAGGAATACGAACTCGAAGTCGTCCGCGACAAGAAGGACAACTGCGTCATCATCTGCGGCATCGAGAACATCGATCCCATGGGCGTCCACACCGGTGACTCCGTTACCGTCGCCCCCATCCTGACGCTCACCGACAAGGAATACCAGGCGATGCGCGATGCCGCGATCGCCATAATGCGGGCCGTCGGCGTCGAGACGGGCGGCAGCAACGTCCAGTTCGCGGTCAACCCCGCACCTAAGGACGGCAAGTTCGAGATGGTCGTGGTCGAGATGAACCCGCGCGTCTCGCGGTCGTCCGCGCTCGCGTCCAAGGCCACCGGCTTCCCGATCGCCAAGATCGCGGCCAAGCTCGCGGTCGGCTACACGCTCGACGAACTCCGCAACGACATCACCGGCACGACCAGCGCCTGCTTCGAGCCGACGATCGACTACGTCGTCACCAAGATGCCGCGCTGGACGTTCGAGAAGTTCCCCGAGGCCGACGAGACGCTGACGACGCAGATGAAGTCGGTCGGCGAGGCGATGGCGATCGGTCGCACCTTCAAGGAGAGCTTCCAGAAGGTGATCCGCTCGATGGACGTGAAGCGGTTCGGGCTGGGACTGGATCGCAACGACAAGTGGCTCGAAGCACGCCGCGCTGGTAAGGCCGGCAACGTGACCACCGAGGCGGGCAAGCAGACCTTCCGCACGGCCGACGGCCAGCCGATCGAGTGGCCCATCGCCGAGGACAAGCTGAGCCGCAAGCTCGCCATCCCGAGCCAGGGCCGGCTCTACTACGTCCGCTACGCGATGAAGATGGGCTGGACCGACGAGAAGATCTTCGGCCTGACCAAGATCGACTACTTCTTCCTCGATCAGATCCGCCAACTCGTGGAGTTCGAGGACGTGCTGTGTTCGTACGCGAAGCTCGAGGATGTCCCCGCCGACGTGCTCTTCGAGGCCAAGCAGCTCGGCTACTCCGACGCGCAGCTCGCGAACCTGTACCTGGGCAAGATCAACCCCGAGACGATCATCCAAGTCCGCAACCACCGCAAGGAGCTGAAGATCGAGCCGGTGTACAAGTTGGTCGACACCTGCGCCGCCGAGTTCGAAGCCGTCACGCCGTACTACTACTCCACGTACGAGACGGGAAGTGGAGCAGGCGGGCAAGGGGGCAGCGGGGTAGGAAAGGCCGACGACGAGATTCGCGTGTCGGACCGGCCGAAGGTCATCATCATCGGTGGCGGGCCCAACCGCATCGGGCAGGGCTGCGAGTTTGATTACTGCTGCGTCCACGCCGCGTTCGCCGCGCGTGAGCTCGGCTTCGAGTCGGTGATGATCAACTCGAACCCCGAGACGGTCAGCACGGACTACGACACCTCCGATCTTCTCTTCTTCGAGCCGCTGACGCTCGAGGACACGCTCAACATCATCGAGCGCCTCAACGGCAACACGCTCGAACGCGATCCCAACGGCTGGAACGGCAAACGCAACGGCCTTGTCCACGGCGTGGTCGTCCAGTTCGGCGGCCAGACGCCACTCAACCTCGCCCACGGCCTCGTGCAGGGCGGCACGCCCCTCATCGGCACCAGCCTCGACTCCATCGACCTGGCCGAAGACCGCAAACGCTTCGACGCCCTGCTCGAGCGCCTCGGTCTTTCCAAGCCCCCCAGCGGCATCGCCCGCACGCTCGATCAGGCCATCGAGATCGCCAACCGCATCACCTATCCGGTGCTGGTCCGCCCGTCCTACGTCCTCGGCGGCCGCGGCATGGAGATCTGCTCCGACGAGAAGGCCCTGCGCCACTACATGACCAACGCGGTCAACATCAGCGATCTCGACAACGCGCCGGTGCTCATCGATAAGTTCCTCGACGACGCGACCGAGGTCGACATGGACGTCGTCGCCGACTTCATCCCCGGCAAGGCCGGCTCCACCGACCTCTCCGGCAACGACGGCAGCCGCCAAGCGATCGTCATCGGCGTCATGGAGCACATCGAGCAGGCCGGTGTCCACTCCGGCGACTCAGCGTGCACGCTCCCGCCGTGGAGCCTCTCGCCACCGATGGTCAACCGCATCAAGCAGATCGGCCAGATCTTGGCCGCCGAGCTGCGGGTCAACGGCCTCATGAACGTCCAGCTCGCGATCAAGGGCGACAAGATCGCGATCCTGGAAGTGAACCCCCGCGCCAGCCGCACCGTGCCGTTTGTTGGCAAGGCGACCCACATCCCCTGGGCCCGCCAGGCCGCGATGGTGATGATGGGCAAGCGGCTGAGCGATCTCGGTGCCAAGGAGCCGGTGCACAAGGGCGTGTACGCGGTCAAGGAATCGGTCTTTGTGTTCAGCAAGTTCCCCGGCGTCGACATCGTCCTCGGCCCGGAGATGAAATCCACCGGCGAGGTCATGGGCATCGATCTCTCCGCCGACATCGCCTTCGCCAAGGGTCAGATCGCCTGCGGCACGGTGCTGCCCAACAAGGGCAACGTCTTCGTGAGCGTCCGCCGCTCCGACCGCATCGCCATGATGCCTCTGGTGAAGGAGCTTGACGCCATGAGCTTCAAGATCTTCGCCAGCCCGGGCGCCGCCGCGTTCTTCAGCGAGCACGGCGTCTCCGTGACCAGCGTGCCGAAGATCGACGCCCAGGTCCGCCCCAACGTCATCGACATGATGGCTGACGGGCAGATCCAGCTCATCATCAACACACCCACCAAGACCGGCCGCCTCACCGACGAGGGCAAGATCCGGGCCGCCGCGATCCGTCTTGGTGTTCCCATCATCACGACGACCACCGGCGCCGCCGCCGCGGTGCGTGCCATCAAGGCCTTGCGCTTCGGCGACTGGAAGGTCGCGGCCCTGCAGGACTACCTCGACTTCAACAACGGTAAGACCGAAACGCTCAACGACCGCAAGGCCGTGGGCGTCTGAACGCCCGGCGCCCTGGTGCCGCCTTCACCGCTCCCGCCGCTCACTGCTTCGTCGGCGTCGAGCTGAACGGGTCGTTGGGGACCGGTTCATCGAGCAGCATGATCTCGGCCCGCTGGTTGGATTGATCCTCGCGTGAGGTTGAGGCGCGCGTGACCACCGGCGACGAGTGGCCGCTCGCCGTCAGGCGGATCTGGTCCCACGTCAGGCCCTGCTGCACCAGCTCCGCCCCCACGGCCCAGGCCCGCTGGTACGACAGCTCGCGCGACTTGCGTTCATCTCCCCAGCTCTCCCAGCGGCTGGCGTGCCCGCGCACCTCGATCATCCATCGCGAGCCCGCGACCCGCTTGGCGATCTCGCGGATCGTCTCGCGGCCCGAATCGGTGATGACGCTCTTGCTCGAATCAAACTGCACGAAGCCGTCCTCGCCAGCCTGCCCGCTGCGGCGCACCACCTGCGAGGGGCCGTCGCGTCCGCTCGGGCCGGGGGTCCGCACGTCCCCGGGCTGGGTCCTTTCCCGCAGGCGGCGGATCAGCGGCTGGTCCTCGGGCAGCCTTGAGTCCATCGACACCGGGTTGTTGAACGCCTCGCGCACGGAGATCGCAAAGTCCAGCAGGCTGTCACTCGCGCCGGCCTTGGGCTCGGCGTCGGACTTGCCCTTCGGGCCCATGTTCATCGCCAAGAGGATTACGAAGAAGCCCATCATCAGCAGCACGTTGTCCGCGAAGGAGACGATCCATCCCTCTTCGTGCTCGTGCTCGTGCGGCATGTGCGGATGGTGCTTCTTATGCCCCCCACCACCGTGGCCCTTTCCGCCGTGCTCGTCATTGTCGTGCTTCTCGTGCTCGGCCATGTCCGCGCTCGCTTTCGGGTGTTCAACTGTTCATGTGGTCCATGTTCACGATCGCGATCACGCGGCCTTGAGCTGTTCGCGGCCCTTGGCGGGGATGAACGACGCCATCTTGTCGATCGTGGCCCTGGGGTTGTCGCCCGCCTGGATGGACAGGATCGCCTGCAGCACCATCTCCCGCCGCAGGATCTCCTCGCTGGAGCGGTACGCGAGCTTGTCGCCCATCGGTCCCGCGACGCAGTTGGCGAGCACCGTGCCGTACATGGTCGCGACGACGGCGACCGCGAGCATGTAACCCATGGTGGCGATGTCACCGCCCAGGCTCTTGAACATGCCGATCTGGCCCATCAGCGTCGCCACCAGCCCGAGCCCGGGGCCGTAGGTCTTGAGGATGTCGAAGAACTTCTTGCCCGACTTGTGACGGTCCTGCATCGCCATGATCTCAAGCCGCAGTGTGCCCTCGATCGTGTCGGGATCCACGCCGTCGATGGCCATCTTCATGCCGTTGCGGAAGAACGGGTCGTCGATCCGGGTCAGCTCGTTCTCGAGGGCGAGGATCCCGTCCTTGCGGGCTCGGTCGGCGAGGCCCGCGATCTGGTTGATCGTGTCCATCATCGGGGTCCCGGGGTTGAACAGGAACCGCTTCACGTACCCGGGCACCATTTTGATGCGATCAAACGGCATGGACATCATCACCGCGGCGATCGAACCCAGGATCACCATGTAGAAGCCCTTGGCGGACCACAGCGACATCAGGTCGCCGTGGGTCGCCTGGTAGCAGACCAGGCCGACCACGAACGCCATCATGAGTGAACCGACAAGGCTGGCTTTGTCCATGACCAAACTCCCGGAGCGCCCCCGGACAGAGCCGGAAGACACGCGTCGTTTCAGTCGGCACAATCCGCGCCCGTCTTCAGGTCCACCCAGGCGACACGCACGGAACTCTTTCCCCACGCGCAACGCACCACATAAACCGGACACCTCCATCCGCCGCCTCGTGGTTATCGTGCGTGTGGGTTGCGAGGATTGCGCCACTGGCGAGGGGCGCGGCGAGTCCCCGGCCCCAACCCCGCCCGCCCCGGCTGGACCCCCTCCAGCCCGGGCCCGATGAAACCCCCATGCACTCTCCTCAACCCCATCCCGACGCCCACCCCCACCCGGCCCACGCCCGGCGCTACGGACGGGTCGTGTGCCAATTCGTGGACTCCTCGCTCGGCGAAGTCACCGACATGTCGGCGGGCGGCATGCGGCTGACCACCCTGCGGGCCACGCCGCCCCTGGTTGATGAGGTCGTCACCGTCGAGTTGGTGGGAGTCAGCGGGGTCGCCCAGGTCTCGTGCCGTATCGCCTGGGTGGCCGACGCCCACCCCGACGGGTGGAAGGCCAAGCTGCGGTCGCTGATCGCGGGGAAGCGGTACGTGCTGGGTCTGGAGTTTGTGAACCTCTCCGACGAAGCGCGGCAGATCGTGAACGAGATCGGATCGGCGGCGGGCAAGAACGAGGTCATCCGCCCCGACATCGCCCGCTTCCGCAAGTCGGCGTGATTCACCTCTGACGCCGCAGCGCCGCCTCGATCGCCTTGAGCTCCTTGCGCTTGCCCTTGTCCACCCGCGGGAACTGCAAGCGCAGCTCGGCGAACGCGTCCACGATCGCCGCCGCCACCACGAGCCGCGTGAACCACTTGTGGTCCGCGGGCACCACGAACCACGGCGCATGCGGACTCGCTGTGCTGCGGATCGCGTCCTCGTACGCGGCCTGGTAGTCGTCCCAGTGCGCCCGCTCCGCGATGTCCGCCGCCGAGAACTTCCAGTTCTTGGACTTCTCTTCCAACCGAGACAACAGGCGTCGCTTCTGCTCCGCGGCGGAGACGTGCAGGAAAAACTTGCGAATGACCGTGCCTTGGCGAGCGTGGTGGAGCTCGAAGTCGTTGATGCTCTCGAACCGACCGGACCAGAATCTCTTCCCGATCGCCTCGCTCGGCAGCCGCTGGCTCGCGAGCAACTCCGGGTGCACCCTCACCACCAGCACGTCCTCGTAGTAGCTGCGGTTGAAGATCCCGATGCGTCCGCGCTCCGGCATCCGCTTGGCGAACCGCCACAGAAAATCGTGGTCCAGCTCCTCGATGGTCGGCTGCTTGAACGAGTACACCTGCACGCCTTGCGGGTTGACGCCGCTCATGACGTGCTTGATCGTGCCGTCCTTTCCCGCGGCGTCCATCGCCTGAAAGATGAGCAGCACGCTGTAGCGATCCTGCGCGTACAGCATCTCCTGCTGCTCGGCCATCCATTGCACACCCTTGGTGAGCAGCCCCTCCGCCGCGTCCCTGTCGCGAAAGCCGTTTGTGTCCGAGGTGCTGTAGTCCTTCAACCTGAACTTCGCTCCGTGCTCGACCCGGAACGGCGCGATGAACCTCTCCACGCGATCATCCATACCGATATGCTACCGCGCCGATCGCACGCCCAAGGCACCGCGGCGAGTTGCGCACACCAATCACAAAAGAACAAGATCGTCGAGCGAAGCCACCTCACGCGGGCCATCGGGTACAACCCCGGCGGCTTCCCCGGGCCGATACCCGTGCCGGAGGGCGTCCCACTGACGCACCGGCCCGAAGTCCAGCCCCGTGAGCTTCTCAACCTCTTCCACGGCGATCTGGAAGTACCGAACATCGGCGTCGGTCGGGAGGTTTCTGCCTTCCTGCGGCCCACGCGCGAGCGCCGCACCGCTCATCCCCGGAGTCTTGGCGAGCAATTCCTCCTGCGAC
>DASVYC010000118.1:0-21279 GCA_036392375.1 Phycisphaerales bacterium
GCTCAGGCTCGTCGCCGCGAGCACCACCGTCGCTCCCAACTTCATGCCTGCCGCAACCATGCATCGTCTCCGGGTCGGAAGACCACATCGTAACGCGGCAGGGAGGCGAGATCGAAAGCGGAGCGGAACTCCTCGGCGGACATCTCCCGCGGCCCACCCGGGACCCCGGACCAGGCCGCCAGCAGACCGATGATCCTTTCGGGGCGCACGCCGAGTTCGAGATAGGAGTCCACGCGGGTGTCGCCGTGGCGCTTGGCGAGGCGTTTGCCGTCCTCCCCGCGCACCAGCGGCAGGTGGTAGTAGCTGGGCGCGTGGGGGAGAGCCAGACCTTCGATCAGCAACTGCTGGCGTGCCGCGCTCTCGAGGAGATCGTCGCCGCGGACGATGTCGGTGACACCCTGTCGGGCGTCGTCCACGACCACGGCGAGCTGGTACGCGGGAAGATCACGCTTGGTCCAGATGACAAAATCCCCCACGCTGTCGCAAGGCCTAAACGCACGCTCACCCGCGACGTGGTCGCGAACGATGATCTCGCGCGGCGGCACCACCAGACGCCAGTTGCAAGGCTCGGCCCGCGGCTCGAATCGCGTCGGGATCTCACCCGGGCGTCGCGTCGCGGGGAAGACCGATTCGCGCCCGCCCTCCTGCGGCGCCGACGCGGCGTCGCCCACGTGCTCGAGCTCGCCACGCGTCTCGGGCGAGGGATACGTCAGCCCACGGGATGCGAGCGTGGTCATCGCGGCGCGATACGGCTCGAGGTCGCGGCTCTGCACGAGCGGCCCCTCGTCCCAGTCGATGCCGAGGGCTCGCAGCGTGCGCTCGATGCCGCCAACCGCTCCGGCCTTGACGCGCGGCGTGTCGAGGTCCTCGATGCGGAGCACGATGCGCCAGCCGTGGTTGCGAGCCAGCGCCCAGTTCACGAGAAACGTCCGGGCGTTTCCCAGGTGCAGCGCCCCCGTGGGCGACGGGGCCAGGCGCGTAACCCGTTGCGGAGGCGGTGATTGGGCCTGAGTCGCGGTGCTCACGCGCAGACGGTACACTCAGCGTGGAGAGAACGCTGGGGCGGGACGGGTTTTCGATCGAGACGGCAGGGGTTGGGCACGGAGGAACGGATGTCGACCAAGCTGAGCGAAGCCCAAGTGACCGACGCGATCAAGCTCGTTCCTGAGTGGGGTGAGACGGGCGAGACGATCCAACGGACCTACCAGTTCTCGGATTTCGTCAAGGCGATGGGCTTTGTGGGCAAGGTGGCCGAGGCCGCCGAGAAGAACCAGCACCACCCCGACATCCTCATCCGCTACAACAAGGTGACCCTGACGCTCAGCACCCACGACGCGGGCGGGATCACGCTGAAGGATTTCGACCTGGCTGCCAAGTGCGACACCCTGTTCGCAACTTTCGGGCCTCAGGCGGCGCCGGCGCGAAAGAAGAAGGCCTGAGGGACTCGTCGCCCGGATCGAACGCGCCGCGGTCTGCGCCCGTAGCCTTGCATATGAGTCAGAACGAGGCCGTTGCCGCCATGCTCTCGGACATGGCGTCGCTGCTGGAATTGCTAGGCGAGAATCAATTCAAGGCGATCGCCCACAGCCGGGCTTCACGCGTGATCGAGTCCCTGGACAGGCCGGTCGAGTCGCTCGACAAGGCCGCCCTGGTGGCGATCGACGGCATCGGCGACAAGATCGCCTCGAAGATCGTGGAGTTCTGCGCCAGCGGGCGGATGAAGGAACACGAAGAGCTGTGCGCCCAGGTCCCCGCCGGGCTGCGGCAGGTCCTGGAGCTGCCCGGGCTCGGCCCCAAGACGGTGCGGGCGATGTGGCAGACTCTGGGGGTGATCGACCTCATCACGCTGCGCAAGGCGATCGACGATGGCTCGCTCTTGAAGCTGCCCCGGATGGGCGAGAAGGCGGTCGAGAAGATCAAGGGCGCCATCGCCTTGGGCGAAGAGGCGACGCGGCGGACGCCGATCGGTCTGGCGATGCCGTTGGCGGAGCGGCTGCGGGGCGAGCTTCTCGCGCTCGCGAAGAAGCACGCGAAGTTCAAGATCACGCGGGTGGAGATCGCGGGCTCGCTCCGGAGGGGCCGCGACACGATCGCGGACCTGGACTTTCTGGTCTGCACCGCGGGAGCGTTCGACCCGCAGGCCAAGGCGGTGCACCCGATTCTCGAAGAGTTCACCAAGCTGCCGGAGGTTCGCCAGATCATCGTCGCGGGCGCGACCAAGGCATCGGTCCGCTGCGCAATCAACATCCACACCGCTCGGTGGAAGGGCGGCGCCGACCAGCAGGCCGCGGAACCGACCATCCAGGTGGATGTACGCCTCGTTCCGGAGGGCTCGTTCGGGGCGGCGTGGATGTACTTCACCGGCAGCAAGGACCACAACGTGCTGCTCCGCCAGCGGGCGTTGGCGCAGGGGATGACACTCAACGAGTACGGCCTGTTCAAAGAGGACAAGACAACCGACGTGCCGCCGCAGCACCGCGGGGCCAAGCCCGTCGCCGCGGCGTCGGAGGAAGAGGTCTTCAAGAAGCTCGGGCTGGCGTGGGTGCCTCCCGAATCACGCGAGAGCGTCGGCGAGGTCGCGTTGGCGGAGAAGGACGCCCTGCCCACGCTCATCGAGCTTGCGGACATCAAGAGCGAGTTGCACGCTCACACCACCGCCAGCGACGGCCGCATGTCGATGCGGGATCTGGTCATGGAGGCCCATCGGCGCGGCTTCCACACCATCGCCGTCACCGATCACTCCCGCAGTTCCGCGGTCGCCAACGGGCTCTCGATCGAGCGTCTGCGGGAACAGATCAAGCAGGTGAAGCTGCTCAACAAGCAGCTTGCCGACGAGGGCATCGACATCAAGGTGCTCGCGGGCAGCGAGGTAGACATCCTCGCCGACGGCACGCTTGACTACGACGACGACTTGCTGTCGGAGCTCGACATCGTGGTCGCCAGCCCGCACGCCGCGTTGTCGCAGGAACCCAAGACCGCCACCGATCGACTCCTCAAGGCCGTCACGCATCCCATGGTCCACATCCTGGGCCACCCCACAGGGCGGCTGATCAACCGGCGCAGCGGCCTGGCGCCCGACATCGCAACACTCATCGCCGCCGCCAAGGAACACGAAACGGCGCTTGAAATCAACGCCCACTGGATGCGGCTCGACCTGCGCGACACGCACGTCCGCATGGCGGTCGCGGGCGGCTGCAAGATCGCGATCAACTGCGACGACCACGACGCCAGCGACTTTGACAACCTCCGCTACGGCGTGCTGACCGCCCGGCGCGGCGGGCTCGCCGCGGCCTCGTGCATCAACGCCTGGGACCGCAAGAAGCTGCTGGCGTGGCTGAAGCGATGACAGCTACTGCCGCACATCACCCTGCTTCGCCCCGATCGCGCGCAGCGTCGCCACCTCCGCGGCGGAGAGCGTCGCGGGCTTGGGCGTGACGATCTTGACCACGGCGTAGAGATCGCCCGCGACGCCGCTGGCGGGCTTGATGCCTCTGCCGCGCAGCCGCAGCTTGGCGCCGCTGCCCGTGCCCGGCGGGACGGTGAGCTCGACCTCGCCGTCGAGCGTCGGGACGGGAACGGTGAGACCTAGCGTCGCCTCGGCGATGTTCAGAGGCAGATCCACCAGCACGTCGTTCCCATCACCCCGTCGAAAGCGCGGGTGCTCGCCGACCTTGACGGTGATGACGACATCACGATCGCCCGCGCCCTTGCGGACACGGAGCTGCTGACCGTCGCGCACCCCGGCGGGGATGTGGACCTCGATGGTCCGAGGCTTGTCATCGGTGACGAGCCGCACGTCTTCCTTGCCGCCGGTGGCCGAGGTCATGAAACTGATGAGCAGTTCGTGCTCGAGCGGTTCGGGCACGCGGGCCCGCTGGGCCGCCGAGGCACGCGTGCCGCCGCGACCTCCGGCGAACGGACCCCGCGTGAACGGGTCGCTCCCGCCCCGTCCAAAGAACGACTCGAACATCGAGCCGATCTCCTCCGGATCCAGGTCCATGCCCTCCACGCGGACATTCTGGCCGCCAAAGCCGCCGGGGTTCCAGCCTCGCGGCCCGGCGTGCGGCCCGGCCCCCGCTTCGCTCGCGGCCGACCCGGGGGCGACGCCGAACTGGTCGTAGTAGCGCTTCTTCTTCTCGTCGGAGAGAACGTCGTACGCCTCCTGCACCTTTGCAAATTCGGTGGCGGCGTCGGGCGCCTTGTTGACGTCGGGGTGGAGCTTGCGGGCCAGCGCGCGGTACGCCTTCTTGATCTCATCAGCCGACGCTGAACGCGCGACACCCAGGATGTTGTACAGGTCCTTCTCGCTCATGGTGTGCCCCGCGGCGTACGCAACGGGGCTGCAAAACGATAGTCGGCCGGGAGACGCTCCCGGCCGACTGATGAGATTTCAAATCCGCGTCGGCCGGTCACTTGGGCTGCGCGGGCTGCTGGCGCGGGATGGGCTTGCCGTCCGGGCCGATGGGTTCGAGCTGCTCCTGCATCTTGGGGTTGTCCTTGACCGTGACGCCGAAGGACTTGTCCTTGATCTCCGAGGGATCCGGGCGACGCAGCCGCATGACCTCGAAGTCGAAGTACAGATCGGAATAGGGCGGGATGCGGTTGCGGACGTTCCCGTACTTGCCGTAGGCCTGCTCCCACGGGATGTACACGCGGCGGACCGTGCCGGCGTTGGCCCCCAGCAGGGCCTGCACAAAGCCGGGGATGACCTGCTGCATGTTCACGTAGAAGCTGAGCGGATTCGGCGGCACACGGTCGAGCGAGCTGTCAAAGCGGAAGCCGTTGAGAAGGAAGCCGAGGTAGTGCACCGTGATCGCGTCGTTGTTCTGGCAGACGAGGTCGTCGTTGCCGCGGCGGTACTCGATAACGAAGACGTTGCCTTCGCCGGTCCAGGTCTTCACGGGGGGCTGGAAGCTTGTGTAGTTCCAGGTGTCGTTGGCCTTGGCGCCCCAAACGATGTTGCCCTTCTCGTCAAACCCGCGGTCGGCGGTGGTGAATCGGTTCGGGCCGAAGGAAACCTCGCTGGTCATCTCGACCGCCCCGCCACGCGCCGTGGGGAACGGGTAGGGCGTCTTGCCGGTGACGTTGTCGCCGTTGATGGTGAGATCCAGGTCGATGGTACCGATCAGGTCCTTGCGGCTCACCGGGGGGAAGACGTCGGGGTTGGTCCACCAGCCGACCATGGCGCCGCCAAGCTGGCTGGCCAGCTCATAGGTGCGGAGGCGGTAGCCGTCCTTGAACTTGTAGATCTGGAAGAACGCCTGGCGGAACGGGGCCTGCATCGAGTCGAGGCGGGCCGACTCGGCATAGAGCAAGTCGGACACGTCGTGGGCACGCACCCGGGCGATGCTCATCACGACGTCCACCTTCTCTTCTTCGGGCGTGCCCTCGCTGGCGGTCACGGTCGTCTTCCACGAGCCGATGAGCAGCTTGGAGAGACGCTCGATCTCCGGGTCGGACCAGGTGATGGGTGGCAGCGGGCCACGCTTCACTTCGGGCTCCTCGACGGGCTTGGGAGCGACCTCGGGGCTGGCGGGTTGACCCGCGGGCTTGGGCTCGTCGGCGGCGTGTGCGAACGAGCCGAACGAGCCGCACGTGCCCACCAGAGCGGCTGTGAGCAGCCAGGCGATGCGGGATTTCGGGAAGCGATCGGTCTTCATGGATGGAGTTTCCTTGCGATGCGTTGGAGCGCACCGCACTGGGGCAGAGTTCGGCGGAAAACCGTCCGTCCTTGAACAAAAGTTCTCGGACATTGGGATTCCGCGAGGGTGCGGCGGGCGAGCCCGGATCGGGCGGTCGCCTCCGGGCGCTGGTTCGCCAGCGGCTCAGGCGAGTTCGGGGAAGAGCTTCACGGTGGCGCCGATCAGGTCCTTGACGTGGCTGATCGACTCGTTCATGAACTTCTGCTCGGTCTCGTTCATCTTGAAGGTGAGCACCTTCTCGACGCCCTTGCTGCCCAGCACGCAGGGGACGCCGACGAACAGGCCCTTGCCGTTGTTCTGGGCCTTGACGTTGAACTGGTCCTCGCAGAAGGCGGCACAGGGGATGACGCGCTTCTTGTCACGGACGATCGACTCCACCATCTCGATGGTGCCGCTGGCGGGGGCGTAGAAGGCGCTGGTGCCCATGAGCTTGACGATCTCGCCGCCGCCGACCTTGGCGCGCTCGACGCAGGCTTGGATCTTGGCCTCGGGGAGCAGGTCGCTGACGGGGATGCCGTTGACGCTGGTGAGGCGGGGGAGCGGGACCATGTCGTCGCCGTGGCCGCCCAGAAGCAGGCCCTGGATGTCCTCGACGCTGACGCCGAGCTCCATGGCGAGGAAGGTCTTGTAGCGGGCGACATCGAGGGCGCCGGCCTGACCGAGCACGCGGTGGGCGGGGAAGCCGGTGGTCTTCCACGCGACGTAGACCATCGCGTCGAGCGGGTTGCTGACGACGATGATGATCGAGTTGGGGGCGTACTTCTTGACGTTCTCGCTGACGTTCTTGACGATACCGGCGTTGACCTGGACGAGGTCGTCGCGGCTCATGCCGGGCTTACGGGGAAGGCCGGCGGTGATGACCACCACGTCGCTGTCGGCGATGTCGGCGTAGTCGAAGGTGCCGGTGATCTTGCTGTCGAAGTTCTCGATGGGGCCGCAGCAGGAAAGGTCGAGGGCCTTGCCCTTGGGCATGTGCAACTCGGGCTTGTCCTTGATCTGGATGTCGAGCAGGACGATATCGCCGAGCTCCTTGGCCGCGGCCCAGTGCGCACAGGTTCCGCCGATGTTGCCGGCGCCGATGATCGAGATTTTCGCGCGACGCATTGAGAAGTCTCCAGGGTAAAACGCGGCGTCTCCGCCGGGGTACGGTGGCAGCCCGTCACCCGGCGCGAGCGCGTCCGGGTGCAGGGAGCGATTCTAGGTGTGAGGGCCGCGCACGTCGCCCGTTGCGGGCTCAGCCGTGCACGGGAATCGAGCCTGGAAAGGCGGTTTCTGAGGCGGCTTGCACGGTGCCGCAGCCCACGATCTGCTGCAGCAGCGGGCGCCCGATCGGCAGCTCATTCATGGGCTTGACGACGAAGCTCTTCACAGCGCCTGTGGAATCGAGTGTCTGATACACCTGTCGCATCCGGGTCACGCGCCGCCAGACGCAGCCCGGCAGCGCATCGGCGATCGCTCCAAGTAGTGCGGGCGGGGGCGGACGACCGGAGGGCTCCTTCAGGAAACACACCGGCAGCGAGGCGCGAAGCACCAGACCCGGCGGCGCGAGCCACAGTTCGCCGTCGATGGTGTAGTCGCGGATCCAGCCCCCGACCGCCGCGGCACCGACCTCGGGCACCTCGTACGGATCATCCACGGGTACGAATTCAACCCCGGAAGACCGAGCAACATCAAGACGCTCGCGAGCCTCGCTCACGATCTCGATGAGAGTCTGCGGCATCGACTCGCCCCGCCAGATGGCGTGCAGTTCTTCGATCAGCGTCCGCACGCCCACCGCGGCGCGGTCCACCCCCGGCGCGTACTCGGCCGAGGGAAGCGTGTCGATCTGTTTCAGTGCGTGTGTCAGCGCCTGCAGCCCGATGATCGCCGGCACACTGCGACGAAGCAGCCCGGCGTCGCCGTCTTTTGGCAACGCGGCAGCGGAACGCGCGAAGTCGGTCCAACCGGCGAGCAACGCGGACCAGGTTTGAGCGCGGGTGTCGGCCACGAGAAGCAGGGTACGAAGGAACCGGCGTGCGTGCGCGGGGCCTGGATGGCCCTGACCCGCCGCACCAGTTCCAACCGCCCCACTGCTCCCGTCACCCACGGCCCTCGGCCCCACGGCCAAACGAAAAAGGGCCCGCACCTGCGTGCGAGCCCCTTGGGAATCGAGTGGAGTCGTGGACGGACTTAGGCGCGACGGCGGCGGGCGGCGACCAGGCCGCCGAGGCCGAAGAGGGCCATGCTGCCGGCCGAGGGAACGATCTGGCCGCTCACCTGGGTGGCGATGTTGTCGAAGCTGCTGTTGAACATGTTGGTGCTGTTGAAGACCAACTGCGTGAGCGCGCCGGTGTAGGGGGCGGCGGCGGGCAGGTTGGTGCTCCAGTTGGTGCTGGAGCCGTCGGTGCCCGTGAAGATCGCGGCGGGGGTGATGTTGACGCCGCTAAGGACGCCGTTGAACGAGATGCCGATCGTCGGCTGGAGGTTCCACACACCGGCGATGTTGCCGCTGACGGTGTTGCCGAGGGCGTCGGTCGCGGTGAAGCTGCCCGCGCCGTTGCCGGCGGTTGCGCTGGTGCGGAGGAAGCTGATCGAGATCGTGAAGTTCGCGAGCGAGGGCAGGCTCTTGAAGCCGGCCGCGAACTTCGCGACGCCCGCGCCCGGGATCACACGGGCGACCGAGCCGTCGGTCTGCAGACCGCCGACGCCCTGGTCCACGGCCTTCGCCGTGTAGGTGCCGAGGTTGGCGTTGAGGGCGGTGTACGTGCCTTCGAGGTTGTTGTACCCGAAGGTGACAAGCGTCGCGGCGTTGGCGGCGCTGATCGTGCCAGCGGCAGCGGCCGCGACGATGGCAAGGGTCTTCATCTGACGCATCTCTTTCTCTCCTCCACTCTTAGGGTGAGTGCCGCGCAGCGACACCCACGTACGGGCTCTCTCGTGCCCGCGACCAGCAGTATCGCAGGCGGTGCCGAAAGAATCAAGACAAAAGTCTGCTCCCTCCAAAGATGCGCTAGATTTCAGGGGATGCAAGCCGAGCCTTCGCGGATGCCGGCGAAAAGAACCGTTCAAAATCCGTACATACCATTTTCCGGACGATCACACGCTCTCGAAGCGGCGCAAACCAACTCACCCCCCCCCCCACCCCCACCCCGAGGCAGCCGTGATCTTCCACCCCGAAACCCTCGACGCACAAACCCGTTACAAGCTTTTGATCGGGGCCATCGTGCCGCGGCCGATCGCCTTAGTCTCGACGGTCTCGGCGGCGGGCGTCCGGAACCTGGCGCCGTTCTCGTTCTTTGCCGGGGTGGGCTCGAACCCGATGACCTTGCTGTTCTGTCCGGCCAGTACATCGGACGGTGGCGAGAAAGACTCGCTGCGGAACGCCAAGCCCCGAGCGGAGGGCGGCACGGGCGAGTTTGTGGTCAACATCGTGCCGCACGCGATCGGAGCTCCCATGGCGGCGTGCGCCGAGCCGTTGCCCCCGGAAGAGTCGGAGTTTGACCTCTCGGGGCTGACCGCCGCCGCGAGTGTGCGTGTGGCCCCGCCGCGGGTCGCGGAGTCGCCCGTGGCCTTTGAGTGCGTGACCAAGCAGGTGATCCGCACCAACCCGGGTGCGCCGGGGGCGGGGAACATCGTGATCGGCGAGGTGGTCGGCGTCTTCGTGCGCGACGATGCGATCAACGAGCGGCACCACATCGACCCCGCGAAGCTCGACGCGATCGGACGCATGGGCGGGCTCGGATACTGCACCACTCGCGACCGGTTCGAGATGCCGATGGGGCGCGCGGCGCTGGCGCGTTGAGCGGCCGACGCAATCCGCTCCGGCGTGCGCCCCATTCACTGGTCGTTGGCGTGTGCCTCGGATCGGGACGGCGCGGGGCGCGGCGTCTCGCTCACACGAGCGTTGCGCGGCTCGGTCTTGGTTTCATTGCGAGCGGCCGCGGCCTTCCGCGCCAGAGCCTGGTCGAGAAGATCGCTGGTGCGCGCGACACGGTGCAACTCACTCTCCCAGATCGAATCGCGCGTGGGGGTCGGGACGTGTACCGGAGGGGGCGCGTCGGAAAGCGGGGGCTCGGTGTTCTGCCGCCGCGGAGCTTGGGGGCGTGCGGTAGGCGCGGGTGAAGTCTGGGCGGATTCGGCATTGGGCGCGGCGTTGCCGGGAGCTGCCTGGTCGAGCCGCAACGGACGGGCGGGCTTCGCGGCGGCGGGCTGCAGAGGCGGTGGGTTGGACGCGTCCGACTTGGAATCGGGCTTGTTCTGAGGCAGGGAGCCGAGATGGAAGACCGTGCCGGCGGGCACAATGGGCACCACGCCGCCGCGTGACTGAATGTAATCCGATCGCGGGAACACGGCGAAGATCCCGCCGTGGGCGCGAACGAAGAACCGCTTCCCGTCGAGCTCGACTTCGTAGACGCGATCAAAGTTGGCAGGCTGGCGGAGGTCGGTCGGGAGCGTGCGGCCGGGGCCGGACAGGGGGCCGACATCGCCGACGCCCGGATCCACGGGCTTGAGCGTGGGCGCTTCGTTGAGCCGACTCGGAGGCGTCGCCGCGGCCGCCGTGGACACGATGAACCCCACGAACCCCGCGAACCCGGCGAGCATCACGCGGCCCGATCGGGTCGTGCGGCGGTCGAGGAGTTGGCCGCGGAGGTTGCTCACGTCAGCACTGCTATCGGCTCGGAACTGGTGCTGCGTCAGAGGAAGGCGGCTCTAGCGGAAGGTGATGCGGACAACGACGGACAGGGTCTGCTGCCCGGCGAGGCGCTCTAAGTCTTGGCCGGAGGCTCTCCAGCGGTGGACCGCGTTGAGAATCGGCTCATCGATGTTGGGGTTGCCGGTGCTGCCCCCTTCGACGAACTCCGCTTTCTTGACCGTGCCGTTGCGCTGGAAGCGGATGCGGACCAGAGTGTCGCGTGGCTGCTGGGTCACCAGGGTCGTGTTGGTGAAGACCGCGCGGCGGGTGATGATCTTGAGGCCCTTGCCCGCCTGCACCGTCGCGTCGCGCAGCGGGGTGACAACAGGCTTGGACGTGAACGCTTCGGACTCTTGTTCGGAGGTGCGGCCCTGCAGCTTGTTCTGCCCGCCGTCGCCCTGGCCCTCGATCGGTGAACCAATGGCACGAGGACCTGTGGGGCCCGGGGGTTGCTCGGCGGGCGCACCGGGGTTGGGCGTGTTGGTCGATGGCGGCGACGGGTCGGGATCTTTGTTTTCCGCCGGTGTGTCGCGTTCGGTCTCGCTCGGGGTGCGTGGCTCGGGCGTGATTTCTTCGGCACCCTTGCCCTCGGCGGCACCGGGCTTGCCGGATTCGCTACCCGACGCTTTGCCCGAGTCCTTTGGGTTCTGCGCCGTTCCTTGGGTGTCCGACGGCGGAACGCGCTCACCGACACGCTCGGAGGACGACGGCTCGTCGGGCTTCCTGTCCGCGGCGGATCTGGGTTGGTCCTTGCCGCCCTGTCCCGCGGCCTCGCTGATCGGGTCGGACTCGCCCGGCGCTTCTTCGCTGCCGGGCTTGGGGATGACCTGCTCGCTGGGCGCCGGGAGCGGCGCGTCCTGCGGCTTCTTGAGCTCGGTCGCTCGCGGATCGGTGGGTCGCGTCGGATCGATGGGCGTGTCGGCTACGGGCGGAGGCTGTGTGAGTCGTAATTCGGAAGCCGCAGCAGGCGAGGGCAACGGTGCCTGCGGCGTCGGAGCCCCGGGCTGCGGCGCGGCCATCGCGCCGGGGCTTGGCGGCGCGGGCATCGGGTTCACCGCAATCACCGGCGAACCGGGTGTGCCTTCTTCACCGGGCTCGGGCGAGAGCGCGGCCTGGTCGAGCTCGCCTTTCTTGCCGGACGGAGTCGTCGGCTCGTCGGTGCCGAGCCACGTCATGCTCTCGATCGTGGAGCGATCGTCGCCAAAGCGGATCTCGCGGTCGAGTTCCTGGGGCTTTGGCTCTTGCGGCGGGGGCGGCTCGGGTGTCGACGCGGGCGGGGGCGTTTCGGACTGGGGCGTCGGCGGCACGCGGGATGAAGCCAGCGGAGCCATCGGCGCGAAGTTCGCGGTGGTGATCGCAGACACGCCGGAGGTGACGTCCACATGCCGCAGCGCGTACAACGCGGCCACGTGCGTGACAGCCGAGACGGCCACGCCGATCAGGAGCGACGAGTTGGACTGTTCCGAGGCGGACATGCTGCACCCCGCAGAGGCGGCGGCACAACACGCGCTCCGGGGACATCATCGTACGCGCGGGCGATGGACGCGGTTCTTGCAGAATCTCCCCCGCGTTCGTTCGGGTCTCGTCAACGGGCCGGACGGTCATAGGTGCGACCTGCCCATGAGGTGGGCGATTTGGTGCGCAAGTCGCGGGCGGCGTCACGCAGAGTCGAAAGGAGCATGAGCGAGCCGCGGGGCCATGAGGCGAGCGCCCCGAGGCGCTCGCCGGGGCGCAGGCCAGCTTGCGCAAGGAAGATCCAGAGGCCGAGCACCCACATCGTGATCGCGAGAGCGGCGGTTCCGCACCCAACGGCCGCGTGCAGCGCGGGTGCGAGCCCAGCGATCCCTATCGCCAGACTGACGACGAAAGTGAGGAGCAAGGCGATCGGAACGATCGTGCCACGGATCACCGCGGCCCGCGCCCAGGATGCAAGTCGTGCGGGCTTGCGGTTGGCGCTCTCGGTGAAGATGCGACGCCAGCCGCGGCGGAACGCGGGTTCGTCGGCGTACATGCGGCAGCGGAGCATCGTGCCCGCGGGGACGACGTGCACCCGCAGCCGCTCGCGCCACGCGGCCCGGGCCATCGCGAGATCCTCGAGCAACTCTCCCCGGAACGCCGCGTGCGTTCCCACCCGCTCGTACGCGGCGCGGGTCCAGAGCATGAACTGGCCGTTGGCGAAGGCGCGGCGGTCCTGGTCTCGGCTGGCCAACGCGGGCGGGTAGCGGCGCATCAGCTCGAAGACGCAGGGGCCCTGGGACCGCCGTTCGAATGGTCGGTCAAAGGTGAGGGTGCTCAGCAGCGAGAGCACGTCCAGCGAGCGATGAACGAGCATCGCGGCGGCGGCACGGACGCAGGATGGATGCAAGACCGTGTCCGCATCCACGAACAGCAGCAGCTCGTCGTCGGATGAGGCAAAGGCCCCGCGGGCCGCGTCGATCGCGTGCACCTTGCCCGCCCAGCCCTCCGGGCAGTGATCGACCTGATAGAGGTGGAACCGAGGGTCCGCACCGATCCGTTCGCGTGCAATGACGAGCGTGGCATCGGTGCAGCGGTCGAGGGCGAGCACGAATCGGCATCGCGGGTGATCCTGGGCCCGCAGGGAGTCGACAAGCGCCGCGATGACACGTTCCTCGTTGTGGGCGGGGATGATCACCAGCACCGGGAGATCGACCCCGGGCAGCGCAAGGCCTTGCTCGCAAGTGCCCAGCTTGCGGCGCGTGGCGATCATCTTGGCAAGCGCGACCGACCACCACGCCGCGGTCGCGAGCGACAACGCCGACATCCCGAACAGCAGCGCGCTGAGCAGCGAGGAGAGCACTGGAGAAGACTATCGGAGCGCGGGAACGCGTGGTACAGTGCGGTCATGGCACGCCGATCGCGACCAGACCGTGAGGACTCGGCACCCCGGCGTCGGGCCACGCCCTCGGGGCCGGCGTCGCTGTATGTGCTGCCGCGCGACGCGGCTCGCCAGATCGATCGGCGGGTGGAGCAGGAGTTCGGTATTCCCACGCTGGTCTTGATGGAGAACGCCGCGGTGCATGTCGCCGAGACGGCGCTCGAAGAGCTGGTAGGCGTGCATGACCCCTTGGTTCTGGTGGCCTGTGGCCCGGGCAACAACGGCGGGGACGGGCTCGCGGTGGCTCGGCACCTCAGCAACGCGGGCGTGGATGTGCGGCTCGTGGTGCTGGGCGACGCGGAGGATGTGCGCGGGGACGCGGGCGTGCAACTCAACGCGTGCCGTCGAATGAAGCTGCCGATCCTCTACACCGGCGACAAAGGCGCGGTCGCGATCGACGGCGCACTCACCGATCCCAACGGCACGGCCCGCAAGCCCCATGTCGTCATCGACGCGCTCTTCGGAACGGGGCTGACACGCCCGGTCGAGGGCACGGCGGCGGAGCTGATCGCCTCGATCAACGAGATGGGACGCCGCGGCGCTCATGTCATCAGCGTGGACGTGCCCAGCGGGCTCGATGCCGATACCGGCGCGGCGCTGGGAGCCGTGGTGCGGGCCCGGACCACCGTGACGTTTGTCGGTCTCAAACCCGGGCTGCTCGCGTTCGACGCCCAGGGCTGGGTGGGCGACGTGATCGTCGCCGACATCGGGGCGCCGCGATCGCTGGTCGAGGAGCTCGGAACCCCGGTCGAGGAGGAGGAGCCGGAGATCGAGGTCGAGCCGCCGACGCGGGCCCAGGGGCGTCGGGCCGAGCCCCGGCGGAGCACGCGCGCGGCCCGGGGAAGCCGGGGCGCGCGAAGGAACGAGGATTGAGTTTGACTTTTCCGGTTGGGCTCTGACGATTCGGGCTGCTCGGATGAATCGCTCGGCGCGCGTGCGCCGGGGCCGGGCGGGTGGTGCAGCGAACCGAGGCGAGCCATGGCCGTGCGCATGGAACTGAGCCGGATCCTGATCCGCGAGCTCACCGACATGCAGTTGATCGAGCTCCGCGAGGTGGCGGACGACGCGGCCCGGGCCGACCGGGTGCGGTCGTTCCCGATCGTCATCGGTCTGCCCGAGGCGATGGCGATCGAGCGGCGCCTCAAGGGCATCCAGATCAAGCGGCCGCAGACGCACGATCTGCTCGCGAACGTGATCTCGACGATGGGCGGCGAGCTGCAGTCGATCACGATCAACGATCTCAGCGAGCACACATTCTTCGCGACGCTGGATGTCAAAATGAACGACGGCAGCGTGCAACGCATCGACAGCCGCCCCAGCGACGCGATCGCGATCGGGGTGGCGGAGAACGTACCGATCTACGTCGAGGAGCACGTGCTGGAGGCGGCGAGCAAGGACCCGCAGCTCGGAACCGAGCCCGAGAGCGAGAGCGACGACGAGGACGAGGACGCGTGATGAGCACGCCCGCCGAGGACTCGGGCCCGCGCGAGACGCCGACTCGCTACATCACCCACGAGGTGCCCGGCATCGGCGGACGCATCAAGGCCCGGCCCGAGGATTTCCTCGTGGACGAGATGCCGCTCTACCAGCCCAGCGGCAGCGGCGAACACATCTACGTGTTCATCGAGAAACGCAACCTCTCCACCCTGGACGTGGTGCACATCCTCGCCCGCCACTTCGGCGTGCGCCGCGAGGCGATCGGATTCGCGGGGATGAAGGACCGCAACGCCATCACCCGCCAGGTCTTCTCGGTGCACACGCCGGGCAAGACGCCGGAAGACTTCCCGCAGCTCGTGCACGAGCGTCTGAGCGTGCAGTGGGCGGACCTGCACAACAACAAGCTGCGGCTGGGACACCTCGCCGGGAATCGCTTCAGCATCCGCGTCCGCGACGTGGGGATCGGCGAGATCCGAAACGCCAAGCGGGCGCTCGACATCGTGTCGGCGCGGGGTGTGCCCAACCGCTTCGGACCGCAACGCTTCGGGCGGGCGCTCAACAACCACCGCATCGGCCGCGCGATCGTGCAATGCGACTTTGATGGCGTGCTGCGCGAGCTTCTCGCGCCCCAGGGCGAGCTGAGCCAACCGCACGCCCGCGCGCGAGAGTTGTTCCTCGAGAAGAAGTACGACGAAGCGCTCGCGGCCCTGCCCCGCACGGCCCACCCGGAGCGGAACGCGCTGCGAGCCCTCGCACGCGGTGCCAACGCCCGCGGCGCGGTGCTGGGGCTCGACCGCAACGCCAAGACGTTCTTCCTCTCCGCGATGCAGTCGGCGGTGTTCAATCACGTGCTCGATCTGCGACTCAGCGACGGGACGTTCGACCGGCTCCTGCCCGGAGACGTCGCGATGAAGCACGAGAATCGCGTGTGCTTCGATGTGGACAATGCGGTGGCCGCAGACCCGACCACACCCGAGCGTGTCGCACGCTTTGAGATCAGCCCGACGGGGCCGATGTGGAGCGGCTCGATGCGACGTGCGTCCGGCGAGCCGGACCGACTCGAGCTGCACGCCCTGGCGTCGATGGGCCTCAGCGTGGAGCAATTGCAAGCGTTCGACGGGCAGGCGCCGGGCATGATCGAGGGCGCGCGGCGTCCGTTGCGTGTGCCGGTGACCGACGCGGATCTGGAAGCGGGGCTCGACGAGCACGGGCCGTACATCCGCGTGGCGTTCGACCTCCCGCGGGGCGCGTTCGCGACCGTGGTGCTCGAGGAGCTGATGAAGACCGGCGCGCAGGAGGAGAACGAGGATGAGCCCTGATATCCGCTGCGTCTGCTTCGACTGGGGCGGGGTGATCCTGCGGATCTGCCGCGGCTTCGAGGAGGGTGTGGCCCGCGCGGGGCTGGACCTGCGCCCCGGGACCGACGCACCAGAACTGAAGCGGAGACGCCACGAGTGTGCGCACGCTTACCAGGTCGGGCAGCTCACGCGAGAGGAGTTTCTCGATCGGGTCAGCGACGCGATGGGCGGCGTGTACTCCCCCACCGAGTTTGAACGCATCCACGACGCGTGGCTGATCGAGGAGTATCCCGGCGTGGATCGATTGGTCGCGGATCTGCTCGCGCTCCCGGGGGTCGAGACGGCGATGCTCTCCAACACAAACGAGCTGCACTGGCGGCGGCAGTCGCCCATGCGCGACAACCTCCCCCACTTTCCGACCGCCGGACGCCTCAAGCACCGGCACGCGAGCCACCTTCTGGGGCTAGCAAAGCCGGAGGCGACGATCTACCGCGCGTTCGAGCGCGAGACCGGCTTCGCGCCCCGGTCTGTCTTGTTCTTCGACGATCTTGCCGAGAACATCGAGGCCGCACGATCCTGCGGCTGGAACGCCGAGCAGATCGATCACACCGGCGACACCGCCGCGCAGATGCGGGCCCACCTGCGTCGCTACGGCGTGCTGACCTGATCGATCGCAATGTCAAGCTCAACCGTGCGGGGCGGAAGACAGGCACGATCGCTGCAGGCCTGATAGGTGATTGCCAGCATCGGCCTGCCGGTGATCTCGGCGGTCTGTTCCAGCGCGATCTCGAAGTCGATCTCGTTGCTGTAAACTCTGGGCGTGCCCACGACGTCGCTGGCGGCGGTGTATGCGTCGCCAGGGGGGTAATCGGCGTAGGCCTCGACCCCGGTCCCGCCGCGGACGTGCACCCGCAGCGGCACGAGCCCGCGGAGCTCGCTCTTGGGATCATCAATCCACGGATCGGCGGCGAGCACGTGATAGCCCGGTGCGATCCGCAGCGCCACGCGGAGCGACGCGGGCGCGCCTTTCGAGATGGCGACGCGCTCGACCCCCGCGTAGATCTCGACCGGGCTGAACGCGTCTTCCTCCCGCGATGCGGGTGAAGCCTCGGCGCTCACAAGAGCCTTCAGCGGGGACGATGCGAACAGCGGGTCGCTCGCGACTCGCAGCACCGCCCGTGTTGCCCACGCCAAGCCGAGGGGTAACTCGTCGATCGAGCCCAGCATCGATCGGAGCACAGTCTGAGCGTGCCGCACGGCGTTGGCGCGGGTGCCGGAAAGCTCGAGCAGGGCGAGCAGCATCATCGAGGAACCGCACGGAACGGCGCCGTCGTGCAGCGAGCGGGTGCGGACGAAGGAATCCGATTGTCCTGCCGCCGTGTCGAACCAGCTGTCTTCCGAAGCGAAGCGAGCCGCGGCTTCGTCGGCCAACCGCGCCGCGGCTTGTTCGAAGTGCGCGGCGTCGGAGCCGCGTTCTGTCGCGATAGCGCGCATCGCCCGACCCAGCGACGCGAGCCCGAGGACGCACGCGCCGTAGTCCTCCAGGAACCCGGGCCCGCCACGGACTCCCCCGCGCCAACTGCGGCAGAGGCCGTCGGGGCCGTGCAGCGTGCTCAGAACAAACCGGGCGATGCCGACCGCGTCGTCCAGCAGGACCCGATCGCGCAAGAGCTCGGCGGCGACAGACAGGCCGTGGATCGCCAGCCCGTTCCACGCGGCAAGCGCCTTGTCATCACGGTGCGGCTGCTTCCGCGTGTCGCGGGCCGCGAGCATTGCTTTGGCCACCCGTTCGCGGGTGGTGTGAAACTCCGTGATCGAAAGGTTGAGTTCCGTGGCGAGCACCTCCGGTCGGTCGCGCAGCCGTAGCACGTTCGACGCGGGCTCGTGCGGGTGATGTGGGTCGCGAAAATTCGGGCCGGGGTCCAGCGAGAAGACGCGGCAGGCGAAGTCCGCGTCGTCCTTGCTCAGCACGGCCCGTACCTGCTCGGGCGTCCAGAGATAGTTCAGTCCCTCGCGGGCGTCGACCTCGGCGTCTTGAGCGCTGGCGAGTCCGCCAGAGGCCCGCATCTCACGCCGCAGGTACGCCGCGGTCTCGCGGACGATGCGGCGGTACTCCGCGTCATCGAACGCGGAGGCCGCGCGGGCGTAGACGCTCATGAGCTGGGCGTTGTCATAGAGCATCTTCTCGAAGTGCGGCACGGTCCATGTCGCGTCCACGCTGTAACGGTGGAACCCGCCGCCGATCTGGTCGTAGACGCCGCCGATGAGCATCTTGTCGAGCGTGACGCGAAGCGCTTCGTCGATCGCGGCGCGTGTCTGCGCCGAGCCCGCACGCTCGCGAGCGTCGAGGAGCAGCTCGAGGAACACGGGCTGCGGGAATTTGGGTGCGCCACCGAACCCGCCGTGGTTGCGATCGAACATGCGGAGCAAACCCGACACGGCCTCGGTGACGCACTTGGGAGCAGAGATCGCATCGGGAGGCTGATCAGCCCCCGCGAGGCGCTCACGCACGATCGCGCCGATCTGGTTGGACTGCTCGATCACGTCGCTGCGCTGCTTCTGCCACGCCGCGGAGATATTGGTAAGCACCTGCGGCAACGATGGAATCCCCATCGCCGGGCGGGGATCTGGAGGAAAGTAGGTGCCGCACCAGAACGGCTGACGCGACTCGGGGTCGAGGAAGACGGTCATGGGCCAGCCGCCGTGGCTGGTCATGACTTGGGTCGCGGTCATGTAGATGTCGTCGAGGTCGGGGCGCTCCTCGCGGTCGATCTTGATGCAGACGTACCGCTCGTTCATCAACGCGGCAATGGACTCACTCTCGAAGCTCTCGCGCTCCATCACATGGCACCAGTAGCACGTGCTGTATCCGATGCTCAGCAGCACGGGGACGTCGCGACGCTTGGCCTCCGCGAACGCCTCGTCTCCCCACGGGAACCAGTCCACGGGGTTGTGGGCGTGCTGCAGGAGGTACGGGCTGGTGCTCGCGGCGAGCCGGTTGGCGCGGCGCGGGGGCTTCGGGTCCATGACGAAGTGTTGGCCGACACTCTGAGGCTGGGTTCAGGCGTGTGGCCTGCCCAACGGCTTGATGATGAGCGCCGCGACCGAGCGACCCGCGAGCGGATCGCGCACCGCCAGCGCGGGGGCCTGCACCGAGCCTTCGATCGCGGCCCGCGTGCGGCCTCGCTTGCTCGGGCCGGTAAGCGTCTGCATCGCGGTCAGGCCGCTGCGGAGCACCGCGTCTACCGGCAAGAGCGCGAGCGTCAGAGTAATTGTCCCGAGCACGAGGCGGACGGGATCGTCCTTGGCATCGGCGACGAACTCCGCCCGGCGCTCTTCGAATGCGGTCGTGTAAGCCCGCGAAGCAAACTCGACTTCCGCGATCGTCTCGCGGTCCACCGGCTCTTCGACATCCCGGTACGCGGCCGCGATCGCGTTGGTCAACGCGGCGCGCAGCTCGTCCAGCGGCTCCTCCAGCTCGTCGCGGATCAGGTCGATCCGCTCCGCATCGCCCTGCAGCACCGACGGGATCGCGATCGCCAGCAGGCGGCGTGCCAACCTGTCCTCGACACGCTGCGCGATCGAGGTCGCGTGCGATCGGCACACGGCGAGCGTGTGGCGGGCGCCGAAGCGGTCGATGCCACCGGCGACGGGCAGGCTGATCCCCGGGTCGGGTCCGCCGCGGAGCAGGTCGTGCGAGACCGCATCGAGGTAACGCTTCTCGTCCTCGAACAGGTCGTGGCGCGTCAGAGCTCGCAGCGTCGCGTAGCGATCGTCGGCAACGAGCACGTCGCAGACGTGCCGGACCTCGCGCCCCGCGTCCTGCCCCCGATGAGCGCTGGCGATGACGCCGCGGTCCCACAGAGGCATCGTCCAGCGGAGCGAGTCCATGAACTTCAGATAACGTGGCGAGATCGCGATCGCACGCTGGAACTCGTCCTTCTCTGCGCCACTCAAAGGTGTCGGAAGGAAGGTCACGACCCGGGACGCCAGCAGCAACGCCGCCACCGCCGGGGCTTCCCGGGTGGTGAGGTGGTACGGGCTGACTACGACGTCCAGGGACATGGCTCAAGAACTCCAACCAGCGATTCGCGGCCGACGCTGCGGTTGATTCCGTTTCGCCGAAAAGCGGCGCCGATTGGATTCAACGCGCGCGACGCTTCTGCTTCGAGCAAAATCCCGCGCGACATGACGAAAACCCGCTCTGGCACGGCGTTTGTCGCGGCGGCACGATGCCACGGCGGGCGAGACTTGATCTCACGCTCGCATGCCGTTTGGATGATCCCGGAACCACTGGTACGCGCTCTCGATGATTTTCTCGATTTGCGTGAAGTGCGGCTTCCAACCCAGTCGTGCGAACGCCAAGTCGGGCTTGGCGTACAACCGAGCCGGATCGCCCACGCGGCGCGGAGCCAGCTCGGTGGTGATCCGGACTCCGGTCACAAGCTCGGCGGCTGTGATGATCTCCTTCACAGACGCGCCCTTGCCGATACCCAGGTTGCACGCCAGCGTTTCGCCCGGTTGGGTGCGCTCCAGAGCCGCGAGGTGGGCGGCTGCGATATCGCTGACGTGGATGTAGTCGCGGATGCACGTGCCGTCGGGCGTCGAGTAGTCGGTGCCGAAGACCTTGATCGACTTGGCACGCCCCAGGGCAACGCGGAGCACGAGCGGGATGAGGTGGAGCTCGGGATCGTGGTCCTCGCCCAGGCGACCGTGGGCCGCGGCTTTGGAGTCCGGCACCTCGCAGCCGGCCACGTTGAAGTACCGCAGGAACGACAGCGCGATCGGCTGGCCCGAGGCGTTCATCGCGGCCCCCAAATCGCCCAGCATCTGCTCGCCGATCAGCTTGGTGCGTCCATAGGAGCTGATCGGTCCGAGCGGCGCGCTCTCCGGCACAGGGATCATGTGCTCGGAAGGCTGGCCGTAGACAGAGCACGAGGACGAGTAGATCACCCGGGGCACGCGGAAGGCGCGGATGGCGTCGAGCAACGGCATGATGGCGGCGACGTTGTTGCGGTAGTACAGATTCGGATCCGCGGACCCCTCTCCCACGTTCGCGAACGCGGCGAAGTGCATGACGGCGTCCACTCCGGGCTCGAAGGCCGAACGCACGGCTGACGCGTCGGAGAGATCCGCCTGAACGAGACGCACACGACCAGGGGCTCGGGCCGAGAGGATGTCGACTGCTCTCTTGTGCCCGCGGCTGAGGTTGTCGACGATCACGACCTCGTGCCCGGCGTTGAGCAGCACCACGCACGCATGGGAACCGATGTA
>DASVYC010000119.1:0-53793 GCA_036392375.1 Phycisphaerales bacterium
GATGCCAGATTCCCGAAAGAAACTCTTGCGGTTGTCCGCTCAAGGTGGTGAAATGCCTCGCCACGCGACATATTGAATGGAACCGCTGGGCTTGTCGGACCTTGCCGCAACCAAAGGCGTCCGGGACGGCAACAGAACAGTGACTTCCCCGTCGGGCCCGATCGCGGCTCCCGGCGAAGCAACGAGGAGGACGCCGGCCCTCGGCCGGCCGACGGAGGATCGCCGCATGATGTCTTTGCATGTGATCCGGGGAGCCCTGGGTGTCGCTCTCATCTCCCTCTCGGCCATCGCCGGGCAAGATCCCCGTGCCGCGTGGTCGCACGTGGGCCAGGTCGAGACGCCGCCCGCGGCCCGCCGCGGGGTGCTGGGCGCCATCGGGGTCGGAGCTCTCGAGTCGCCGAAGGCCTACGCCTCGTTCAAAATGGACGACCGCCAGATGGCGGCCATGCTGGCCGCCGCGCCCATGGAGTTCACACCCGCCGCGGAGGAGGCTCCGACGGTGATGCTCCCGCGTCCCGACGGCACGCTCGAGGCCTTCGCGCTCGTTGAGTCTCCGGTGATGCACCCGTTGCTCGCGGCCAAGTACCCGAGCATCAAGACCTACGCCGCCCAGGGCATCGACAACCCCGCCGCGGTCGCCAGGGTGTCCATGAACGAACTGGGGTTCTTCGCGACGGTGCTCTCGCCCGAGGGTGATTACGCCGTTGCCCCCCTCGAGCCCGTGACCGCGCTCCGAAACCCCGACGCGATCTACGCGAGCTCCTACGCCGGAGACATCAACGGCCCGTGGGAGTGCGGCTTCGTCAACACTCCCGGCCCCGTCCTGCCCGATCCGTCGATCCTCGTCTCCACCGGCCCCACGCTCCGCACCTATCAGATCGCGTGCGCGATGGAGGCTCAGATGTGCGTCAACCTCGGCGGCGGCACGGTCGCCGGCGGGTTGAGCCTCGTCACCACCGCCGTCAACGCCACGAACGTGGTCTGGGAGAAAGAGTTCGCGATCCGGCTGATCATGTTCCCCGAGTCGGACAAGATCATCTTCAACAACGTCGCGACCAATCCCTACGACAACTCCGACAACACCGTGATGCTCGATGAGAACCAGGGCATCATCGAGCAGTTCAGCGACGCGGCGTACGACATCGGGCATGTCATCGCCTGGACCGGCGGCGGCGTGGCCAGCCGCGGCTCGGCCTGCAGCCCGAGCAACAAGGGTCGGGGCGTGAGCGGGAATATGTTCTCCGCGTCGTCTTTCTCGAACCCCCAGACCTTCATGCACGAACTGGGTCACCAGTTCAACGCGCCGCACTCGTGGAACAGCCCCAACGGCTCATGCACCGCGGCCCAGTGGGGGGGATCGGCGGCGATGGAGCCCGGCAGCGGCTCGACCATCATGTCCTACGCCGGGTCGTGCAGCCCCGACAACGTGCAGAACTTCCGCGACACCTACTACAGCCAGGGCAGCCAGCAGCAGATCACCGACTTCGCCGCCGCTCTGGCGTGCACCGTCGCGGTCGCGACCACCAACAACGCACCCGTCATCACCACGCCCGTCCTCAACAACGACGTGATCCCGATCGGGACCCCGTTCACGCTCACCGCTTCGGCGACCGACCCGGACGGTGATGCGCTCACGTACCTCTGGGAGCAGCGCGACTTCGGGTCGCAGCGCGCCCTCTCCGCCGGTGACGGCGGCACCGGGCCCCTCTTCCGCTCCTTCCCACCGAACACCACCGGCACCACCCGCTACTTCCCCAAGCTCTCGACGATTCTCACCGGCAACCTCGCTGGCAGCGCCGGCGAGATCCTGCCCAGCACCACCCGCATCATCCGATTCCGCTTCACCGCCCGCGACAACAAGGCCGGCGGCGGCGGCGTGAACTTCGTGGACCGTCAGATACGCTCCATCAGCACCGTCGGTCCGTTCAAAATCACCTCGCCCAACACCAGCGGCGCCCAGTCCGGTGCGGTCGTCGTCCGCTGGGACGTCAAGAACACCAACGTCACACCCTTCAACCACAACCTCGTCAACATCTGGCTCTCGACCAACGGCGGTAACACCTTCCCGACGCTGCTCAAGGGCGATACCCCCAACGACGGCGTCGAGCCCGTCATCCTCCCCCAGTCCAGCTCCAGCCAGATGCGCATCATGGTCCGCCCCAAGGGCAACATCGGGGACGCCCTCTACTTTGACATCAGCGACGCCAACATGACCCTCTCCGCCGCGCCCGCCACCGCCCGCGTCGCTTCCGGCGGATCGCCCGTGATCGCCGACAGCGTGGGCAACGGGAACGCCAACGGCGTCCCCGAGCCCGGCGAGACCAACGTGCAGATGTGGTTCGACCTGCTCAGCACCGGCCTCGCCACGGCCACCAACGTCTCCGCCACGGTCCAGTCGCTCACCGCCGGCGTGACGGTCACCCAGCCCAACGTCTCCTTCGACGACATGCCGCTGGGTGCCCTTGAACGCAACGCCTTCCCGGCCCTGATCTCCGTCGCTCCCTCCGTGGTCTGCGGCAGCAACGCATCGATCCGCCTCAACGTCACGACCGCGCAAGGGCCCTTCACCATCAACTACACCGTCAAGATGGGCCCGACCAACAACATCTGCGCCGCGCCCGTCGCGTACTGCGCCGGCGATCTGAACGACGACGGATTCGTGGACGACACCGACTTCGTGCTCTTCGCGATCGCGTACGACCTGCTCAACTCGGGCGGCGGCGACCTGAACTTCGACACCGTCACCGACGACACCGATTTCGTACTCTTCGCCACCGCGTACAACGAACTGATCTGCCCGTGATCGCTTCGGCGACGCGACAAAAACACACCCGCCGCGGTTCTCCCGCGGCGGTTTTGTTTCGTCGGTCTCCAGCGTCAGGTGTGAGGCAATTGGGGATCTAGGATTCGAACCTAGACTAAGTGAGTCAGAGTCACTCGTGCTACCGTTACACCAATCCCCAGGCGATTGGACCGAATGGTACGCACGCGGCTCGTCCTGACAAGTGCGGCCTTCGGCTTCGTAATCGGTACACTCCGCCGATGAAACCGCCCCTGCGCCTCTCCTGGACGAGCGTGCTCGCCGCCGCCTTTGCTCTGCCCGCCGTCGCTCTTCCGATCTTTACTCTCGAAGCTCTCGCCGGCCTGCCGCAAGGTGTGACCCCGACGCAGACGCGCACGCCCGGCCGCGACGCACGCCTGCTCGCGCTCCTGGATCGCTTCTACGACCTGATCTGCCAGGCCGACCCTGTGGGAGCGAGCACCCGCGGCGATCTGCGATTCAACGACCGCCTGCCCGACGTCGGCCCCGAGGCCCTCGCGGCGCAGCGGGCCGAGGCCGCCGCCATCCTCAACGAGGTGCGAAAGCTCGACCGTGCCGCGCTCCGGGGCGAGGACCTGATCGACGCTGATCTGCTCGAGTACACCCTCGATCTTGGCGAGCGGGGCTCCAAGTTCCTTCCGGAGCAGATGCCGATCAACGCCCTGGAAGGCCCGCACATCAGCTTGCCGCAGATGTACCTGCAGCTCCCGCTCGCGACCGAGCAGCAGGTCGCGGACTACGTGGCGAGGCTCGAGAAGATTCCGACGCTGATCGATCAGCAGATCGCCAACATGCGGGCCGGAATGAAGGTCGGGCGCGTGCCGCCGCGGGTGATCCTGGCCGAGACGGTCACGGGCATCCGCGCACATTGCACGCCCGAGATCGCGGCACGCCCCTCGACCTCGCCCTTCTACACCCCGCTGCGAATCCGCGCCGACGCCGATCCGCTGGCGGCCCGCGCTGGGAAGGCGATCGCGTCCGGGATCGTGCCCGCGTTCGAGCGGCTCGCGGCGTTCATGGAATCCGAGTATCTCCCCGCCTGCCGCGACAGCATCGGTGCCTCCGAAGGCGTGGACGGCATCGGCTTCTACGAGCATCAGCTCCGCTCGCACACCACGACCGCGCTCACCGCGCAGCAGATCCACGACATCGGCCTCGCCGAGGTCGCCCGCATCAAAGCCGAGATGATGCGTGTGATCGACGAGACCGATTGGGCGGACAAGGGGAAGTACGCGGATCCGAGCCAGTCCGAGCAACGCTTCGCGCAGTTCGTGGCCTATCTCCGCAAGGAACCGCGCTTCTACTTCAAGAGCGAGCAGGAGATGCTCGACGGCTACCGCGCGATCGGTAAACGCATCGACCCTGAACTGGTCGGGCTGTTCGCGACCCTCCCGCGGCTCCCGTGGGGCATCCGGCCGATCCCGCGTTTCGCGGCCCCGAGTTCGCCCGCCGCGTACTACTACCCCGGCTCCACCAAGTCCGGCGTGCCCGGCTACTTCATGGTCAACACGTACGACCTCAACCAGCGTCCCAAGTACGGCATGATCTCGCTCACACTCCACGAGGCCGTGCCGGGGCACCACTTCCAGGGCGCGATCGCCGACGAGATCCCCACCCAGCACCCGTACCGATCCGCGATGTGGTACACCGCCCACGGCGAGGGCTGGGCCCTGTACGCCGAATCGCTGGGGCTCGAGATGGGCGATGACCCCCGTTCCACCACCAATCCCAACGGCCGCGGGCTTTACGGCGATCCCTACGACTACTTCGGTCGCCTGAGCGACGAGATCTGGCGTGCCTGTCGCCTCGTGGTGGACACCGGCATGCACGCCTTCGGCTGGTCCCGACAGCGGGCGATCGACTACATGCTCGCCAACTCCGCCGGTACCGAGCTCGACACGGTGAGCGAGATCGATCGCTACATCGGGTGGCCCGGCCAGGCGTGCGCATACAAGCTGGGAGAGATCCGCATCCACGCACTCCGCGAGCGCGCCAGCCGAACGCTCGGCCCCGCGTTCGACAAACGGCTCTTCCACGACGAACTGCTGAACGCCGGTTCCATTCCGCTGGCGGTGCTCGAGAAGCGGATCGATCGGTGGATCGAGAACCGCTCGCGCAAAGACAACGCCGCCCGGTGACGGGCGGCGTTCGGCCTCAGTGTCTGTGCGGTCGGAGCGTTGGGCGGATCAGCTGCCGTAGCTCAGGGGCGTCGCCCGTCCGTACGGGCTGTTCGGCCGCGGGTTCTCGGACGGACGCGCCGCCGGGGCCGCGGGGGCCGGGGCGGGCGTCGGAGCCGGGAACGGGCGGTTATCGCCGGTCTGGCGACGGGCCCGGACTTCATCGATGGAGCGATCCAGCTTGCCGAGGATCGCCTTGACTTGGTTGAAAGACTTTTCAGTAGGACCCATACACCGCCTCCATGCAGGTGCTGAAACATCGGAGGCCTTGCGTCGCGACTTTCTCGCCAGCTCGACGAGATTCCGATCGGACCGGAAGCGGTGCGGTTTGTGCGGGCTGGGGGAGTTGCGGCCCGCGCGAAGGCACTACCGCGTGACCGTCTCGGCGATCGAGCGGCGGTGTCCGGTTGCACGCTCAAATCCACCGCTCGATCCGCGATGCGAACCGTCCTGCGGCCGCCAGAACGCGGTTATTCCGGCAATCGATCGAGTTCCCTTTCAGCGCGGTCCGCGAGTCGCTGGATGGTGTCGGCACCGAAATCAAAGCGCAGGCCGCAGGCCTCGAAGAGTTCCGGCAGCGTGCGGGTCCCGCCCAGCGCCAGAGCCTTCAAGTAATAATCGATCGCGGTCTTCTCGCCCTTCTCCAGGCTGACAAGCCAGAGTTGCAACGCTCCGAGCTGCGCGATGCCGTACTCGATGTAATAGAACGGGACGCTGAACAGATGCGGCTGGCGGTGCCACAGGTACGCCCGGGCGTCGTCCAGTCCTTCCCATGAGCACGAGCTTCCCAGGCGACGATCCAGCGTCAGCCACTGGCTCTTGCGATCCTCGCGGCTGTGCGCCGGGTTGCCGTAGATCCAGTGCTGGAACGCGTCGATCATCGCGATCCACGGCAGCAGGCTCACGCTCCGCTCGATCTGCTGCCGCTTCGCACGCAGGTACTCGCCCTCGTCGGCGTAAAAGCTCTCGGGTTTGTTCATGTGCGGCAAGGTGAGCAGCTCCATGCTCATGCTCGCCACCTCGCAGAACTCCATCGGCGCGTGTCGATACGCCAGTAGCGGCTCGTCCACTGTCAGCATCGAGTGGAACGCGTGCCCCGCCTCGTGCACCATGGTCGTGACGTCGCGGCTGGTGTTGGCGGCGTTCATGAAGATGAACGGCTTGCGGGAGCGGTCGCGCATGTACTGATACCCGCCCGGAGCCTTGCCCTTCCGGGAATCCAGGTCGAGCCCCGCGCCATCGCGTGAGCCCCGGGCCTCGGCGCCCGTGCCCAGGGAACCGATCATGGCCGCGAGCCGCGGGTCCAGCAAGCGGAACGTCGCGACCGTGCGTCGCATCAGGTCGGCCCCGCCATCAAAGGGCTTGAGCGGCCCTCGTCCCTTGACATCGACTACGAGGTCCCACGGTCGGAGCGTGTCCACGCCCAGCGCTCGACGCCGTCGCTCCTCCTGACGCCGCAGCATCGGGACGATCAGCCGCTCGCAGCTCTCGTGGAAGTCGAAGCAGTGGCGGGGGGTGTAGTCGAAGCGATGCTTGGCCTTGAACGCAAAGTCCGCGAAGCCCTTGAACCCGGCGTTGGTCGCGACCGTGTGCCGCAGCGCGACCATCTGGTCGAAGAGGCTCTCGATGGCGTCCCTGTCACGCAGCCGCCGCTCCACTCCGGCCCGGAACGCCCGCTCGCGCAGGTCGCGGTCGGTGCGTTCCTGGAAGACCGCCAGCTGCGGCAGCGTCCGCTCCTGGCCTTCGAATTGCACCGTCATCGCACCGATGAGCTGGTCGTAGGACTGGCTGAGCTTGGCCAGTTCGGTCTCGATCGGGACGTTCTCCTGCCGGTAGAGCTCCACGTCGGCGCTCGTGTCGCGCACCAGGATCGCGTGTCGCGGCGAGGCGAACCGCTTGGCGAGCTCGACCAGCCGCCGGTCCAGCTCGAAGCTCACGGGCTTCAGCCTGGGCACCACGTTCTCGATGTAGTCTGCGTACGCCTTCTGGGCCGCCGCGTCGTCGGTGGCGCAGGTCATGGTGATGTACAGGTTCGCCTGCGTCTCAGAGCACGCGGCGTCCAGCTCGCTGCGGTCCACCAGCCACTGATCAAACGCCTCCGGTGAGTTCACTTCTCGACGCAACAGCTCCTGGAAGTGGGGCTCCACATGCTCGAAGCGCGACGCGTCGAGCCCTTCGGGGATGCAGGTGCGGGGGGAGGGGCGAGGGGTGATGGTGTGCATGATGGGCTCGGAGACGGGACCGGTCGGAAGCGCTGGACCAAGGCCCAGGACAACGCAGATCCTACCGGTCCGTCCGTGCCAGGACGCGGCGTGCCAATGAAAACGCCGCGGGAGCCCGCGGCGTGAGAGGTCCATCAAGACGCCGATCTACTTCCTTTCCTTCTTAAGCAGGTCGCGGATCCGCTTGTCGGTCGGGTCGATCCACTCCTCGCGGAATCGATCGGGGTACATGTTGAACTTGAAGAGCGCCATGTTGGGGTTGTTGTTGATCGCTGAGATGATGCGGTTCATCGCCTCGCGGGCCTTGCCGGCGAGCTTGGCCTTGGTCTCGTCGTCGCCCTGCTGAGCCATCTGCAGAGCGGTGTCGAGTGTGATCCGATAGCCGTCGAACGCCTGCTCGTCCTTGTAGGTACGCTCGCGGAAGTCCATCTGCAGCTGCTCGGCAGCGCAGATCGGCCAGGCGTAGCCCGGCTTCTTGACGCCCACCCACTCGACCTCCTCGAGGTTCATGGCCTTGGCCAGTTCATCCAGCGTCGAGGCCGTGCCCGACGAGAACCGGACCGACTCGGCGGTCTGGGAGGTGAACGTGAAGACGCGGCCTTTGGGGTTGAGCACGATGTTGCCCGAGGTGGTGTCCTGATAGAAGGTCACCTGCCCGCGGTCGGAGACCGTGGCGCTCAGAGGCTCCATGATCTGCATGGCCCGCATGATCTGCGGGTCGTGGTTGCCGCGGGCGGAAATCTTCTCCATCTGGTACAGCACCTCTTCCAGCCCGCGGTCCTTGACCGCGACGAGCTGGCCGCTCCAGCCGGTGCAGGCGCCGTACGCGCCCTCGGGGGTCATGTAGACCTCCTCGATGCAGTGGGCCGTCATGGCCGCGGCGGAGATGGCGTAGTCGATCCACGCGACGGTGCGGAAGTCCTTGCGGTACTCGTCGTAGATGACGTCCGAGAGCTTCTGGATCTCCAGCAGGGCGCCGCCGCCGGAGTTGATCCGGAAGACGACGATGTCGACGTTCTCTTTCTTAAGCAGCGGGATGGCGTCGCGCAGAGGCTTAGCCATCACGTACACGCCCACCATGTCCTTGTCGCCGCCCTCGCCCAAGGTGAGGATCGCGGCCCGCGGCACGCGGTTGCCGCTGCGGGCCTTGGACTCGGTCGGCTTGCTCGCGGGCGCCGGGGCCGCGTCGGGCGTCGGCTTGGATTCGGGCTTGGCCGCAGGCGTGGCCGCGGGAGTGGCCGCAGTCGCATCGCCCAGTTTCTCAAATTTGGAGTAATCCGAAGACGTGAACATCTTCGTCTCTTCCTTGCCGTCGGTGACGACCTTGATCCAGATCAGGCCGTCCACCTCGCGCACCAGTTCGCCCTCGACGATCGTGCCGTCCTTGAGGGTGATCTTGCCGCGCGTGGCGGCATCGGCATTGGCCAAGGGCATCGCGACGGCCAGGCCGATCGCCAGGGCGCCCAGAGCCGAGAGCATCTTCGATTGCAGGTGACGAAACTTCATCGTGTGTTCCTCAACATTCGCCCCGGCCCGCGGGCCGAGGGTGTGTGTCTTCGAATCGAACGCGGCTCGTCGCCGCCCGTCAGTCACTTCTTGTCAACGAGCTGCTGGAGCTCGAGCTGCTCCCTTTGGATCTCAAACTGCGAGATCGGAGGCACGCCGTTCTCGTTGTGCCAGCGGGGGCCGAACGCCTCGCCGAAGCGCTTGAGCCGAGCGATGATGTCGTTGATCTGGCGGATCTGCTTGCCGCGATTCTGGGTGCGGGCCTCGAAGGTGTTGCCGCCGCCCTGATTCTCGCTCGCCCGCGCCAGCTCCTCGACGCCCTTGAGGATCTCCTTGGACGCGAGTTCCAGGTCGCGCTTCCAGCCTTCCATGATCCGGTTCGCACGCCCGTTGATCATCGTGTGGCTGCGCGACAGGCCGAGCTGGAAAAGCAGATCATCGAGATTGTCCACCGTGCCCTTGGAGGCGCCGATGGCGCGGGCGACGTCGGCGGTCAGCGTGAGCACGGAGCGGGTCTGCCCACGCACCTGCGCCTGCATCGTGTCGGGCTCGTCGGTGGTGAGCACGAACTCATCGGGACGCTCGGGCAGACGCTCCAGGAACACCGGGCGGCCGCCCTCGAGGCGATAGGACAGGACATACGCGGGCTCGGCCATGGCGCGGACGATCTTGGGGTCGTACCCGCCGGCGATGAAATACCCCTCGGCGCGGGCCATGCGGAGCGAGTACTGCTTCTGGCGGACGACCTCGTCGCCCGTGCCGCCGTACATCACGCCGATGCCCCCGATGCCGCCGATCCGGGCGTCGCTGGTCATGTAGATCTCGGGCGCCACAAACGGCAGGAACGCCCCGCCGCCCATGGCCTTCTTGACCCAGAAGACCAGCCGCGGCTTCTTGGTCCACTCGCGGCGGATCTCATCCGTGAAGATCGGGAGCACGTCCTGGGCCCGGAACAACTCGTCGAAGTTCTGCTTGTCGTCGGGCAGACGCTCGAACTCGCTGTGCTTGGGGGTCGTGTCGATGCGGATGATCACTACATCAGCGTTCTGGTTCCGGGCGTCACGCATGGCCTCGCGGATCGGGGTCTGCGAGATGTCGTACCCGAACTCGCCATTCAGCTCCATGTAATACACCCGGGGGGCGGTGGGTGTCTCCGAGCCTTGGGCCCGGACAGTCGCCGGTGCCAACGCCGCCACCCCGACCGTCGCGGCAAGCACGCCGCGGGCCAGGGACGAAAGGACCTTGCCAATCCGTTGCAACATCGATGCACCTCCACAATGAACCCGCGGCCGACGGGCCGAGCCTGTGGCGTCCGGTTCGTACCGATCCTTACCGCCGGACCGACCCCGCGGTTTGCTAAACCGGACCCGATTCGATGCCCGACGGCGGCAACTCCGCTCTCAGACGCCGTCGGATCCAGGTTCGCGAAAGGTTAGACGCCCGACCCCCGCCCGAGTTCCAACGCCAACGTCAAGGCGTCGTCTCTGCTCCTCACCCGACCCTCGAGCTGCGCGTCATAGACCTGTTCCAGGATCCGCTTGAACCGCGGCCCGGGCCGCAGCCCCGCAGTTACCAGCATGTCCCCGTTCACCCACGCCTCCGGAGAAAGGCCACCGTGCTGTCCGGATAGGGCCCGAACATCCGCTTCGATCACACCCGCGGCCTCCGATTGGATCGAACGCAGGATCGGCATCGCCGAGGCGAAGCGCCGGCCCGCCGCGAGTCGCTTTCGTCCGGCCACGGGCAACTCGGCCCATCCGTGCCGCATCTCCGCGAGGCAGGACAAGGTCTCCAGGCAATCATCGCGCTCGTCGTTGCTGAGGCACAACGCTCGGCGGGTGACCCGCAGAGCTTCCAGCCGCGCTCCCGCCCCCTTGGGCGTTCGCGCGATCAGGTCGGGCGACCACCGATCGATCAGAACGCCGGCCAACGCTCCCGCCACATCGAGCGGCTCGGGCACGCCCCCGAGTGTCGGATGCAGGCCCGCAGACGCCGGGCTTTCGGGATCGGCGGGCCGGTCGAACACCGGCGTGTCAAGCGTGAGCTCGCACAGGCGTTGCATCGACGCAGCCCTGCTCGGCCGCGCGAGCATCAGCCGGATCTCGTCGCCGATCCGCTCGCGGCTCACGCCCTGCAACTGGCTGGCGTGGGCCCGGATCGCGGCCGCGGTCGCGTCCTCGATCGCGAACCCCAGCCGCGTCGCGAACCGCACGGCACGCAGCGCCCGCAGATGGTCCTCGTCGAGCCGCGCGTTGGGATCACCAACCGCACGCACCACGCCGGCGCGAAGATCGGCGACGCCGCCCACAAAATCGATCACCCGTCCGGGGTCGTGCGAGGGCTTGAAAGGATCGAGGAAGAGCGCGTTGATGGTGAAGTCGCGCCGCCGCGCATCGGCCTTCTCGTCCGCGAAGACGATCGAATCGGGGCGGCGTTTGTCCGAATAAGGCCCGTCGGCCCGGAACGTCGCGACCTCGACCGTCACGCCGTGCTTCCGCACGATCATCACACCGAACGCGGCGCCGACCTGTGAGGCTTTGGGGAAGATCTTCTGGATGTCGTCGGGGCGGGCGCTGGTCGCGACGTCATAGTCCAAGGGGTGCAGCCCGAGCAGTTCATCCCGCACGCAGCCTCCGGCGAACAACGCGGCGTATCCCGCGTCCCGCAGCAAGCGCACGATCTCCGCCGCCGCTTCACGCGGCGGGACGCCCTCGGCTCCTGTGCTCTGGCTCGGACGGGCCATGGCCAAGTGTACCGGACGCGTCTCAACCGCCCGCGGATCTGGTTGACCCCGCGGCCCGCGCCTGATCGAGGAACTCGATGCCTCGACGGAGGTGGGGGATCACGATGCTCCCGCCCACGATGAGCGCGACGTCCAGCGACTCCCAGATCTCTTCGTCGCTGCATCCCAGCTTCACGCACTGATCGATGTGATACGCGATGCAGTCGTCGCAGCGAAGAACCGCCGACGCGACCAGGCCCAGAAGCTCTTTCGTCTTCACGGGCAGTGCGCCGTCGGTGTACGTCTGGTGATCCAGCGAGAAGAACCGCTTGGTGACCAGCGTCGCGCCCGGGGCCACCGAGCCGTCGGGACGGTTCGCCCCCGCCGCGGCCCGCGCCGCGTCGTCGCCGAGGATCCGCGAGTTCATCTTGGTCCGGTACGCCTGAAACTGCTCGTAGCGATTCATGCAAAACCGTACGCAGGCGTGTGGCGGGACTTCCGAGCCCGAGACCCTCTGGCGTGAAAGCCAAAGAAGGTGCGCGAGGGTCTCTCCGATCTCTGGCTCACGCCAAAGGCTTCAACCGGGACGCCGTTGCACGCTCGTCACGAGTTCTTCGCGACCTTCCGCGACGCCCAAGCCAGGCCGACCGAAGCGCGATCGCGCAGAGGGTCGAGAACACCTCGAGCCCCCCGCGCGACCGCAGGCACCAAGCGTGTGGAAGTCTGGTGAGCCGCCGCCGCCACACGCTGCGCAACCCGGGCGGAGATCCCCTCGGCGGCGCGTGCATGAGGCGAAGCCGCGGCGTTGGGAGCCTCGGGCGCGTGCGGCGTATTCGGTCCGGGGTCGTTCTTCCCACGTGCATCCACCCCAGCCTGCGGCATTGGCTTCTCGCCTCGAACAAAGTGGATCGCCGCCATCGCGCGGTCCATGGCCACGTCCCGCGCTGCCTTGGCGGCGTGCACGGTCGCGTCCTTGGCGCGGGCGATCGGGCCCTTGGGCTTTTCCCAGCGTTTGCGGGCCACGCGGCGAACACCCAGCACGCTGCCCACGAGCACGATCGAGCAGAACCACAGCCACAGCGCCGCGGCCCGGGCCGGCGAGAGCGCATCGCCCGCCGCCAGCCCAGCGGTCAAAACGCTGCCCGCGCCGCACAGCACCATCGAACCCGCAAACGCTCCCTTCAGGAGCCCATCGGGGCGAGGCATAGGGGGCGGGAGAGGCTGCTTGTTTTTCTTCCTGGAATCCACCAATTCGAACGCGGTTGCCTGGCCGGACTCGCCGCCTTCGACAAACGCAGGCGGCGCGACGTCCGCCGCCGCGGTGGTCTTGGCCGACAGCCGGGCCGCGGCTCGCTCAGGCGAATCGTCGAACGCCCACCACAGGAGCAGGTACCCGCGCCACAGGATCCAGACGGGAGTGGCCGCGATCCGCATCGCCATGGCGGGTGTGTCGAGCATGATTGCTTGTTGGGAGCGGCGGGAGCCGGATTTCAGGACCATTCCGGCGTGTCGCGCCGCACCCGACCACCGGCCGATGAAAGCGTTTTACCCAGTTCATGCCCCGTTACCGGCCCAAAGTCGCAGCCTTTGCGCACGATCTGGAGAGCTTCGCGCGGGCGTTCGTTCTGCGCGGGCGCATTCGTGGCCTCTGGTCGATCTCCGGCCAGCGGCGTGCGTACCTCTTGTCGATACCCGTGCGTCGGATCTCCGCGTTGTCCGTATCCCGCCGGTGGTGGTTGGGAGGTGACGCCGAGAGGGGTGGTTGTGCCGACGCGAGGGGTTTGAGAAATGACCAGCATGCCGCGGGAGCCCGAAGCGTTCGCTGAAGCCGTCGCCACGATGCTCAAGAAGCTGCAGCCGGCGTACGCGATCGACCTGGTCGGACCGCGCGAACTGCTCGTCAACGGCCGGCGCCTCGACCTCGAGAACCTTTACCGCATGGTGAACCACGAGCCCGTGCGCGGGCAGGAGATCGTCGAGCACTACCTCGATCAGCTCTTCGCCGGCGACGCCATGCAGCTCAACAGCATGTCGCTCGAGTTTGCCCGCCCGCGGATCATGCCACGCATCCAGCCGGTGTCGATCTTCCGCCACCTCTCACGCGAGCAGGTGGCCCACGTGCCGTTCGTCAACAACACCGTCATCGTCTTCGTGACCGACCTTCCGCAGATGACGGTGAGCATCACGACCGAGCAGATGATCCGCTGGAAGGTGACCGCTGACGACCTCGATGAGATCAGCCGCGAGAACCTCGAGGCCTACGCCCCCGAGCTCGACATCCAGGTGGTGGAGAGCAAGGAGGGCGGCCGGGCCGCGATCATGAGCCAACACGACGGCTACGACGCCGCACGTCTGTTGCTCAGCGAGCTGCACGGACGCCTCTCGGCCCAGCTCGGCGGCGACTTCTTCGTCGCCACGCCCGCTCGCGATATGTTCGTCGCGATCTCGCCGGGCCCCGACGCCTTCGTCAGCCGCCTCCGCGCCCGCGTCGAGCACGATTACAAGCGCCTGCCCTACCCGATCTCACCCGACTTCTTCTACGTCACCCGCGACGGCGTCGCGGGCACGGTGGACGACCTGCCCGAAGCCGAAGCGGCGTGAGTGGGCACGGCATCAGACATTCCGGGCGAACAGGACCGGCCTCCGGCCGGTTTTTCATTGCTGCCCAGCTTTCGTGAATCGTTTCTGCGAATGCTCTCTCTGATCCTTAACGAAGCGCCACCCAGACGATCACGATCGGCATCGCCAACGCAAGCGGTGCCAATGCCAGTGACAGCCACACGCCGAGGCCAACAGCCCAAGTCGCGAGTCGACTCGTCCACGCCCACCGACGCGCGGAAGCACCGGTAACTCGAACGGCGATCGGAATAGCAATCATCGCCAACACGATCGGCGCGAGTGGGCAAAGAAGTACGTTCGCGGCGACGGCAACGGGGACGAACAAGACGGCTTGGTACTGGGTTCGCCGCGACATCGCGGCGGCACCAGAGACTGTTGCTGGGTCTGATGTGCAGCGGCACTCCTGGCACCAAGGAGCGTTGGAATTGCCTTCCATGGATCCACAGGCGGCACAGTTCATCGACGCAATCCCCCACGAACTCGTTGGTCACTCAAAGGCTCAAAGGGCGATCCGAGAAACGCGGCGGCATCCCTCGCGACGGCCGAGAGCCTGGTTGGATTTGCGGTCGCGTCGATCTCGACTGGAGGCACGACCGATGTGTCGATCGCCGTCAGCAACTGGTTCCGCGACGGATCAACGATGATAATGGTCGAGGGATCGAGCCGCAAGATCTTGAAGGGGATGTCGCGAAGAGACGTTGGATCGCTTGCGGAACCGAGACCTCCGCTTGCACGCACTGCGCCTTGGCGATACTCCCACGACACTGAGATGACGAAATCGCTGTCGTCTACGAGCAACCGGACGGTCTCGCCGGAACCCATAGACACCGTGAGGAACGGGCGCGGTGCCATCAGCGCTTCCGCGTATCGAGGCCACATCAGCAGGACCGCCGCGAAAGACACCATCGCAAGGAACCACCAGCCAATCAACGCGGTCAACCAGGATGGAAGCTTTCCGGGCATTGGGAGTGGCTGTATTGCTTGTGTGGATAGGCTACCGATTCTGATGCCCGAAGGGTCGGTTCCAAAGTGCGAGCCGTTGCTTGTTTGCACTTGCTCACCTGAGGGGCTTGGAAGGCCCCGCCCCCCGCGGGTTGCTTTCCTCGCCCCCGTCCGGGGAGTTGCGTAGAATCGGGCTGTCTCGGAGTACGGCGTGGCCGCTTCGTGGACGGCTCGGGGGCTGCGGCGCGTGGGCGTCGCCCGGGCCGGCTTCGGCGAAGGCCTCTCTGCCGCCAGGAGATTGCTTGTGACCGACCAAGAGATCGAAGCGAAAGTGATCGAGATCGTGGCCGAGCAGATGGGCGCCGACAAGGCCAAGATCAGCCGCACCACCCGGTTCGTTGACGACCTGAACGCCGACAGCCTCGACACCGTCGAGCTCGTCATGGAGTTTGAGGACGAGTTCGAGACCGAGATCCCCGACGAGCACGCCGAGAAGATCAAGACCGTCGGCGAGGCCATCGAGTTCATCAAGCAGGCCCGCGCCAGCGCCAACAAGTAATCCGCGGCGTGCGGGCTCATCCCCGCACGTTGTCTTGAGCCCGCGTCCGCTGGATCTTCGCCGGTCCCGCGGCATCGCATCTCCGGTCCGACAATCCCGCACCGCGCGGCCCGTCGGGCGCGACCTCATCAAAAGGACACCGAGCCCCGATGCTTGCCGGAAGCCCCAGCCGTCGCGTCGTCGTCACCGGAATCGGTGCCGTCACCAACATCGGCCTTGATGCCAAGGCCACCTGGGCCGCCATGCGCGAGGGCAAGAGCGGCATCAGCACGATCACGTCCGAGTCCTTCAAACGCTACCCCAAGTGGGACGTCACCATCGGCGGCGAGGTCCGCGGGTTCGACATCTCCGCCTCGATCGACGGCAGGCCCCCGATCCTTGAGTTCCGCGAGGCCAAGCGCCTCGACCGCGTCACCCACCTGGGCATGGGCGCCGCCGTCGAGGCCGTCAGCGACTCGGGCATCGACTTCTCCAAGGAAAACCCCGAGCTCTGCGGCGTCGTGATCGGCTCGGGCATCGGCGGCATCATCACGATCGAAGAGGGCGTCTACACGATGGTGGAGCGGGCGCCCGATCGCCTCAGCCCCTTCACCGTGCCGCGACTGATGGTCAACGCCACCACGGGCAACGTCTCGATCAAGTACGGCCTCAAGGGCCCCGCCGCCGCACACGCGACCGCGTGCGCCAGCTCGGGTCACGCCATCGCCGACGCGGCCCACATGATCCAGCGCGGCTGGGCGGACGTGATGGTGACCGGCGGCTGCGAGGCCGCGGTCTCGCCCCTGTGCATCGGCGCGTTCATGGTCATGAAGGCTCTGAGCACCCGCAACGACGACCCCGCCCGTGCCAGCCGCCCGTTCGACAAGGACCGCGACGGCTTCGTCCTCTCCGAGGGGGCTGCGATGCTGGTGCTGGAGAGCGAAGAGCACGCGAGGAAGCGTGGCGCCAGAATCTACGCCGAGCTCGTCGGCAGCGGCAACAGCAGCGACGCCGGGCACATCACCGCGCCCGATGCCGCGGGCGACGGCGCCGCTCGCTCGATGCGCATGGCTCTCCGCGACGCCCGCCTCAACACCGACGACATCGGCTACATCAACGCCCACGGCACCAGCACGCCCCTGGGCGATAAGGCCGAGGTCTCCGCGGTCGGCGCCGTCTTCGGAGACGCGGCCAAGAAGTCCGCGGGCGGCAAGCTGCTCATGAGCAGCACCAAGAGCATGCACGGCCACTGCCTCGGCGCCTCGGGCGCCGTCGAGTCCATCGCCTGCATCCACGCTATCACCGACGGCGTGATCCCGCCCACGATCAATCTCGACAGCCCCGACGAGGGCTTCGACATCGACCTCGTCGCTCACCACGCCCGCGAACGCCGCGTGCAGTACGTGATGAACAACACCTTCGGCTTCGGCGGGCACAACGTGACGCTGATCTTCGGCGCGTACCGCGGCTGATACCACGCTGACACCATCCATGCCCTCGCCCTTCTCGCCCGTGACCGACATTCTCGACGAGCTCCGCGCCGGGCGGATGATCGTCCTCACCGACGACGAGGACCGCGAGAACGAGGGCGACCTCGTCTTCCCCGCCCAGTTCGCCACCCCCGAGGCCATCACCTTCGCGCTCACGCACGCCCGGGGCTACCTCTGCCTCTCGCTCACCGAAGCCGACTGCGACCGGCTCGACCTGCACCCGCAGGCCTCCGCCAACACCTCCAGCCGCGGCACCGCGTTCACCGTCAGCATCGACGGCCACCCCAGGCACGGCTTCACCACCGGCGTGTCGGCCCGCGAGCGTGCCCGCTGCATCCAGATGATGATCGACCCGCGCACCACGCCCGACGATTTCGTGCGCCCCGGTCACATCAACCCGCTCCGCAGCCGCGACGGCGGCACCATCGTTCGCACCGGCCAGACCGAGGGCAGCGTCGACCTCTGCCGCATGGCCGGGCTCTACCCCGCCGCGGTCATCATCGAGATCATGAAGGACGACGGCGAGATGGCCCGCGTCCCCGATCTCATCGAATTCTGCAAGCGCCACGAGATCAAGATGTGCAGCGTGGCACAGATCATCGAGCACCGTCTCGCCCGCGAGAGCCTGGTGAAGCGGATCGGCACGCCCCAGAAGGTCCGCACTCACGCCGGCGAGTTCGACGCGATCGTGTACCAGAGCCTCGTGGATCCTCTGCCCCACGTGGTGCTGAGCAAGGGCGGCATCGGCATCACCGGGCCCACGCACGCGCCGGCGCTCGTCCGCATGCACCGTCGCCATCTGCTCGGTGACGTCTTCGGCGAGATCGCCCCCGACGGGCGCTCCAGCGGCGACGTGCTCCGCGGCTCGATGGAGCTGATCCAGAAAGAAGGCCGCGGCGCGATCGTGTACCTCCGCACCGACATGGCCGACGCGGGCGATCAAGATGTCGAGGCGATGCTCCAGCAGCCCCGCCGCGCCGCGTCGGGCTCCACCGCCGGCGCTCAATCGGCCACTCAGCGCGACTTCGGCGTGGGCGGCCAGATCCTCCGCGACCTGGGCCTCACCCGGCTCCGACTGATCACCAATTCCAAGCGCGACATGCCCGGGCTCGACGCCTTCGGGCTCGAGATCGTCGACCGCGTGTCGGTCTGATGCGTTCTCTCTAAGCCATTGCCGCGCAACGGTTTCGGAAGAAGCGGGGCGTGAATTTGCGGGGTTCCATGGGGTACCGTCCAAAATCCTGATATGCTCAATCAAGCGACCCGCGTGTCCCCTGTTGGCGACCGCGGACGCTCTCACGGAGTCACGGACATGGATCTCAAACGGACGACGGTTCTGCTTCTCTCGGCGGGCGTGTGTTTCTCGATGGCGTTGGCCGGCGACGGCGACAAGGCCAAGGACGCGCTGAAGGATGCGCAGAAGCAAGCCCAGGACGCCGGCACCAAGGCGCAAGACGCGATGAAGAAGGCGGACGACAAGAAGCCCGCCGCGCCCGACATGGGCGCCGACCCGAAGATGGCAGAGATGATGGCCTCGATGACGCCCAACGAGCATCACCAGCACCTCGCCAAGTTCGCGGGCGAGTGGGACGTCAAGAGCAAGATGTGGATGGAAGAGGGCGCCCCGCCGATGGAGAGCACCGCCACCGTCTCCGCCAAGATGGAGATGGGCGGCCGGTTCCTCTACATCCACTACAACGGGGACATGATGGGCCAGCCGTTCAAGGGCGTCTCCATCATGGGCTACAACAACAACTCCAAGCAGCACGAGAGCGTGTGGGTGGACAACATGTCCACCGGCATCTGGTACTCCACCGGTTCCTGCTCCGCCGACGGCAAGACCTACACCATGTCCGGCACCTTCGTCGAGCCCGACGGCACTAAGAAGACCACCCGCGAGATCACGAGCTGGACCGGCCCCGACACGTACAACATGGAGTTCTTCGAGAACATCGCAGGCGGCAAGGAGCGCAAGATGATGGAGCTCTCCTACACCCGCAAGGGTGGTGGCCACGACGCCAAGCCCGATATGAAGTCCGACATCAAGATCGACGGCAAGAAGTCCGACGTCAGCAAGTAGACGGCACGATTCCATGCGCCGGCACGCAACCCCGAGCCTCACTCGGGGTTTTTCTTTTTCCGACGACTGTGAGGCATTCGCCTTATGTGGGTCAGGCCCGGGGTGTACCGCGAGTCAACCGATTTCGCCGCAAGCCCGCGCCTTGTATGCAACATCCACTGGGACGCCGCCCCGCGGCGTTCGGCACGCCAGAGCGTGCCGGAGTGAGTTGTTCCTTTTTCTGGCCGGAGTCCTCATGCCGCACGTCCTGTACCGTTCTATTCGTGAACTCGCGCGCTCACGTTCACGCATCGTTGTTCTCGCGAGCCTCATCGCCGCCGCGGGCGCGAGCGGGTGTGCATCGACCGAGCCCCTGGTGATCCGCGACTACACGCCTCGCGGCGTGGCGCCCTCGGACCAACGAGCCCGCGGCGGCTACGAGCGGGCCGTGACCACCGCGTCCCCTGAAGCACAGGAGTGGTTCAGCCGCGGCATGTTCTTCTGCTTCGCCTTCGATCACGAGCAGGCCGACGTGGCGTTCAAGAAGGCGCTCGAACACGACCCGAGCATGGCGATGGCCCACTGGGGAATCGCCTTCGCCGCCGGTCCGAACATCAACAACATCATGATGGACGAGGCCCGCAACAAGGCCGCGTCGGAGGCGATCGCCAAGGCCAAGAGCCTGCAAGCCAACTGCTCACCGGTGGAGCGAGACCTGATCGCGGCGCTCGACAAGCGCTACGCCGAGCCACCGCCCGCCGACCGGCGCGCGTTGGACGAGGCCTACGCCGAGGCGATGCGCACCGTGCACGCGCGCCACGCCGCGGACCCCGACGTCGCCGCCATCTTCGCCGAGAGCCTGATGGCGTTGTACCCGTGGGACATCTGGTCGCCCAAGGGCGAGCCGCGTCCCATCACGCTCGAACTTGTGGGCGTGATCGAGCGTGGTCTGGAGCGTTCCCCCAACCACATCGGTCTGAATCACTGCTACATCCACACGATGGAAGCCTCGCCGACGCCGGGTAAGGCCGACGCTGCGGCCGATCGGCTCCGCGATCTGGCGCCCGGGGCCCCGCACCTCGTGCACATGCCCGCGCACATCGATCTGCGGCGTGGCCGCTACCACGCCGCGGTGGTCGCCAACCAGCGCGCCACCGAGGCCGACAAGGCACGCACCGAGCGCGTCGGCCCCGGCGGGTTCTACGCGCTGTACCGCGCCCACAACTATCACTTCCTCCAGTACGCCGCGATGTTCGAGGGTCGCAAGCAGGTCGCGCTCCAGGCCAGCCGCGACGTCGTGAAGCAGATCCCGGTGGAGGCGCTGGATGCCTACCCGTTGATGCTCGAGGGCTTCCTCGCCGCGCCGTATCACGCAATGGTGCGGTTCGGCATGTGGGACGAGATTCTCGCCGAGCCGCAACCCGACGCCAAGCGCTGGGTCACCACCGCGACACACCACTACGCCCGCGGCATCGCTCTCGCTTCGCTGGGCCGCATCGACGAGGCCCGCTCCGAACGCGAGCTCTTCGAGGCCGCGTTCGAGCGTGTGCCGCAGGATTCGTACATCGCCAATAACCCGTCGCGCACGGTGCTCGAGATCGGCCGCTCGATGCTCGCGGGGGAGGTCGAGTACCGAGCCAAGAACTACGACGCCGCGTTCACGCACCTCCGCGACGCGGTCCGACGCGACGAAGAGCTTAAGTACGACGAGCCGTGGGGCTGGATGCAGCCCGCGGCTCACGCCCTCGGCGCGCTCCTGCTGGAGCAGGGACGCCTCGCCGACGCCGAGGTCGTCTACCGCTCGGACCTGGAGCGTCACCCCAACAACGGCTGGTCGCTGGGCGGGCTGGCGGAGTGCCTGGAACGCACGGGGCGTCGGGAGGAGGCCATCGCTACCCGCGCCCAGGCGAAGAAGGCTTGGGAACGGTCCGATGTGGACATGACCGTGTCGTGCTACTGCCGACGCGGCGCCTGACGCCGCTCCGGCACGCCGCTTGCGATCCGGCGTATGTCCGCCCGCGAGCACCGCATGCCCTCCCAAGGTCCCAACCTCGATCAGATCCTGCGCCTCGAAGTCCCGGTCGTTGTGCGCCTCGGCGAGCGCCACCTCACCGTCCACGATGTGGTGGCGCTGGTCCCCGGGGCCATCATCGAGTTGCCCAAGGCCGCCGACTCCGAGCTCGATCTGCTTGTGAACAACAAGCCGATCGGGCAGGGTGTGGCGGTGAAAGTGGGGGAGAACTTCGGCATCAAGGTCACGTTCATCGGCGACCTCCGGGCCCGCGTCAAGGCGCTCGGCTCGGTCACCCTGACCGTGACCGAAACCGTCGACGGCAACGCCTCGGATATCGCCGATCGCTTGCTCAGCGGCCAGGCGGCCTGATGGTCCGCGCAAAGGCTGCCCGACGCTGTTGGGCACCGGCATCATCTGCGCTGCCTTCGTGACCCGCGCTGAATCCGCCGCGTCCGAGGAACGATCCTTCACGGTTGGGGACAGGTTCGGTCCGGCCGCGGCACGTGCCGCGGGCTTGGCCGCGCCCCGGCCTACCTTGAAGCACCCTCATGCCACGCGATATCCCAGTCGGCAACGGCAACGTGCTGGTCACCTTTGACCATCTTTATCGCGTCCGCGATCTCTACTACCCAAACGTGGGGCTGTACAACCACACCGACGGGCACGTGCAGCGCTTCGGCATCTGGGCCGACGGCCAGTTCGCCTGGATCGAAGACCCCTCCTGGATCCGCGAGATCCGATACGAGCGCGACACGCTCGTCACGAACGTCCGCCTCATCAACGAGAAGCTTGGCCTCGAGGTCATCTGCCACGACTGCGTGGACTTCCACGAGCCCGTGTACCTCCGCCGCGCCATCGTCAAGGACCTCACCGGCCGCCGACGCGACGTGCGCGTCTTCTACCACTGGGACATGTCGATCCGCGGCTCGGCCCTGGGCGACACCGCCAACTACGACCCCGCGACCTCGAGCCTGGTGCTCTACAAGGACGACATCTATTTCCTCTTCAACGCCTGCGACCAGAACAAGTGCGGCATCGACAACTGGGCCATCGGCACCAAGCGCCTGGGCGGTGCCGAGGGCACCTGGCGCGACGCCGAGGACGGCCAGCTCGGCCGCAACGCCATCAGCCAGGGCTCCGTTGACGCCACGATCGGCTTCAACCTTGACATCGAACCCAACGGCGAGGCGTATGTCTCGAGCTGGCTTGCGTGCGGCCGGTCCTACAAGGAAGTCCGCGACATCAACCGGCGCGTGAACGAGAAGGGACCCGACCGGCTCATCACCCGCACCCAGGCCTACTGGAAGCTCTGGTGCCGCAAAGAGCCGATCGATCTCTCGCCGCTCTCGGAAGGTGTGCGCGATCTCTTCTATCGCAGCCAGCTCGTGCTCCGAACGCAGATCGACAACGGCGGCGCCATCATCGCCGCCAACGACAGCGACATCACCCAGTTCGGCGGCGATCACTATTCCTACTGCTGGCCCCGCGACGGCGCACTCGTCGCCTACGCCCTCATCCTCAGCGGCCAGTCCGAGCTCTCACGCCACTTCTTCCGCTACTGCGGCGAGGTCATCGAGGACGACGGGTACTTTCTCCACAAGTACACCCCCAGCGGCCAGCTCGCCAGCTCCTGGCACCCCTGGATGGTCGAGGGCCAGAAGGTCCTGCCCATCCAGCAGGACGAGACCTCGCTCGTGATGTGGGCGCTCCGCAAGCACTTCATCGCCTTCCGCGACGTCGAGTTCATCAAGCCGCTCTACAGCACGCTGATCGTCCGTCCCGCCGACTGGATCCTCTCGTACCGCGACGCCAACGGCCTCCCGCTCCCGAGCTGGGATCTGTGGGAGGAACGCCGCGGGATCCACACGTTCACGGTGGCGGCCACCATCGGCGCGCTCAACGCCGCCGCCCAGTTCGCCAGCGACTTCGGCGACCACGACCGTTCGCAGAGCTACCGCGAGGCCGCCGAGAAGATGAAGCTCGCGTGCCAGAAGTTCCTGTGGAACGCCCAGCTCAAGCGCTTTGCACGCATGGCGACGCCGCTCCCCGCTGGCGGGTACCGACTCGACATGACCAGCGACAGCGCCAACTACGCGCTCTTCGCCTTCGGCGCGTTCAGCTCCACCGACGACATCATTGAAGACGAGATGAAAGGTCTGTGGGATCGCCTGTGGATCAAGACCAGCGTCGGCGGTTGCGCCCGCTACGAGCGCGACTACTACCACCAGGTCGAACGCGACAATACCGACGCCGTGCCCGGCAACCCCTGGGTCATCTGCACGCTCTGGCAGGCCCAGCACCGCATCGACCGCGCCAAGACGGTGGAGGAGCTGCAGGAAGCGCTCCCGCTCATCGAGTGGGCCCAGCGCCGCGCCGAGAAGTCGGGCGTGCTCGCCGAGCAGTTCAACCCCCACAGCGGGGACCCGATCTCCGTCAGCCCGCTCACCTGGAGCCACGCGACGTTCGTCATCGCGGTGATGGAGTACCTCCGCAAGTACGACAAGCTCACCGCCACCAGCCTCAAACGCATCGGCCAGCAGATCATGGCGGCCCAGGCAGGCAAGGACGAGGACGACGTGGCGAAACCGGTTCGGTCGTGAGGCTTCATCACCGGAACGCAGGGTTTCCGAGAAGAGAAGGAACGGGCGCGAGACACGAGCCCTTCGTGACTATCGCGCGCTCGATCAAGATTTCTCTCCGTGCCTCCGTGTCTGTGTGGTGAGAATCCAAGAGACGATCACACTTTGAAGTACAGATCCCGCTTGTACAGCGTGTAGCAGATCCGCCACCACACCAGCGTGTACGCGATGGTGAACGCCCAGTCCGCCGCCGCCTGACCCAGGCCCGGCCAGCGCAGCCATGGGACGCCCCAGAAATTCCATCCGTCGCGCACGAATCCCTTGAGCGCCGGGCCGATGGTCTGCATCGAGCCGTCGTGGAACGGCATCTTCCAACCCATCATCACGATCCGCCACGTGATCTCCGCGGCGACGTACAGCAGAATCGCGTTCCGCCCCGGCACGCTGCAGAACCAGCCCACACACCGCACCGGCCCCGCGAACTCCGGCGGAGCCATGAACGCAGCCGCGAGCCCTGCCAGCCCGAATCCGATCATCCCCGCGATCCACGGCTCGACCGTCACGCGATCGAACGCGAACGTGCCCGCCAGGAACTGGGCCCCGACGCACACCAGCGTCCACAGCCCGCACAGCCACACCGGCGCCAGCAGGCTTCCGGCCCGGACGAGTGCACTCGACGGGGCCGGTCGTGCCGCCACGTCGAGGAACAGGTAGAAGAACCCCAGCACCACCGCGCCGCTGCCGCACGCCAAGAGCACATACGACGAGGTAAAGAAGTCCTTGCTGAACGCCAGATCGCGTTCCCAGACGTACGCGAGCAGGAGCGCGATCAGCCCCGCCGCGATCAGCCACATCGCCCGCAGGAACGCCGGCAGCATCACCGCCCGGATCAGAGACGCGGCCCACATGCCCATCACCACGCAGCACGTCGCGGGCAGGAGCTGCGTGAGCCCGCCGAACCAGCCGCCCACGAACCACAAGGGCCCGCCGCGGATGCTGAGGTAGTTGCTCTTCACCCACTCGTCGAGGTGCCGCTTCTCCTCCCAGATGACGACGCCCTCGCCGGGATAGCTGATCTTCGTCAGCATGACCCACTTGGCGACAAGCACCGCGATGACAAACCCCGCCTGCACCCAGCGCGGAAACAGACTGAGCACCACTCCGAGGAAGTAGCCCCACGCGATGATCGGCAGGATGTCCCACAGGAAGAACACGACCTCGCCCCGCCGCGCGGCGGTGATCACGGCTCCCAGTGCGTAGATCACCAGCGCCCGCTTGAACGCCTCCCAGACCTTCTCAAAGCTCGACTTCCCCGCGCCCCGACCGCCGCTCATCGAGAACGGAATCGCGCACCCCACGGCGAACAGAAACCAGGGAAAGACCATGTCGCACAGGCTCGCGCCCTTCTCGCCCATGTTCCAGCCGCGATGCTGAAACTGCCAATGGAACGAGTCACGGGTGGAGCTGTTGACCACCAGCATCAGCAGCATCACAAAGCCGCGGAAGGCGTCGAGCGACAGCAGCCGCGGGCGCGCAGGAGCAAGCAATGGCGGCGGGTTGCTGACGCTCGAGGCGACGACTGGTGGGGGATTGGTCATCACGCAGCTCCCAGCGTACCACACCCTCCGCGACCGAGTTCGAATCCCGCCCCGCACACGCGATCCCCAAAAACAGAACGGCGGCACCGGCCTCTGGGTGCCGCCGCCCGTGACTTGTGATCCTCGATCCGTTCCTGCTATCCATTACTGCGGCTTACGCAGCTCGATTTGCACGCGGACCGTGTCTCCCGGACGCACCGCGCTCAGCTCGCGTCCGGCGCCCACCTCGCGCTTCGCCGCGGCGATGCCGAAGCGGCCCGGCGCCACGCGATCAAAGGAGAAGTGTCCCTTGCCATCGGTCACCGTGCGCTGGGCCGGCTTGCCGTCGCGCACCAGGGTCACATGCACCCCGCTCAGGTCGGCCGCGGGGTCCGCGCTCACCACGCGTCCCACGATCTTGGACGGCTTCACCGGCGCCGTCGCGGCTCCTTCCAGCGTCGGACCGACCGCGGACACACCCCCGGCCGCTAACGCGACCGCGGCCATCACGCCCAGCGACACGCTCCCCACCAGCAACCCGAGAATCCTGCGGCACTTCATTGTGAGTTCTCCCAACCGCGTGGGCACGCACACGCGGCAGCCGCCCGTCGCCCGGACCCGCGCGGGTCGCGGCCTTCGACAGGTCCCACTCCCAACGACCGGTGAAGCCGGGTATTGCGGGTCTCTGAGCAAAATCCATACTGCGGGCAGCGCTACTCCGGTGCCAGTCCAGCACCGCCGCGTGGCTTACAGAGCCGATCGCGAACGAAGGTCACGATGCCTGTATCCAGACCACAATGTGCCTACGCCGGGTCCGCTGGCGGCGTCCGCGGGGTATAAGGGACCACCAGCAACCCCCGTACCGGCTTTGACCGGGAGCCTCCTCCACGAACCAGCCGCCCAACGGGACCGGGCTCCGCGCCGTCGAGGACGATCGTCACCGCGTCATCCCCGGGGTAGTTGGGGTCGTAGATGTCAATGACCGTGTGTCCGTCTTGGTCGCGGACTGCCACCGCCAGAACCTGGTGATTGTCCGAAGCCGCGTTCGCGCCCGGCGGGCCTCCGAAGCGTGCGAGCACCAACCCGATCGGCGCCACGCCGCGCAACCGCACCGCATCGCGGATCGCGGGGATCTCCTGCTCGGTGGCTCTGCGGAGCTCGATGTCGCTCTGGCGCATGGCTTGAACGAAGCGCAGCGCGGTCGCGACGCCGGGCCCGATCGACTCCGCCTGCCGCAGATACAGGAACTCGTACAACACCGATCCGCGAGTGGGGACTTGCGTCACGCTGGGAATCGCCCGCCCCGCAAGGAAGTAATCCGCCGCGGCGGCCGACATCCCGCCGCACAAACCAAACGCGGGCCCGCGACGATTCCCGGCGTCGGGTTCCGGGCCGACCAGGAACGTGGGCAGACCGACCCCTGGGAAGTTGTTGCGGAAACGAAAGCCGTGCGCCGAAGGCACGAACACCCGATCCGCGGTTGCTGCAGCGACCGGCGCCTTCGACGCCGGCGCGCTCACCCTCGCTGGCGCGGCTGTCTCCGGCGATGTCGTCTTGGATGCCGGCCGCTCGCAGCCACCGAGCGCAGCCGCGCTGGCCACGCACACCGCGGCCCACCCCGGGCGGCTCGCTCGCCGATCTCGTGACACGGTGCCTCCGCGTTAGTCCTTGGACCGCAGCTTCGCCAAGAGGCGCAGCACCTCGATGTACAGCCACACGAGCGTCACTGTCAACGCGAAGGCGCCATACCACTCCATGTACTTGGGCGCGCCCGATTGCGCCGACTCTTCGATTATCTGGTAGTCCTGCACGAGTGTGAACGACGCCAGCAGCACCACGAACCCCGAGAACGCGATGCCCCAGGGCGAGGCGCTCGACCACAGGTTCGGCAGGTTCATGTTGAACACGCCGTTGCACAACAGCAGCGCCACGGCGTAGATCATCACACCCGTGAGCGCCACCATCAGGATGCGGCCCACCATCCCGCCGATCCGCACCAGCCCGGACGCGTACGCGATGAACGTGGCACCCGCGATGCCGAACGTCAGCGTCATCGCCTGGAAGATCAGCCCGGTGTCCACACCCTTGAGGAATCGCAGCGAGATGAACAGCGAGGCCGCGGCGAGGAAGATGCCCTCGGCCGCTGCGTAGACCGGCGCGAGATACGCCGCCGTCTTGGGCACGAACCCGATCACCAGCGACAGCACCAGCCCCAGGGCCATCGACCCCAACGCCCACGGGACGATCGCGCCCGCCTGACCAGCCTGCACCATCGGCTCGAACTTGAACCATGATCCCACCGCCGAAGCGATCACGATCGCCAGCAGCACGCCGCTCTTGATCGCCGTGCCACGGACGGTCATCGCTCCCGGCGTCGCGGCGGCAGACGGGGCGGACGCGAGGTCCGCCCAGTTCGGCGCGTCGATCGGACGGTCAAATGCCTTGAAAGCCGGATTGCTCGAGTTCATCTGTATCCTCCCAAGTTCGTTTGTACCCGCTCAGTCTATCGACCCACGCGAGATAGTCCCTTGCAACCCGCGCGGTTCGCTTCCGCAATCGACCGCGGACATTCCTGAGCACCGCACCCCTGACCGTGTCCCGCTATTCTGTCCCCATGTCTCCGCTTTGGTGGTCCATCGCGTTGCTGGTCGCGTTCTTGTTCGGCTCGTTCCCGACCGGGTTTCTCATCGCGCGCGCGAAGGGCATCGACATCCGCAAGCACGGCTCGGGGAACATCGGGGCCACCAACGTCGGGCGCATCCTCGGACCCAAGGCCTGGCTGCTGTGCTTCGCCGGTGATTTCCTCAAGGGCTTCGCGCCAGTGCTCGCCATCGGCGTCTTTGCGGGCGTCGCGGGTCGGTGGGACGCGCCCGCGGCACCGACCGCGTGGTGGCTCGCCGCCATGGCCGCCGCGATGGCCGGCCACATGTTCTGCCCCTGGCTCGGCTTCAAGGGCGGCAAGGGGGTCGCCACCGGGCTGGGGGCCGTGCTCGCAATCGTCCCCGTCCTTTCGACCGCGGGACTCGTCGCGCTGGGCGTGTTCTTGGTCGCCGTGACGGCGTGGCGCTATGTGAGCCTCGCGGCCATGCTCGCGGCGTGCACACTACCGCTCTCGGTCGTCCTCATCGCCCTCATTCGCGGACAACACACCGGCCTGAGCTGGGACGCGTCTCCGTGGGCGTCTCCCGCCGCGATCGCCACGGCCCTGATGGCCGGCGTGGTCGTGTTCAAGCACCGCTCCAACATCCAGCGCCTCCGCGCCGGCACGGAACCGAAGGTCGGCGCGAAGAAGACGTCTCCCGCGCAGGTCGGGATCTAGAGCCGCCGCGGATCAGGGCTTTCGAGACCCGATGTGCACATCAGCGCTTCCCATTCCCCTCAAATGGGCACCCACCTCGGGCATGTTTCGACGTAAATATGCCCATGGGCAGCAGTTCCCCAGGAAGTTAATAGAGTTATAGGACCTAAATCGTGGTGTGAACAACCTGTGTACCCGCTGTGCAGATCGCCGCGGGTCGACGGCCGATAAGAAAGTCCAGATGTGAACTTGGGTCGGTTGTGACGGATGCTTCCGGTTTACGACGGTCGATCCGCTCCGATGAGGCCAAGTTCAGTCTCCGGTGCATCTGCGGCCAAAGGCCCGGCGCCGGGAGGTCGATGGGTCTTCGCCGAGGAATCGGCTTCGGGCCGCACGCAAGGAAGCGGGCGGGCTCGAGTCCGGCGGTGGGAGTTAGGGAGAAAGTCATGAGGCTCTTCGAACGGACTCGATCCATGGCCAATCTGAAGTTCCATCCCGCGGAAGGCCGAGGCGAGAACGATCCGATCCCGTTCCCGAAGGACGAACACTGGACTCGGGCCAACGCCCCCTCCCGCTGGCGTGACGGCGCTCCGGTCTATCGCCTAGGCGACAACCGCGCGTCCTCGATGGCCGAGAAGGCCCTCGATCGCGCCCAGCGCCAGATGGACCGTCTCCGCGATCTGCTCGGGAATCCCGACGGCAGCGATCGCCCCAGCGCGGCCTGATCTGAACGCGCTCTACAACTCGCTCTGATCGCGCACGCCGTGCCCCACGCAGCGGTGTTTCTTCGTTTCGCGATCGACCCCCGCCAGGATCCATTTAACCCGCACGCGTGGCTCAATCCGCACACGCCCGATCGCTCGCCGCAACCACCTCGTTCGCACTGGCATCCCGCGGTCGCGATTTGCAGACTTTCGTAGCGGCTCCTGCCGCGGAAGGTGAGGCGTGATGCGGAACGTTCTTGCAGCGTGCGCGGTGATCTCGATGGTGGGGGCTTCGGCCTCGGCCACGATGATCAGCACGTTCGACAGCTACTCCAACGGCCAGGCCCTCCACAACGTCGACGGGTGGAAGGGATGGAACAACGTCTCCTCGGTCGCTGGCCTCGTCAGCTCGGCCCGGGCCTACAGCGGGACCAACTCGCTCGCCATCGGCCCGGGCAACATCGACGCAGTGAACCTCGTCCAGGCCGCGACCTCGGGCACCTGGAACATCACGGCGATGCAGTACATCGCCAGCGGACAGACCGGGCTCACCTACTTCATCCTCATGAACAGCTACCAGGACAACGGCAACACCAGCTCGGACTACTGGAGCGTGCAGCTCAAGTTCGACCTCGCGGGCGGCACCGTCCGCGACGACTTCCGCGGCGGATCTGTCGCGATCCAGTACAACGCCTGGGTTCCGATTCAGGTGCAGGTCAACCTCGATGCCAACACCGTCAGCCAGTACTACAACGGCACGCTGGTTGCCAGCGGCTCCTGGCGCCGAGGCTCGGGCTCGCTCAACGCCATCCAGGCCATCGACCTCTACAACAACGGCAGCAACACAACGTACTACGACGACGTGACCGTCCAGCCCGCGGTCTCCGCAAACGTTCCCGCTCCCGGGGCGATCGCGACGACCGGCCTGGCGATGCTGCTACTGACGCCGCGGCGTAAGCGGTAGTTGCGATCCAGACACCAATCCGTGATCCCGCCCAACCCATCGCCCCTTCGGGCGATGGGTATTTTGCCATAGTCATCCGAAGGATGATCAGTGCGAACTGCTTCGTGTGCATAATCTCGCAAGAAGTGATCGACAATCAAGTTATGAATAAAGCCGGACACTTGGTGTCAAAGCCGTCTCGTGATCAAAGAAACAATGTATGCTGCCGCCGGGAGGCTCCATGGCAAAGCGGTTCCTGGCATCAGTTGGTCTCGTGATAGCCACCGTCGGCATGCTCGCGTCTTGCAGCGCGCCCGACCGCGGATACGTGCAGCGTGAATGGAGCGACACGTTCCGCGAGTTGGGGATCGTGCCGCTGTTTCCTCCGCGCGAGGATGTCAAAGTTGGTGACGTCTACGCGTACGCCTTCGATCCGGAGAGCGACGCGGTGCGACGCATTCTGCGAAAGGACTTTGACGCGCTGAGTGAGGAAGAGAAGCGCGTGCGCATGGCCGTGGGAATGAGCCCACGTATGTGGCGCGACGACTTTGGTCCGGATGCGTCCAAAGAGTACTCGAGAACGCCCTCATTTCCCCAGACCGATTCGGTGGATGTATCGCTGCTCGCGGGGATCGATGCGGAAGCCGGGGTTCAGGCCGCGAGGGAACGCGTGAGCGATGTCAACGCGAAAGCTGCCACGGCGGTCGCGGCCGAAACCGATGCAACGGCGGGGCTTGCGCAGCACGACGCAAAGATCAAGCAGCTTCAGGCGGAAGTCGAGACGGAACGAAAGGTCCCCGCGAACGAAACCCCCGCGGATCTTGAGGCCCGTTTGGGAAGGCTCGCCAAAGTCGAGGCGGCGCTTCAAGAAACGCAGGAAGGCCGGAAGGCGCTGGTCACCGCACTCAACAAGGCAAAGGAGATTGTCAGGCTGAGAAAAGAAGAGGTCGGGCTAGCCCGAAAGATGCTCGAGATCGCCGAGGCGCGGCTCGTGAATCCTCCCAAACGCTTCTCACAACCAACAGACAGCACCTACGACATGTACGAAGGAAAGCCGCTTCCGACCGGCGCTCCCAAGAGCCGCGTCAACAGGCTCCGACTGGTGGCGTTCCCCGATTTTTCGTCCACCACGTTCACCGAAGGAAATCTCTCCGCGATGGTTCCGATCGAGGCGTTGATGGTTGGCATCAACGCAAACTTCTCAAACATTCGCAGGGTGACGGTCCGGGTGCCCGCAGCGGAGTCGTATGCGGTGTCCATCGGAACGATCCTTGCAGACGGCAAGATCATCGCGAAGGGAGACGCAGATGCCGCGAAGCGCGTCGAATCATTCACAAATCACGTGTACATGAGCAGCGAGTGTCACGCCCGGGGTTGCCGCTGGGGCCGCGGTTTCTCGGAGAGGCTTGCCAAGGCGTTCGCGTCCGGTACCCAGATGCCGGCGGCCGACTGTGACTCGTGCGAGTGCTGCCGCGCACTGGTGCGTGATACAAACCGGCTGCTTGCTCTTGGCCGCTCGCTAAGCGTCCCCGCCGACAAGAGTTCGACGGCTTTGAAGGCGGAAATCTGGAATGGAATCTCACGGACCTATCCGGTCACGACCGTCGACGAAGCGTGCTCGGACATCTTCGTTCGGATCCCGACCGAGGTCTTCTACGCCCGAGCGCTGGACGTTTCGATCTTCGCGGCGACGTCGGGCGGGGGGAGAGTCTCGGTCAATGAACTCGCGAAGGAAGGCGAAGATCGATCGATCGCGAGTCCGGGCGATTTGGGGGCGATCGATCCGAGTGGAGCTCAAGGCAGCGACCTGCTCACGCGTTCCCGGGCGCAGCTCGGAACGGTTCAACCCGCGCCGGGAGGCGCGGTTCAACTTGTCAGCATGTCCGAGTTAGCCGTCGGCCTTCGACGCACCTACGACCGCCCGGTCGCGATCGGGTTTCGTGGAATCACGCTCCGTGTCAACCGGCTCACGGGTATCGTCATCGGCGCGCAGGTGTCCGACGGTGCCGCGCCGACCGAGGCCGGATTGCCGCCTTCGCCCACCAAGTGAGTCTTACGCGTTCGCCGCTTCCGCCCGGTCCTTGCTCTGGCGTTCGGACCGCTTGCGGCTCGACTCGTCCAGGATCTTCTTGCGGATGCGGATGCTCACCGGCGTGATCTCGACCAGTTCGTCGTCCTCGATGTACTCGAGGGCGTACTCCATGGTGATCTTGCGGGGAGCCTTGAGCACCACCGTTGCTTCCTTGCCCGAGACCCGCATGTTGGTCAGGTGCTTCATGCGGGTGACGTTGATCACCAGGTCGTTGTCGCGGTTGTGCTCGCCGACCACCTGGCCGGCGTACACCTTGTCCTGCGGCACGACGAACATCACGCCGCGATCGGCGAGGTTCTCGAGGGCGTAGGTCGTGACCGAGCCGCTCTCGAGGCTGATCAGGACGCCCATCGCTCGGTGGCTCATCTCGCCCGAGACCGGGGCGAACTTGAGGAACGAGTGGTGCATGATCGCCTCACCCTGCGTCGCGGTGAGCACGCGGCCACGCATGCCGATGAGCGAGCGAGACGGGATCTCGAACTTGAGGTGCGTGACGGTGTCGCCGCGGGGCTCCATCTTCTTGAGCTCGCCCTTGCGGCCGCCCACCAGCTCCATCACCGCGCCCACCGAGGAGTTGGGGCAGTCGATCACAAGTTCTTCGATCGGCTCGTGCGGTGCGCCGTCGATCTCCTTGATGATGACTTCGGGCTTGCCGACCGAGAGCTCGAAGCCCTCGCGACGCATGTTCTCGATGAGGATGCCCAGGCTGAGCACGCCGCGGCCGGAGACCATGAACTCGTCAGCGGTGCGGCCCTGCTCGACCCGCATCGCGACGTTGCGCTCGAGTTCCTTGTACAGGCGCTCGCGGATCTGGCGGCTGGTCACGTACTGACCATCCTGACCGGCGAAGGGCGAGTCGTTGATGCGGAAGAGCATCGTCATCGTCGGCTCGTCGATCGTCACCGGCGGCAGCGCGATGGGCTGGTTCGGATCGGCGACGGTGTCGCCGATGTCCACGCCTTCAAGGCCCACGATGGCGCACAGGTCGCCGGCGTCCACCGTGTCCACCTCGCTGCGCTTCAGGCCCTCGAACTGCATCAGCTTGGTGGCCTTGCACATGACCTTCTTGCCGTCACGCTTGAGCAACGCGACCTGCTGGCCGGCCTTGATGCGCCCGTTGAAGACGCGCCCGATGCCGATGCGGCCCACATAGTCGTTGTAGTCGAGATTGAGGATGAGCGCCTGCAGCGGCTTGTCGATCTCGGCCTTGGGCGCCGGCACCTTCTTGATGATCGCCTCGAAGATGTCGCGCAGGTCCTTGGGCTTGGGCTGGCCCTCGGGCAGCGGCCACTGGGTGGTCGCCCAGCCGTCGCGCCCGGCGCAGTACACCACCGGGAAGTCGAGCGCCAGTTCCTCGGCGCCGAGTTCCACGAAGAGGTCAAACACCTCGTGCATCACGTCCATCGGGCGCCCGTCGGGGCGGTCGATCTTGTTGACGATGACCACCGGCTTGAGGCCGGCCTCGAGCGCCTTGGTGAGCACGAACTTGGTCTGGGGCATCGGGCCGTCGTAGGAATCGACGAGCAGGAGCACGCCGTCGGCCATGCGGAGCACGCGCTCGACCTCGCCGCCGAAGTCGGCGTGGCCCGGGGTGTCGATGATGTTGATGCGATAGGTGATGCCGTCGAGCGCGGTGTAGGAGACGGCGCAGTTCTTGGACAGGATGGTGATGCCGCGCTCGCGTTCGAGCGGGTTGGAGTCCATGATGAGGCCGTGCTGACCGCCCTCGAGCTTCTCGAGTTCGCCGGCGCGGAAGTTGCCCGACTGCTTGAGCAGGTTGTCGACGAGCGTGGTCTTGCCATGGTCGACGTGGGCGATGATGGCGACGTTGCGGATGAGAGCGTTGACGGGGGTGGTCATGAGGAAGTGGGAAAGGGTGAGGGAGGAGGTTGGAGGGCGAAAGACCAGGGCCGGCGAGCGATCGTTCACGAGTGCACCGGACACCGGGGCCTGGGGGCACTTTGAGCGACGCGGCCCGGGAAGGTCGTGGTAGGGGGTGGCCGTCAGATGTGGTGGCTGTTCGGTCGGCGACGCCGCCCAGCCCGGGATAGTACGCGCGGCGTTGGGCAGCCGCCCGAGAAACCGGGGATTCGCCCGCACAGGCGTCACAGTCGGCACCGCCGCCGACCCAATCTCCGGCCCCAAGCGTTCCAGCGGGCAATCCTCGCGGGCGCGGGCACACTTGAGAAAGCGGCTGCAAGGTCGCCCGTACGCACACAGAAGAGAGAGCCCGATGCACCGCACCACCACCATGGCCGCCGTTTCCGCCGCCGCCCTGCTTGCTTCGGCGCTGCAGGCTGCTCCCACGCTGGTTTACTCCGACAACTTCGAGGCCCCGGCGCTGGGTTCGGAGTGGTCCGCGAGCTACCTCCGCAACGAGGATCACGGCGTGTTCTCGGTGTTCAACGGCCGCTACAGCCAGGGATGGACAGGCCTCACGCTCAACGCGCCGACGCTCGGCAGCCCCACCGGTCCTACCGGCCCCGGCACCTCGCTGGTCACTCGCTACACGCTGATCTTCGACCTGTACATCGTCGACTCGTGGGACGCGACGAACTGGTACGGCGGGCACGACCACTTCCTCGTCAGTGTCAACAACAACCAGATCGTCGATTGGGGTTTCAGCAACACCGGCGGCGAGCAGCGCAACCCGCTCACCGCCTCGCAGTTCGGCGACCTCGGCTTCTCGTCCCTCGCTCCCGACGCCATCTACCGCAACGTCACCCTCACCTTTGACACCGCGCCCGGTCAGAACCTGTTCATCAAGTTCTACGACCAGAACCTGGGCGGCGTGAGCGATGAGGGCTGGGGCATCGACAACGTCAAGCTCTACGCCGAGGCGCTGCGCGTGCCCACGCCCTCGGCGGCGTTCGCCTTGGCGGGCGGCCTGGGTCTGATCGGTCGCCGCCGCCGCGCGTGATCGCGAGCGAGCTGGGCGGTTCTCGCACGCATCGCTTCATTCCATTGCATGCACGTTCGGGTGCGAGCCGCACCGCTTGATCACCGCCTCGGCGTCGCGCCAGGCAAGGTGTTGCCGTCGCTGTCATGCCAGCCCGAGACCAGGAAGCGGGCGTTGTCGCGGCGACGCGTGGCGCCCGGCTGCCAGTCCGAGCCGCCCACGATCTGACCGAGCATCGGGTCGTTGGCCAGCTTGGCGACCGGCGTGCGCGACGGACCCGGGTTGACAAACGTCATGCCCGTGCGCGAAATGGCCACCGCACGACCGGCCTGATCGATCGGGGGCTCGAAGCTCGCTTCGCGCTGCGCCACGAAGCGACGCGTGGTCTGGTCCATCTCGCCCAGGACGTCGGAGGGCGAACCCAGCGAGCGGGTGAACATATCCCGCGGCACGCCGCGGACCGGACGCCCCGTGGTCTGCTGGATCGCCAGTCGAGCGTCGTCGATCAAGCTCTCTTCAGGTGAGGAGCTGGGCGCGCCCACAGGCACCGGTGCAACGTTCGCGGCCAGCGTGGGCATCGTCGAACCGGCGGGGTGGCCGGCATTGCCGACGACCAGCCAGAGCGCCGCGGAACCGAGGGCGACGGCCGCCGCCAGCCCGCCCAGCAGGGGCGAGATCCGCTGCGGCGCGGCCTTGCGCCGCTGCAGCTCGCCCAGCACACGCTCGGTGAGGTCCACAGTCGGAGGGCGCTGGGTGAGCAGGATGTCCAGTTTCTGGAGATCGTCGAACTCGGCGCTGAGCACCGGGTCCTGCCGCAGAAGTTCCTGCAGCCTCGGGGCGTCTTCGCTGACCTCGCCGTCGAGCACGGCCTGCATCATCCGCCGGGCTTCCTCGCGGTGGGGGGGCTCGTCGCGATGCAAGCGCAGGTGCGGGGGCAAGTTCGGGCCCAAGTTCGGGTTGTTCGTGGGGCGGCTCATCGGGTCGCCTCCCCGGTGCGGGGCGTGGGTTCGAGCGTGAGGGCACGCTTGGCGAACAGCGGCACCGATCCGGCTCGCTGCTCGATCGCGACCACCTCACCCACACCACGGACCAGTTCTTCCTTCAGCCGCATTCGCCCCCGGTGCAGGTGGCTCTTCACCGTGCCCTCAGGCAGCTCCATGTGCTCGGCAATCAGGCGGATCGGCCAATCGAGCTGGTGGAACAGCACGACCGCTTCGCGCTGCTCGGGCGAGAGCAGCATGAGCCCGAGCTGAATCGCGTCGCGGGCCATGCTCCGCTGCTCGTGGTCGCGGGTCATCGTGTCTTCGAGCGCGTCGCGGCGAGCGCCCCACGAGTCGCTGGCATCGCCGGCGCTCGCGGGCTTCTTCTTCTCGCACATGTTCAGCCACACGCGTCGCGCGATGGTGAACAGCCAGGTCGAGAAGCGGTAGGTCTCGTCGAAGTTCTTCAGGCTCGAGAGCACGCGGACGAACGCCTCCTGGGTCACGTCTTCCGCGACGTCCCACTTGCCGCACATCCGGTAGATGTACGCGTGGACGCCGCCCTGATGACGGCGCAGCAACAGCTCCGCGGCTGTGAGATCGCCGCGCGAGGCACGCCGGACCAGTTGGAGCTCTTCGAGCTTCTGCACGAGTGTCCTTCGCGGCCCGACCGCCCCTTCGGGAGCACGATCGGGCCGACTGTCCCAAACGCTCAACCGGCGGGCAGTCTACCGAGACCCACCCGCGCGGTTGCGAGAAACCGCAACGTCGGACTCCGCTCCGCCGACGCGGTTCCCGGGAACAACCATACCCGATACGGCTTACCGAACCATCCCGGTCCCCGATATCCAACGAAAAACCCCGGCGGGGTGGCCGCCGGGGTCCGGGAAGTCACGAGGAGCCAAACCGCGTTCAGGTCCGGCGACGACGAGCCGCGAGCGCACCCAGACCCAGCAGGGCCAGGGTCCCGGGGGCCGGGATCACTGCGATCGAGTAGTCATCGAAGTAGGCCTGGTGCCCGATGCCCGGGGCCGTGTCGGGCGTCGGCTTGAAGCCGATCATCCAGAGGTCCGCGTCGCCGAAGTCGGCGGCGCTGTGTGCCCCGAAGCCCAGCAGGTTGTCGTTCAGGCTGAACTGGACCTTCTGGGTCGAGAAGATGACGGTGATGGTGAGCTTGTACCACTCGCCGAGGGTGAGGCCCGTGGCGAGGTCGAACGTGCTGGACACGCCGTCGATCGCACGGAGCACGCCGTCGGACTGGATGCCCAGGGCCGCGATGCGATTGGCGCCGGTGTTGTCGTAGATGTCGATGCCGGCGCGGCTCAGGCGGTTGGCGTTGTCGTTGGGGTCCATCCGCACCCACACCGACGACTCAACGATGTTGTTCTCCGGCAGCGAACCGTCGAGCGGCGTGGCGCGGAGGGCCCAGCGGCTGGCGTTGGGCTGATTCGTGGTGTTGCCTGTGACCGACTGGCTGCCCGAGCGGGCGACGTTGTTGGTCACGCTGAAGATGTTGCCGTCGAGCTGGAACCAGTTGTCCTGCACCGCCGGGTTGGGCGGGAACTGAGGCATCACGCCCACGGTGTGCCCCGGGCGCTCGAAGCTGGTCTGATAGACGATCCCGGCCTGGGCCAAGGTGGCGAAGCCGGACGCCGCGAGAACGAACACACGCAAGGACTGCATCAATGACTCCTGACGCCGGAGGGGAGAAGGGCGTCGCATCGGGGCCGCCGCAACCTTGGGTGCGGCGTGCTTCAGCACACCGACACCACACCCCGCGCGCGGAGATCCCGACTCGGAAAAATGCCCGATGTTCGAAGCCGCGGCAAGCAATCCTGCGGAGTACGGACGAAATAGTCGGGAATGTCGGAAGGTCCGAGAAGAAGGGGTAATGGGTGAGGTCTGAGGCCGCGATCGCAGCGAGAGCGCCATGGCAACCAACCCCGGTCGCGAGCGCCCAAAAGTCTCAAACCCAAGACCGAGGACCGAAGAACTCTCTCAATCCCCGTGGCGTTGCCGCAGCTTGGGGGAGAGCCGCAGGATGAGTTGCACCCGCTCGAACTCATCGAGCCAATCCTGACGGGTGGCGGCGATCTCGTCGGCGGGGACCGGCGCGCCGGGGAGCGGGCAGGACGCACCGAGCTGTTTGGCGGCCATCGCGCGATAGCGTGTCAGGCTGCGGTCGCCCAACAACGAGACGAATTCAAAGTCCTCATTGAGGAACAGCACGGTCGGCACGCGTCGACCGCCGCAGATCATGTAGCGATCCGACAGCTCCGCGGCGGCGTCGCGGTCGATGAAGCGCAGGTCAATCGCCTCGCGGTTGATCTCGGCGAGCTGCTCGAAGAGCGGGCACTGGTGCACGCAGTCGCCGCACCACAGGCCGCCGAGCACCAGCACGTTGGTGCGTCTCGTGAACGAGGCGAGCAGCGAGCGCTGCTCGGGTGTGATGGGCGAGACACCGCGGCTGTGGTCGTCGAAACGCTTCCAAGAGGCGTGCTGATCCGGCGTGCCGCTGCTGATGTATGCGGCGAACGGTTGAGCTTTCTGGAACCAGTGCTGGAGGGAGTTGGTCATGAGCAGATTGGATGTCGGTGTGCGGGAAGCGTTTCGAGGGCTGTGCGGTTGGTCGCGGCGAAAGGGGCGGGCAAGATCTCGATAGGAATTCACGGAGCGGGAAGTGATCCGGAGGGTCGAACACCGGTACGAAGTTTCGCGCGGACGACACGAATCCGCGATCACAAGGAGCGACTGGATGAGGAACGCATTGTTCGCTGTCTCGTGCGGCGCGGTGATCACCTGCCTGGGCGTCCGTGCCGGCTTGGCCACCCCGCCCACCATCGGCGACGCCGAGAAGCTCGTGAGCGAGGGCAAGTTCGCCGAGGCGGCGTCGATGTTCGAGGCCATCGCCGCCGACGATCCGACCAACGGCGTGGCGGTGGTGCGGCGGGCGCGGGTGCTCATGCTCGCGGGCGAGGTCGACCGGGGCATCGAGTTGGCGACCGAAGCGACGAAACGCCAGGACCTTCCCGGGCGTGCATTCTTTGTCCTCGGCGTCGGCAAGATGATGAAGGGCGATCGGGCTGGGGCGATCGACGCGCTCGAGCGGGCGCAGGCGATGGGGTTCAACCACGCGCAGGTGTTTCGCAACGACCCGGTGCTCGCACCGCTGCGGGGCGATAAGCGTTACGAGGCCGTCGTTGCCGCGGCGTTGAGAGCTTCTATCACTCCCGAGCAGAAGCAGCTTGACTTCTGGATCGGTGCGTGGGATGTCTACGCCCGCAACGGGAAGAAGATCGGTGAGAACAAGCTGGAGTCGATGGAGATGGGACGCGTCATCCGCGAGAGCTGGACCGACGCCACCGGAGGTACGGGTCAGAGCATCAACTTTTATAACCCGGTCACCAAGAAGATGAAGCAAGTCTGGGTCGATCCAACCGGGAACGTGCTGGAGATGGAGGGCGTGTTCGAGAGGGGAGCGCTGCGGTTCGAAGGCACGATGACGCCGATCGCTGGTCCTGCGAGCAAGCACAAGACCACGCTCACGCCCCTGCCCGACGGCCGCGTGCGGCAGTTCATCCAGACCTCCTCGGACGGCGGCCAGACCTTCGTCGCCGGGTTCGACGCGATCTATGTCCCCAAGGGGCAGCCGCTGCGCGAGGAGGACCGCAAGCAGTTCGAGCAGCCTGGGGACGCCGACCGTTGACGGTGCGCGAAGGCGGGTATGCTGCGGCGCCGCGGGCGCGGGTCGGTACACGCCCGCGAACCCCATGCGCGCCGGTCACAGCTTCTTCATGCCCGCGCTCCCGATCGTCGACGACTCTGGCGTCGAGCGGACGTTGCTCGCAGCCGCTCGCATGCCGTCGGGCTCGGCTCGTCTCAACCGCGTGCGCGACCGGGCGATGGCTCTGTACGCGTCGGCGATCGGGCTGAACAAGCGGTTTCTGCTGATGTGCTGCGTGATGCTGACGCTGATTGTGGCGGTGAGCGTCGCGAGCGTGCCGTTGTGGAAACTGGGTGTCCCGCGGTATGTCATCACGGCGGGCCCGATGCTGCTGGCGATGGCGTTCACGATCGGCTTCATGCGCTGGCAGATGCGGAGGCTCCGCCCGCGGGCCCCCGAGATCGCCGCGTTCTTCCTCGAGGACGCCATCTGCCCGTGCTGCGGCTACAACCTCTCGGGTGTGGTCGCAAACCATCGGGAGGAGAGCGGCCCCAACGTTATCTGCAGCGAGTGCGGGGCCTCGTGGGCACGAGTGAAGATCATCCGCACCAGCGAGGAAGAGACGCACGACCGGCGCGAGGCCCGGACGCTCGGGGTGATCATCCGCGACGGCGGCTCGGCGTACGCGTCGATGGCGATCGAGGACGCCGACGGCGCGAGCCGCACCATGCTCCGCACCGTGGACTTGTACGCCCGCGCACGCGAGTCGACGGGTGAGCGGCGCGAGCGTCTGCTGCGCGCGATCGCGGCGCTGCGCTGGCGTGGTGCATGGCTGCGGCTGCTCTTCTGCGCGCTCGTGCTGCCGCTGGTGCTCGTGTCGCTGTATATGGTGTTCCGACGCCCGGTGGAATCGCTGCGCTGGACCGACGCGGGGCAGTTGCTGGTGGTCGTGTTGTGGACCATCGGCATCGTGTCGATCTTTCGGAGCGACGTGGGCCGCACCGGTAAGAAGCGGGCCGCGACGATGCTGGCGTGCGACTTGTGTCCGTGCTGCACCGCGGACCTGCCGATGGGCGCCGTCGGGGGCGGCGTCGCCGCAGACCGCGTTGCGTGCTCCGAGTGCGGTGCCGTGTGGCAGCGACGGGCACCGACGCCGTGAGCCGCGCCGCGTCGAGCCCGGATGACGCCGGATGACGCCGGTTGAGGCCGGTCGTACACAGCGTCAACTCCCACTTCCGAAATCCGATACCTGCGACCCGGCATCCACGCTTCGCCTCGTAGAATGTCGGGGTCGATTTCACCATTCCCAGACAAGGACCTCCATGTCTCAGCTCTCGCTCGAATCGCAGTCTCAGTCCGGCAACGGCCGTCGCTTCATCGCCGAATTCGGCGAGCCGCCCGAGCGCGTCGCGGGGGCGTTCTCGATCAACAACGCCCAGCTCGGCCAGACCCGAGCCGGCAAGCCGTACCTGCGGTGCCTCCTGGGCGACCGCAGCGGCGAGATGCCAGCCCGCATGTGGTCAATCGAGGAGCCGATCTTCCGCCGCTTGCCGACCGAAGGCTTCGTGTACGTCGAGGGCGAGACCCAAGCGTACCAGGGCGAGATGCAGCTCATCATCCACGTGATCGAGCCGATCGAGCCGACGCCCGAGCAGCTGCGTGATCTCCTGCCCTGCTCCAAGCGCGATCCGGAGGAGATGTTCGCGGAGCTGACCAAGCTGCTCGACACGCTCGAGCACCCGGCGATGAAGGCGCTCGCTCAGCAGTACCTGAACGACAAGTTCCTGATGGACGCCTTCAAGCGCTGCCCCGCGGCTAAGAGCATGCACCACGCCTACCTCGGCGGGCTGCTCGAGCACACGCTGAACCTGCTCAACCTCGCCGACCGCGTCTGCCCGCTCTACCCCAAGATCTCGCGCGACCTGGTCATGATGGGCCTGTTCCTCCATGACCTGGGTAAGACCCGCGAGCTGTCGTACGACAAGGTCTTCACCTACACCGACCGCGGCGAACTCATCGGCCACATCGTCGAGGGCGCGATCATGCTCCACGACAAGTCGCAGACGATGATGCGCGAGGCCGGCCAGCGCCTGCCCGCGGGCGCGCTGACCGTGCTCCAGCACATCATCATCAGCCACCACGGCCAGCCCGAGTTCGGCGCGGCCAAGTTCCCCGCGACCCCCGAGGCGATTCTCGTCTCGATGCTCGACAACCTTGACGCGAAAACGACGATGTCGCTTTCGGCGGCTAGGCCGGAGCGCGAAGCGGGCTTCACGATGGGCGGGAACTTCACCGAGAAGCAGTGGGCGTTGGACAACGTGAAGCTCTATCGCCCGGAAGTGCTCAAGTAGTGGGGAGAAGAGGGGACTTAGGTCTTAGGACTTAGGACTGAGGGGAGGATGACGAAGTGAGCATTCGATCGCACCACGATCTGATCGTTTGGCAGCGTTCGATGGATCTCGTTGTCGCGGTGCACGCCCTGGTTCGATCCTTCCCGCGTTCAGAGTCGTTTCGGTTGTCGGATCAGTTGCTCCGCGCTGTCGTGTCGGTCCCGGCGAACATCGCGGAAGGACACTCCCGACACGGGCCGAAGGCATTTGCGGGGTTCTTGACGATCGCCAAAGGATCGTTGATGGAGGCAGAGACATACGTGCTCATTGCCAAGCGAGTCGGCTACGCGGAAGTACAGGAGATCGAGCCGATTCTGTCCGAGATCGGCGAGATCAGCCGCATGGTGTCCGCGCTCCGGGTCAAAATCTTGGCGAGAGCCCCTCGCTCCGCGGCTGCTCCCATCTCTAAGTCCTAAGCCCTAACCCCTAAGTCCTCTGTCACATGACCGACGAAACCGCCATCCAAGTGAACTTCGGCCGCCCCATGCCGATCTTCCCGCTCGATCAGGTGACGCTGCTGCCGCAGCAGGTGTTGCCGCTGCACATCTTTGAGCCGCGGTATCGCCAGATGGTGACCGACGCCCTCGACGGCGCGGGGCAGATCGCGATGGCGGTGTTCGAGGGGCGGGACTGGAAGCAGCAGTACCACGGCCGGCCGCCGATCCGCCCGGCGGTGTGCATCGGGCACATCGCCCAGCACGAAAAGCTGTCCGACGGGCGGTACAACATCATCCTCCGCGGCGTGTGCCGGGCGCGAGTCGTGAAAGAGCTCGCCCCCCGCGACGCCCGGCTTTATCGCGAGGCGCTGCTCGAACCCATCGGGCTCGAGCAGGACGAGACGCCCGAGTTGCGTCTGTTCCGCACGCGGCTGGAGAACGATCTCGACGGCGGCCCCTTGGGTCGCCTGGCCGACAGCGCGACCCTGCTTGAGTATGTCCGCGACGATGAGATCCCGACCGCGGCGCTGCTCGAACTCATCAGCTTCACGCTGGTCAAGGACCGCGAGAAGCGGTACCGCTTGCTGGAAGAGGGCGACATCGATGTGCGTGTCGAGCTGGTGACCCGCGAGATCGACGACATCGATCGGCTCATCCGCCGCGCGCTTCCGCAGACCGGTGGCGACTACCCGCGCGGCTATACGCCCAACTGAAACTGTTCAATGACCGGTCCTCTGGCCTTCGGTCACAGCGGAGCGATCGGCCTCGACAAACGCGACGGCGAAGATCGAAGGCAGGTCCTTGGCGGGCACCCGGAAGAGCCCGGCCTTGGTCGGATATCCGTTCTCAAGGCCCGGTGTGCCGCGGGGCGTGAAGGTGTTGCCGTGGGGGTTCCAGATCTCCACCGAGTCCGTCGCCTGGTCGTAGCCGACGACCGCGTACGCGTGCTGCCCCGGGATGCCCGGCGGCAGGCGCTCGGGGTAGGTGGCGATTCCGACGAGCTTGTTGCGCTTGAGGGCGGCGACGATCTTGTCGCGCACCACGCGCGTCAGCTCCGTGGGCGTGGCGACTGGCGCGACCTTGGTCGTGCGTCGGCCATCGATGACCCGCACCTCACCGGTCGAGTCGCGCAGGATCACCTCGTCGGGTTCCTTGCCGGTGAGCACGCGGATGGTGATGACCGGCGAGCCGCCCTGGGCGATCGCATCGGTGGCGACCTTGTCGTCCTTGTGATAGCTCGGATATTGGCGTTGGCGGAGAGTGCCGAAGGCCTTCTCGAAGACGGCGACCCACAGGCCCTCGTCGCCGGCCGTAGAGGAGGTGGCGATCTCTGCGTCGGTGAGCGCGGGGATGATCACCGGCTTGTCGTCGGCGAACGAAACTCTGTACCCCCCGTTGGCCTGGGGGACGATCATCCGCCGCACCGCGTCGGGGTTGCGGTGCACCATGGCGCCGAGCAGCGAGACAAAGTAGCAGTCGCCGAGCTGGCCCTGGTGGAACTGGGTGATGTCGAGCTTTTCGTTCTTGTACAGCTCGCGTCCGCCGGTCTTGATGCGCTTGAGCGCATCCGCGTACGCCTTGTTCCAATTCAGGCCCGTGCTGAACTCGGTCAGCGACGGTCCGTTTTCGTCGTCTACACGCGGCTTGGACCGTTTCTCCTCCGCCGCGAGCAGCGCCGGCGTCAGGGGCGGCAGGTTGTACATCCGCTGGAAGTTTTTGATTGCGCCCACCGCAGCGGCGTGCTCGCCCTTCACATGGGGGTCGATGACGAGCAGGTCGATCTCCTGTTCGGAGATGACGCCGTTCTTGTCGCGATCCCAGCGTGCGGCGTACTCATTCACCACCTCGAAGAATGTCGGGGTCTTCTTCATCGAGGTTTCGGAAGACTTGGACCCCGGCCCGGTCTTCTCTCCCGGCCGGCTCTTCTCGGCCGGCTTGGTTTTCTCGGCGGGCTTGGCCTTTTCGGCCGGCTTGGTCTTCTCCCCGGGTTTGGGGTCGGCTGCCAAGACCCCGGGCGCAACGATGCCCGCCAGCAGAACAACCATGAGCGGTGAAAGGGTGCGACGCATGCGGCGGAGCATATCAGAACCGTCCGCTCAGCCAACCGGGAGTTTCCATTGATCATGCCGGACCGGTCCGGCCGAGAACCCGCCCTCGCTATGGCTTGGCATGAAGTTGCAAGAAAGTGGGCCGGCGGCGTTGTAATCCGTGCCGCCGACGACCGCCGATATCGCTACCGTCGGTGACCGGTCCCGTGTCCGGGGCCGTACGCTCCCATTGCCACCGTCTGTAGGATTCCCGCGTGACCATCAGTCGGGCCGAACCTGTTGTGAACCCCGGGAGCGTGGCGCCACCGACGTGGCTGGGCCTTGATGTCCGCCGACATCGCTGGCTCTTCCCGGCCGCGGGGGTGCTCACGACGTTCGTCCGCGGTTCGGCGACGTTCACGTTCTCGCTGCTGATCCTGCCCCTCGAGAAGGAGTTTGGCTGGACTCGGGCGGAGACGGTGACCGCGTTCTCTGTCTACGCGTTTGTCGTGGCCCTGGGGATGTTCCTGGGCGGCGTCGTCGTTGATCGCTTCGGCCCACGCATGCCCATCGTTGTGGGCACCTTGCTGGTGGCGATCGCCCACGTGCTGCTGAGCCGCATGGGCTCCATGTTCGAGCTGGTGCTCGCGTACGGCGTCACGCTCGCGTTGGGCGTGGCGCTCAGCTCGGCGGCGGCGACCTTCGCGCTCGCCGCTCGCTGGTATCCGCTTCCCAACGAGCGCGGTCTGGCCATCGGCGTGAGCGTGATGGGCATCGGCTTCGGTGGCTTGATCGCCGTGCCGCTCTGGCATTTCGGCTTGGAACATTTCGGCTGGCGCCCGACGGCGCTGGTCACGGGCGGCGTCTATGCCCTGATCCTGCTCTTCGTGGGCTCGCTCGCACGCTTCCCCGCCAGCGAGCTCGACGAAGGCCCGCGCGGGGGTGACTTCAACCTGCAGGAAGCGATCCTCACCCGGCGGTTTTGGACCATCGTCCTGCTGCTCTTCCTGACCGTCAGCGGCGGGATGATGATCGTCAGCCAGGTCTTCCCGATGTTCAGCGAGGCGGTCGAGTCGCCCGGCGCCTTCGCCGCCACCATCGCCGCCACGGGCGTGGTGGTGCAGGCGGTCTGCAACTCGCTCGCCCGCCCAATTTGGGGATGGGTCTCCGGTTTTCTGGGTATCCGCACCGCCCAGGCGCTGTGCGGCCTGGCGATGGCGACCGGGCTCTTTCTGCTCGCTTCCGCCGACGCCGAGGCTTTCACGGCCGAGTGGTTCGGGCTGCGGCCGTTGATCGGCATCGGGCTGGTTGGCCTGGGGCTTGGCGGCAGCGTCTCCCTCGCCGCCGTCACCACCGCCGCGTCCTTCGGCACCTCATACTTCGCCCGCACCTTCGGCCTGGTCATGCTCCTGGGCAGCGGTGTCGCCGGGTTCCTCGGGCCCTGGATCGGCGCGATCCTGCGGCAGAGGACCGGGGATTACGACGTGGCGCTCTATCTCGGAGCGGGGCTCGCGGTGCTGGCGCTCGTGCTCGCCCTGCTCATGCTCCCCGCCAAGGGCGAAGAGAAGCTCGAGGGCGAGTGGTGAGTGCGAAATGGAAGCGGGTGACCCCGCACCTCTGAAACGAAAAACGCACCGGTCACCCGGTGCGTTCGTGTTTCAGTGAAGACGAGGTCAATCAGCGACGACGACGGGCGAGGGCGAGACCGCCCAGGGCGAGCAGCGCGGTCGCTCCGGGGGTCGGGATGCGCTCGCCTTCGAGCAGCTTGAGCGTGAATTTGTTGCGCTCGTTGTTCAGGTTGGCGCCGGCGTTCCAGGTGTACTTGATCTTGCCGCTGAACTCGACATCCGTGGCGGCGGAATCGAAGTAGTAGTTGGGGCCCTGGACGAAGCTCTGCAGGAAGTCGGCCGTGAGGCCGGGGATCGCGACGGGAAGGCCGCCGTCGATCTTGAGCGACATGCCGTAGACCTCGGTCTTGGCGTGAGCGCCGTTGATGTCGCTCCCGCCCGCGTAGGTGGAGTTCACAAAGAAGTAGAAGCCCGCGAGGCTCTTGCCGGCCGACAGGCCGAAGTTGGCGGCGGTGACGACGTTCTGGTTGGCCGAGACCTGGATGCTGCCGTTGCCGCTGGCGGCGTTGTACTTGATGGTCCAGTCGTATTCCGCGGCGTTGCTCCACACCGCGGGCGACGGGCCCTGCACGCCGGAGTTGGCGAGCATGGACAGGTCCTTCCAGAACGCGGCCTTCCACGTCTGGCTGTTGCCCTGGTCCAGGCGGATACGGGCCTGACCCACCTCCGACAGGTTGGTATACAGCCCGGGGTTGACGATCGTGATCCCGGCCCACGCGGAGCCCGAGATCGACACGAGCGCCGAGGCGCTCACGCACACACAGGAACGGATCATGCTTGCCTCTCTTCCATCGGCCGGCCGCGGCCCTTTCGGGACGGCGGCGTCGGCAGGGACAGCGCTCCGCGACCCCCTCCTACAGGAATCGCTGCCGAACGCATCGATCTGTCGCACGGATCTCTCCACCCGCGGACGAAGCACACTACGCATCCGCACCCATGCGGACGCAAAGCAAGGCGGATGCGGGTCGCAATTCCGCCGCGGGCCGCTTGGAAAACGACAACGCGACGTCCGGGAACGTCGCGTTGCAAGTGGATTCCCTGGGACGAGTCCCGCGGAGCTTACTTCGTAACCTCGATGGTGCTGGGCTTGGGAGCCGGCTGCTCCGGCATCGCAACCGGGGCGTTGGGCGCGGCCGGGATCGTCACCGCGGGCTGGAGCGTTGGCTGCACGGGGACGTTCTGCAAGAGGTCCACACGCACCGCGTCGATGACGTTCAGCCGCAGATCCTTGTCCACGCTGGTCTCGCCGATCACGCCCACGAGCATGCCCAGCTTGCTCTCAAGCGCGAACTTGGGATCGGGCTTGATGTACCCGAGGGTGCGGGGCACGCTGGTGCCGACGCTCTGGATGCGGTACATGAGCGGCAGCGTCTGGCCGTTGTACACGGTGCTGGGCTGGAGCTGGCCGACCATGGTGTAGACACGGGTGGCCTCGACCTGTGTGACGCGCTGCAGCACCTGCAGGTTCTGCTGCTGCGTGCTCGAGGACTCGTTGAGCAACGCCTGCTGCTTCTCACGCAGGTCCTTGCGGAACTTGAGGATGTCGAGGCGGGCGACCAAGAGCGCCTTCTGGCGCGGGCTGAGTTCACCCGAGAGCTCCTCGATCGAGCGCTCGTACTCGGCGATCAGCGACTCGTACTCGGCCTCGCCCAGTGGCTGCGCGTTCACGCGGCCGAACGCGGCGTCGAGCTCTTTCACCCGGGCCGCGGTCCGCATCGCGGGCGAAACCGGTCGGGGCGTGCCCGCCGGCGGCTGCGCGGTCGTCGGAGCATCGGACGACGGAGCGGCCGATGGGGTGGTGGGGGCGGTGGTGGTCGGGTTTGCGGCCGTCGTCGGCGCGGCGACGGACGGAACGATCGCGGGGTTCGACGCCCCGGTGCCTTGATCGATCGTGACGGGGGCGGTCGTGGTGTTCGTGGGAGCGCCCGCGGTGCCCTCGGTCTTCATCGGGGCGACGAGGCTGTTGTCCACCTTGGCGGGCTCGCTCGCCGCGGGAGCGGCGGCGGTGGTCGTCGGAGCGGTGGAGGGGGCCGACACGGGCGTGGTCACCGGAGCCGAGGTCGCAGGCGTGGAGGAGGGCGTGTTCGCGGGCGTCGTAGACGGAGCCGGCGAGGTGGCCGCCGCAACGCTGCGGGGGAGCTGCGCGATCGTGCCGCCCTTGCTGCGGAACGCGTTTACCTCGTCATCGCTGGCGCGGCGGAGGTGACGCGACTCGGTGAACGCGCGCCCCTCGGCGGGCACGGGCACGCGATACGCGATCACGCCCGAGGTCTTGGCCTCGTCCACTTGCAGCACGTTCAGCGACGTCCCGACCGGCAACGCGGTCGTCAGCAGGGCCTTCCAGCTCCCGTTCATGCCCGAGGTCGGGTTGGCGGCGAAGAGCCGTGTGGCCTTGGAAAGTGTCAGCTTGCGGGCGGCGGCGTCGTACGTCGCGTCGTCGGCGCGGACGAACGCGAACGAGCCCGCGGGGTACGAAACCCGAGACCACGCCGAGCCTTCGCCATCAACGACCAGGACGGTGCCCTGGTTGACGCTGCCGACGCTGTAGAACTGATCGGTCTCGCCGGCCCGCAGCGGGGCGTTGGCGGAGGTGATGATCGCGTAGTAGGGCTCGACGTCCTTGATCTGGGCCGAGGCGAGCGGGGCGAGGCCCGCGACAAGAGCGACGACGGCGGCGCGGGATGCGAGATGACCGGTGAACATGTCAGACTCCGTTCGACAGTTGAGGCGGCGGATCGCGGCAGAGGCCGCGGGGACGATCGCGATCGGCCCACACCCGCCGCGTGGTGTAGTTTACGCGTGCGGGATCGACTGTTTCGACATCGGCCGATCGGGGGGCAGGTGGTGAAAAGAGCAAGAGTTGCGCGGCTCGATGCGGGATGGGCCGTAACAATGACCGCGTGCACGCTCCAGAGGACATGATTTTGGCCGCGGCCGCCCATCTTCGCCGGGGCGGACTCGTGGCGTTTCCCACGGAAACCGTCTACGGCCTCGGCGCCGACGCGACCAACCCCGAGGCGATCGCCCGTGTGTTCGCCGCCAAGGGCAGACCGAGCCACAACCCACTGATCGTGCATGTTGACGGGGAGACGATGGCCCAGGGGTTGGTCGAGCGCTGGACCAGCGACGCCCGGAAGCTCGCCGCGGCGTTCTGGCCCGGGCCGCTGTCGTTGGTCCTCCCCAAGAAACCGTTGATCCCGGACCTCGTGACCGGGGGTGGCCGGAGCGTCGCGGTGCGGTGCCCGGACCACGAGATGACGAGACGGTTGATCGCGGCCGCGGGCGTGCCGCTGGTGGGTCCGAGCGCGAACAAGAGCGGATTCGTGTCACCCACGAGCGCGGAACACGTGCGGAAGGAGTTCGAAGAGGCTGTTGTGCTCGTGGAGAGCGCGGGGCCTGGAAGGCCCCGCTCCCATGCAGACGCCGACTTGATAACGATCCTCGTGCTCGACGGCGGCATGTGTACGAAAGGGATCGAGAGCACGGTGGTCCGCCTGCCGTCGGCGATCGGCGACGCGGTGGTGGTGCTGCGCCAGGGGGTGATCTCCGCGGACGAGATTGCGCGGGTGCTTGGACGGAGTGTGGACGTGCAGTCAGCGAACACGCAGACACCTGTCGCCGACGCCGCGTTGGAGAGCCCGGGTTTGCTCGATCGGCACTACGCGCCGCGGACGCGGGCGTTCCGCTTCGAGGCGGCCCGCTGGCCGGACGTGCTCGACGCCTTGTTGGATCTGGAGGACCAGGACGGGCGCGAAGCGAGGGGCGTGGTGCTCACGATCGGGTCGCGGAGTGTGCCTTCGCCGCACGTGCGGCTGGTGATGCCGAGCGAGCCGCGGGCGTACGCGGCGCGGCTGTACGCGGCCCTCCGCGAGGCGGACGATTGCGGCGCGACGGCGATCTACGTGGAGACCCCTCCCGACAACGGCGACCCGGTGTGGTCCGCGATCGCGGATCGCGTTCGGCGGGCGACCGAAGCGTTGGCGTGAGCGGCTTGAGTTGATTCAGCGTGCCAGCACGCCGTCCTTCCAAGTGTCGAGGCTCTCGAGCTTTTCTTTGGCGACGTGCAAGGCATGGCCGTCGAGATAGAGGCTGTTCGAGCCGCGGGCGTGCTGGTCGGGGTTGAGGCGGTAGTCGTCTGGTCGAACGCCGAGCTGGATGTGGTGTGGAAGCCAGATGTCGTAGACCTGCCCGAGCGACACGTCGTCGTTGGCGAAGCTGTTCCACGAGAGCCGCATCATGCCGCCGGGGTCCTTGGCGAACTCGGTGAGGTACATCATCGTGGAAGGGCTCGGGATCACATCCTCGCGCATGGGCCCGCGTCGGAAGGGAATGTGCTCGACGCCCTCGCCCCGCTCGTCCACCGCGCCGTTGGCGAAGAACGCGAAGCCGTTGACCGCGTAGTGGACCGAATGAGCGTCGAGCGGCCGGCTGGGACACCGGAAGTACGCCGCGCTCTCGAACATGTCGTTCCGATCGCGGTTCGGCGCCACGCTCGCATCGAGCTGCGGCCGGTACGCGACGTTCCACGGCAACCGCTCACGGTAGTTCTGCGGCGTGGTGCCGGCGCTGCCTTCACGGGCGATGAAGCCCTTGTTGTCGCCCGCGTACAGCGTCATGGCGAGATGGATCTGGCGTTCGCGGGTCAGGCAAACGGTCGAACGCCCGGCGTCCCGGGCGTGCTTGAGGGCCGGAAGAAGGATGCCGATCAGCACGGCGATGATCGCGATCGCGACCAGGAGTTCGAGGAGCGTGAAGGCGTTGAGCTTGAGAGCTTTATCGCGGCGTCGACGCATGGAAACCTCCGTGTAATCCTGGACCAGTGCGGGCGAGACCAAGGGACACAAGTCAGCCGATGCGGTCACGGCACGAAGCGCAATGTGATCGCGCCGCTCGCGGCGGAGCTTGAAGACTCGAGATGTCATGCTGCCGAGTTGTGGGCCCGCGTTGCCCGAGCACGCGTGGGTCCAACATATCGAACATCGCGCGGTGAGGCAAGAACTTTTTCGAGACTCGGCTCGAAAGACCCGATCCGCAGAGTTGCCGACGCGAGCAAGGATCGGCCATCAGCGATCGACGCTGCGCAGCGCGCGCGTGCAGATGCGGGTCGTCGCCGGGCACTTCGACCGGGCGAGCCAGCGTCTCGTCAGCGCTCGCGCCCACGCCTCGTCGTGCTTGGCCGCGTCGTTGACCCAGTTGGAGACCGAGTCCTGCACGTATTTGGTCGCATCGGCGCAGAGCGGGTGCAGCAGCGGCTCGCCTAAGGCCGGGCGGGATTTGAGCGCATCGATGTGGGCGCACCACACGCCCCGCGGCCGCGTGGCTTCGGTCGCGAAGCGGCGGAGATTGGGCGACGCCTCGCCCGTCCACGGAACCAGGCGGGTGATCGCCTCATCGGGGTTCGCGCTGATCGCCGGACGCACGGCCATCCACGCCCATTCGCGCACGCCGCTGTGCGGGTCATCGGCGAACGGCCGGATGCGATCAAGCTGCTTGGCGAGCGGCAGCGGGTCCGCGTCGCGCCGAGTTAGGGCGTAGCAGCACCAGCCTCGCACGGTGTCGGACGGATGCTTCGACAGCGCGGCGAGTTGCCCTGCCGCGTGCCGGGCCAGAAGCACCCCGCCCAGCTCCATCCGTTGCACGATGCCGATGCGAGGCGTCGGCGGCGCGCCCTTCTTCTTGACCAACCGCTCTCCCGCCGACGCAAGTTCATCGAGCGCGGCCTTGGGCGCTCTTGACACCACCGACGCGAAGAGTGCATCAAATTCGACCGAGAGCAGCTCCACGAGCGTGCGTGAGGCGAGTTCGCCGGAGTTCAGCCGCTCCCGCAAGGCCGGGGTCACCTCGGCGAGGGTGCGGGCGGTCTCCAGATCGATCTTCTTCTTGCTGCCCATGGCGATCTTGTGCCCATATGCACCTAAAGACAGAGCTGCGGCCTCACACTTTCTTTGCCCGAAATGCGAGGAACATCGGGATCTCGCGCCGGGCCCGATTCTCCTCCGCCGCTCGCGGCCCGGGCTGGCTCTGACGCAGGCTTGGCCACTCTTCGATGGCATCGATGACAAACCCAGCCTCGGCGAGCAGCCGCACGTACGTCTGGATCGGCCGGTGGTGCGTCAGCGTGACCACCCGCTCCTTGCCCGAGGCCGCCGCCCCCGGGTTCATCACGATCTCACTGTGCCCGGGCGAGAGATAGCCATCGACGCGACGGAACTGACGCGCGTCGGCCGAGGCGCGATCGGCTCGGTCCGCGTCTTCGTTGCGCGAGGGCGACCCGCGGCGGGCATGGGGGTAGCGCTCGGACCCGCGGACGGCGGGCGCGGCTCGCGCGGCGCCCTGCGGCGTGTCCCAGCCCCAGCTCGTCTGCCCCGGGGCGCGAAACGCGGGATGCAGGATCACGCCCACAAACGCCGCGCCGGTCTTCAGCCGCGCGTGGATGCCGGAGAACACCGGCGCCAAGGGCTCGATATTCATGAGCGCCATGATGCACGAAGCGCGATCGAAGAGCTCGTCGCCGAGCGCCAGGTCGCCGAGCCGGCGGGCGTCTCCGACGTGAAACGCGTACGCGGGTTCGCCTGGACTCGCAAACGCGCGCTTCGCCGCCTCGATGAGCCTCGGCGCCGCATCCACGCCCACGCCCCGCACCCCGAGAGACGCGAGCGTTCGGCACAAGAGCCCCTGTCCGCACGCGACATCGAGGTGGCGTGTGCCGGGCCCGGGCGCGAGCAGCCGCAGCGTGCCGGGGATGATCACGCGGGCAAAATGATCGCTCTGCCCCTCTTCGATGAGCTTGTCGTACCACTCGGCGACATGGTCCCATCCCGCGTCGATACGGGCGGAGTTGGGGGCGGCGGTGGGAGACGCCTGCGGCGTCGCGACGGTGGGCGAGGGCGACTCGACCGTCGCCGTGGTCGGCTCATCGTCTGTGCGCTTGACGCCCAGCAGCTTGTAGAAGCCCGCGGGTGTCGGGCTCCGCAGACGCACGGCGCGGCCGGTGAACGCGTGCGTGAAAGCCAGTTCTGCGGCGTGCAGGCAGACGCGGTCCAGCGGGTCCATCGTCGAGCCGTAGCGACGGTCGCCGACGATCGGATGTCCCATCTCTTTCATGTGCACGCGGATCTGGTTCTTCCGCCCGGTTTCGAGCCGAAGCTGCAGGAGTGAGAGGTTGTGCCCCGTCGCGGTCGAGCGCCAGTGCGTGACCGCGAGCTTGGGCGCGTGATCGTCCTCGCGTGGCGGGATCGGACGCGTGTCGGGCTTGCGGCTCAGCCGCGGCGGACGCGCGGGCTTGCGCACCCTCGTCGCCTCGCCCGGCGCCACGCTCTCCATCACGCCCTGCGCGTTCTCTCGGAGAAAGTTCTGGATCGTCCCGGCGCTCGTCGGGCCGGTCGTCGGCAGCTCGCCCTCCACCACGGCGTGGTACACGCGGTGCATGCGTCTGGCCCGCAGGTCTTCCTTGAGCCACGACAGC
>DASVYC010000120.1:0-81169 GCA_036392375.1 Phycisphaerales bacterium
GACGTGCCACCGTATAGACGGCATTTTCTGTCAAAAAACCATAAATCCGCGCAGAAAGGTATTGAAGACCCCGGGTGGTATCGGGTATGTTTCACTGGTCAGGAACGAACCGCCCGTTCCGTGGGATTTTTTTTAGAGGAGAAGAGAGATATGAAGAATGCTGTTCTCGCTGTCACGGCTATTGCCGGGATCGCTGCCTCCGCCAACGCGGCGTGGGGCTACAAGTATCAGTTCAACACCGGCTCCGGCTGGACCAACGCGGCCTCGGTGGACGTGAGCGGCGGCGCCGTCACGGTCCAGTTCCGCGTGGTTGCCTACGCCGACGCTGGCACCCTGTCCTCGCTGGCGCTCCCCGGCGGCGCTGACGCTGGCAGCACCAACCAGGTGATTGCCTTCGCCCGCTACGTCGGTTCGGACACCTTCCAGAACTTCGGCGCGGCTGCCAACGGCGACATGCTCGTCACCCACAACCGTGGCCAGATGACCGCGAACGGCACGACCTTCCTGTCGAACAGCCTGTCCAGCGGCAACATGATCCTGGGCAACAGCGCCATCACCTCGTTCTCGGGCCAGACGATCCTGTCCGGCGGCCTCGATGCCTTCGCCCCCAACAAGGGCGGCACCCCGGTGCTGGAGTGGGTTGTCCGCGCTGGTTCGATCAAGGTCGGCAACAACACCGTCGCCGCCTCGAACCGCGTCATCACCTTCAAGAACAACACCCGCACCCCCGGCAACGGTGGCTCGCAGGGCGATAAGTGGTACCGTGACGCTGCCGTCAACGGCACCTCGGATCCGAACTCCGGCCTTGCCGAAGGCGCTGCCACGCTCGTCGATGGCACGCTGACCGTCGTCCCGACCCCCGGCGCTCTCGCCCTGGTCGGCCTCGGCGGCCTCGTCGCCGCCCGTCGTCGCCGCGCCTAATCGCGTGACGACACGGTGAGAGATCCTCTGTATCTCACGTGAACCATACCGCACTCACCGAAAGGTGAGTGCGGTTCTTTTTGTTCTCATCGAAACCGGTCTCTCGCGACTTGCACATTCAGCATCACTCCCGTGCGCGATGCGAATTCCCGTCCGTACAGCGCCGACCGTTTTGCGCGATGCTCGGGCCGATCCTTGCTTCGGAATCGGTTTGTTCGTCGCTCGATCCAGACATGCATCCGTGTGTGCGGCTACGACCGACAACGTTGTCGCATCGCGACGGACGCCGCTTCAGGCGGGCGTTGGCCTCAAGGCGGCCGGGTGACACTGCAATCCAAGGCAAAATCACCGGGCAACGCTTGCGGCGACAGCGGGAGCAGTGGGCGGCTTCCTGCTCCAACAGAGGTTTGAACCCCATGTGTTTGTTCGGACGAGTCCTCACATTGGACCTCTTGGTGTTATTTTTTCAGATTCCCTCCGGAACTGAAACCGTGGGGCATCATGAGGGGAATGATCTGTGTCGGCGTGGTTTGCGACGTTTCCGCCGTCGCGGCCACACTCCCCAAATCTGTTGCGTTCGCTTGGAGCGCTCGTGGCAGCGGTGGGGAGTGCTGACATATACGTCCGTGGGTTTTAGGAGAAGAGAGATGAAGAACGGCTTTGTTTTGACGGTCGCCATCGCGGGTCTCGCCGCGTCGGCTCAGGCTGCTTCGTACGGCCTGCTCTTTGAAGTCAGCGGCGACGGCGGCGCGAACTGGACGCAGAACCTCAACGTTGATGTTTCCAGTGGCTCCAAGCTCGTCAACTTCCGCATCAGCGCGTACTTCCAGGACGGCGTCACCGTCAACGGCAACCAGGCCGTCGCGTTCAACCGCTTCACCGGTTCCAACATCGTCACCAACTGGGGCAGCGGATTCGCTGGCGACCAGCTCGTGTCGTACAGCCGCGACGTCTCGGGCGGCAACGCTGCCGTCCTGAGCTCGAGCCAGACCGCCTCCGGCCGCGTGCTCGGCAACACGACCAGCCTGTCGTTCGCCAGCCAGCTCCTGCTGTCGCTGCCCGCGAACCCCGTCTACACCACGCAGATCCTCTCCGGCCAGATCCGCATCGGCAACAACACCCCCGGCTCGTTCGTCCGCACGATTGAGCTCCGGAACAACACCCTCACCACGCTCAATTTCTACGGCGCTGGCTCGACCACCGCGGGCGCTCCACTCGGCGATCTCGCCAACTCCAACGCGGTCATCAACGTGATCCCGACCCCCGCCTCCATGGCTCTGCTGGGCCTCGGCGGCCTGGTCGCGGCCCGTCGTCGCCGCGCCTGATGTGCTCTCTTCTCGCAGGATCCGGCGTCGGATAGCCGCGCTCGGATCAGGCAACGGTTGCAACCACGTCGAGCCCGTTCCCCAAGGACGGGCTCGGCTTTTTTTTCGCTGCATCGGCGGGCCAGGGGGGACTGCCCGGACCTGCCGTCGGTGGCCCTGAGTCTTGCGGCAGGGTGGCCGGTTGACCCGGTCAAACTCTCCGCCTTTCATTCTCTCCCGCCCGCGGCATGTGCCCGGGCGATTCCCGGATCGCCGGTCCCGAAGTCACGGTACCCCGGCTCCAAGATCGCTGGCGCCGTCTCTTGCCCCATTCCTGGGCGACGCCGACCAGCACCACCCGCGTTCAACCGGGGCTCCATCGAGCTCTGGCAGCGGGCAAGGACGGAGGTTCTCGCATGGCCCGTTACACCGGTCCCAAGCTCAAGCTGTCTCGTCGCGTCGGCGTTCCGATCGTCGATACCCCCAAGCACACGTCCAAGCGTCAGCTGCAGTCCAACGGCATGCACGGCTTTCGCGGTCGCCGCCTGCGCGACTACGGCGTGCGCCTGAACGAAAAGCAGAAGGTCAAGTACCACTACTGCGTGCAGGAAGCTCAGTTCCGCCGCATCCTTGAGAACGCGGGCGGCAAGCCGGGCAACACCGGCGACCTGCTCATGCAGCTCCTGGAGCGTCGTCTCGACAACGCCGTCCGCCGGGCCGGATTTGCCCGCACGATCTGGGCCGCGCGTCAGATGGTCGTCCACGGGCACATCCGCGTGAACGGCAAGAAGCTCAACCGCCCGAGCTACGAGGTCAAGGTCGGTGATGTGATCTCGATCCGCGAGAAGACCCAGAAGCTCGCGAAGGAGGCGATGGAGTCTCTCGCCGGCCTTGAGGTCGCCGGCTGGCTCGAGGTCAACCCCTCCGAGCTCACCGTCAAGGTCGTGGCCCTCCCGACGACGGACCAGATTCCGTTCGACGTGAACGCCAACCTGATCGTCGAGTTCTACCGCTAAAGCACGCTGCGCCCGGGCGTGGGAACACGCCGGGGGCGGCTCATCGATCCTCGACGCCCGATCGGAGCACCCGGTCGGGCGTTCTTCTATCATTCGGCTCGTTTTCCCAGCTCCGACCCCCCGAGGCCGCCGCGATAGACCCCGCGGCCTCACCAAGGCCCAGACTGCATGCTCAAGTTCCTCACCAAGTACAAGCAGTACATGCTCGTCGTCTTCTCGGCGCTGCTGATGGTCGCGTTCATCGTGCCGCAGGCCAATATGCTCGTGGGCGGCAGCCCGGAGAAGCGCAAGGTCGCGACGCTGAACGGCGTCAAGGTCACCGCCGAGGAAATGGACCACGCCGTGCGCGAGTACGAGGCGCTCAAGTCGCTTCTCGAGCCCCTCCAGCTCGGTCGCTCGATGAACCTGATGGAGCAGTACTTCGGGGTCAAGGACTACAAGCACTGGTACCTGATGACCCGCGCGGCCGCGGAAGCGGGCTTTATGGCCACCGCCGCCGACGGCGAGCAGTTCGAGCGCGAGCTGCGCGACGGGATCGTCCGCACCTACGCGATGCAGATCGCGATCAGCGACGCGTTCCGCGAGATGGGCATCCCCGGCTCGATGCTCACCCGGGAGTTCCTGCAGCGGTACGCCGGCATGGTGATGCAGACGCCTGAGCAGCAGAAGAAGATCGACGACGCCACCACCCGCATGATGGACATGCTGATGCCCCGCATCCTCGCCAACGCGGCGTCCGCCGGGCACTTCAGCCAGCAGCAGCTCCTCGAGGCCTTTGCCAAGGCCAACTCGGTTGGGCGTATGCAGACCACCTGGCGGGAGATCTCACGGGTCTCGGACAAGCGGACGATCAGCAACGCCGAGAAATCGGCGGAGTTGGTGTACGTCGATCACCTGCTGATGTCCGGGATGCAGCTTGTGGCCCAGGCCCCCGAGCCCGCCGAGGACACGCTGCAATCGCTCTTCCAGCGGCACCGCGCGCAGTTCAAGGGTTCGGGTGAGCACGGCTTTGGATACCGACTCCCCCAGCGCGTGAAGCTGGAATGGATGAAGATCGACCGGGCCGCGATCGGCGCCACGATCGAAATCGATCCGGTGGAAGCCAACATGTTCTTCCGCCAGAACTCGCAGCAGTTCCCCAAGAGCTTCTCCGAGGAGCGTCCGCGCGTCGAGGAGGAGCTGCGGCGTCGCCGCGTCGACACGATCGTGAGCGCGATCGACAAGGCCTTCCGCGCCGAGGCGCTGCGTCTGATGGGCAAGGTCGAGAAGAGGGACGGCGTGGTGGTGCTCCCCGCCGACTGGGCGACCCGCATGCCGCGGATGGAGCAACTCGCGCAGCTCGTGGTGACGGACGTGAAGCAGACCACGGGGGCCACGATCCCCTTGCCGACGGTGGTCGTCAAGGGCGACAAGTTCCTCACCGAGAACGATCTGCTGGGGCTGCCGGACATCGGTTCGTCGCGGATCCGCGTGGGCTCGCGCGAGATCGCATTCCCGCAGTTTGCGCTCAAGGTGCGGGAGCTCAGCAACGACGCGGACTTCTCGCTGCAGGCCGGCGTGGTGTACACCGAGGGGCACGCCGAGGACGCCGCGGGCAACCGCTATTACGTCACGGTCCTCGAGGCCCGGGGCGACGAACCGCCACAGACGCTCGACGAGGTCCGCGACCAGGTGGTGCTCGACGCCAAGGCGATGGAGCAGTTCGCGGTGCTGGTGGCCTCGGCGGAGCAGTACCGCCTGACCGCGGCGACGGACGGCATCGAGGCCGCGTCGCGTCAGTTTACCGACACCTTCCCGGGAGCGAGCGCCCCGCTGATCCGCCGCAAGCTCGAAGTCTCGAGCAGCAACATTGCCGCCGGTGATCCGACGTTCAACGTCCCGGCGTACCGCAACGCGGTGCTGCAGGCGGCCCGCACGCTGGATGTGAACAAGATGGTCGTCGACCAACCCGCAGATCCGAGAACCATCAGCGTGGTGCTCGATGACTCGCTCTCCGTAGCGATCGTCCAGCTCGTCGGGCGTGCCCCGCTCACGGTGGAGCGGATGCGGAGCCTGGGCGACTCGCTGGCGACGGAGACGGCCTCCCTGGACTTCCAGATCGACGCGCTGCGCCAGGCCTTCAGCTACGCCGCGCTCAAGGAACGCTACAAGTTCGTGGACCTGAGCCGCGGCAGCGAAGAGCCCGAGAACGAGGCGGACGCGACCAAGGCAAGCCCCGCGACCCAGGGCTCGTGACAAGCCGGTCTAAAACACACAAGCCCCGGGCTTTCGCCCGGGGCTTGGTTCTTTCATCTCACCCGATTTCTCGGGTCGGTCCGTTCAGGCTCGGGATTAGCCGAGGAGCTGGAGGGCCGACTGGGGCGTCTGGTTCGAGAGGCCCAAGATGTTGGTCGAGGCGTTCACCAGGATCTGGCCGCGGGTGAGCTTGGCCGTCTCGGTGGCAAAGTCGGTGTCACGGATGATCGACTGAGCGGCAGTCGAGTTCTCGACCGCGACGCCGAGGCTGCGGACCGTCGCACCGATCGTGTTGGCCTGGAAGGCGCCGAGGCGACCGGAGAGCGACGACACCTGGTTCAGGGCGGCAGAAACGATCTGCTGGGCCTTGTCGGTGTTGCCGCTGACGACGTTGTTGGTCTGACCCGAGGCCAGGCTGCTGAGGTAGCCGAGGGCCGAGGTGCCGAGCTTGGAGGCCGCGACCGACTGGATGCCGATCGAGACCTTGCCGGCGATGTCCACGTTGCCGCCGAGCTGGAACGAGGCGCCGCCGCCGGTGATGGTCATGGCGTTGGTGCCGACGCTGCCCAGCGTCTGCGACTGGGTGTTGGTGAGGGTGACCTCGACGTCGAGGAAGTCGGTGTTGATGCGGGCGGTCTTGCCGTTGGTGGTCGCGGCAACACCGTTCACGGTCGCCTGGAGGTCCTTGCCCTTGTTGGTCTTGGTGTTGGTCACAGCCGTGAACTGCTGACGGGTACCCGTGTTCGCGGCGGCGGTGTTGGCGGTCTGCAGGTCGTAGATACCCTGCTGGCCGGCCTGGGTGATGCCGCCGGCGTTCACCACGCGGAGGCTGACGTAGTTCGAGCTGCCGAAGTCGGTGGCGTCGAGACGGATGCCCGTGCCCGAGGTCTTGGCCGCCACGCCGGTGATGCTGGTAAAGCTGTTGATGGCGGCGGCGATGTTGGTCAGGCTCGTGGACGAGCTGAACGTGAGCTGACGGGTGCCGGCGGAGCCGCCGACTTCGATGGTGAACTGGCTGCCCGTGGCCGTGTCGATGCTCGCGGCACCGAAGGAGACGAACATGCCACCCTGCTGAGCAGAGCCGGTCACCAGGACGTTGACGTTCTGGCTGCCGCTGAACTTGGCGGCGTTGATCTTGAAGTCGCTGACGCCGGTGTTCACGCCCGAGGTCTTGAAGTCGAAGTTGCCGTTCAGGAGCTTGATGCCCTGGAACGAGGTCGACGAGGAGATGCGGTCAATGGTCTGCAGGATCGAGTCGATCTGGAGCTGATTGGCCTGCTTCTCCGAGTCGGAGATGCCCGAGGTGCTGGCCGAGCTGGTCACGAGGCCCTGGAGCTGCGTGAGCAGGCCCGAGACTTCGGTGAGACCGCCGGCGGCGATGTTCACGACCTGGTCGGCGCGGTTGGCGTTGCTGATGGCGGTGTTCTTGCCGACGATCTCGGCGCCGAGGTTGTTGCTGGCGATGAGACCGGCCGGGTCATCCTTACCGCTGTTGATGCGGAGACCGGTGCTGAGGCGCTCCAGCGAGCTGGTGAGGCTCTGCTGGTTCTGGCCGAGCACGCGCTGAGCGATGAGCGACTGAACGTTCGTGTTAATGCGTCCCATGGAACCGATTCCTCCGTGATTCGATCTGCACGCGGGCCGGACAACTCGCCGCCGCGCCCTACTTGGTTCCGGCCCGGGACATCCGCCCGTTACCGGAGTCGTCGTAGCGGCCGCCCGCCCCCGACGCGCCCACGCGGAACCGATCCGCGCCGCGCCCGCCCGGTCTCTCCACGCGAAGAGCACGGGCAGTCAGCATCGAGGATCGGGAACGTGGGCCCGCGCCGACAGCCCGTCTGTCGCGTACGCCCCGGCACGGGCCGGTCTGTGCAGCTTGAGCCGAGACTTCCGAGGTGTTCTCGGAAGCCCGGTCGGTTCTCGGATGCAAACGCGAAAAAGCCCCGCGGAAACCGCGGGGCTTGAGGGATTCTGTTCCGATTACTTCAGGTCCGAGAGATTCTCGGCGGGATCAGCCCGGTCGCGGCTTATCCCTGCAGCAGGCCGAGAACCGCCTGCGGCGACTGGTTGGCGAGGCCCAGGACCTGCGTCGAGGCGTTCACCAGGATCTGCGAGCGGGTCAGGCCCGCGGTCTCGGTCGCGAAGTCGGCGTCACGGATCACCGACTGGGCGGCGGTGCTGTTCTCGACGGCGACGCCCAGGCTGCGGATCGTGGCGCCCACGGTGTTGGACTGGAAGGCGCCCAAGCGGCCGCGGAGCGACGAGACCTGTGCAATCGATTCGGCGATGATCTGTTGAGCCTGCTCGGTGTTGCCGGTGACGAGGTTGTTCACCTGCCCGGCCGAGAGCGAGCCCAGGCGTCCGATGGTCGAGTTGCCGAGCACCGAGGCGGAGACGGCCTGGATGCCGATCGAGACCTTGCTGGAGATATTGACCTGACCGCCCAGCGCGAAGTCCGCGCCGCCGCCGGTGATGGTGAAGGCGTGGGTGCCGACGGCGCCCAGGGTCTGTGCCGTGGAGGTTCCGAGAGTGACTTCCACGTCGAGGAAGTCGGTGTTGATGCGGGCGGTCTTGCCGTCGGAGGTGGCGAGGATGCCGTTCACCGTGGCCTGCAGATCCTTACCAAAGGCGGTCTTGGTGTTGCTCAGAGCGCTGTAGAGCACCTTGGAGCCGGTGTTCGCCGCGCTGGCGTTGGCGGTCTGGAGGGTGTACAGGCCCTGCTGTCCACCCGAAGCGATGCCGCCGGCGTTGATCACCTTGATGGAAGCGTATTGCGAACGACCGAACTTGGTGCTCAGAAGCTTGATGCCGGTGCCGCTCACGGTCGCCTGGACGCCGGTGACGGACGTGAACGTGTTGATCGCGCCGGCGATGTTGGTGAGACTGGTCGACGACGAGAAGGTGAACTGCCGGTTTCCCAGCGATCCGCCGATCTCGATGGTGAACTGACTGTTGGTGTTGGTGTCGATCGTCGCGGCGCCGAAGGACATGAACATGCCGCCCTGCTGGGCCGAGCCGGTCACCAGCACATCGACGTTCAGGCTGCCGCCGGAGTACTTGGCGGCGTTCACCTTGTAGTCCGATATGCCTGTGTGGACGTTGCTGGTCTTGAAGTCGAAGTTGCCGTTCAAGAGCTTGATGCCCTGGAACGCGGTCGCCGAGGCGATGCGGTCGATGGTCTGGAGGATGGAGTCGACCTGAAGCTGGTTGGCCTGACGCTCCGCGGCGGAGATACCGGCGGTGGAGGCGGAGCTGCTGACCAATCCCTGCAGCTCGGTGAGAAGTGAAGACACCTCGCCCAGGCCACCCTCGGCGATGTTGATCACCTGGTCGGCGCGGGTGGCGTTGGCAATAGCCTGGTTGACGCCCTTGATCTCGGCTCGGAGGTTCTCGCTGGCGATGAGGCCGGCGGGGTCGTCCTTGCCGCTGCTGATCTTCAGACCGGTGCTGAGGCGCTCGAGCGATTGGGCGAGCGACTTCTGGTTGCTGGTCAGGACGCGCTGAGCGATGAGCGACTGAACGTTGGTGTTGATACGACCCATGACAAACCTCCCTGCGGGCCGGTCGGGACAGGCGTGTGTCGCCGCCGATCGCCGACCGCCGTCGAGAACTGGTCGAGGGCGTTCGCCCGAAGACCCGAGGACTGCAATCCGTTGCAACCCTCACATCTCGCCCAGGACGCACAAGCGTCACAGACGACACGCAGTCCGAAAATCGGCGGCAACATGGGGGGGTTTGAGTCGTCTGATAAAAAAACCTCTCGAAACAGGGGGAGGGCGCAAAAACATGCCAGCCCCGGGCAGAACAGACCCGGGGCCGGCGTGAAGGTCTAACTCGTTGTCGAATCAGTCCTTAGGGTTTCAATTAGCCGAGCAACTGCAGGGCGGACTGGGGCGACTGGTTGGCCAGGCCCAGGATGTTGGTCGAGGCGTTGACCAGGATCTGCGAGCGGGTGAGGCCCGCGGTCTCGGCCGCGAAGTCGCTGTCGCGGATCACCGACTGGGCCGCGGTGCTGTTCTCGACGGCGACGCCGAGGCTGCGGATCGTGGCTCCGATGGTGTTGGACTGGAAGGCACCCAATCGACCGGCGAGCGAGGAGACCTGGCTGATCGCCGCGGTGACGATCTGCTGGGCCTGATCGGTGTTGCCGGTCACGAGGTTCTGAGCCTGGCCAGAGGCGAGGGCGCTCAGATAGCCGAGAGCGGCGGTGCCGAGTTTGCTCGACGAGACCGACTGGATACCGATGGAAACTTTGCCGGCGATGTCCACGTTGCCTCCGAGGAGGAACGAAGCGCCGCCGCCGTTGATCGCCATCGCGGGCGAGCCGCCGCCGACATTGCCCAGCGTGCGGGCCTGGGTGTCGGTGAGGGTGACCTCGATGTCAAGGAAGTCGGTGTTGATGCGGGCGGTCTTGCCGACGGCCGTGGCGGTGACGCCGTTCACGGTCGCCTGCAGGTCCTTGCCCTTGTTGGTCTTGGTGTTGGTGATCGCGGTGAACTGCTGCCGGGTGGCGGTGTCCGCGGCGGCGGTGTTGGCGTTCTGGAGGTTGTAGATGCCCTGCTGACCGGCCTGTGCGATGCCGCCGGCGTTGACCACTCGGAGGCTGGCGTAGTTGGAGGATCCAAACTCCGTGGCATCAAGACGAATGCCGGTGCCGGAGGTAGTGGCCTTGACGCCGGTGATGCTGGTGAAGCTGTTCACCGCCGCGGCGATGTTGGCGAGGGTGGTGGAGGAGCTGAAGGTGAGCTGGCGGGTGCCCTGCGAGCCGCCGACCTCGATGGTGAACTGGCTGCCGGTCGCCGTGTCGATGCTGGCGGCACCGAAGGAGACGAACATGCCGCCCTGCTGGGCCGAGCCCGTGACCAGGACGTTGACGTTCAGGCTGCCGCCGTTGTACTTGGCGGCGTTGATCTTGTAGTCGGCGACGCCCGAGGCCACCGAGCTGGTCTTGAAATCGAAGTTGCCGTTCAGGAGCTTGATGCCCTGGAAGGAGGTCGACGACGAGATGCGGTCGATGGTCTGGAGGATGGAGTCCACCTGCAGCTGGTTGGCCTGCTTCTCGGCCTGGGAGAGACCCGCGGTGCTGCTGCTGCTGGTGACCAGTCCCTGGAGCTGGGTGAGCAGTCCGGAGACTTCGCTGAGGCCGCCGGCGGCGATGTTGACCACCTGGTCGGCGCGGTTGGAGTTGCTGATGGCGGCGTTCTTGCCGACGATCTCGGCGCCGAGGTTGTTGCTGGCGATCAGGCCAGCCGGATCGTCCTTGCCGCTGTTGATGCGGAGACCCGTGCTCAGGCGCTCGAGCGACTGGGCGAGCGACTTCTGGTTGCTCCCCAAGACGCGCTGCGCGACGAGCGACTGAACGTTGGTATTGATACGGCCCATGACGAACAAACCTCCCTGTCTGCTGCGGCCGGGGCTTTGGCCTTCACGCCGCCCCGAGCTCTAGTACGTCCGTTTCGCAGCGTCCGCGTGGAACGGACGTTGAACTCTTCGGACCCGGACAACCGGATCCGACGCCCGGGAAACGCTCCCGGTCGGCCGCCGCTTTCGGACCATCCGAAAACACGCGGACACACTCAGTGATCGGAGGCATGCCGTTCCGGGTTTATGGGCTGTAGCGCGAGATGCGCCGGGTGGTCCGTCTGTTCCGTCTGGTGAAGCTTGAACGCCTGCGCCCGGTCCGGTAAACGAAAAACCCCGGCCTTCCAAGGGTCCGGGGTCCTGAAACTGCGTCGTGATAACCGGTGCCCGCGCTTACACCTCACGCGGATCGCACGGCGGAATCGGCGGACACGCTCAAGTCCGCATTCCCCGCATCATCCCTGCAGGAGCTGCAGGACGCTCTGGCTGCTGGCGTTGGCGAGCTGCAGCACCGTCGTGCCCGACTGGCTGAGAATCTGGGCACGAGTCAGGCCCGCGGTCTCGGCCGCGAAGTCGGCGTCGCGGATGGCGCTGTTACTGGCCGTGAGGTTCTCGAGCGAGCTCGTCAGCGAGCGGGCGTTGGGATCGAGCACGTTGCGCTGGAAGGCGCCCAGGCGGCCTCGGAGCTGGCTGATCTCGTCGATCGCCTTCTCCAGGATGTCGCTGGACTGCGTGAAGTCCTTGCGGGCCACCGCCGCGGCGATGGAGTTGTTCTGCCCGGTTGAGAGCGAGTTCAAGTACTGGATCGCGCCGTTGATCAGCGTGCCGCCGAGGTTCGACGCGGCGATGCTCTGCATGCCGAAGTTGGCCTGCTGGAGGGCCGAGACATCGGGGCCAAGCTGGAAGAGGCTACCGCCGCCGGTGATGTAGAAGCTGCTGGCGGCGCCCGACGGGTTGGTGGCGAAAGCAGCGGAGAGCAGCAGGTCGGCGGAAAGGCTGGAGGAGTTCACCTTGATCTTCAGGCCCTCACCGGTGGCGAGGTTGCCGTTCACCAGAGCCTGGACGTCGCGGCCCTCGTCGCGCTGGGCGACGGTGACCGTGCCGCCGCCAACCAGACCGGCCCATCCGAAGGGCGGCGCGGCGGGGGGGGCGGCGTTGTTGACGAGCTTGTAGAGGTTGGGGCTGAAGGTGTCGGCGGGAGCGGCGGGGGCGCCCAGACGCTTGACGGTCACGAACCCGGCGCTGCCGTAGTCCGAGGACGAAAAAACCATGCCGCTGACGGGGTTGCTGTTGATCAGGCTGGCCTTGACGCCGGTGAGGCTGGTGAGGTTGTTCACCGCGGCGACCACGGCGGTGAGGCTGGTGCCGCTGGTGATCGTCAGTTCCTGCACGCCTCGGCTGCCACCGATCTGGAGGGTGGTGGCGCTGAGGATGGTGCCCGCGGCGCTTGGGGGACGGAAGTAGAGATTCGCGGTCTGAGCCGAGGCGACAACGTCGACGTTGACGTTGAGCGTCTGCTGGTTCACGAACGAGGCGTTCCAGACCTGAGCCTGGACGACGTTGGTCGGGTTGACGCCCGAGAGGGTGTAGTCCAGCCCGCCGTTGAGGAGCTTCAGAGAACCGAAGCTGGCGGTGTTGGAGATGCGGGTGATCGACTGGATGGCCGAGTCGATCTGGAGCTGGTTGGCGGTGCGCTCGGCCTCGGAGTTGGCGCCGGTGTTGGCGGACTCGACGATGAGAGCCTTGATGGAGTTGAGCAGGTCGCTCACTTCCGAGAGCGACGCCTCGGTGGTCGCGATGACGTTCGCGGCCCGGTCCGAGTTGCGGATGCCCTGGTTGACGCCCTCGATGTTGGCTCGCAGGCGCTCGCTGATGATGAGGCCTGCGGGGTCGTCGGCGCCGCGGTTGATGCGCAGTCCGGTGCTCAGGCGCTCGAAGCGCGTCTGGAGCTCGCTTTGAACGGTGCGCAGGTTCCGCTGCGCGATCACGCTCGGGATGTTGGTGTTGATCCGGGCCATTGCAATCCTCCGTGATTGCGGGGTCTAGAACGGTCGGTCAGGCGGAACGTTCGTCGGGCCTGCCGGGGTGGGACACTGGGAACGCGGGGTTTACGCGGTGCGGGAATCGATCCGCATGGATGCCGGGGTGTCGTTGCTGGCGACGATCCGGGCCGGGCCGGCGGCGAGCCGCGCAGTCTTCGCCGCGTTGCTCTTGGCAGGGCCGGGAGAGATTGCCGGGCGCTCGATCGAGGCGATCGCGGCATCCGGGGACATCGACTTGGCGGCCTGACGGTTCTCCGCCTTGATCGCCTCGTACACCTCCTTGCGGTGCACGGCGATCTTGGTGGGAGCGGTGATGCCGAGACGGACCTTGTCGCCGCGGATGTCCACCACGGTGATCTCGATCTCGTCCCCGATCATGATTGTCTCGTCGCGTTGACGGGAGAGGACCAGCATGAAGAGCCTCCTTGCCCTGAGTGCTGCCCGCGTACGAAGCGGGTGGGTGAAGGACAGGAGAAGCGCACGCCGAGCCGCCGGGCCCGATGGGCCGCGGACGATCCGCAGAGTTGGTTCCGTGCGTTCTCATCAAGAGTCCCCGACACGCTCCGTCGCGTCGGGGTGTGAAGACCGGTGAATCAGGCCGACATCGCGCGGCGGGGGACCGCGGCGCCGACGGTCATGAGGGGGTGACGCACCGTCCAACGCTTCTCGGCGAGCACCATCTGCTCGCCCACGCGCGTCAGGGTGTTGATCACCAGCGGGCCTTGCAGGTTGCCCGTGAGCTGGCGGTCGATCTTGTTGACCACCACGAACACCTGGGCGTCGTCGAGCTTGTCGAGATGCAGCTCGCCCATCTGCTCGGGCCGGATCGGCACCGAGTAATCAGGGACAAAGATCATCGGGTCGGTGACCACGAACGCCAGGTCCGGGTCCTCCACCGATTGCAGCCAGAAGAAGCAGGCGTCCTCCGCCGGCTCGAGCAGGCAGAACTTCTTGAACTCGCCAAAGCCCAGCAGACCCTTCGGGAAGGTGATCACGCGATCATCGCTGATGGTCACCGTACCAAACCTGCTCGTGCGCACTTCCATGTCGCGCTCCCGCGATGCGGCCTCCAGCACCGAAGATCGCTCCGGCCTCCGTGGCCGGCGACGTCCTGTCGCTCGAGTCTCCCGGGGCCGTGCCGGGTCGAGCCTTCGATCAATCTCGCTCGCGCGCCTCTCGACGCGTTGCGGGTTCTCGTCCGAGCCGCGGGCCTGGGTCCGCGGGGTCTTCTCTGGTGTCCGACGCTAACTCAGAAAATCCAGGAGTGAGGTAGATTGCGCACGGGCTGTCGTCTGCAGGCTGGCGGAGAGCTGGGTCTGAAGCAGGCTGAAGCGGGTGGCCGCCGAGGTGTAGTCCACGTCTTCCAGTTCGGAGCGCACCTTGGTGTCGATGGCGTTGCGGTCGTCTTCGATCTTGGACGCGAAGTCCACACGCTGCGCAAAGCCGCCGACCATGCCTCGGGTCTCCGAGATCAGACCGATGATCCGATCGATGTTCTCACCAGCAAGCTGGATGCCAGAGACGCTGTTGGTCTGCAGGGCGTCCCGAAGATCCATCAGATAGGTCACGAGGTTGTCGGTCCGGACCTTGGCGGTGTCGGTGCCGACAAACGTCGAGGTGGCGCCGTTGTACGTACCGCCCACCAGCCCAAGCTGGGTCCCGGCGGTCGAGTTGTTCGCCTGCTCGACCTTCACCGGTTGCGTAAACGTGTTGTTCTGCACCAGCGTGATGCCGTTGGCCCCGTCGGCGAGCTGGGCGACTAGGTCGGTCGCGAGCAAGCCCTGGCCTGGGAGCTGGGACGCGATCTCGCTGTTGATGCGGTTGATCACGGTCTGGACGTTGGTCAGGTCCTGCGGCCGCAGGTCCACCTTCACCACCGCGGCGGTGGGGGTGTTGCCGAGCGTGATCTTGAAGTCGTAATTGAGCTCGGGATCCACCAGACCGGACGCGGGGTTCGTGACGTTGTCCACCACCTGCACGCCTTTGCCGTTGTTGAAGACCGACAGCGGCGTGGTGGGGGCAAACGTCCGGATGCCCAGCCGCGTCGCGGTGGAGTTGTTGCCGGTGACCTCCTCGATCGACAGCGCCATGGCCGACGACGTCGAGACATCGCTCAGCACGTTGATGCCCTTGCCGCTGGGGTCGATCTCGACCCGGATGCCGACGTTCTTGGACTCCAGAGCGCTCTTCACATCCTGCAGCGTGGTCGCGGTGGACAGGTCCACGACCGTGGAGCGGCCGAGGTGGTTGACGCGAACGCTGCCCAGGGCGCCGGTGACGCCCGCGAGGGCCGAGATCGGCGTGGTCCAGGTCAGGGTCGGATCCACGCCAGAGCCATTGGGCGAGGCGGGGGTGAACGTGGCGGCGATGCCGAGGTCCTGGGCGGTGATGCCCTTGCCGACGTCGCTGATCTGCAGCGAGCCAGCCGCGGCGACGTTGATCTGCAGACGATCGCCGTTCACCGTCACTCCGGCGCCCGCGAGGACCGTGACGCTGTTGGTCGTTTCGTAGGAACGGATCGCATTGGTGAGCTTGGTGATGACGTCCTGCACCGTGTCGGCGCCGGCGAGATCGACGGTCGCGGTGGGCCCGCCGTTAAAGGCAAACTGCACGGTGCCGAGGCTGACGCCCAGGCCGCGGGCACCGTTGAGCGTGCTCAGCTTGGCCGAGGCGGTGAGATTGGGATTGAGATCGACGTCACCCTTGACGCGGGCCGAGGTGCTGCCGATGCCGGCCGAAGGGCCGAGCGTGATCGGGACCGTGTCGGCGTAGCCGAGGTCGGCGAGCAGCCCGTTGCCTTGGGCCATGAACTGGTAGCCGCCGTTGATCTGCTGCAGGGGCGGCGTGCCGGGGCTGGACCCGCCGAAGACGTAGCCGCTGACACCCTCGCGGTTGGCGGTCTTGACCAGCCCGTTGATGAGCTGGTTGACGATAACGGCCTGGCTGGCCCGCTCTGAAGACGTCGAGATTGAGTTGACCTGCGACAGAGCGATCTGCTTAGCCTGCAGGGCGACGTCGTTGACCTCGCTCAAGGCGTTGTCAAGAACGCCCAGCGACGCCGCGGCGTTGCTGAGATTGCGCTGCACCTGAGCGCTTTGCGCCTGCCTTCGCGCAAGAACCTGGATCCCGGCGTACCGGACCGGATCGTCGCTGGGGCGGCTGATCTCCTTCCCCGTTGAGAGCTGATTCTGCACGTCCAGCAACGACAACTGCGTGCGGCTGATATTCCCCAGGCTCAGGTTGGTCCGGAGCAGGTTCGGCACGCGAGCGACGTTGGCGGGGATGTAGGTCATGGGCGGCGGGCAGACCTACGCAAGGAGCGTGCCGCCGCGGAAGTGGGGCAGTGGAGGAGGGGGGCTGTGTGTGAGTGGGGGAGAAATGACAAGAAGCAGCGGCACCAGTGCCTCGCACTGCTCCACTGCTCCACTTCCCCACTGGTGCACTTCACACCAGCTGCATCAGCGTCTGCAGCAACTGGTTCGACACGTCGATCACGCGGGCCCCGGCCTGGTACTGCCGCTGGTAGTTCAGCAGGTTCAGCGATTCCTCGTCGAGGGAGACGCCGCTGATCGCCGAGCGCTGTGCGTCGAGGCTCTCCCGCACCGCCCCCGCGGCTCCGGCGGCGGTCTTGGCGGCTGAGGTGGCAACGCCGACCCCCTGCACCGTGTCCGTCCAGGCACCCACGATCGATCGGTTCTGCAGGTCCGAGAGGGCCTTGGACTGGAGCTTGGCGAGTTCCAGGGCCGTGGCGTTCTCGACAAACGTGCCGTTGACCAGCCGCCCGACCTGGAGCTTGCTGGGGTCGGCTTGCAGATCGGCCCGGACGTTGATGTCGCTGGCGCTGCTGCCGGTGAAGAAGCCGTTCACGCCCAGGACCGCCAGCGCCCCGGAGGTGTCGTCGCTGAAGCTAAAGGAGAAGCCGGTCTGGGCGTCCACCTTGAGCTTTCCCTCGGCGTCGAACGTCGCGCTCAGGCCCGGCACCGCGGCGAGGGCGGCCCGGATGTTCTCCGGCGTCGTGTCGTTGGTGTAGCCCGGCAGGCCCAGGTTGTTGACGCCATCGACGTCCACGTTGATGCGGACGGTCTGGGTCGAGCCCGTCGAGTTCTGCTTGACGGTGACGTAAAACCCACCGCTGGTGGGCTTGAACGGCAGCTTGTTGGTGGCGTTGTTGGTGGGGTCGGTCAGCGAGAGCGTGCGATCGCTGGTGGCGACCGCGAGCGAGGCGATGGCGCTGGTCAGGCCGTCCTTGTTGGTGCCGGTCGAGTGCAGCTTGTTAACCTGGAAAATGAGCTGACTGGCGACGTTGTCGAGTGCGGCGGCGGTCTGTTCCACGCTCGCCTTGCGGTCGCTCAGCAGGGCCCCCAGGGTTCCCGACTGCACCGGGAGCGTCTCGCCGTTGTCGGTGGTCTTGAGCGAGGCCTCGAGCGTCCCGTTGTTGTCGCTGAGCTCGAGCTTGATGCCGCGGCTCTCGCCACCGAGGATGACCGGGGTGCTGCCGATGAGGATGTTGACGCCCCCGTTGGGCTGGTCGACGACGGTGAGGTCCACCATCTTGGAGAGCTCGCTCACCGCCTGGTCACGCTGGTCGCGCAGGGAGTTGGCGATGCCCTGGCCGGCCTCGCTGTTGGCGATCTGCAGGTTGAGTTTGGAGATCGAACTCAACAGCTCGTTGGCCCGCTCCGCACCGCTGGAGAGCTGGGCGTCGATCTGGTTCCGCAGGGCCGAGATGTCGCTGCGGGTGCGGCGGAGAAACTCGGCAATTTTGGTCGCCTGCTGCACCACCACGCTGCTGGACTTGGACAGATTCGCCCGCTCCGACCAGACGCTAAAGAACGACTGGAGCTGAGTGGTGAAGTCGTTGCCGGAGAGCTCGCCCAGCGTGGATTCCAGCGAGGAAAGCGTCTGGAGCTGCTGGCTTGCGGCGGCCTCGTCGGCGATGCCGTTGTTCAGGCGATTCTGCAGCGCCATGTCGATCTGACGCCGCACGTCGCGGACGCTCACGCCTCGCCCGCTGCGGCTGCCGACGTCGTAGGCGGCTCCGCCGACCGGCTCGAGGAAGGCCACCTGGCGGTTGTACCCGGCGGTGCCGACGTTGGCGATGTTGTTGCCGCTGACCTGGATACCCAGCTGGCTCGCGGTGAGCGCCGAGCGACCGATCAGCATGGCGGCGGTGAGGCTCATAGTGGCAGTGGGGGAGTGGAGGAGTGGGGCAGTGGGGCAGAGAAGGCACTACAGACGCACGTCGAGGCTGGTGACGATCTGGTGGCCGGCGACCACGCCCCGCTGGCCGTAGGTGCCGGCGTGCGACAGCGAGCGTGCGACCTGACGCATCAGGCCTTCCATGTGTGCCACGAGCACGCGGCTGATGACGCGCAGCAGGTTCTGCTCCTGCTGCAGGCTCTCGATTGCTTTGCGGAGCCGTGCGCTGAGCTCCAGAAGCTCGGTGCGTTCGCCGCCCGGGCAGTGCAAGGCGATGTCGCTCAGGCGGCTCAGGTTCCTGGGGGCGGGCGTGATCTCGCGGGCGGCCCGCGCAACCAGCGACTGACGCTTCAACTCGAGGTCGGCGATCGCCGCAAGAGTGGCCTGCTCCTCGCGCACAATCTGCTCGCAGCGTCGGACGTCCGCTTGACGGATCGCCTCGTGGTGCTGCCGGGTGTGCCGGAGCATTGCTTCGTGGCGGGAGAGCAAGGCGGTCAGCAGCTCGCGGAGTTCCTCGGGCAGCGGCCGCGGTTGGGTCGCTCCTGCGAGCTTCAGGCCCGGGTGCGACGCGTCGGAGTGGGCGGCGGCGTTCATTGGTGTCTTCTCGTCGGTCGGGCGCTACAGCATCGGGTCGACCGCGTCCTCCGGCGGAGGCGCGGTTCCCATGGCCTTCTTCAGCATGTCCTGTGCCAACCGGTCGACCAGCGGCCAGTTCCCCGACTTCACGAGCTTCTGCGCGATCTGGGCGTCGATCATCGACTGGAACTGCTTCTCCGCCTTGGTGGGCGCGAAGGGGGCTGCGGCGTTGTTGGTGGCGCGGAGCTGTTTGAAGATGGGCTGCACCAGAGCGATCGAGACGAAGTTCTCGGCCGCCTCACGTGTCTTGGCCGGGTCCGGCTTGCCCCGCATCCGCTCGACCTCGCGGCCCATGATCTGCGTGAACGCCTTCTGGTCGTCGCTCGAGAGACGCGGACGGGCCGCCAACGCCTGGGTCTCGGTGTTGGGCGGCGAGGCGAAGGAGATGGCGGATGCGGAGCTCACGGATGGTCTCGGTGCGACCGTGCGGGCGCGTGGTCGGGTGAGTCGGGGTCGATCAGTCGACGATGAACTTCGCGTGCAAACGCCCTGTTTTGTAGAGCATTTGCAGGATCTCGATCTGGTCGATGACGGAGACGTCGAGCTGCTTCATCGCCGCCATCAGGTCGGCCAGGCGAGCGTTGTCGCTCTGACGTCCCTTGGTCGAGACGGGGGCGAACCGCGAACGCTCCGTCAGCGGGTTCTGGGGTGACGCCACCGGCGGCGGCGTGGTGGTGTTGATGATCAGTTCCTTGTGCGTCACGAGCCCCGGGCTGATCTCGACGTCGCCCGTGATGATGATGACGCCGCTGCGCGGGTTCACGATCACCTGGGCCGGCAGATCCAGATCCGCGACACGGACGCTGGTAGCCATCACCGCGGCGATGAATCCCGATTTGGCCGCACGCTCGGCCTCGGGGATCTCCACGCGGATGGTGCGCTCGTCGATGACGGTCGCGGCGCTGGTGGATTGACGCACGGCGGGATCGCCGCCCAAGGCCGACTGCGGGGAGGCCTCGGAGTTGATCGCGCTGGCGATCTTCTGGGCACTGGTCCACCCCGCGTAGTAAGGATGGATAAACAGATCGAAGACCTCACCCACCTCGGGACCCATGACGTCGCGCACGAGCTGCGCCCCGCCGCGGATCTTGCCGCTGGTAGTGACCGACGGATCGGGCAGCTCGATCGAGCCGTTGGCCATGGCGTAGACCGGGCTGGAGATCAGCGGACCGCGCAGCGGCACCAGGATCAGCCGCCCGCCCTTGAGGCTGGTGGCGCTGTACACCGTGGAGATATACGCGTCGAAGCGATCGTCGGCTCGGCCGCCGATCTCGGGGATAGTCACGTCGACCCACACCACCGCAACGGCCTTGGCCGCCGAGAGTTCCTCGAGCTTGCCCGGCGCATTGCCCTCGTTCTCGAGCAGCTTGGCGAGCGGCCGCGCGAGGATCGGCTCCTTGCCGGCGTCGCCGGTGCCCTGCAGACCGACGACGAGGCCGAGGCCGCGGAGCTTGAACTCGCCCTGCCCCTTGATGCGGGTGAGATCGGCCACCTTGCTCGCGAAGGCGGCGGGGGCGATCAGGGCGATGATGGTCAGAATGAGGAGAACGCGGCGGAGCATCGACAGGCGGAACGCAAGGGGTGTGCCATGCCAATCCGCTGCACCAAGACGACCTGGCTACTGCCCCTGCGCGAGGCTATACCCCTTCACCCCATCAAACGTCCGCAGGAGCTCGTACGAGCACACGGTGAAGCTCTCCGCGATCTTGTCCATCAGCGCCACGCAGCGGCTCTGGCCGAACGAGCCCGGGGTCACGCCTTCCTTCAGCTCAAAACGCACGCGGTAGTAGTCCACACATTCGGTGTACACGCTGCCCGTCGGCCACACCTGGGTGCCGCGGTTGCTGATGAGGGTGATGCGGAACGGCGTGTCGGCGCACGCACGCTGCATCTCTTCCGCCAGGGCCAGCGGGCTCAGCGGGCTGTCAAGGTAGATGTCGCAGCCGACGACCTGCGTCACGAGGTTCTTGAACGTGCGGATGACCTGCGGCCCGGCGGGCTTGGGAGCGCGGACGAAGCACGTCTCGCCCGCCGCGGGCACCTCCACTGCGGGCACCGTCTTGGGCTTGTTTCCCAGGTTGTTCTTGATCGCGGCGGTGAAGTCCTTGGTGCCGACGCTGGGCTTGGACTTGTCGCCGAAGTCGCCGGTGTGGATGCCGGATTCGAGCGTCGCCAGCAGCGCGTTCTCGAGCGTCGCCGCTTCCTTGTTCAGGCAGATGTGACGCAGCATCATCAGCCCCGACAGGATCAGGCTCGTCGGATTCGCGATGCCGCGGCCGGCGATGTCCGGCGCTGTGCCGTGGACCGCCTCGAAGATCGAAATGTGGTTGCCGATGTTCGCGCTCGGCGCAAAGCCCAGCCCGCCCACGAGACCGGCGCAGAGGTCGCTGACGATGTCGCCCTGCAGGTTGGGCAGCACGATCATGCCGTACTGCTGGGGCTTGACCACGAGGTTCATGCACAACGCATCGACGATGACATCGCCCTGCTCGATCTCGGGGAAGTCGCGGCCGGTCACCTTGAAGCGGTCAAGGAACAGACCGTCGGTCATCTTCATGATGTTGGCCTTGTGGCCGCAGTGGATCTTCTTGACGCCCAGCTTGCGGGCGGTCTGGAAGGCGAAGCGGTGGACCTCATCGCAGCCGGGGGCGGAGATGAGTCGCTTGCACTGGATCATGTCGTTGCTGAGCCGGTGCTCGACGCCGCCGTAGGTGTCCTCGATATTCTCGCGGACGACGGAGAAGTCGAGATAGATGCCGGCTTTGGAATACACGGTCTGCACGCCGGGCAGGGTCTTGAAGGTGCGGAAGTTCGCGAACGCGTTCCACATCTTGCGGGCGGTGACGTTGATCGACTTGCCGCCGCCGCCCTTGGGCGTCTCCATCGGGCCCTTGAAGAGGATGCCGGAGTCTTCCACGACCCGCACGGCGTCATCGCTCATGCCGCGGCTGTTGCCCTTGGCGAAGACGGAGGCGCCCATCTCGACCTCGCGGAAGTGCACGAAGTTCGACACCCCCGCCGCTGCGAAGAGGTCGAGTGTGGCGTCCATGATCTCGGGGCCGATGCCGTCGCCCTTGGCGACCGCGATTTGGAGGGTTTGCGACATAGGTGGTGGGGTTGGTTGAGAGCAAGCGGGGTGTGGGCCGGGACGGTGCTGCACGAGTTCGCGACACGAGGGGCCGAATCGCGTTACCTTGGTATCGGTCCGGTATCGAAGGGTCTCAAGGGTAGGTTTGTGCGACGAAACAAGCCTCGGCAATCGGCCCTGTCAGGCCCCGATTCTGAATGAAAGACCCGAATCGATCATGTGACGCAAACCCCTGATTGCACGCGACATCCGTACAGGAGTTCCTCATGTCCACCGTCCACCGCGATCGCGCTCTCGCACTGCTCGACTTCTCGCACGGCCTCACGCTCGGTCTGCTCAAGGAAGTGCCTGCCGACAAGATGACCCATCAGCCTTCGCCCACGGATAACCATTTCGTTTGGACCTTTGGCCACCTCGCCACTACCTACTCATGGCTCAAGTCGCTCGTCGCGGGCGAGTTCCACCCGCTCCCTGATTCCTACAACGGCCTCTTCGGCATGGGCAGCAAGCCGACGTCCGACGCGAAGGCGTACCCGTCGTTCGCCGAAGTGAAGAAGCACAGCGACGAGGCCTACGCCGCGTTCGTGGAGGCGGTGAAAAAGCAGAACGACGCCGAACTGCTCAAGCCGACCGTCGCCGACTCGCACGGCTTCGCGACCGACCGCCTCGACGCCGTCGCGAAGGGCGCGTGGCACGAGGGGTGGCACGCCGGACAGCTCGCCAGCATCCGCAAGTCGCTGGGCATCAAGAACCTGATGGGCTGATCGGGCTCAGGCGCCGATCCGAGCCGCCGCGATCAACGCGCGGCTCGTCTCGAAGAGCGTTCGCGCCATCGCTTCGGGCGTGCTCGGGTCGAGGCTTGAAAGCCACTCGCGCACGAGCGCGAGTTGTGCGGCGGCGCACTGTGCGGCGAGCAGTCGGGCGGGTAGTCTGCGCGGTACGGGATTGACCTCAAGCCGCTCCTCGATCAGTTCCGCCAGCCGTCGCTCGATCGCGACGCCGCTCTCGCCCCGCAGCATCACCAACGCGGCGGCACGGTTCTCGTGGACGTGAAGCACAACGTGGCCGACGCCCTCCAGCGTGCCGTCAGCCGCGGCGGCATCCGCCATTGGTGTGAGCATCCGCGTCGCGGCGTGCTTGAGGAGTTCTTCGGTGTTGCGAAAGTGCTCGTAGAACGTCGAGCGTCCCACGCCGGCCTCGTCGATGATCTTCGGCACGCTGATCGAGTCGATCGGATGCGAGAGCGCCAACTCGTTGAACGAGCCGACGATCGCGCTGCGCGTCCTCGCCGCTCTCGGGTCGTTCGGAGGTTCGCTCGGTCGCTCGGACATGGTGCTCGTCTCGGTGGCGGTTTCGCGCCCGCTCCAGAGGGTGGGGGGGCAAGGAAGGCAGGACCTTCCGGACATCCTACGCGGAGCGCCCGGAAACCCGGCAAAACAAGGGCGACACACTTCCCCAGCTCCGGCACCTCGGCGATACTCCGCCCGCAAAGGAGTCTCGCTCATGTCCTCCGACCAGAACTCTTCCACAGCGGACGCTTCTCTCATCGCCGGCTCCGCCCCCGCGTTCGATCCCGTCCGGGCCAACAGTCGAGACGATCGCGGCTCCGCGTTGTGCATGTTCGTCGGCACCGCCATCATGCTCGCCGCGATGAGTGTGCATCCGACCGCGCACACGCATGACCTGGCAACCTTCTTCCGCGAGACCGCCGATGGCGCCTTGCTAAACCGCGGGGTTCACGGCTCCGCGGTCGCGGGCATGTGGATCTCGTTCTGCGGCCAGTGCGGCTTGGCACTCGCCCTCGGCTTCAGCCGCACGGTGGTGCGTCTCGGCCTGATCTTCGTGATGGCGGGAACGATCGTCCTGACCGGTGCCGCCACCGCCAACGGCGTCATCCTGCCCTGGCTGGCCGAGCGGTACGTCGAAGCCAACGCCGCCACGCAGGAATCCGCGCGCCCCCTGCTGGTGCTCGTCACCGCCGCCAACCGCGCCTGCGATCACATCGGCATCGTCGCGCTCGGCCTCGGGCTGGCAGCATGGTCAGTGGACCTGCAGCGATCCAGCGCCACCCGGCCGCTCGCCATCGCTGGCTTCATCTGCGGCATCGGCCCGATCATCGCGCTCTTCATCGGCAAGCTCCCCATGACCGTCCACGGCTTCGGCCTGTTCGCACTCATCCAGGGACTCTGGATCGTTGCCGCCGCGATCGCCCTCCGCAACGGAGTGGTCCGCCGGGTCGGCGCGGTTCTATCGTGATCCGTGGCAACCCCCGCCCGCAAGCCTCTCGCACGGCCCGGCCGACCCGCGGCTCGCAGCGCCTCCTTCGCCGATGTCCTGCCAACGCTCCTCGATGAGCACGGCCCCAAGCTCTACGCGCTCGCGCGTCGCCTCTGCGGCAACGAGACGGACGCGCAGGACATGATGCAAGAAGTCTTCCTCCAGGCCGCACGCCGATGGGAGACCTTCCGAGGCGAATCGAATCCCGCGACGTGGATCTACTCCATCGCGGCCCATTCCTGCGGCCAGCGCAAGCGCCGCCGTTTCGCCAGCGACCGCCGCATGCCCGCGTTCTCACAGATCGCGCCGTGGACTGAATCGACGGTGTCTCGTGCGGCTCTGGGCGGTCCGGTGACGAACATCGAACGCAAGGAGAGCGAGCGTGCGCTACATGTGGCGATCGTGCGGCTGCCGCAGGCCTTTCGCGTGCCTCTGGTGATGAAGGAGATGCTCGAACTCCCGATCTCCGAGGTGGCGCACGCACTGAACCTCAAAGAGCAGACCGTCAAGACCCGCGTGCATCGCGCCCGGCTCATGCTTCGCAAGGCCCTCACCAGCGAGCTCAAGCAAGTCGAAGCACCGGACCCGATCTACGAGAAGCAGGTGTGCATGGATCTCCTGCAGGCCAAGCTGGACGCGATGGACCACGCCCGCGGCTTCCCGATCGGGCAGGATGTGCTCTGCGAACGCTGCCGAGCCGTGTTCAAGGAACTCGATCTCGTGCAGGACACCTGCGCCAAAATGACCGAGGGAAAGTTCCCTGATTCGCTCCGGCGCGCCATCGTGCGAGCGAACGCAGAAGTTCCGGAGAAGCCTCTTTCCAAGGCACGTCCGCGGTCTGGCAAGCAATAGAAAATTCTTTGCTTCGCTCGGGAACCACCCGTCGATCGTCGGCCTCTCAATGGTGGCGGGGCCGTGTGCGGCCAGCCACGCGGAGAAGCACGATGAACACCACGGCTGGCGATACCACGCCCCGAACGAGAGTGCCTACGAACGCTGTCCACGAAGTCGAGCCCGCGACGGTCGCCGATTGGCTCCGCCGCGGCGAGTGCATCGTCTGCGACGTCCGCGAACCCGACGAGCACGCCGCGGAGCACATCGACGGCACCACCCTGCGCCCGCTCTCGACGCTCGACTTCTCAGATCTGAAGCAGGCAAGCCCGTGCGTAGTCTTCCACTGCAAAGGGGGCAAGCGTTCCGCGGACGCCGCGGCCCGGGCCCTTGCCTTGCTCCCGGGCGTTGAGATCTGCACGATGGTCGGCGGCATCGAGGCCTGGAAGCGTGCCAACCTGCCGACGATCCGCGGCACTCGGGCGGTCCGCATGACCGTGCTGCAGCAGACACAACTCGCGATCGGTCTCATGACCCTCACCGGCCTCGGCTTCGGCTTCTTTGTCCACCCCGCCGGCTATCTGCTCAGCGCCCTGATGGGTGCGGGCCTCACGTTCGCGGGCATCACGGGCTTCTGCGGCCTGATGAACCTCTTGGCCGTCATGCCGTGGAACCGCGTGCCAACCTCCACGAAAGCCAATCCAGTCGCGTGCCAGACGACGCCCTGATCTCTCCTCCGTACCCCCCAAGACCCCCTCACTTTCTCAGGACACTCCCATGCTGAACGACCCCGCCAAGTTCTACGACCAGTGGCCCGCCACCATGAACGCGATGAAGTCCAAGGCCCCCGACATCGGCAAGGCCTTCGGCCCGTTCTTCCAGATGCTCATGAAGGACGGCGCTCTGAACGTCAAGCAGAAGGAACTCATCGCCATCGGCATCGCCGTCGCCACCCGCTGCGAGCCCTGCATCTACGCCCACGTCGAGAAGTGCTTCAAGAACGGCGCGACCGGCGCCGAGATCATGGACGCCGTCGGCGTCGCCGTCATGATGGGCGGCGGACCGGTCTACACCTACGCCCCGATCGCCGCGGCAGCGGTGGCGCACCATGAACAAACAGTCGGCGCAAACTGATCGGCGCTCGCGTCAGGCGAGCAGATCCGGCCTTCGCGCCTTCGTCCGTGCCAGCGCCTGCTCGTGCCGCCACTTCGCGATCCTCGCGTGATCGCCGGAGAGCAAAATCTCCGGCACACCCACGCCCATCCACTCGCGGGGCTTGGTGTAGTGTGGGCAATCCAGCAGTCTCTTTCCATCCGCGGCGGCGCCGAATGAGTCCTGTTCCGCCGAGTCTTCGTGCCCCAGCGCACCCGGCAGCTTGCGGATGATCGCGTCCATCAGCACCATCGCCGCCAGTTCGCCGCCGCTGAGCACATAGTCGCCCACGCTGATCTCCAGCGGCGCGAGCTTCTCGATCACGCGTTCGTCGAGCCCCTCGTAATGCCCCGCGATCAAGAGCAGCCGCGGTTTGGTCGCGAGTTCCTCGACAATCGCCTGCTTCAGCGGCACACCCTGCGGCGTCAGCAAGATCCGAGTCGCCGGCCGCGGATCGAGCGCTTCCACGCCCATCACCGCGTCGAACATCGGTTGACACATCATCACCATCCCCGGCCCGCCGCCGAACGGGCGGTCGTCCGTTTTCTGGTGCTTGTCGTGCGTAAAGCCGCGGATGTTGGTCGCGTGCCACTCGACCAGCCCCGCGGCCCGTGCCCGGGCCGGAATGCTCACCCCAAGCGCCGCCGGCGCCTGCGCCGCGAACATCTCCGGGAACGTGGTCAGAATGTCAAATCGCAACGCCATGCCGGATTGTCTGCCCCCTCCGAGCCGCGGGCTTCAGCCCGCGCGGCAAGGCGTGACCGGACGAAAAGGCCCTCCCAACTTCGCCGCGACCAACTCCCCGTTCCCAGCGGCCGGAGGCCGAGGCGTGCGTTCGCTTCCAACCCAAGCCCTAAGTCCTAAGCCCTAAGTCCTAAGTCCTCCCCCTCACCCCTCCCACCTTCCTACTTCTTCACCACACTCCCCGCCCGCATCACAAACTTCACATCCCTCAGCGTGTTCACATCCGCCGTCGGATCGCCATCCACCGCGATCAGATCCGCGCTCTTGCCCGGCTCGAGCGTTCCGATCTCCTTCTCAAGCCCCAATAGCGACGCCGCGTTGATCGTCGCCGCGACGAGGCACTCGCTCGGCGTCATCCCGCCCTCGACCATGAGCGGGAACTCCATCCAGTTCTCGCCATGGGGCGACACGCCGCTGTCGGTGCCGAAGGCGACGCGCACGCCCTCCTTCACCGCGATCTTGAACCGCTGGATCCGCACCGGCCCGGCCTCGAGCGCCTTGCGGGCGACAAACTCGTGGTAGAAGCCCGGGATTTGGGCGTTCTTCATGACCGTCGCGCTCGCGAGCAGTGTGGGGACCAGCCAGGTCTTGCCCGCCTTAAAGAGCCGGATCGATTCCTCGTCCATGTACGTGCCGTGCTCGACCGAGTCGATTCCCGCCCGCAGCACGGCGTTGATGCCGTCGGTCCCGTGCGCGTGTGCCGCGATCTTGCGGCCCATCGAGTGCGTAGTGTCCACCAGCGCCTGAATCTCGTCGTTGGTGAAGTGCTTCGCCAATCCCGCCGACGAGAGCGACAGCACGCCGCCGGTCGCCGTGATCTTGATCACGTCCGCGCCGTTCTTGATCTGCAGCCGCACCGCCTTGCGGCACTCATCCGCCCCATCCGCCACGCCCACCTCCGGCCCCGGCTGCGGGTACACGTCGTCGCGCCAGCCGTTGCTCGGGTCCGCGTGCCCGCCGCTGACGCTGATCGCCTTCCCTGCGCCCACGATCCGCGGCCCGACAATATCGCCACGGGCCACGCCGCTGCGCAGTGCAAACACAGCGTGCGCCTCGCCCCCGAGGTCACGCACCGTGGTGAACCCGGCCTCGACCGTCTTCTTCGCGGCGACCACGCCTCGGATCGTCGAGTCGCACTCGTTCTCGGTGATGCTCCGCAGCCGCGATTCCTTGTTGAATTCGAAGGTCAGGTGCACGTGGCAGTCGATCAAGCCCGGCAGCACGAACTTGTCGCGCAGGTCAATCTCCTGCACGCTCGCGCCCGACGCCTGCTCTTTCGAGAGATCAATCGGTCCCAGCCCCTCGACCACGCGGTCCACTTGGCCGTTCTTGACGACCAGCGTCGCGTTCTTCTTCGCGGGCATTCCTGCGATGTCGAGCAGCATGCCGCAGCGGATCACGCTATAGCGGTCCGCGGGTCTGGCGTCCTGCGCGAACGAGAACGACGAGGCCGCACAGGCGGCGGCAAGAGAGAGCGTGCGAAGGAGGTTCATGACCGCAGCATACCGGCTTTCGCCACAGCGGTTTCGGCGTAAAGCGTTCCGGGTGCCACTGCCCGGCTGCTCGGAGCCGGGCAGCGCCGTTGCCGCGAGTGCGAGCCCACTCACACTGCCCAACCGCAAAGCCGGTTGGGCAGTGGCACCCGGAAGCACTGCTCGCACTCAGCGGTACCACATCTCCGGCACCGCCGCACCCTTCGTCGCGTGCGTCGCGTAGATGCGTGAGCGGATTCCGCCACGGCCCTTCCAGTCGGTGCGGATAACCAGCCACTCAGGATTCATCAATGCGACGAGATCATCGCGGATGCGATTCGTCACCGCTTCGTAGAAGATGCCCTCGTTGCGGAATGACTGGTAGTAGAGCTTGAGGCTCTTGAGTTCGACGCACGTGCCGCCGGCCTTGGCCGCGCGGGGCTGGTAGATCAGCGTCACATCGCCAAAGTCCGGGTGCCCGGTCTTGGGGCAGACGCTGGTGAACTCCTCGCTCGTGTGCTCGATGACAAACGGCGAATCGGTCGGTGCGGGAAACGCTTCGAGAAGAGACGCTTGCGGCATGCCGCAGGGTAGCGACGGCCCGCTCACGTGTCCTTGCGGGCCACGCTCGCGATCCACCCGCCGCCCAGCACCAATTCGGGCCTCTCCTTCGCGTACAGCACGATCGCCTGCCCCGGCGTCACCGCCTGTTGCGGCTCATCGAATCGCACTTCGAACGCCCCGCGCCGGCCCGAGGGCACCGGACCCGGCGTGGTGTCGTCCACGATCCGCACGCGAGCGCTCACGGCGTCCGTGTTGTACCGGTACTTGGCAAAGACGGTTGTCCATCCGCCTTCGGTGATGCCGCGTGACTGTGGATCGACGAGCCAGTTCGCCTCGTTCGCGACGCACGACTCGCAGTCGAGCAGATCCTTCGGCCCGACCGTCACGTTGTTCGCTTCCACGTTCTTCGAGACGACGTACACCGGATAGCCCAGGGCGATGTTCAAGCCGCGTCGCTGTCCGATCGTGAACCGGTGCTGGCCGCTGTGTGTCCCGACGACTTTGCCGCTCGGGTCCACAAAGGCTCCCTCACGAGCCAGCGTCGGATCTCGCCGCTCCAGCATCCCCGCGTAGTCGTTGTCGGGGACGAAGCAGATCTCCTGGCTGTCGGGCTTGTCGAAGACCGGCAGCCCGAACTCACGCGCGACGTCCCGCACCCGCGGCTTCTCCATCCCGCCGATGGGCAGCATCATCGCGTTCAGCCGCGCCCGAGGAGCGCCGAAGAGCACGTACGACTGATCCTTGTCCGCGTCCACGCCCCGCAGCAATGCCGCGTGCCCGGTCTCGTCTCGCCCGATCCGCGCGTAGTGCCCGCTGGCGACAAAGTCGGCTCCGATCTGCTGCGCGTACTCATGCAGCTTTCCGAACTTCAGCCAGTCGTTGCAGCGCACGCACGGGTTGGGTGTCCGTCCCGCGGCGTACTCGCCCGCGAAGTAGTCCACGATCCGCCCGAAGTCCTTCTTGAAGTTGCAGACGTAGAACGGCACGTCGAGCAATGCCGCCACCGCCCGCGCGTCCGCCGCGTCGTTGATGGAGCAGCAGCCCTGATGCCCGATGCGGATCGTCCGCCCGTTCTTGCCGGGAGTCGGGCACGCCGCCGCCTGCTCGTACGGCACCATCTCGTCGAGCGTCTCGCCGGGCGACCCGAGCCGCATGAAGCAGCCCACGACCTCGTACCCGTCGCGCTGCAGCAAAGCCGCGGCGACCGACGAGTCCACGCCGCCGGACATGGCGACGAGCACCTTGCCCTTCCTGGACGGCGAGTTGTTGGCTCCGGCGTCGATCACGCCGAAATCGTAGGGAAACGCGAGCGTGCGTCCCGCAGCGCTTGCCGAACCCCTCACGCGGTCACCCTCTCGCCCCCTCATCCACTAGAAACCAAACACCGTATCGAACAGCCGCGGTATCCACCCCTTCTTCGAAGCGTCCCGCACCTGGCCCTCGTTCTTCGAGCTCACCGTCAGCTCCGCCAACTGGCTCGAAAGCACTGTGTTGCTGGTCGTCACGTCCTCGGTGCGGCAGTTGCCCGCCAGCAGGATGACCGTGATCTCTTCATCCTTCGTGATCGTCTTCTTGGCCTCGAGCACCAGCACGCCGTTGGGCTTGACGTCGATCACGGTGGCGGTGATCTTGGCGCTGAACTTATCCGTGCGGTCGTAGTTGCCCTTGCCCTCCCACTTGGGCTTGCCGGAGACGTCCAGTTCCATGAGCGGGTTGCGGTCCGACGGCTCGGCCCGCGTCTCGAGCAGCGAGATCAGATCCGGGAACTTTTTGAGCGCCGCCGAGAACGACATCTTCTTCTCGCTCTTGGCGTCGCTGTCGCTGCTCGCCTTGCTCTGCTCGTCGATCAGGATCGTGATGAGGTCGTTCTTGCTGAACGACTTGGGTTTCGGGGCCGTGACGAAGATGAGGCTCGCCTCCTGCAGCGGCTTCTGGGACGTCTCGGGCGGCGCGTCCGGCGGCGGTGCGTTCTGCTGATCGCGCAGCAGGCTCTGCCCGCTCGCCCACCCGCACGCCGCCGCCATCACCATCATAGACACCAGCGTTGTCTTCTTCATGACCCAGACTCCCCGCGGCCGTTCGCCGCGGCTGTACGCGGATTGCTCACTCATCCAGCGGCAGGAACTTCATCTTCTTCGTGGGCCGCTTCCCACCCGGCGTCTTCGCCTCGACGATGATCGACCCGTCCGGGCGCTCGGTCACCCGTTGCACCTGGATGGTCCCCACGATCGCGCTCTGCGTCGGCCTGGCGGCCGCAATCGGCTCGGGCGCTGCCTCGCGTTGCTCGGCTTCGGCCCCGAACACGTTGTCTCCGGGGACATCGGCGTTCACCACCGCCTGCCCCGGCCCGATCACCTTGGCCCGGACTCGTGCCTTCGCGTTCGTGGTCGGCGCCAGCTCGATCATCTCGCCCTCACGCCCCGGCGCCAGCGCCCGTGCCTTGATGTTCACCACGATCGAGCCCGAGAGGCACGCGACGGTCACGATGTCGCCGCGTCGGATCAGCACCGCGGGCTCGACATCATCCTCGACGAACACCTGTCCAGCCTCGACGCGGTTGCGCACCACCATGCCGATCACGCTGTCCGCGTCGGCGTACCGCTCGCCCGGGGTGACCCAGCGGTCCTCGCGGAGCAGGTGCTCCTCGCGGACGATGTCGCCCCGCTTCAGGGCCGCCCGCGAGGCGGCGATCGCCCAGCGCTGCTCGACTCGCACCCGCACCGTCCCCGCCGCCGCGATCTTGTCACCCTCGAACACGCGGACGAGCACCGGCACCTGCGCCCCCAGCCCGGCGGGCTGGATGTCCAGCGTGCGTCCGTCGGCGCTGAGAGACAGGAGGCGTTCATCGCCGGGCGAGAAGCTCAGCCGCACATCCTCGGGTTTGACCCGCAGGAACGACACCAGCCGTGCCGCGACGGCGCCGCGCACGGTTGACTCGCGCACGTCCGAGGCATGACGCCACTCGATCGCGGGCTTGCTGCTCGGCGTTGCCGCCGGTGCGGCCGCGGGCGTCTCGATGGTTGCACGCATCGCGCGCACCACGCATCGATCGCCGCTGAACGCCAGGACGCCCAATCGCGCGTCGGGCCGAGCCGCCTTGATGGAATCGCGGAGCTGATCGATCCCGATCTCGACTCCGGCGTCGTCGCCGACGCTAGGCAGCACCTCGATGTCGCCGAGCTCCTCGGCGTGCGCGCCTTCAAGGGTCGCGACCTGTCGGAGTGTGATGGCTTTGCCGCCCTCGACGCGGACGGAGGAAAGCAGCGTGATGGCGTCGCCGAGCGCGGGCGTGAGCGTGAGCACACACGCCGCCGTCGCCGTCCACACTCGTCTCGCGATCCGCACGCCTGAACCTCCTGTACGGGCTCCGCCCGTCTGGCATCCTCATTCGATCACCGCGGCTCCGCCGCCGCCGTTTGCATCAGCGACGGATCTGAGCCACCGATCGCAGCGAGTCGTCCGCGGCGCGGATGCTCTGGCTGTTGAACTCAAACGCTCGCTGAGTGCGGATGAGCTCGATCATCTCCTTGGTTGGATCGACGTTCGAGTTCTCGAGGAACCCCTGCCGGATCGTGCCCCGGTCGTCGGTGCCGGGCTCGCCCGTGGTGGGGGGGCCCGATCCGGCCGTCTCGGTGAACAGGTTCTCGCCGATCTGCAGCAGGCCCGAAGGATTTGGGAACGACGCGAGCTGGATCTGTCCCTGGAGCTGCGGCACGGTCGAACCGGTCACCGTCGCGTACACCCGCCCCGCCGAATCGATCGACACCGCCGTCGCCGAGGGATCGATCGTGACCACCGGCTGGATGCGGCGACCCTGATCGTTGGCCAGCACGATCTCGCGATCGGCGTTGAGTGCCAGGTTGCCGGCACGCGTGTACGCCGTCGTGCCGATGTTCTGTTCCACGCCCACCTGCAGGAATCCCTGTCCCTCGATCTGGATATCCAGCGGCCGACCCGTCTGCAGCGGCGCACCATCGGTGAAGTCGAGCTGCGTGCTCGCCACTTTGACGCCCAAGCCGACCTGCACCCCGGTCGGTGTCTTGTCCCCGATCGCGTTCTCCACGCCGGGCTGAAGCTTGTGCAGGTACAGCAGGTCCTGATAGTTGACGCGGCTGGACTTGAACCCGGTGGTGTTGATGTTTGCCAGGTTGTTGGCAGTCACGTCCAGGGCCGTGTTGAGGGCCGACAGTCCCGAGGAAGCCGATTGCAGCGCATTGATGGCCATGACCGCCCTCTACGCAACGCGCGTGCCGCGAACCAGAGTGTGATGGAACCCCAGGCTTGTGCCACGAGCAAGGTGCCACCAGTCCGCGGCTGCTCGGAGCCGTGCGACTGATGCCGACTGCACGCTGCACGCTGATGGACTCCGCTTGCGCCAAGCAAGGTCACCGCGAATGGAAGGCCGCTGCGAACGCCTTGTTCGTTCTCGCCGGATCACCAAGCCGTGACACTACTTACGCCAGCCGGCCGAACGTGTTGATCGCCCGCTCCATCATGCGGTCCGCGGCCTGGATCACCCCGATATTGGCGTCCACTTCGCGGGAAGCGCTCTGCAAGTTCATGAGCGCCCGGATCTCGTCCACGCCCGATTCTTCGAGCTGACCCTGCTTCACCAATCCCGCGGACTCCGCCGCGTTCGAGACCAGCGAGGCGGGCGCTTCGAGAATCGACCCGCCGCGCTTCGTGATGGCGTCCTCGTTCTTCACCGCGTAGACGCCGATGCGTCCCACCTCGCGCTTGTCCACGTAGATCCGACCGTTGGACGAGATCGAGATCTCTCCCGGCGGCAGCGTGATCGAGCGTCCGGAGTAGTCCAGCACCGCCGCCCCGCTGGCCGCCTGCACCAGCCGCCCCTCCGCGTTGCGGGTGAATCGCCCGTCGCGGGTGAGCAGCGCCGTCCGACCCGTGTCCCGCGGCCCGCCCTGCACCTGGAAGAATCCCTCGCCCTCGATCGAGACATCGAGCGGGTTGCCGGTGATCTTTGCCGACCCCTGCGCAAGATTGACCCGCGTCGGCATCGCCAGCACGCCCGCTCCCAGTCGTTCCAGCATCGCGTCCGACGGTGCGCCCATCGCGTTGTCTTCCTGCCGAGCGGCGAGCCGCTGCTTCATCGCCGGGATATCCGGCTTGAAGCCCACGGTGTCCATGTTCGAGAGGTTGTTGGAGAACACGTCCTGCCGGTACATGGCACCGAGCAGGCCCGAGGATGAGATCTGAACGCCGTAGTGCACGCCGTGATGGACGCAAAGGACGTGCCGGGGTCCAAAAACTCAAAGCTCATAGCAGCAAAGCTCAAATCAAGGCACGACCCCGCAGTCCCGTATGCCTCGATTTGAGCTTTGAGCTTTCTCGCTTTGAGCTCTTACTTCGACAAGCCCTTCATGCTCCCCGTCCGCCGCGCGTTGTAGTACCGCGTCAGCGAATCCTCGATGATCGCGTGGGCGGCCTCCGCGGGCATGACCTCGTCCACCGCCACGTCCTTGCCCTCGAGCATCTTGTAATCCTCGAAGAAGCGTTTGAGCATCTTGAAGATGTGCTTGGGGAAGTCGCTCGCCTTCTGGAACTCCGAGTAGATCGGGTCCTGGGCCATCACCGCGATGATCTTGTGGTCCGGGTCGCCCTGGTCGATCATCGACATCAGCCCGACCGCCCGGGCCTCGCAGATCGTCATCGCCGGGATGTCCTCGGTGCAGTACACCAAGACGTCGAGCGGGTCGTCGTCCTCGGCCAGGGTCTGGGGGATGAAGCCGTAGTTCGCGGGGTAGTACACCGCGCTGCTCAGCACGCGATCGACCTTCAAAAGGCCGGAACCCTTGTCGATCTCGAACTTCAGATTGGACCCGCGCGGGATCTCGATCACCGCCCGGAAATCGCCCGGCAATTGCTTTCCCTCGATGCCCGGCGTCACGTCGTGCCACGGATGGATCATGGGCGAGCGTAGCAATCGGGAGCCTTCACCGCCCACCTCCGTGCCGCACGCCCGGCCGTCGAAGCGCGATTCTGTGAACCGGGCTTGACGACGCCCGGTGCCGGGTCGTATTCTTGTTGAGACTGAATCTCAATACTATTCCCGAGGTCCACAATGGCCTTCGCGCCCTTTCACGACGACCCCCCGCCCGCCACGCCGCACGCGGCCACACCCGCGTCGCGTTGCCCCGTGCATGGCTGGTTGCCCGCGAGCTTCGCCACCATGCGTCCTTCCGCGCTCGTGAAGCGGTTCGGCCTCGTGGGGGCCGGACTCTTCACGCTTGCCGGCCTCAAGTGCGTTCTGCTCTACGTGGTCGCCCCCGCCGCGGTCGCGGCGTTCGCGCTGGCGCCCGCCTCGTCGGAGTCCATCGATGTCCAGCAAATGCCCCTTCGCTGCCCTGTTACCGGCCACGATGCGTCCGCCCTCTTTGCACCCCAAGATCAACCAGCCCCCGCGCCCGCCGCTGACGCAGGAGCTCAAGGACAAAACCCGCCAGCAGCACGATGACGCCGAGCACCACGACCTGCACGCGGTGATGTTCGGGTCGCGGGGCGTGGAGGCGGCCCGGGCCGCGTACGTCGGCACGCTCCAGCAGCACCTGCACATCCAGATCGCGTTCGAGCGCGAGCTGCGTCGTCTCGCGGCTGCGTCGCCGCTGTTCGCGAGCGTGGTGCGACCGGAGCACTACCACCTCGCCGCGTTGCGGGACGACCTGCGCGCGTTTGATTCCGACGAGGTCGATGCGACGCCCGGCACGCGTCGCTTCGTCGAGTTCATCGAGCACGCCGCCCGCGACGGTGGGCTCGCGCTGCTCGGGATCTTCTACGTCTTCGAGGGCTCCACCAACGGCGGCACCATCATCGCGATGCGTGTCCGCGAACTCCTCGGCCTCCCACACGGCGTCGGCACCGCGTTCATCAACCCGCACGGCAACCAGGTGCGCCCGATCTGGATGCAATGGAAGGCGAGTGTTGACGCCCTACCGCTTGATGACGCGCAGCGTGACGCCGCGATCGCCGGAGCTCAGGAAGCCTTCCGGCTTTCGGGCGCGGTGCTGAGCGATGTGGCGCAGTCGCTCCGGGGGCAGGGCCTCCCACGCCTCGGCGTGTCCGTGCAAAGCGGCTGAAGTGGGGGAGTCAATTTGGTCCGGGAGCTTCGATCCAAGTCACGCGGCGGGACCTGGAAGGCCCCGCCCCCGACGGCCATCGGGCCGCTCAGGCACCCGGCTTCTTGAGGCGCGACACCAGCGTCGAGGCCTTGACTTCCACGCCCTTGAGGATCGAATCCAACGCCTCGCGACTCGGCGCGTGATCCATGCCCATGGCGCGGCTGATCGCTTCCTTCTTCACCAAGCTCGCCAGCGACAACAGGAACGAGTGCATCCCCTCGCCCGGGTCCGAGCCGGTGTTGCTGTTGATGAGCGCGGGCAGATCGTCGTCCGCGCCCTCGCGGATCTTCTCCTTCACCAGCGGCGTGCCCAGCAGCACCTCGGTCGCGGGCACGACCTTGGCGTCAAAGCCCTCCAGCGCCGGCAACAGCTTCTGCGCGCAGATCGCGCGGAGCGTGTTGGCGATCGCGCTGCGGATGAAGCTGTGGTCCTCGCGCGGGAAGAACTCGAGCATGCGGCTGAAGGCCTGCATGGTGTCGGCGGTGTGCATCGAGCCGAAGACCAGGTGACCGGTCTCCGCCGCCTGGATCGCCGCGAGCACCGTGGCCTGATCGCGGATCTCGCCGATCATCACAACATCGGGGTCCTCGCGCACCACGTACCGCAGCGCGGTCGGATAGTCGGCCACATCAATCCCGATCTCGCGCTGGCTGACAATCGACTTCTTGGGAACAAAGCGGTACTCGACCGGGTCTTCGACAGTGATGATGTTGTCGCTGCGGGTCGCGTTGATCTGCTCCACCATCGCCGCCAGCGTACTCGATTTGCCCGAGCCGGTCACACCGACCACCAGCACGAGACCCTCGGTGTTCTCCGACACCAGCTTGGAGTAGATCGGTGGCAGGTGCAGCTGCTCGTAGGTCGGAATCTCCGCTTTGACGCGACGGACGGCGGCGTGGGTGTGCCCGCCGCTGCGGAACATGTTGATGCGGAAGCGGTCGCCGTCGGGCAGGTGCGTGGAGAAGTCGAGGTTCCCGCCGTTCTCGAAGCGCTGCTTCTGCACCTCCGAGAGCACGGGGTCGAGCAGGTGGTCCGCCTCTTCTTCGGTGATCGGCGGCGAATCCACGGCACGCAGCAGCCCGCCGATGCGGTACGTCGGGGGCACCCCGACCTTGATGTGCAGGTCCGAAGCGTCGAGCTTCTTCATAGCGCTGAGCAGCCGCTGGATGGTGAGGCTTCCGGTGATCATGCAAACCTCCCGAAGTTGCAATCAGCGTATTCACGTGGTCAGATGGATGGCCCGCGACGTGCGCCGGGGCTGGCGGAGCGGCGTCCGCGGCCCGCCTTTGGCGCGCCTTGAATCATGCTTGCGTCCACAGGGCCGCGATGTGATTCACGTTCGTGCCGGTGGGACCGGGGCGCAGGTGCTCGGCGGCGTCCGGCGAGGCGGCGCTCAAACTCATAAAGAAGCTGTGGCTGTCGTGCTCGCGGAGCGCACGCTCGGCGTCGATACCGTGAGCGCGCGCGAGGCGGATGGTGCCGGAGTGCACGATCGCGCCCGCGGCGTCGGTCGGACCGTCGATGCCGTCGGTGGAGTAGCACAGGCACGCGAACGGACGGTTGAATCGCTGTGCCTCGAGCAGCAAGGCCACGCGCACCGCGAGTTCCTGGCTGGGGCCTCCGCGGCCCCGGGAGGCGCCGACGTTGACGGTCCATTCTCCGCCCAGGACGACTGTGCGATTGGGCGCGACATCGCGGACGAGCATCTCGGCGACGGCGTCGACCGGGGCCTCGATCGAGTGTTCCTCGCGGAGCGCAACGACAGGTTCGTGCGCGCCCACGGCGTGCACAACGTCGTGGTTGTGCGCGATGATCGACGTGTGGACGCGATCGAAGATGGGTGAGCCGGGTTTGGGGGTTTCGGGGATCTCGCCCGAGACGCCGCAGGTGAGATGATCGGCGATGGCGGCGGAGACGCGGCGGGCGTTGCGGCGGTCGAGTGCGGCGAGGGCATCGGCGAAGGTGGTGGGGTCGGGAGCGAACGGGCCGGAGGCGATGACGTCGAGATGGTCGCCGATCACGTCGGAGATGGTGAGGCAATCGACGGGCGCGGAGCAGAGCTCGGCGAGCCTGCCGCCCTTCAGGGTTTCGACATGCTTGCGCACGGCGTTGAGCTCGGCGATGGTGGCACCGGAGCGGAGCAAGGCGTTGGTCACCGCGCGGAGCTCGTCGAGTGAGATGCTTGGGGGCGGCGAGGCGAGATGGGCCGAGCCGCCGCCGGAGATGAGGGCGAGCAGGCGAGCGTCGGGCGGCACGGCGGAGACGAAGTCGCGGGCCTTGGCGGCGAATTCGAGGTTGCGCTGCGTCGCGAGGGGATGATCGCAGGGCAGCGCGGAGATGTGGTGGCGTGTGAGCTGGTCGCGTGCGTCGGTGTGGAGCGTGGCGAGGCGCTCGGGTGCGGCGGCGACGAGGCCGCGGTCGATGCGGTGGCCGATGTGATCGAGTGCGGCGAGCGTCATCTCAAGCGAGGCTTTACCGATGGCAAAGAGATGAAGGCGGTCGTGGCCCCGGCTGATGGGGGCGCGTTCGAGCGCGGCGCGGACGGCACGGCGCGGGTCTGTGGCCGCCTGGATCGCGGCGAGCGCGGCGTGTGCGTGGGCGATGAGATCGACGGGGCGCGGCACGCGGGCAGCGTATCGCGGGTGGCGACGGCTATGCGTTCGCACCGCTTGAGCTACGGGCAGCTCAAGCGGTGCCACCCCATCCGAGGGAGCGAGATCAGCGTGGGTTGGTCGGTTGGGCCGGGGGAGTGTTCTCGGCGGCCTGGACGTTTTTCTCGATGTTCTTGAGGAACTCGTCGCTGGCGCGTTCGACAAAGGGTGTTGGGCTGCGGGCGAGGTCGTGGGCGGCGGTGAGCCACTGCGCGTACGCGTCGTGGGGAATCAGGCCTTCCATGCGAGCGACTTGCTTCCCGTCCTTGAGGATGACGGTGCTGGGGACGCTGAACGCGGCGAGGCGCTCGGCGGCGGCGGTGTCCTTATCGATGTCAACGTACACGGGGAGGAAGTCCCGGGAGATCTGGGCCACCAGGGAGGGTTCCACGAGCAGCGTTCGCTTCATCTGCTGACAAGGCGGACACCAGTCGGCGGTCGCGAACGCGAGCACGATCTTGTCGGACTTGGCGGCTTCGGTGATGGCGGCTTCGAGCGAGGTGCGGCCTTGGAAGACCTCGGGCGTGGGCGCGACGCCGCCGCCGGCGAGGCGCTGGATCAGGAGGATGGAAACGATGATCGCGGAGGCGACGCCGAGGATGTTGAGGAGGCGGTTCATTGGGGAAGGCATCGAGGCATCAATGGGGGGCGCAATGGGGAGGATTGTCAAAGGTCGAGGGGGCTGGTGTTCGGATCGGTTTGCTCGAGCATCCGTTCGATGTACCGCCACGCGTTGAGGGTGGTTCGGAGGTTCTTGGTTTCTCCCGCGGCGAAGGCGGCAGCGACGGTCTGGATGTAGTTCTGGCGCTCGGTGGTCGCCCAGGCTTTCAGGCGTTCGAGTTCCGCGATGTCTTTGGATGCCAGGGCGGCGTCGAGGGCTTCGCGGGTTTCCATGATCTCCATGAGGAACCCCGGGGGGAGCGACTTGTCGGCGTCCTTGGCCGGGCCGCCGAGGAGGAGCAGGAGCGCGTCGGCTCGGGATTCGGGGTTGAGCAGGGTGTCGCGGGCCTGGGTGAGGGTGGCGCCGATGTCTTGATCGCCGCCGGCGTCGGGGTGGGCCGACTGGACCTTGGTGAGGAACGCGCGGCGGATGGCGGCGTCGGCGAGGTCGAAGCGGCGGGGGAGGCTCAGGATGGCGAAGGGGTCGAGCATGAGCGCGGTGGGGCGGGCGGGTCTCTACAGTGGATCCTGATGCTGAAGCACCTGGGCATTATTGGTGTCAGCCCCGAGGGAGCGGCGATCTTCTATCGCCAGATCTCGCGGGCGTGCTCCCACCTGTTGCCGCCCAATGAGCAGCCGGCGATCTCGGTGCACAACGAGCCGATGAACCAGTACATCGACGCGATCCGCAAGGACGACTGGCACACGGTGGGGTCGCTCTTGCGGCGCTCGGCGGAGATGCTGGCGCGGTGCGGGGCGCGGGTGTGCATGACGCCCGACAACATCGTGCAGCACGGGTTGCATCTGGCGCAGGCGAACTCGCCGATCCCGTGGCTGACGATGACGGACCTGGTCGCCAAGGCGATCGAGTCGGACGGACGCAAGACGGTGGGCATCATCGGCACGAAGCTGGTGACGATGTCCTCGACGTACCAGACGCACCTGGGGTTGAAGGGGATCCAGGTGCTTGCGCCGGACACGAGCGAGGCGGAGCTGCTGGATGAGATCATCTTTGGTGAGCTGATTTATGGCAATGCGCGGCCGGAGAGCCGTGCGGCGATCTATGGGGTGATGAACAAGCTCTGCCAGCGCGGCTGCGACGGCGTGATCGTCGCCTGCAGCGAGGTGCCGCTGGTGGTGAGCCAGGAGAGCGCTCCCACAAAGCTCTACGACGCGGCGGACCTCTTGGCGGAGGGGGCGGTGCGGTACGCGGCGGGGCACTCGTGAAGACTCGTGCGGCTGAAGCGGCGTACTGTTGAGCGAGCGCCGGAGTGGCGGAACTGGCAGACGCAGCGGATTCAAAATCCGCCGCCCCTTAAAGGCTTGGGGGTTCGACTCCCCCCTCCGGCATTGCTGTTGTGGCGTCGGGCATGTGGCTCTGGTACTGGGTCGTGACGAACCATGAGCGCATCGCGAGATGCACGCGTGTGCATGAAGACACGTGCGTGTTCTCCGAGGCTTGCTCGCAGAGCCTTGTCCAACGCGGTGTCGGTGGGGAACTCCGTGATTCTGGGGTGCGTGATTCTGGGGTGCGTGATTCCGGGTGCGTGATTCCGAAAGCGTGATTTCGGGTTCCGTTGTTTTCCCGATGTGGTAGACTGCGTCGCCAAGATGGTCGGCGTCACGCGGGAGTGTCATGGATTCGAAGCGGTCGGAAACGTCGGAAGGCAAGCCCGCCCCAGCACGCGTCACCCATGTGCCGCCGGCGCACTACACGCGGCGCGGCCTGATCGGTGTTTTCTTCTGGCTGCTCTTGGGTGATTTCTGTCTGCACCTGATGGATATGGGCGTGGTGCCGACGCTGGTGCCGCTGCAGTTTGAGGCACTGGGGGCGAGCAAGACCACGTACAACTTCGTCAACGGCACGCTGGTGAACATCTTGTACGTGGTGCTGGTGCCGATCGTGTCGACATGGTCGGATCGCACGCGGACACGGATGGGAAGGCGCCGTCCGTTCTTGCTCGCGACGGCGCCGATGATCGCGGTGACGCTGGTGCTGCTGGGGTTCTCGTCGCACATCGGGCGACTGCTGCACTCGCTGGCGCCGGGGTTGTTTGGCGAGGGCTCGGTGGTTGCGGTGACGCTGGGGGTGACGATCACGCTGTTTGTGGTGTTCAAGCTGCTCGATCTGTTCCCGCAGTCGATCTACTACTACCTGTGGCCGGACGTGATTCCGCCGGAGTGGCTGGGGACATTCGGGGCGTTGTTCCGGGTCTTCTACGCGGGCGGGTCGCTGGCGTTCAACTGGTTCCTGATCGGGTATGCCAAGTCGCACCCGGAGTACATCTACACACTGTCGGCGGGGTTGTACCTGGTGGCGTTCGTGCTGCTGTGCTGGCGTGTGAAAGAGCCGGAGTATCCGCCGCCGGAGCCGGCGGCGTCGGAGAACGCGTCGGCGACGGAGCGGGTGACGGCGCAGATCCGGTCGTACTTCCGCGATTGTTTCTCGTCGGCGTTCTACTGGAAGTACTTCCTGGCGATGGCGCTGTTTCAGTGTGCGTACCAGCCGTTCATCGCGAACCTGATCTTTCTGGGCAAGCAGATCTATGGCGATTCGGAGGAGGGGCTGAAGAAGTACGGCTCGGTGATCGGGACCAAGGACATTTTGTGGATCGGGATCTACACGGCGCTGGTGCCGGTGATGGCGAAGCTGCATCCGCTCAAGGCGGGCGTGATCGGCTACGGGCTGATGATCGTGGCGGCGCTGACGGGGACGCTCTTTGTACGCGACGAGTTCACGTTCCGGGTCATCACGATCGCGACATTCGCGGCGGTGGGGTTGTACCTGGTGGGGACCGCGGCGCTCCCGGCGCGGATGCTGCCGCGGGAGAAGTTCGGGCAGTTTGCGTCGGCGGGGGCGATCGTGTTCCGGCTCTCGGTTGCGATCGTCTCGACGCCCGCGGGATTGTTCTTCACGCACTTCGGCACCGAGCACGTCTTCACCTGGCTCTTGATCTTCACGACCCTCGGCGGCGTGTGCATCGTGATGCTGTATCTGGATTGGAAGAAGCGCGGCGGGGATGAGGGCTTCGTGCCGCCCATGCCTTGAGCGGCAATGAGCGGTGATGTGAGGGCGTGCTTAGCTCGCTGTGCCTTCGTTTCAGGCGGCGAGCGTGGTGAGACGGGGCACCTACGGTGTTCCGCGATGGCGACGATCCGAGCGCTGAGCCTCAACATCCACAAGGGCTTCTCCGCGGGGAATCGGAGATTCGTGCTTCCGGCGCTGCGCGACGCTGTGCGAGCGACTGGCGCGGACATTGTGTTTCTGCAGGAGGTGCTGGGGCGTCACGACATTCACCAGCGCCGGGTCGCGGGGTGGCCGACCGAGCCGCAGATGGAGTACCTGGCGGATTCGGTGTGGCCCTCCTTTGCATACGGGCGGAACGCGATCTACGAATCGGGGCATCACGGCAACGCGATCTTGTCGAAGTTCGACATCCAGAATGCGACGAACGTGGACATTTCTTCGAGCCGCGCGGAGCGGCGGGGGTTCCTGCATGGGAGCGTGCAGACGCCAGCGGGTCCGGTGATGTGCGTGTGCCTGCACCTGAGCCTGCGGGAGCGGGATCGGAGCAAGCAGTTCTCGCGGATCGTGGAGCAGCTCGGTCGCGAGGTGAGGCCTGAGCATGCGTTGATCATCGCGGGTGATTTCAACGATTGGAGGCGGCGTGCTCAGACGGAGTTGGCGCAGCCGTTGGGGTTGCAAGAAGCGTTCCTGCTGGCGAACGGGTGCGAGGCGCGGACGTTCCCGTGCTCGTTCCCGATCCTGACGCTGGACCGGATCTACTTTCGTGGGCTGCGGCTGGTGAGTGCGCACACGCTGCACCAGAAGCCGTGGCGGGAGCTTTCCGATCACGCGGGGCTGATGGCGGTCTTCGAGGGGGGCTCATGAGCACCGATGAACTGACGCTGCTGGGCCCTCGCACCTACTTCGGGGCGATGTTCGAGGCGATCGACGCCGCACGCGAGGAGGTGCTGGTCGAGACGTACATTTTTCACCTTGATCGCACGGGGACGCAGTTCTTCGAGCACGCGGCGGCGGCGGTGCGTCGTGGCGTGCGGGTGCGGATGCTGGTCGACGGGCTGGGCAGCCCGGAGTTTCTCGGTGCGGGCGAGCAACGGATCCGGGACGCGGGCATTCAGCTCGTGATCTACAACCGCACGGGGCGGGTCCCTATCGGCGCGCTGCACGATCGGATGCACCGCAAGCTGGTGGTGGTGGATCGGAGCGTCGCGTTCCTGGGGGGGATCAACATCGCCGACGAGTACGCGGGGCTGGAGATCGAGGGATCGTTCTACGACCTTGCGGTGCGGGCGCGCGGGCCGGTGGCTGCGGACGCGGCGGATCTTTCCGATGAGCTGTTTGCCCGCGCGACGTCGAGCACGATCCGGCGCGTGTGGCGGCGGCTGCGTCGCCCGCGGGGGCGGGGCGGACGCGACAGCAACGCGAGGACGCGGATTGTGGCGCGGGACAACCACCTGCGCAAGAACACGATCGAGCGCGAGTACGTGCGTGCGATCAAGAGCGCGCGAGAGTCGATTGTGATGGCGCACGCGTATTTCCTGCCGTCGCACGGCTTGGTGCACGCGCTGTGCGCCGCGGCTCGGCGCGGCGTGAAGGTCTTGGTGGTGATCCAGGGGCGCGCCGAGCACCGGGTGCTGCGGGCGGCTCAGTGGCATCTGTACGACCGCTTGACGCGAGCCGGGGTCACGCTGTATGGGTACGAGTGCTGCTACCTCCACGCCAAGGTGATGGCGGTAGACGATCGGTGGTGCACGATCGGATCGTCGAACCTCGAGCCGTGGAGCTTGATGTCGAACCTGGAGATCAACCTGGTGAGCGAGGAGCCGGCGTTCGTGGCGGCGGTGAAGCGCGACGTGGAAGACCGGCTGGAGGACGAGTGCTGCCACATCGACATGTCGCGGCAGGGGTGGTGGGGGCGAGTGTGGTCGGCGCTGGCGTACGAGCTGTTCCTGTGGATCTTTGTGATCACCGGCGGTCGGAGCGACAAGATGTGGCGCGTGGCGCCGCGGGTGGAGGCAGCGGAAGCGTGATCGAGTGGGCGTGAGAGACGGGCTCCCGCGACAAGCATCTTGAATGCGGGGCGCGGCGGGCGAGCGGGCCCGTGGGCACGTCATATGCTTGACGCGATGATGATCACGCAGGTGTTGCAATTCTGCGGGGGGTTGGTGTTGCTGCTGGTGGGCGGGCGGCTGTTGGTGTCGGCTTCGGTGGACACGGCGAAACGGTTGAGGGTTTCGCCGCTGGTCGTGGGGCTTACGCTGGTGGCGTGGGGGACGAGCGCGCCGGAACTGGCGCTCAATTTGATCTCGGCGTCGAAGGGGCGGAGCGATCTGGCGCTGGGGAATGTCGTGGGCGCAAACATCTGCAATATGGCGCTGGTGCTGGGCTTGTGTGCGCTCATGAAGCCCTTGACGGTGCAGGAACGCCTCATCAAGGTGGAGATCTGGCTGAACGCGGCGATCCTGGGGGCCATGGCGCTGCTGGGCGTGACCGGGGTGTTTGCACCTTGGAAGGCAGGGCTGATGCTCGGCGTGTTTGGTGCGTACAGCATGTGGACGATCATGGCGGCGCTGCGTCAGAGCGACGAGGCGAGGTCTCCCTCGGCGGCGGATACGTTGGGCGATGATCCGACGCGCGGGGCAGAGCCGATGGGCTGGGTGATGATCACGGCGTGCTTTATCGGAGGCCTGGTGCTGCTTTCGTTGGGGGGCTCACTCGCGAGCGACGGCGCGTCGGGCATGGCGTTGTCGCTGGGCGTGCCGGCGGCGATCGTGGGAGTGACAATCGTTTCGATCGGTACCACGCTGCCGGAAGTGATCACCGGGATCCTCGCGGTCCGCAAGGGGCAGACGGATCTGGCGATGGGCAACGCCATCGGGTCGTGCTTGTTCAACGCGGGTGCGATCTTCGGAGTGATCGGGCTGGTGTCGCCCTCCGCGGTGGACGGCGCTCTCACCCTCCCGCTGGTGTACATGGGAGCGCTGGCGGTGGCGCTGGTGCCGATCAGCCGCACGTTTGGCAAGACTGTCTCTCGGATGGAGGGTGGCGTGCTGCTGCTGACGTACGCGGGGTTTCTGGCGGTTTCAGCGTGGGTAGCGACCCGCGGGTAGTGAGACCCTGGGCCCGGGGGCCGCGGGGTGGGGGACAGAGCGGGCGGCGTAGAGTCGGTGCATGGCCCGTCGGAGCTCCCTGCGCGAGATTCCCGGTATCGGAGCGACGTTTGTCCGTGATTTCGCACGGCTCGGCGTGACGGAGATTGCGGATCTGCGGGGCGCAGACCCAGAGCGGTTGTTCGGCAAGCTGGAACGCGCCAACGCCGCCGAGAGGCACGCGACGAGCAAGAACTACTTGTACGTGATCCGGATGGCGGTGTACTACGCGAACGGCGGGCGCGATCCGCAACGACTGAAGTGGAACGCGTGGAAGGATTGAGTCGCCCGAGGGACAAGGCGAGGACATTCCGTGTCATTGTTCGACCGTGGCCCCAGCTGCGTGGATCCCGACAGCGTCGTCGAAGCTCGCTGAATGTACGGGGCGACCATGAACTTGATTCAACGAAAAGCCGCCGGTGTCATCGAGTGACATCGGCGGCAGCCATTGATCCAGAAAGCGGGCGACCGGGATCGAACCGGCGACATTCAGCTTGGGAACCGACCCCGAGGCGGGTCAGAAAGCCTTGTCTTGCATCAGTTTACCGCATGTTTTGGCAATTGCAAGCCTTCGCACTACCACTCGTGATTTCTCGGTGTTTTTCGTTCACGTCCATTGGATCTCAGTAGTGATGTGGTAGACGTTCCGGCGGAAGAACGCGAGGACTCGCGTATCGCTATGTCGATCCTTTGGCCCTTCATCCGGTGGGACTATCCGATGTCTCGATGACTTCGCCGCTAACTTCAGAACGCGCTACAAACTACCGGAATCGGAACGTCAAAAGAGCACGCTGAAACCCACACCGGCGAACAGATTGTCTGCAGTCTCGTTCAGGCCCACGCCGACTCGAGCATCCAGTTGGACGCGCGGGGTGAGCAGATATGACGTGCCGGCGTCAATGGAATGGCTTGAACCGCTGCCCTTGCTGGCTGGGAAGACCGCGTAGTACTCGGCGAACACGCCCCAGCGATCGGAGATCGCGTAGGTTCCGCAGATCGACGCCGCGCCTTGCCAATAACGGGCGCCTTCACTGGTCGACCAGCTTGCGTTGATGTTGCCGTAGACACCAAATCCTTTGAGCGCGGCGCCACCAAGCGCCTCGAGGTCGTAGGACCAGATGAGCTTGAAGGTCGGTTCGGCTCGCCGGCTGCTGATGCCGGCGCTACCGGCGCCGGTGGTGGTCGCGGCGCTGATCGCCAGGCGCGGAAGAGCGCCGGCTTGATCGGTGAGCTTGAACTTGACTCCGACCGCGAGGTCGCTCCAGCCTTCGGAGGATTGAGACTCGGTGTCGTTCGGGCTGCGGGTTCGTGACCAGACGTAGCCCGAAGTCGCGAGGCGCAGTTCGAAGCGATCGTTCACAAGACCGACGCGGGCCAGCAATTCTGGTGCGTTGTGACGCTGCGTTTCTGTGCCGTTGCGATCGCGCCAGATGAAGGTGTAGCCGGTTTCAAGCTGGAGATGGCCGACGGGGGCGATCCCGGCGGTATCGCTGAAGCTCGGGCGATCCGTGGAGATGGTCGGATGAGCGTGGGCCCTTTCGACGGCAGCTGGCGACTCGGTTGCAGGAGATGAGATGGGAGTGGTTGGCGATTGAGTCGATGGGGCCTGGCCGGTCGGCGAGGCCGATGCGGTCGGTGCTTGCGGAGTCTGGGCGAGGGCGGATCCGGAGAGCACCAAGGCGGCACCGATCGCGATGGGAGTGGCGGAGTCCCGCCGCGTCCCGGACGGAGTAGGTTCCGTGCGATCGCGCTCGCTACGACCGCAGTCGCGATTGCCTTCAAGCCAATCCCGCATGAATACGCGAAGAAGGTTCATCTCAGCGAGGATGGCGATGGTGGCGAGGGCGAAGCAGAGAACGGACTCGAGCGGCTCAGACATGGATCGGCTCCGGGGAAGTTGTGACAGATCAGCGTGATGACTGTCGCACGCACGTTGCGGCGGTCGATCAGCGCGGCATCAAGGCGTGGCCTTGGCGAATCAAGGCCGAATCAAGATGCTTCCGGGAAGCGGCGCAAGCTCGCGCTGTGAACCGGCCGCAGCAGGAACGTGCTGTGTCTTTATGCGGCGTTTATGCAAGAGGGGACTGCGTTTACGCGGCGGAGAGCGACGAGCGACCACATTCGGGCGATCCTTCTGCCGTCAGGAGGATGCGCCATGTTCGACCTCTCCGCTGTCGTGTTGTTCTTCACCTGTCTCGGCCTGACTTTCGCGCTCGTGCGTGTGTGCGCATGGCTGCAGCCTCAGGACACGCCGTCGATCAAGGACCCGGCCTCAAACGCCACCATCCCGGAGACCTATCGGTGATCTGGATTCCCCTCATCGCTGCGATGGTCGCTGCGGGTCTCTTGCTGTACCTGCTCGCCGCACTGCTCAAGCCGGAGTGGTTCCAATGAACGTGGGTGACCTGACTCAACACGCTTCTCCAGTCCTGGCCGCGATCAGCGGCTCGGGGATCCTTCAACTGGCGCTCTACATCGCGGTTCTGATCGCGCTGGTCAAGCCTTTGGGATGGGTCATGGCACGCGTGCTCGAGGGACGGACGGGCGAGGCACCGCTCGGGCTGGGGCGCTTGCTGGGATGGGTGGAGCACGGGACCTACAGGCTCTGCGGCATCGCGACCGAAGGTGCGGGCGCGGGGCGTCGAGGCGTTGAGATGCGTTGGACTACGTACGCGGCGGGGATCCTGATCTTCAACGCGATCGGCTTTGTCGCGGTGTACGCGCTCCAACGGCTGCAGGGTGCGTTGCCGGGCAACCCGGCGGCCATCGCGCCCGTCGAGCCTGGATCGGCGTTCAATACCGCGGTCTCGTTCGTCACCAACACCAATTGGCAGGGCTACGGCGGCGAGACGACGATGTCCTATCTCACGCAGATGCTCGGACTGGGCGTGCAGAACTTCCTGAGCGCCGGCACGGGTATCGCGGTGCTTGCAGCGCTGCTGCGTGGACTGGCCCGCAGGTCGTCGGCGACCATCGGCAACTGCTGGATCGATCTCACGCGTGTCACACTCTACATCCTGCTCCCGTTGTCGATGGTGCTTGCGGTGGCCCTGGTCAGCCAAGGCGTCGTGCAGACTTTCCGCGGTCCCGCCAAGGTCGCGTTGATGACGCCGCTTTCGTACGCGGAACCTTTGAAGAACGCCGCGGGCGAGACGCTGAAGAACTCCGACGGCAGCGACCAGTCCGTGGCCGTGACCGTCCGGGAGCAAGTCATCCCACTCGGACCTGCGGCGTCGCAGATCGCCATCAAGCAACTCGGGACCAATGGCGGCGGCTTCTTCAACACGAACTCCGCTCACCCTCTGGAGAACCCAACCGCCTTGTCCAACTTTCTGCAGGTGCTCGCGATCTTGCTGATACCAGCGGCCCTTTGCTGGACCTTTGGTGAGATGGTCCGCGATCGGCGGCAGGGCTGGGCCCTGCTCGCGGCCATGCTGGTGATCTTCACCCCGCTGCTCGCGGCAACGTATGTCTTCGAGGCACGTGGGAACCCCGCCGTGGTATCGCTCGGCGTTGAGACAGGAGAAGGACGAGGCGGCGACGGCGGGAACATGGAGGGCAAAGAGGCCCGCTTCGGCGTGGCTAACTCTGCTCTGTGGGCCGCGGCGACGACCGCGGCGAGCAACGGCAGCGTAAACGCGATGCACGACTCGTTCACCCCGCTCGGTGGGCTGATTCCGATGTGGCTGATGCAGCTCGGCGAGGTGGTATTCGGGGGCGTGGGCTCTGGTCTCTACGGCATGCTCATGTTCGTGATTGTCGGTGTGTTCGTGGCGGGGCTCATGGTCGGCCGCGCTCCCGAGTATCTCGGCAAGAAAATAGAGCCTTTCGAGATGAAGATGGCGATGGTCTGCGTGCTGGTGCCGTGCGCGCTGACGCTCGTGGGAACCGCCGTCGCGGTGCTGGTTCCTGAGGGCAACACCACGAGCAATCCGGGCCCGCACGCGTTCAGCCAGATCCTGTACGCCTTCAGCAGTGCGGGCAACAACAACGGTTCGGCGTTCGCGGGCCTGAGCGCCAACACGCCCTTCTACAACCTCTCCCTCGGCCTTGCCATGTGGTTCAGCCGTTTCTGGATCATCGTGCCGGTGCTCGCTGTCGCCGGCTCACTCGCGGCCAAGCGGGTCAGCCCGGCCACCAGTGGCACGCTGCCCACGCACACGCCGGTGTTCGTGCTCATGCTCGTGGCGGTCGTGGTCATCGTGGGCGCGCTGACATTTGTCCCCGCTCTGGCCCTCGGCCCGGTCGCGGAACACCTACAGCTCGTCGCCAAGTAACGCCTCGCTCCTCGGAGTCCGTCATGTCAAGCTCCGCTCCTCACGCCGGTACGCTCTTCAGCCTCGCCATCGTGCGTCCCGCCATCGGCTCGGCATTGGCCAAGCTCGATCCCCGGGTGCAGCTCCGCAACCCCGTCATGTTCGTCGTCTGGGTCGTCAGTGTGCTGACGACATTCCTGGCGTTCGCCGGCTACGCGGGGCATGGCGAGGTCGGCGGGTACTCGCCAACGCTGGTTTTGGTGATCGCGCTGTGGCTGTGGTTCACGGTGCTCTTCGCCAACTTCGCGGAGGCGATGGCCGAGGGGCGCGGCAAGGCTCAGGCCGCCAGTCTGCGCAAGAGCAAGCGCGATGTGCTGGCGAAGAAGATCGGATCGGGGACCTGGGCCCGAGCCGGCGGACAGAAACAAGCGACGGATATCGCCGCACTCCGGCCCGAGATCGTCTCAGGGGCCACGCTCAGGAAGGGCGACATCGTGCTCGTGCAGGCCGGCGACAGCATCCCGGGCGATGGCGAGGTGATCGAGGGCGTCGCGTCGGTCAACGAGTCTGCCGTGACGGGCGAGTCAGCGCCCGTCATCCGCGAGGCGGGTGGCGACCGCTCCAGCGTCGTCGGCGGCACACAGATCCTCAGCGATTGGCTCATTGTGCGGATCGCCGCTGATCCCGGCTCCTCCTTCCTTGACCGCATGATCGCGATGGTCGAGGGTGCCAAGCGGCAGAAGACGCCCAACGAGATCGCGCTCGACATTCTGCTGGCCGCGCTGACCATCACGTTTCTGCTTGCCTGCTCGACGTTGTTGCCGTACTCGATGTATGCCGTGGCGCAGGCGAAGGCGGCGGATGCCGCGGCCACGGCGACGCCGATCACCGTGACGGTGCTGGTGGCGCTGCTGGTGTGCCTCATTCCGACGACGATCGGCGGCCTGCTCTCTGCGATCCGCATCGCGGGCATGGATCGTCTCGTGCAGGCCAACGTCATCGCCACCAGCGGCAGAGCGGTCGAGGCCGCGGGCGACGTGGACGTGTTGCTCCTCGACAAGACCGGCACGATTACGTTCGGCAACCGGATGGCGTCGGCGTTCTACCCGATCGACGGGACCACCGCGGAGCAGCTCGCCGACGCCGCACAGCTTTCGTCGCTTGCCGACGAGACGCCCGAAGGCCGATCCATCGTGGTGCTCGCCAAGCAGAAGTACGGGATCCGCGAGCGCGACATGCACGCGCTTGGCTTCGATGACAAGCCGGCGGTGTTCGTGCCGTTCACGGCGAACACCCGCATGAGCGGCGTCGACCTGCCGGTCTCAGTCCAGTACCCGCAAGGGAGGCAGATCCGGAAGGGATCCGCCGATGCGATTGACGCATACGTCTCTCGCATGGGCGGTACGCCGAGCTCACAGGCACGCGAGATCGTGACCGACGTCTCCAAGCGCGGCAGCACGCCGCTCGTCGTTGCCGATGGGAGGGGACGGACGCTCGGCGTCATCGAACTGAAGGACATCGTGAAGGGGGGCATCGCCGAGCGTTTCGCCGAGCTCCGCCGCATGGGCATCAAGACGGTGATGATCACCGGCGACAACCCGGTCACTGCGGCCGCGATCGCTGCGGAGGCGGGCGTCGATGACTTCCTCGCCCAGGCCACGCCCGAGGCCAAGCTCAGGCTCATCCGCGAGTATCAGCAGGGAGGGCGTCTTGTCGCCATGACGGGCGACGGCACCAACGACGCCCCGGCGCTGGCCCAAGCCGATGTTGCGGTCGCCATGAACAGCGGCACGCAGGCCGCCAAGGAGGCCGGCAACATGGTCGACCTCGACAGCAACCCGACCAAACTGATCGAGATCGTCCGCATCGGCAAGCAGCTGCTCATGACCCGTGGCTCGCTGACCACGTTCAGCATCGCCAACGACGTCGCCAAGTACTTCGCCATCATTCCAGCGGCGTTCATGAGCACCTACCCAGCGCTCGGGTCGCTCAACGTGATGCGGCTCAATCCCGCGACGGCCATCCTGTCCTCCGTCGTCTTCAACGCACTCATCATCATCGTGCTCATCCCGCTCGCCCTCCGCGGCGTGAAGTACCGGCCGGTCGAGGCCAGCCGTCTGCTCGGGCACAATCTGCTGGTGTACGGCATCGGCGGACTGATCGTGCCCTTCATCGGCATCAAGCTCATCGATGTGCTCGTGAACATGCTCCCTTTTTGGAACTGACGCATGCGTACCTTGCTCCGACCCGCGTTCGTGCTCTTCGTCGTGCTGTCGCTGCTCACCGGCGTCATCTATCCGCTGGCAATGACGGCTATCGCACAGAGTGCCTTTGCCGAGAAGGCCAACGGCTCGATCATCGTCGGCTCCGATGGGAATCGCATCGGGTCCATGCTCATCGGCCAGGAGTTCGGCACGAGCGATCCGGCCGCGGCACCGGCACTGGCGAAGTGGTTCTGGGGCCGGCCGAGCGCTACTGGGCCGGTGCCCTACACCGCATTGAATCTCGAGAAGGGGACCGGCTCCAGCGGCAGCAATCTCGCTCCCACCAACCCGTCGCTCGTCGAGGGCATCAAAGCACGAGTCGCCGCGCTCGACGCCGCCGATGCGAGTGTCGGCATCTCCCGCCCGGTAAGGAGCATGTATTCCCACGCGAACGCGGTCCCGGTTGATCTCGTCACAACTTCGGCCAGTGGCCTGGACCCGCACATCTCTCCCGCGGCGGCCGAGTACCAGATCCCCCGTATCGCCAGAGCCCGTGGCATGAGCGAGGACACTGTCCGAGCCCTGGTGCGCCAGCACACCGAAGGCCGCGTGTTGGGTGTGCTTGGGGAGCCGGTGGTGCACGTTCTTGGCTTGAATCAAGCACTCCGCGACGCGCGGCCGTGAGCGCGGCCTCACCTCAATACGATGGATGCGCAGATGACCCCCAAGGAGCCCAACCCAAGCCCGCTGGCGCCCGACGAAGTTCTGGATCGTTTTAGGCGGGAGCAGCGTGCAGCTGCGACGACGGGGTCGGTCGCCGCCTCTACCGAGCCTCGCGGACGGCTGAAGATCTTCTTCGGCATGTCTCCGGGTGTCGGAAAGACCTACGCGATGCTCGCGGCGGCGCAGCGGATGGCAGCTCAGGGCGTCGATGTCGCCGCGGGCGTCGTCGAGACCCACGGTCGGGCAGAAACCGAGCAGATGCTGCTTGGGCTCGACATCATCCCGCGGGCCACACTTGAGTACAGCGGGACCACGCTGCACGAGTTTGATGTGGATGCCGCGATCCGACGCCGGCCCGACATCCTGCTTGTCGATGAGCTGGCGCACAGCAATACCCCCGGAGCTCCGTCGGGCCGGGCAAAGCGTTGGCAGGACGTCGATGCGTGCCTCGCCGCGGGGGTGAATGTCTACACGACCCTCAATGTCCAGCATCTGGAGTCGCTCAACGACGTTGTTGCCCAGATCACCGGCGTCCGGGTCAGCGAGACCGTGCCGGACCGCGTGTTCGACGAGGCGGACGAGATCGAGCTGGTGGACCTGCCGCCGGACGCGTTGCATGAGCGGCTTCGATCGGGCAAGGTCTATCTCGGCGAGAACGCCATGCGTGCCGTCGATCCCAGCGACGGCTTTTTCCGCAAGGGCAATCTCACCGCGCTGCGCGAGCTCGCGCTGAGGCGGACCGCGGCGTGGGTCGATTCGGAGCTTCGACGCTACAAGCAAGACCGCGGCATCCGGGCCGTCTGGCCCGCGGGCGAGCGGATCGTGGTTGCGGTGAGCCCCAGCCCGATGTCCGGCAAGCTGGTGCGAGCCGCCAAGCGGATGGCCGCGGGCTTGCACGCCGACTTGATCGCGATGTACGTCGAGACGCCGCGAACGGCAAGGCTTTCCGTTCAGGACCGCGAACGTCTTGAAGCCAATCTGCGTCTGGCCGAGTCCCTCGGTGCGACGACGCAGACTATCTCCGGCAACAACGCCGCTTCGGAGCTGCTTGCCTTCGCCCGTTCTCGCAACGTGGGGAAGATCGTGGTAGGAAAGACCTCGCGCCCTCGCTGGAAGGAGATCCTCTTCGGCTCCTTCATCGACAATCTCATCCGCGACAGCGGCGACATCGACATTTACGTTGTCCGGGGCGACGAGGTGGGTGCTGGCTCGACGCGATCGATCCCGGGCGACGCCATCCGTGAGCCCACGCCGAACGCACTCGGACGGATTGCCAGCGAACTCGCCGCTTCGGCGGCAATTGTCGGCACGTCCGCTCTGGTCGCTCTGGCATTCTACCGCCCGCCCGACCTATCGGAAGAGGCCCTCATCCTGCTCACGGGGGTCGTCGTCAGCGCTCTGTGGGTGGGGCGCTTAGCGGCGATCGGCGCCAGCATTCTGTCGGTGTTGGCCTTTAACTACTTCTTTACGGAGCCTCGCTTTTCTCTCAATATCAATGACAGCGGCTACCTCATCACGTTCGCGGTGATGCTCGCCGTCGGCCTGTCCGTCGGCACGCTGGCAGCCCGTGCCCGGGAACAGCGGTTGCGTGCATGGTCTCGCGAACGCAGCACCGCCGCACAGCACGCGCTGTCGCGCGAGCTCGCCGCCGCGAGCGATATCCATGCTGTGGCCGCCATCGTGGCAAGACACACGCACGACCTGCTGCAGAGCGACGCGGTGGTCTGTGTTCCAGCACCGTCCGCACGCGCTGCACCTTTGAGATCCAGGCAGCTTGACGTCGCCGCAGCCGCCGGCTCGACGGGCCCCGACTGGTACTCCGGCGAAGGAGAAGACCCTGCTCGCGAACGCGGGGTGGCTCAGTGGGCATTCGACCACGGCAGCACGGCCGGGCGCGGCACAACGACGCTGCCGGCGGCCCGCGGCCGGTATCTGCCCTTGGTAAGCAGCCGGGGCAGGGTTGGCGTTCTCGGCGTTCGGCCGGCATCAGAGAGCGGGCTCGAAGCGCTCGACGCCGCACAACTCGCCACGCTCGAATCGATCGGATCTCAAGCGGCCTCGGCGCTCGAGCGCGTCACGCTTGCCGAGTCGGAGCAGGCAGCCCGCATCCATGCCGAGCGGGAGCGGCTCCGCAGCGCATTGCTGAGCTCCGTGTCCCACGATCTGCGGACCCCACTGGCCAGCATCACCGGCGCTGCGAGTACGCTGCAGCTCGCGGAAGCCCACTCAGATCCATCGAATCAGGACGGCGTCATCGACTTGCCCACCCGAGCGGCGCTGCTGAGAACCATTGTCGACGAGTCCGCCCGGCTCAATGACACCATCGCTAACCTCGTCTTTGCCACACGGCTCGAGTCCGGCGCGGTGGACCTGCGACGGGAATGGAGCACGTTGGAGGAGATTGTGGGCGCTGGTCTGGCGCGCCATCGTGAAACGCTCGCTTTGCGTCCTTTCGAGGTTCATGTGCCCAGCAACCTTCCGATGCTGCGGGTCGATAACGCGATGATTCCGCAGGTGGTGCACAATCTTGTCGAGAACGCTTTGCGTTACACTCCCGCCGACGCCGCTCTGGGGATCGCGGCTTGGACGAGCGAGACGAGCGTCGTCGTCAAGGTGTGGGACGAGGGCCCCGGGATCGCGGACGATGAGTCCTCGAAGATCTTTGAACGCTTCTACCGGGGCCGAGCCAGCAGAGCGGCCGCGCCGAATCATCATGCCACCTCTTCGACGGGCATGGGCCTCGGACTGACGATCTGCGAAGGGATCATCCGCGCTCACGGCGGACGTATCTGGGCTGAGCCCAACGCGCCGCGGGGTGTCGCGTTCCTCTTTTCGCTGCCCGTGGATTCCCCGCAGCCGACACTGCCGGCGCTCGAATGCCCGCTCCATGAATGCGACCCTGTGATGCCACCGGCAATGATCCATCCGGTCTCCAACGGGAGCGGCGAGCCATGAGCGAATCCGATGCCGTGCCATCGCGTGCTCAACCGATCGCGGCAAAGCAGCCGGCGCACATGCCTCTGGTGCTGATCATCGAGGACGAGGACCCCATCCGCCGTTTCCTACGAGCCACCCTCGAAGCCAACCACTATCGCGTCAAGGAAGCGGGCTCGGGCCGTGAGGGCACGCTGCTCGCGGTGACCGCCTATCCGGACGTCGTTCTTCTGGACCTGGGTCTTCCCGACGGCGACGGGTTCTCCGTCACCCGCTCCATCCGGAAAGAGTCGCGTGTTCCCATCGTGATTCTCTCAGCACGCGGCCAGGAGAGCGACAAGGTTGCAGCCCTCGACGCTGGAGCGGACGATTACCTCACCAAGCCCTTCGGCGTCGGCGAGCTGCTCGCTCGCCTTCGGGTCGCTCTCCGCCACGCCATGCGGCACGGCAGCCGGGGCACCGGCGGCGATGATGACCGCCCGCGGTACGAACGCACACTCGATGGCAGGACCCTGAGCATCGATCTTTCTTCGCGGCTGGTCCATGTGATGGACCGGTCAACGGGATCAGGCGAGCGTCGCGAGATTCGCCTGACGCCGATGGAGTTCAAGCTGTTGGCTTTTCTGGCGCGCCACTCCGGAAAGGTGCTGACCCACCAGATGATCCTCAAGGAAGTCTGGGGGCCGCAACACGTCACCGATGTGCAGTATCTCCGGGTCTACGCTGGGGAACTGAGAAAGAAGCTCGAAGTCGATCCCGCCCAGCCACGCTTTTTGATCACGGAGCCGGGCGTGGGCTATCGGCTTGCGGAGCTGGGGCCGCCGACCCGCTGAGCGTGCGGCGGCCACGCCGGCGTCACCACCAGGATGAACCACGACACCGATCTCAACCCCCGGGATCGATGCCGCGAGGTCGCTCGGGTACCCCGACTCGGCGAGGCCGTAGCCAGAGCCGACCGTCGAGTGCCGGTGGACAGTTCAGACCCCCAGCAGATTTGCCAGCAGTCTGTGCACGATTCGGGGCAAGAGGGTGCCACTGCGAGCGCTCCGATGCCAACGGCGTTTCAGCGCGACGACGAGTCCGAGCACGATGGAAGGTGTTGTCCAGACACGGCTTCGCAACGTCGTGCGCGTCCAGACAGAAAAGCGGGCGACCGGGATCGAACCGGCGACATTCAGCTTGGGAAGCTGACGTTCTACCGCTGAACTACGCCCGCGGTACCGAGCAGTATACGCCGCGGCGGGCGCGGGGTTCGGAGGGATCGGGCCGCCGTGTTCAGTGTCACCATGCGGGCTGGCTGGGGTTGTGCGGGAGCCGATGACGAACCTGTCGGCGGCGGGCGGGGTGTGCTGGAACGGGTGGCACTCGGCTCGGTGCGCCGGTGGCGGAGTTCGTTTGGTGCTTGCCGCTAACATTTGCTATGAGCACCGCAGGACGCACTTCGCCGGGTCGTCGGTTTCGGGATGTGATGGACGCCGCTCGCGCGGGCGGCAAGGCCGTTGCGACTCCCGGGGCGTTCAACGCGCTCTGCGCTCGGGCGGTTGCCCGGCACGGGTTTCAGGCGTGCTATGTCTCAGGTGCGGCGACCAGCGTCTCGGCGGGCGTGCCGGACGTGGGGCTCTTGACGGTGGAGCACTTCTGCCGCGTGATCCGCGAGGTGGCGGACGGCAGCGGGCTTCCCGTGCTGGCGGATGCGGACACGGGGTTTGGCGAAGCGGAGATGGTGCGGCGGACGGTGATCGAGTACGCGCGGGCTGGCGGAGCCGGGCTGCATCTGGAGGATCAGAAGTTCCCGAAGCGGTGCGGGCACCTTGATGGTAAGGAACTGGTGCCGACCGATCACATGGTCGAGAAGGTGCAATGGGCACGCAGGGCGAGCGACGAAGCGACGGGCAGCGGCGGATCGCGCGGAGAATTCGTGATCTGTGCTCGGACCGACGCGAAGGGCGTTGAGGGCTTTGATGCCGCGGTCGCGCGGGCGAAGGCGTATGTGGCCGCGGGCGCGGACATGATCTTCCCGGAAGGGCTGACGAGCGAGGACGAGTTCAAGAAGTTCGCCGACGCGATGCTCAGTGCGTCGAGCTCGACATATCTGCTGGCGAACATGACCGAGTTTGGGAAAACGCCGCTGATCCCGCTGGCGAAGTTCGGCGCCATGGGGTATGCGTGCGTGATCTACCCGGTGAGCTTGCTGCGAGTCGCGATGGGCGCGGTGGATCGGGCGCTGGCGCAGCTGAAGGCCGAGGGATCAGTCGAGGGCTTCATTGGGCAGATGCAGACGCGGCAGCAGTTGTATGACTTGGTGGAGTACAAGCCGGGCGTGCCGTGGGAGTTTCGGGCGTGAGCAGCGTTTGAAAAACAAAGCCGGATTCGGCCTTACGCCCGCTCGTCGTGAGCCTCGCCCTTGGCGAGCAGCGGCTGGTTGATGGTGCCGCAGCTGGGGCAGATGCTGCCGCGTTCGCCGATGGGCTGGCCGGACATGGACTGGCCGCAGCCGTAGCAGACGGACTTTTCGAGGCGAGAGCCGATGCTGTTCAGGGCGACCGCGACCACCGCGACGCCGACGCCGATCACGGGCCAGGCGGGGATGGTGCTCCAGGCGATCACGCCGACGGCGGCGACGATGGTGGCGAGCACCACAGCCATCGCTTTGAGGCGGATGCGTTCCATGAAGTTGCGGGGGGACGAGGTCACGGTGAAGAGTATGTCGGCTGGGGAGGGGCGAAATGGCAAATAGCAAAGGGCAAAATAGCAAATTCAAGACAGGCGGTTCGAGCACTCCGCTCTTCTGTCTTCTTTGGCCATTTGCTGTTTGCTATTGAGCTATTTCCATTCACCCATTCCACTTCCGCACCGGGGCACCGGTGTAGAGGCTGAGCGGGCGGATGATGCGGTTGTTGGCGTGCTGCTCGATGACGTGGGCGCACCAGCCGCTCATGCGGGCGGCGACGAAGATGGGGGTGTACTGCGGGACGGGGATGCCCATGACGAAGTACGTCATGCCGCAGGGGAAGTCCACGTTGGGGTGGATGTTCTTGTCGCGGAGCATGATGCGCTGGACCTCGTCGCCGATCTCGAACCACTTGAGCTGGCTGGGGCCCTGCTTGGCGGCGATGGCGCGACCGAGCTTGCCGAGGATGGGAGCGCGGTGGTCGCCGTTCTTGTAGACGCGGTGGCCGAAGCCCATGAGCTTGCGCTTCTCGGCGTAGGCCTTCTTCATGAAGTCCTCGATCGAGCCCTTGCCGCTCTCGATGAAGGTGCGGATCTCCTTGAGCATCTCCATCGCGGCTTCGTTGGCGCCGCCGTGGAGCGGGCCCTTCAGCGCGGCAATGCCGCCGGTGACGGCACCGTGCATGTCGCTGAGCGTGCCGGCGATGCAGCGGCTGGTGAAGGTGCTGGCGTTGAAGTCGTGCTCGGCGTAGAGGATGAGCGAGACGTCGATGCAGCGGGCGTACTCGGCGGGCGGCTTGGCACCGGTCATCATGTAGAGCAGGTTGGCGGCGTGGTCGAGGCTGGGGTCGCCGCCGGTTTCCTGGCCGACGATGGGCTTGGCGTCGATGATGTTCTGCATGTGCCCGATGATGGTCGGGGTCTTGGCGAGCAGGCGTTTGGCCTTGCGGAGATTGGCGGCCGCGGAGTTGTCCTGGCAGTCAGGGTCGAGGTGGCCGAGGATGGAGACGGCGGTGCGGAGCACGTCCATGGGCACGGCGTGGCCGGTCTTCAGCCACGGGCTGGCGGACTTGAGGAAGTCCACGATGGGCGCTGGCAGGGCGCGCTCGGCGACGAGTTCGCTCTTGAAGGCCTTGAGCTCGGTGGCGTTGGGCTTGTGGCCGACGAGCAGGACGTGGGCGACTTCTTCGAAGGTGGCGTGCTCGGAGAGATCGTGGATCTCGTAGCCGCGGTAGAACAGGCCGCCCTGCTCGATGGAGCAGATGCTGGTTTCACCGGCGATGACGCCCTCGAGGCCCTTGGCGAACGCTTCGGAAGATGTGGACATGCGAGCCCTTTCGTTAGAAAGGGAGCATAGGGGAACCTGGGGCGATTCGGCGGGCTCAGCGGTACCGGTTGATCAGGTCGATGACCTGGTTCTGCCGCGGGTCGAGCTGGACGCTGAGGCGCAGGTGCTTGAGGCTCTCGGTGCGGAACTCGTCGTTGGCGCGCTTGGCGAACTCGTACTCGTTGAGCAGGCAGACGCCGATACCGGTGTGGCCGGGGGCGTAGTTGGGGTCGATCTCGACCGAGGTACGGAAGGCCTTGAGGGCCTCGTCGAAGCGGCCGAGGCGGAAGTGGGCGAAGCCGGTGCGTTCGTACGCGGCGGCCGAGGGCTGGATGCGGATCACCTGGTTCAAGGTGTTCAGCATCTCGTCGAAGCGCCCGATCTTGCCTAGGCTGTTGGCGAGGTTCAAGAGCAGCGGCGGGGAGAGCTCGACGAGTTCGAGCGCCTGGCGGTATTCGTTGACCGCGTCCTGATGGCGGTTGAGCGTGCTGTAGATGGAACCGAGGTTGGCGTGGGCCGGGCCGCTCTTGGGGTTGATCTGCACGGAGCGTTGCGCGAAGGGCAGCGCGCTGCTGGCCTCGCCGAGCTGGAGATAGGCGGTGGCGACGTTGAGGTTGGCTTCGAAGTCGCTGGGGTTGATCTCGAGGGCCTTGATGTACGCCTTCACCGCCTCGTGGAGGCGGTTCAGAAGCTGGAGCATGAGGCCCTGCTTGTAGCGGGGCTCGAAATCCTGGGGCATCAGGTCCGCAGCTTGGCCGAAGCGCACGGCGGCGGACTCGTAATCGCCCTGCTCGCGGTAAATCTCCGCGGCGCCCATGTAGGCGCTGGGCAGGCTCGGGTTGTTCTCGATCGCACGCTCGAACTCGACCAGCGCGGGACGCTTCATGCCTTGTGCGAGCAGTTTCTGAGCGCGGTCAAGGGCTTGGTCGGCGACGGTCTGCTTGGTGCGGGGTGCGTCGGGGACATCGTTGACCGCGCGGCCGGAGTCGTTGCCCGCGGACGTGGAGCGGCCGCCGCCGCCGGTGCAGCCCGACAGCAGTGAGCCGGCGAGCAGTGAACCGGCCAGGATCGTGCCGACGCCGAAATGGCCGCGGGCGGAGAAGAGTTGAAGAGCGGTGCGGGTCTTGGTAGTCATGACTTCCTTGGATCGGCTGTTTACCGGGGCCTTCTGGACCGCGACTTTTCGGACTTTGTTTGATTTTTCGCTTTGACGGGCGACCCGGTGGTGCGTGCCGGTGGCTTCGGCCCGGCTTTGGTGCGGGCGGAGGTGTTGGGCGTCGGGGGTTTCTGGGCAGCGGCAGCCTTGTTTGCGGGGACGGCTTTCTTGGCGGGCCGTGCTTCGTTGCGGGGGCGGGTGCGGGCAGGGCTGGAAGCGGGTACGGGGGGTGCGAGAGCGGACGAGCCGTCGATGAGCGAGCGGAGCATGTAGAGGTTGATGGCGTCCCAGGAGCGGCCGCTGGGGTCGTCGCCCTTGGGGGTTTCGAGGAGCTTGGGTACGCCGCGGAGGCGGGGGTGGTTCACGATCGCCGCGAAACCGCAATCGAAGAGGGCCGCAGGGACGGGTTCGGCGTGGGAGCCGCCGATGGTCCCGCGGCCGATGTGGTCGTGGCGGTCGAGGTGCGAGCCGCATGGGCCCTTGGAGTCGTTGATGTGGAATGCCTTGAGATGGTCGAGGCCGCAGATCTCGTTGAAGCGATCAAGGGCGGCGTTGGCGCTGGCGCGGGTGCGCATGTCGTACCCGGCGGCGTGCATGTGGCAGGTGTCGAGGCAGAAGCCGACGCGCTGTGGCTCGCCGGTGAGCTCGATGGCCCGGGCGCGGAGGGCGGCGAGCTCTTCGAATGTGCCGCCGAGCTGGGAGCCGGCGCCGACCGTGCCCTCGAGGCACAGCACGGTGCGCATGCCCTTGGTGCGAGAGAGCAGCTGCTGATAGCCCTTTGCGACGCGCTCGATGCCTTGCTCGCGCGAGGACGTGGTGTACGCGCCGGGATGATGCACGAGGAACGGGATTGAGAGCGCCTCGCAGCGCTCGATCTCGATGGTCATGAGATCGACGCTTTTGTTCCAGAGCGTGTCGTCGGGTGCGGCGAGGTTGGAGAGATACCCCGCGTGGCTCACGACGCGATCGGACCAGCCGAGACGCGTGAGCTCCGCGAGCCACTCACGGACCATCGCGTCATCGAGCGGCTTGGTGTGCCATTGCTGCTGGTTCTTGGTAAAGACCTGCACGGTGTCCATGCCGAGGCTCACCGCTTCGGTGAGCGCATGGACCATGGAGCCGGAGATCGAGAGATGGGAACCGAACATGGCGGAGCCTTCGAGAGGGGGACAAGGCTACGCAGGAGACAGGGGAGCTGTAGGGGCAGTGGGGCAGTGGGGGCAAGGAAAGGCAACACTCGCCGCATTACGGCTCCGTAATTGCGTGGACTTTTCCGGCTTGGAGGTTCTCGACCGTCTGCTTTTTGCCCGATGGCCAGGTGATCTCCACGCGTGCGGCCGTGGCGGCGTCTCCGAGGCCAAAGTGCTGCTTCAGGTCGCCCTGGCTGCGGAAGCCGTTGCCGGCGTCCACCTCGCGGGTTTGAGTGATCTCATTCCCCTTGATGACGGCGGTAAGCCGAACGCGTGCGCCGATGGCGGCGCGGTTCGAAGTCGTGCCGCGGAGGTCGAGCTTGATCCAGTATCCGGTGCCGGGAGTGTCGTTGTGCAGCAGATGGGTGATCTCGCCGGAGCCCGGTTGGAGGGGCCACTGCCCGATCAGGAGATCGATGCGACCGTCGTTGTCGTAATCGGCGAGCGCGGAGCTGCTGGAGTAGTACACCTGATCGGTGAATCCGGGTACTTTGATTCTTCGGAACGTGGCGTCGGCGCTGTTCATGTACACCGACGATCCCGCGCCCCAGTTTGGCACGACGCAGTCGATGAAGCCGTCGTTGTCGAGGTCGGCCCACTGCACGCGGCTGGAGTTCGTCGAGACAAGGTGCGCGGTGCCGAGGGGCGCACGCTCGAAGCCCGAGCCGGTGTTGCGCAGCAGCCACGCGGTGCCGCCGCCAGCGCTGGCGAGCGACAGGTCCATGCGGCCGTCGTTGTTGTAATCGACCCACGAGATGCCGACCGCGGGGAAAGGGTTGGAATCCAGCACCGGCAGCGGCACGGGCACGAGGTTTGTGCCGCCGGTGTTGCGGTAGAGCACGCCGACGGATCGCGACGCCGGGGCGAAGAGGTCGGGACGCCCGTCGTTGTCGTAGTCGCAGAAGTAGGCGCCGCCGGTGGAGGCTTTGCGGTTGACGAACTCGTTGTCGGTCACGCGCGTGAAGCCGCCCTTGCCGTCGCCGGTGTAGAGAAACGGCACGTCCGCGGCGGCGTAGGTGTTGTTGCAGAGCAGAAGATCGAGATTGCCGTCGCTGTTGAGGTCGCACCACGTCGACGAGAACGAGTTTCCCTTATCTGTGTGCGGTGCGGCGTTGGTCAGGATCTCGAACTTGCGTTCTCCCAAGCCGCGGGCGAGCACGCCGCCGGCCTCGAGTTGGCAGGAGACGAAGCAGTCGAGGATGCCGTCGTTGTCGAAATCGCCCCAGGTGCTGCCGCTGCCATAGGTGATCGCGTCGGTGAGCGCGTTCTTCTCGTCGAGCGCGAAGCCGCCCTTGCCGTCACCCCAGTACAGGCGGCTGGGCTGGCGCTCGGGTTTCTTGGAGACGTCGTAACCGGCTGTGACGAGGATGTCGAGGTTGCCGTCGCGGTCGAAGTCGGCCATCGTGACGCCGCCGTTGCTTTTGTGGTCGGAGGTGAGGTGGCCGGCGTTGACGGGTGAGAAGCGGACGTCCGCGGCGCGGCAAACGATCATCAGTTGGAGCATGAGCGTGACAGGAACAATCGTTTGGGCGCGCATGGGTACACTCCGAGAGTCTGGCTAGTGGCACGACCGAGAGAAGCCGCCTCGGGCTCTTCGGCGATCACGATCCGACCTTCGTTGAACCGGTCGTTGCGTTTCTAGTTTCGGAATTCGGGGGTCTCGACCTATGTCCAGCAGTCTGCTGCAGAATCGTGTCGGCGTTGTCACGGGGGCCTCCGCCGGCATCGGCGAGGCCATTGCCCGCGAGCTGGTTGCGCACGGCTGCCCGGTTGTTATCAACGCTCGCCGCCGCGAACGTCTGGAGGCGCTAAGGCGGGAGTTGGGCGATGAGGATGTGGCGATCGCGCCCGGCGACTGCGCGGACAGCGCGGTGATCGAGACCATGCTCAACACCGCCCGCGACACCTTCGGCGCAACCGGAAAGCCCACTCCGGTTCCGGCCCGCGACGCGGACCTCGTCGTCATTAACGCCGGCCGTGGCCTGGGCGGCACCGCCATCACCTCCGACGAATCGCAGTGGGACGACATGATCCGCACCAACGTCGTCGCCGCGTCGCGGATGATCCGCGCCGCGGGCAAGCGGATGCTCGCCATGCAGCCGGACCACGCGATCGGCCCCGACCCGGAGAAGCACGCGTGGCTGAAGGCGCCGCGCGATATCGTGATCCTCGGCTCGGTGGTGGGGCGGCACGTCTCCCCGTTCTCGAGCTTTTACTCCGCGACCAAGGCCGCGATTCAGACGCTGGCCGAGGGAACCCGGCGCGAGCTCGGGCCCAAGGGCATCCGCGTGACGCTCATCGAGCCCGCGTTCGTCACGAGCGAGTTCCAGGGCGTGGCGGGCTACACGACGGCGTGGTACAACTCGATGGTCGAGAAGTTCGGCCCGATGCTGATGCCGCAGGATATTGCGAGGCTAGTGGCGTTCGTGGTGAGCCAGCCGTCGCATGTGCATCTGAGCGATGCGTTGATCCGTCCGACGAGGCAGGAGTATCCGTGAGCGTGCGGCGGGGCGATGGTGGTGGGGGTGGCGGGGGCGGGGCCTTCTAGGCCCCGGCGTCCGAGAGCCTGCGGATCATCGACTCCAATCCCTCCACGACCCGCGACATCCGCTCGTAATCCAGCGTCTCCGGCGTGTCCGTCGCCTTGTGATAGTGCGGATTCCGGAAATTCGCCGTGTCCGCGACCATGAGCGCCGGATATCCGAAACGCCAGAACGAGGCGTGGTCGGAGCGACCGATGTCACGGATGATCGACGGCAGCGCGGCTCCCTCGCTCGGGAACGCCGCGGCTTCGCGGAACGCACCGACGCAGCGTTTCACCAGCGCCCGATCATCGAACCGCGACACGAATGCGATGAAGTTGCCGGTAGACGGGTACAGCGCAGACAGCGGCGGGGGGTACTTCTGTGAGTTCGGCTCGTCGCTGTAGTAGCCGAGCATCTCCAGCGACAGCATCGCGACGATCCGGTCGCCCGCGGCCTTGCACTTCTCGGCGTAGATCCAGCTCCCCATCTCGGGCGTGCCTCCGGTGGGGAGTTCTTCGTTCGGGAAGAGCACGAAACGAATCGTGCGGGCCTGGGGCTTGCCGGTGAAGCGTTTCGCGAGCGCCAGCACGCCGGCGCAGCCGCTGGCGTTGTCGTCGGCGCCGGGGGATCGCTGCGTGGTGTCGTAGTGGGCACCGATGACGATGATCTCAGACGCCAGCGTGTCGTCAGAGCCGGGCAGCGTTGCTTCGAGATTGGGCGTGCCAGCGCCCTTGCTCGGGAAGGAGTGGTCCTTCACGTCATAGCCGTACGACTCGAGCTCAGTCTTGAGGTAGAGCACCGCGGCTGCGAGTTCTTTGGGGTGGTAGATGCTGCGTTTGCCGACCTCGGATGCGAGGTGTGTGACGTGCGTCTTCAGCTCGGCCGCGAGTTGCTTCTGCGGTTCGGTCAAGGCTGGCAGCGGCCCGCGGTGGCTGACGCCGGGCATGTTGATCATCAGTTGCCAGGCGATGGCGAACGCGGCGAGAGCGAGGATCGCCATGGAAGCGAGGAACGCGCTGAGGATGCGGAGCCAGCGGCGTTTGCGGGGGGGCTGCATGCGTGCAGCGTAGCGGAAGGGTTCGGGCGTTGACTCTGAGCCGCGGGCTTCAGCCCGCGCGGTTGAGCGCGAGGGAGAGCGCCGCGCGTTCGGATACCAATCGCCCCTCCCCGGTCTCGCAGAGCCTCGACCACCCCTCCTCGCTTCGCGGGGCGGGGAGGCGCGTGGGCGCGACTCGGTCTACGGACACAACAGCGCGTCGTACGCGACCGCGAAGAAGACGAAATCGCCGTCGTCGACGTACCCGTCGTGGTTCAGGTCCGCGAGGCAGTCCGGCGGCATCGCCACGTCGGCGCAGTCCAGCACGTTGTACGCCGAGGCGAACGGCGAGAAGTCTGCGTCATCCACGAAGCCGTCGGAGTTGAGATCGGCCGGGCAGTTGCTGACCACGTACTCAAAAGCTCCGCGGTCGATGACGCCGTTGCGGCGTGGTTGCCCCGCAAGGTCGAGCGGATAATCGAGCAGCACCGTGTTGTCGCCGGTGTTGATGCAGAGCGAGCCGGCGCCGAGGCGGTAATTGCCGCCGAAGGGGTTCACAAACAGCGGGCTATTGGCGTTGTTTATGACACCACCCAGCGAGCCGTTCCACCCCTGCACACTCGAGTTCAGCGGCGTCCCGTTCGTTGTGCCGAAGTACACCAGGTTCTTGTCCTGCGTGTCGGCCTGGCCGCCGCTGTTGCCCCAGATCACCGCGTTCGTGAAGGTCGCGTTGGCGAAGTAGACCGTGGCGCCGCCGGTGTAGGTCGCGGCGGAGTTGCCCGCGATGGTGGTGTTGCGGATGCCCGCGCTCGAATCGTTTGCAATCCACAGACCCGCGCCGTCGAACTCCGCCGTGTTGTCGGAGATGAGCGCGTTGTAGACATTCAGCGTGGAGTTGTTCACGTCGATCCCGCCGCCGTTGTAGGTGGTCGCGATGTTGCGGCTGATGCGGCTGGTTTTGACAATGATCGCGCTCGATTCGCTCGCGATCGCGCCGCCCCACGCGGCGGAGTTGTGCGAAAGCTGGGAGTTCTCGACGGTGATCGACGTTTCGGTGTAGGCGGAGATGGCACCGCCGCCGCCTGTGGCGGTGTTGTTGTGGAAGATGCAGTTCTTGAGAAGTACGTTCGACGCCGTATCGGCGAGCAAGCCGCCGCCGTAGCCGGCGCGGTTGCCGGTGAACACGCAGTTCGCGATCGTGGGTGCGGCGCTTCGGAGGAAGACCCCCGCACCTGAGAAGTCCGAGTAGCCACCCGTGATGGTGAAGCCGTCGAGCCGCGCGTTGGCCGCGACGTCGTAACCCGTAACGACCGAGTACGCGTTGTCGGTCTCGTCGGCGGCGTTGCCGATGTTCCCGTCGAGCGTGGAGGTCCAGACGCCGAGGGTGCGCTGCGCGAGCGAGGTCTCGCCGCCGCCGGGGCGGGACTTGCCGCGGAAGCCGCCGTAGATGGAGAGACCCGAGCGCAACGGGAAGCTGGTGCCGCGGTACGTAGTGCCGGAGCCGGGTTTGTAGCTGCCGCCGGCAACCCAGACCTGCGAGATGTTTGAGCACCGCAGCGTCGAGATCGCGAGGATCTCGCCGAGGTCGGCGCCGGCGTTCGCCCACGTCCGTCCTTCGCCCGGCCCGGGTGTGACGGCGTCGGCGAAACGCTTCTCCTCGCAGTCGTCGGGGCGGCAATCGCCGTTGGCGTCGTCACTGAGCAGAGTCGCGATGTCCGTCGCGTCGTCGATGCCGTTGGCGTTGCAATCGATGATGCCCGCGGCGTCGCGGTAGTTGGCGAGTGTCCACCGGGTCTGCTGGATCATGAGTGCGTCGTACGCGGCGCGCGGCTGTCCGACAGGCACCCCGGCGGGCTTGTTCGTGCCTGGCGCGATGATGTTGGGATTCGAGAACATCGGCAACCGGATCGTGCCCGGGTAGGACATGATCGTGCCGTAGGTCTGGCCGTTGTGGGTGAAATAGTGCCCGCGTGCGTACGAGGTCGGGGCCGACGCGTCGTTCTCGTAGTCGTGGGCACAGCCGAAGTTGTGCCCGATCTCGTGGGCGAGGAGCAGGTCGCCGCCGCCGAGCGTGCGCCAGTTCACGCACGCGAACGCGTCCTTCTGATCCCAGATCGCCCACCATGCGGCGCCGCCGATGAATCGGGTGTCGTCGATCGCGAGCGCGACGGTGTCGGCGTTGGCGGCATCGCGTAGCGCGTGCACGTTATCCATGAAGCCGTCGGCGGTCTCGGTGACGCGTTGCAAATGGTTGATCCACTGCGGGGCAGCCTCGTCGTAGGTCACCTCGGCGTATCCCGCGACGCGGAGCTGGAGGCGGTTCACGCCGCCGGTGTTGATGCCGGAGTTGGTGAACGCCGCGTTGGCGGCATCGATGGCGTTCTGAAAGCGTGCCTGGAGGTTGGCCGCACCGCCCGCGGCGTTCTTAGCAAGGGTTGTGTAGACGCAGAGCACGTCGACAATGGATTGGTCATCGGAGCAGTTGCAGGGCAGGACTACGGCTGGAGGGGTCGCCGTTGTTGTGACGGCTCTCGACGCGGTGTTCGAGTTTGTGGAGCGCGGAGTCCGGGAAGCGGCCGGCCCTTGCGACATGTTGTCGGGTCGCGGGCGATGCTCGTGGACCGCGTGGGCGGGTGTCGCTTGCGGGTTCGCGCGATCGTGTTCGACCGGCATGCATCGGACCGTGCTTTGTGGTTGCAGTTGCGCGACGCGCACGAGTGCCACACCGGATCCATCGTCGCGTGCCGCAACGTTTGGTTCCGGCGTGATGGAATAGATGCCGCGCTCTGTCCAGAAACCCGCGGCCACCACGCCGTCCTCGATCGTGATGGTGCCGCTACCGAAGGCGTCGCCATCAATTGAAACCTGCAGCGTCATGCCAGACGGCCGACGCGACACGTGTCGCACCGTGAGGTCCAACCCCACATCGCCAAACAATGGCAACCGGAAGTTGCTGCCGCGCTCAGTTGGGAGCGCACGGACGGATACTTCGGCGAGCTCGGATCGGATCGGGCCGCCATGATCGGCGGCGAGCGTCACGCTTGCAAGAGAGACAAACAGAGCGGTGGTGTATGCGATGAGCCGCGACATCCAAGCACAATACCAGCCGGTGCAATGGTGGCGGCGTTATAGGGGCTCGATATGGGTTAGGAGATGCAACACGTATGAAGTACTTTCCAAGACTGGCCTGTCTCCGCTCCAACGGAACTGGAAAGCGGCCTAAAAAAGGCGGGGCCTGGAAGGCCCCGCCCCCGAGTCATCGATTGAAGTTCGGCTTACGGGAAGATGCCGCGGCTGGCGTAGGCCTGGTTCAGGCGCTCCAGCGCCGCGATGTACGCCGCGGTGCGGAGGTCGCAGCTGAACTTGCGGCGGGCATCGCGGGTCTTACCCGCGGCACGCACCATGTGCTTGTTCAACTCGCGGTCGACCTGGTCGAGCTCCCAGGAGTGGAACGTCTTGTTCTGCACCCACTCGAAGTACGACACGGTCACGCCGCCGGCGTTGCAGAGGATGGCGGGGAGGATCTCGATGCCGCGCTCCAACAGGATGCGCTCGCCCGCGGGAGTGGTGGGGGCGTTGGCGCCCTCGGCGATGATGGTGGCGTTGATCATCTTGGCCTCGGGCTCCTGGATCATCTGTTCCAGAGCCGCGGGGATGAAGACATCGACCTTGGTCTTGTAGAACTCTTCCTTGCTGACGCTGGTGGCCTTGGGATAGCCGCCGACGCCGCCCTTCTGGGCGACGTACGCCGCGAGGTCGGCGGCGTCGATGCCCTTGTCGTTGTGGAGGAAGCCGGTGTGATCGGCGACGGCGATCATCTTGGCGCCCTTGCCCTGGAAGATCTTGCCCGACCACGAGCCGACGTTGCCGAAGCCCAGCACGCTGAACGTGCACTGCTCGGGCTTGAGGCCAAGCTCCGGGAGCATCTCAACGAGGGTGTCGACGACGCCCTGGCCGGTCGCCTTCTCGCGGCCGAGCGATCCGCCGTACTCAACGGGCTTGCCGGTGATGACGGCCGAGGGGTCCTTGCCGCCGACGTCGGCGAGGAAGGAGTAGGTGTCGGCGATCCAGGCCATGTGCTGGGCGTTGGAGCCGACGTCGGGCGCGGGGATGTCGTAATCCGGTCCGATGCTGTGCGCGATCGCGACGGTGAAGCGGCGGACGATGCGTTCCATCTCGGCGTTGCTGTGCTTGCGGGGGTCGACCTTGACGCCGCCCTTGCCGCCGCCGAAGGGCACGCCGACGAGCGAGCACTTCATGGTCATGAGGAAGGAGAGCGACTTGACGTCGTCGAGGTGGACGTCGTGATGGAAGCGGAGGCCGCCCTTGTACGGGCCGAGCGCGTTGTTGTGCTGCACGCGGTAGCCCTTGAAGAGGCGGTAGTGGCCGTCGTCCATCTTCACAGGGAAGTGGACCATGATCTCGGTCTTGGGCTGCGACAGAATGAGCTGCACCTTGTGGGGCAGGCCCATGAGCTCCGCGGCGTAGAGCATCGAGCCGACGGTCTGGCGGTACAAGTTGTTCGGGTCGTGCGGGAAACCAAGCTCGTCGAAGATCGGGGAGTTGTAGTTGGCGGGCGGCGTGTTCTTCGGTTTGGCGTGTTGGGCCTGCTGGCTGGCGAGCGTGGTCATGGTGTGGTCCGTGAGCGTCGAACGACGCGAGCGGCGGGAAGAAACTCCGCGGCCTCGGGTGCACATCGCCCAAGCCGCCCCGCGTCCGCCGCGACGGGCCCGAATGGTAGTGGCGGAAAGGAAAGGGGGCAAAACGGAAGTGGGGCATTGGGGGAGTGGAGCAGTGGGGTAGAGCAAGACGGAGCGGCCACGATCGCGTGCGGGGAACCCGATATTCTGCCGGTTCCCCTTCTTTACTGCGCCACTGCCCCACTGCGCCACTGCTCCACTATCTTCTCCCATGATCCTCTACCTCGCCGCCGACCTCCTCTGGGCCAGCAAGATCAAGGCGACCGCCGACGCCCTGGGTCTCTCGTGCCGCCCTGTGCGGAACATGGAGATGCTCGAGGCCCGCCTCGCCGACAGCCCGGTGAAGGCGCTGATCGTCGACCTCGATGTGGCGGAGATGGCGTTGGCGATGATCGGGCGAGTCAAAGGCACCGGGCATCGGGCATCAGGCATCGGAGAAGAATCGAGTGCCGGTGCGTCTGTATCCACTGATGGCCAGCGTTCGATGCCGGAGGTGTCCGCTCCGATCCGAGTCCTCGCGTTTGGGCCGCACATCGAGAAGAACACGCTGCAGGCGGCACGAGATGCGGGGGCAGACGATGTGCTGACGCGCGGGGCGTTTGATCATCACATGGATTCGGTGCTGACCAAGCTGGCGGCGGGGGCGCGGCTGTGAGCAGGTGCCGACTCCGAATCCGGGGCAGTTCGCGGTGAACTGGCAACGTGTCCCTCGCTCTCGCTGGCAAAGCCCGGTGCGAATCGCGTTGCTTGGTTTGTACTGCGCGATGCCGTGGCTCTTCCGAACGGTCTCCGGTGGCGGCCTGGACAAGATCGTCGCCGGAGTCGCCTTTGGGGTCGCGCTGGCTTTGGAGATGCTCGTCAAGCCTCGGCTTGAGTTGCCTGCGTCGCGGGTCTGCCCTCGGTGTTCGGCAAGCAGCCCGCCGAGCGGGCGGGCTTGTCTGTTCTGCGGGCGAGAGTGGATATCGGATGAACACGTTCTGTACGCGCCGTATCTGGCGGACATACCAGCGGCCCGAGTTGCGCACCGACGCGCAATTACTCTGATGATCGCTTTAGGTGTCGCGACACTTATCCCCATGTTCGTGTTCGCGACCCAGGTGGCGATGGCCTGGTATTTCGTCGTGATGTACTATGCCTACGACCTCACGACCGGCACCTTACTCAAGCGGACGCACGCCGCGTTGATTGAGCACGCAGGTGGTCTGTGCACCCATTGCACCTACCCGTTGGTGGAGTCAGCGTCCCAGTGCCCGGAATGCGGCGTGATCGGCTCCGTGCGGGAAGCTCGTCGAGCCTGGGCTGAATCGGGCCTCTGGCATCCTGACGAAGCAATGGCACGGGATATGGTGGCCGCCAAGGCGTCCGGAGCGTGAGCGAGGGGGTCGGCGAGGTTTGGATTCACATCGCGGCGATGTTCACAAGCGACCCACTCGCTCACGCTCGGGGCTCGTCAAGGCACGCGTTGGACCGTCCTCCTGCCTACCATTTCCCGTTCGGCCGGTCGACCGAACCGTGGCGGCACGCGTGTGCGTGCTCCCGACTTGCTTTGCAGGATGCAACAGCGCCCCCGTTCCTCTCCACGAGAGGGGGCAGACCGAGAGCCGCGTGCGTGCACGTGGGCCTTCGGTGTGGTTGCCGAGACGTCGCCCCTTCGACCGGGGGATGGACGCCGCGACCGTCGAGGAACGCAACACCACATGATCGATGAAAACCTGATCGCGTCGCTCAAAGTTATGGACTCCGAGGCGGAGGCCCTGTTCAAGGAGGCCTACGGCACCCGGTCCAAGGTTGGCGAGTCCGGCTACATGGACTCGTTCCTCGGCGAGCAGATCGCCGACCTGGCGCCCGGCAAGCTCATCAAGGGCAAGGTGATCGGCTTTGCCGGCGACGACGTGGTCATTGAGGTCGGCCTCAAGAGCGAGGGCTTGATCCCCAAGTCGGAGTTCGAGGGCATCGAGGGCCTCAAGATCGGCGACGAGTTCAACGTGCTGCTCGAGAACCTTGAGGGCGAGGGCGGGCTGATCGAGCTCTCCAAGCGCAAGGCCGACCGCATGATGGCCTGGCAGAAGCTGCTCGACACCACCAAGGAAGGCGACGTGGTCGAGGGCATGGTCACCCGCAAGATCAAGGGCGGCCTGCTGGTGGACATCGGCGGCGTGAACGTGTTCCTGCCCGCGTCGCAGGTCGACGTGCGTCGCCCGGGCGATGTCGGCGACTACATGGGCCGCAAGGTCCGCGCCAGCATCCTGAAGATCGACACCGAGCGTCGCAACATCGTCATCAGCCGCCGCAAGCTGATCGAGGAGGAGCGCGAGAGCGCGAAGAAGCGCCTGATGGACACCCTCAAGGAGGGCGACATCGTTCACGGCGAGGTCAAGAACATCGCCGACTTCGGCGCGTTCGTGGACCTGGGCGGCATCGACGGCCTGCTGCACATCACCGACATGTCGTGGGGCCGCATCAACCATCCGAGCGAGATGGTGAAGGTCGGTCAGAAGGTTGAGGTCAAGATCCTCAACATCGACCGCGAGAAGGAGAAGATCGCGCTGGGCATGAAGCAGCGCGAGGCTTCGCCTTGGGAAGAGATCGAGAAGAAGTACCCCGTCAACAGCCGCATCAAGGGCTCGGTGGTCAACCTCATGTCCTACGGCGCGTTCGTGCGGCTCGAGGACGGCATCGAGGGCCTCGTCCACATCTCCGAGATGTCCTGGACTCGGCGCATCAACCACCCGTCCGAGATCGTGCAGCCCAACCAGGAAGTCGAGGTTGTTGTCCTTGAGATCAACAAGGACAAGCAGGAGATCAGCCTCGGCATGAAGCAGACCGAGGTCAACCCCTGGGAGCTCGTGGGCGAGAAGTACCCCACCGGCACCGTCATCGAGGGCAAGGTTCGCAACCTCGCCAACTACGGCGCGTTCGTCGAGATCGAGCCCGGCATCGACGGCCTGCTGCACGTTAGCGACATGTCCTGGACCAAGAAGGTCACGCACCCCAACGAGGTCCTCAAGAAGGGCGACACCGTCAAGTGCGTCGTCCTCGAAGTCGACCGCGAGAAGCAGCGCGTTGGCCTGGGCATGAAGCAGCTCACCGAGGATCCGTGGCTCACCGCGATCCCCGAGCACTACAAGCCCGGCATGGTCGTCCGCGGCAAGGTCACGAAGATCACCAACTTCGGTGTGTTCGTGGAGCTCGAGGCCGACCTCGAAGGCCTGCTGCACATCAGCGAACTCGCCGACCACAAGGTCGAGAACCCGCAGGATGTCGTCAAGGCCGGCGATGAGGTGGACGTCAAGATCCTCCGCGTCGACAAGGCCGACCGCAAGATCGGTCTCTCGCTCAAGCGTGCTCAGTGGGGCGATACCAGCGCCAGCGAGAGCAGCGGTGGTGGTGGCGGCGACGAAGGCCGTCGCTCCAAGCCCTCGCCCACCCGCGGCGGCATGGACAGCCACGACGCCATGGGCACCGACAAGATCAAGTTCAAGTAAGTCCGCATCCGCCCGAAGCGGGGCTTTCCAGCCCCCGCAGAATCGAACTCCTCCCCAGCCCCGGCTTCGGCCGGGGCTTTTCATTTCCCCGCTCGATGCCTCGATGCATCCCCCAAAAGACCTCAAGCCCCGGTCACGGACCGGGGCTTTTCGTATGTGCGTCGCGGAGGGTGGGCGGAACCCGACGGCGGCACGCGAGGTAGAGTGTTCGTGCTCCGAGTGTGCGAGGGGACTCACCACCCTCCTCGCCCACCCGGATGAATGCGGGCGTGCGTCGCGAAACGGGCGCCGGCCAATCCTGACGATCGATCCAGCTTGTTCAGCACATCGCCAGGAAGCTCAGAAGAAACAGGATCGAAACCTTGCGGCGGTGCTCGGTCATGAGTAGAACAGCCTTCATCTCTTGTTTCTCCCTCTCGATTCTTCAGGATGTCAGGCGGACAAGGATACTGATGCAACCCCCGTGCCGTTCCCGTGCCGTGCGGTCTTGGCAGAGTTTCGTGTTCGCTGCGGCCGACATTCTCGGAACCGTGACGTTCTCGGTCCGTGGTTTCGATGCGGTGTCGCGGCAGAGCAACGCGCTGCGTCGCGGGAGGGCAACGTCTGGAAACCGTGCCGCGCTCCGCGCCGCGCGATGGGCGGTGATGCTGCTGGGTGCGCTGTTCCCGGTGCAGGTCTGGGCCGCCGTGGAGCCCAAAGAGCCTCAGGGCGCGGTCGTGGAACTCGCGCCGCCGGGCGCGAGGCTGGCGGTCGACGCGTTCAACGAGGTGCAATCGCTGGTTCGGGCGTGGAAGCCTGGCGACGCGGGCGAGGCGGCCGCGGGCTCGGCGCTCGAGCGTGCCGCACGTGCGAGCGGCGCGGCACAGGTGACGCTGCGGTTCGGAGGGCGGGTGGTGGGTCGTGCGTGGCGGGAGGGCGGGAGCTCCAACGCGCTGCTCGACGCCGCACGCGAGGCGATGCGAGCCGCGGAGCCGTTCCTGCACGAGAGTGGGGTGAAGGAGAGCGTGTTCGCGTCGCGGTTGCTCATTGGCGTCGAGTTGGCCGGCGCGATCGTCCCGTACGCGCCTGCCTCGTATGACGACGCCGACCTTGAGATTCCCCCAGGCATCGACGGCGTCGGCGCGCGCGTGAACGAGACGACGCGGCTGGTCTTCCCTTCGACGATGCTCACGCACAACACCGCGTCGGGCGTGCCCCAGTCGCCTGGCGACGCGCTCGTGACGGCTGCCGCCGGGGCGCTCGATGATCCAGTCACGGGCCTGCGGGCTGATCCCAACAACCATCCGGCCAAGTTGATCAAGAACCGGGGCGTGCAGTTCTACCGCTTCAGTGTGGTCCATGTTTCGCAGCAGTCGCCCGAGACGCCCGCGATGTTCCTGTATCGCCACGGGCGAGTTGTCGCGGAACGCGAGGTATCGCTCGACGCGATGAAGCAATGGTGTGAAGGAGTTTCCGAGTTTCTCGCCGCTCGCGTCGTGAGCGGCAGGGGGGGCGAGATCGCGATCGAGGGGGTGTTCCATCCGCTCCGCGGGGAGACGGGCGCGTCGGCGGACCCGGCGACGATGAGCCTGGTCGCGATGGCGCTCGCCGAGCGCAAGCCGGAGCAAGCGCGGGCCCTTCTCCAAGCGCTCGCGAATCAGCCGGAGAAGTTCCGGGTCCGCCCGGCGGCTGCGGGTGCGTACCTGATCGGCGTGGAGCGGGCGAGATCGCTTTCGACCGTTGAGGGTGGGGATTGGGATCGAGCGGTGCCGCAAGCTGTGGAAGCCTGCGAGCAGTCGCTCGTACAGGAGGGTGTGTCGCTGGCGGAGCGATCGCTGGCGCTCGCCGGACTGGCACGCCGTGCTCGCGTGGACGCTGCGCTCCGTCCACGTCTCGACGGCAAGCTGGCGGCGTTGCTCTCCTCGACCAAGGTCGATCAGCTCGCGTCGGCCATGCCGTGGATCGTGATGGCCGCCCGCGATCTCGCACCCGACGACGGGCCGCTCGCGGTCGCTCCCTTGCTGAGCGAGTGGCGGGACCTGGCGTACAAGTTTGTCCTCACCGCCGAGGATGCGGGGCCGGACGGCGAAGATCTCGTGGGCGGCATGGTCTTTACGAAGTCGCGTGTGCCGCTGCCCTCGGCCCAGACGGTCCGCGTGGCCGCGGGCCTTGCCGCCATGCTCGCCGAGCCCCGGCTGACGCCCGCCGGCGAACGCGGCAGGGAGATCGTGCGTCTCGTGCCCGTGCTGCGATTCACGCGCCAGCTCATGGGCGACGACGTCCACGCCACCATGTTTGCCGACCCGTTCCGGGCCAAGTGGGGCGTTCGCAACGCCCTGTGGGATCAGCGCATGACTAGCGACGCCGCGGCATTGGCGTTGATCACGCTCGACGAAGCGATCGCTGGTCTCGAAGCCAAGGCGAAGTAGACCCACAGGGCGATTCCGAGAGATCAGACATTCGGGCTCGGTCCGCGCGTGGTTTGCCTCCCGCGCTGCCCGGATTTGAAGGCCAAAAAGCGATCCGAAGCCCAGCCCGAGACCGTCCTCGAAATTGGTCCGACGGAGGCGTTCTGTCGGGTCAAGATTTCGGTGTCAAAAATTCAAGAAAACATCGGAAAAACAGGCTCGAAATGCACGCCGTTTCGCGGGAAAAACGATCCGGTTTTGACTATCATCTCCATCGCGCTGCTGAGCCCGTTTTCGACCCTCGGACGGGTCGCTGAAACGACCGCTTAGCGGCGTGCCGAGGGGGAAGCGGCGACACCGAGCCGCCTCCCGCGGACCTTCGCCACGCCTCGCTCGAACGCGTGCACGCGACCCGGAGTCATGGATGTCTGACCACCTGAACCTCAACCCGCAGCTCAGCCCCGATGCCAATCTCTCCAGCGGCTTCGACGCTGGTAGCGGTGGGGGAGGTGGCGTTGGAGGGGCCGACATTCCCGGGGCTGGCACGCCCGGCGGCCGCGTCCTCGATCTCGACATCCAGCGTGAGTTGCAGGACTCCTACCTCACCTACGCGATGAGCACGATCATGGACCGGGCCCTGCCCGATGTCCGTGACGGCCTCAAGCCCTCGCAGCGACGCATTCTCGTCGCGATGAACGACCTCAAGCTCCGCCCGGGCAAGAAGCACCTCAAGTGCGCCAAGATCGCAGGCAACACGTCGGGCGACTACCACCCGCACGGCGAAGCGGTCGTCTATCCCACCCTCGTCGGCATGGCTCAGCGCTGGCGCATGCGTGTGCCGCTCATCGACCCGCAGGGCAACTTCGGCTCGATCAACGGCGATCCGCCGGCGGCGATGCGTTACACCGAAGCCCGCATGACCCACGCCGCCGTGGACATGCTCGCCGATCTCGAGTTCGAGACCGTCGACTTCCAGCCCAACTACGACGACCGCTTGATGGAGCCGATGATCCTGCCGGGCAAGTTCCCCAACTTGCTCATCAACGGCGGCATCGGCATCGCCGTCGGCATGGCGACGAGCCTCCCGCCGCAGAACCCCACCGAGGTCTTCGACTCCATCATCCGCACCATCGAGAACCCGTCGATCGGGCTGATGGAACTCATGCAGGATGTCGTCGACGCGAACGGCAACGTGATTCGCCGCGGCATCAAGGGGCCTGATTTCCCGACCGGCGGCACGATTCTGGGTCGTCGCGGCATCCTCGAGGCGTACGCGACCGGTCGCGGACGCATCACCGTCCGCGGCAGCGTCAAGATCGAGCCCCTCGGCGGCGTCAAGAAGGGCAAGGCCGCCGAAGCTGCAGCCAATGGCGAGGCAGTGGAGGGCTCCAAGTCCGACCGCTACCAGCTCGTCATCAGCGAGATCCCGTACAACTCCTCGCAGGAGCTCCTGCTCAAGAAGATCGTCGAGGCCGTTGAGGAGGACAAGATCCCCGATGTCTCCGACGTCCGCGACGAGTCGGGCCGTGAGGCTGCCACCCGCATCGTGATCGAGCTCAAGCGCGGCGCCGACCCTCGCGTGGTCGAGAAGCAGCTCTACGAGTTCACGAGTCTGCAGGACACCTTCAGCATCATGAACATCGCGCTGGTGAACCGCCAGCCGCGGACGCTGTCGCTGAAGGAACTGATCGACCTCTACATCGAGCACCGCAAGGACGTGATCCGTCGGCGGACGATGTACCTGTTGCGTCACGCCAAGCAGAACGCCCACAAGTTGGAGGGTCTGGTCTACGCGGTCTGCGACATCGACGAGGTGATCCGCATCATCCGCGGCAGCCGCACCCGTGAAGAGGCGATCGAGAAGCTGATGGAGCGTCGCTTCCAGATCCCCGCCAGCCACCCCTACGCCCCGAAGCTGCCGGCACGCCTGATGAACATGATCAAGGCCGCGGAGCCCGCGGGCGGCATCGCCCTTAGCCGCGTGCAGGCCGAGGCCATCGGCGGCCTGCGCCTCATCCAGCTCGTCGGCCTCGAGATCGAAAAGCTCGTCAGCGAGTACAACGAGCTCGTCAAGCAGATCGAGGAGTACGAGTCCATCCTCGCCAGCGACGCCAAGGTGCTGGGGATCGTGAAGGACGACACGCTCGAGATGCGGGCCCGCTGGGCGTCGGCCAAGAACAACGAGCGCCAGACCCAGATCGACGACACCGAGGTGGACATCACCATCGCGGAACTGATCGCCAAGGAAGACGTCGCCGTCACGATCAGTCACCAGGGCTACGTGAAGCGCGTGCCGCTGGATACCTACCGCACCCAGGGCCGCGGCGGCAAGGGCATCCGTGCCGGTGACGCCAAGGACGAGGACTTCATCGAGCACGTCTTCGTCGCGGGCACGCACGACGACCTGCTCTGCTTCACCAACACCGGCCGCATCTTCAAGATCAAGGTCTACGAGGTGCCGGAGATGAGCCGCACCAGCAAGGGCCGCGCGATCATCAACCTGCTGGAGCTCAAGCCCGGCGAGAAGACCTGTGCGTACCTGGCGATCAAGAACTTCGAGGAAGGCAGCAACTTCCTCACCTTTGCCAGCCGCGGCGGCATCGTGAAGCGCACGGCGCTCAAGGACTACCGCAACGTTAACAAGGGCGGCATCATCGCCGTGGGACTGAAGGACGGCGACAGCCTGCTGGATGTGGTGATGACTGGCGGCCGCGACGACATCATGCTCATCACGGCCCAGGGCAACGCCATCCGCTTCGCGGAGGAAGACGCCCGTCTGATGGGCCGCTCCGCCGCGGGCGTGAAGGGCATCGAACTCGAGGAGGGTGACGAGGTCATCGGCGCCGTGCGGGTCGAGATGAAGCCCGACGCCGACGGCGACCCGGTCACCGTCGATCCGACTGTCAGCCTGCTCACCATCACCCAGAACGGCTACGGCAAGCGCACGCTGGTGGACGAATACCGCGTTCAGCCCGAGACTGGCAAGGCCCGCTCGCAGTCCCGCGGCGGCAAGGGCCGCGCCGACATCAAGACCAGCGATCGCAACGGCCGCTCCGTCGCGGCGCTCAGCGTCCGCGACACCGACGACGTCGTCGTGGTCAGCAAGGGCGGCCAGTTGGTCCGCGTGAAGGCGGGCGAGATCAGCCAGATCGGCCGCGGCACGCAGGGTGTCCGCGTGGTCAGCCTCCACGAGGGCGACCAGGTCATCGCCGCGGCCCGTATCGACGAAGCCGCCGGCGGGGAGGACGCGTCCGCGGCTTAACCGGTCCTTCTCAACTCAAAGGGCTCGAAGGACTTCAAGCGAATCGATCTTGCCGCATCGAGTCCTTCGAGCCCTTAGAGTTGAAATGCCTTGTCGTTCCGGACTTGAGACACGCTCGCGATTCTGGTACTCTGTTGCCATGTCCACGGAATGGTCCGATTCCATCGTCATCGCCGATCTCGCGGATGAGCCCGCGCTGTCGGAGGAACTCTCGGCCATCGCCGATCGCCTCAGCGCCAAGGGCTCCGTGACCCCCAGCGTCGTCCTCAACTTCGCCAACGTCACTTACGTCAACAGCAGCAACCTCGCCGGCCTGCTGAAGATCCGCAAGATCCTCACCGAGAAAGGCCGCGGCCTGCGTCTCTGTTCGCTCTCCGAGGACGTGCAGTCCGTCATGAGCGTGACCGGCTTGGACAAGGTTTTCCGCTTCGCACCCGACCCCATGATGGCCCTCGCCGGCCTCCAGATCGAAGACGAGAAGCGAACCAACGGCTGAAGCACGTTGGAGCGACTCCGGGTGCGACTGGTTGGCAGCTCAGGGGCCAAGCAGTGTGAACGCGATCTGAGCACGGTGCGTAACAGACTCCGCAACCGCTCATGATTGTCCGGGTACGCTCCGGGCAACGCACGCTCGCCATGACCACCGACGCCGCCATATCCGCACCGCAACAAGGCGCTCCCATGGAGCCGGCCGATCGCGACACGGTCGCGGAACTGCGCGACCTCAAGAAGACCTATTACAAGCCCGACGGTTCGATCATGGTCGAGGCTCTCCGCGGCATCAACCTCACCATCAAGCGTGGCGAATATATCGCGATCATGGGCGCGTCGGGCTCCGGCAAGTCCACCCTCATGAACATCCTGGGTTGCTTGGATCGACCCAGCGAGGGTGTCTACATGCTCGCCGGGCGCGACGTGGTCGGTATGAACGACGAAGAGCTGTCGCAGTTCCGGGGGCGCACCATCGGTTTCATTTTTCAGGCGTTCAACCTGATCCCTCAGCTCACGGTGGAGGCCAACGTCGAGGTGCCGCTGTTCTATCAGGGCGTGAAGCCGGCCACGCGTGCTCAAGCGGCCGAGTACGCCCTGGGCCTCGTCGGGCTCGGTGACCGTCTCGGCCACCGCCCGCGAGAGCTCTCCGGCGGCCAGCAGCAGCGCGTCGCCATCGCGCGAGCCCTCGTCACCCGCCCTTCGATCCTCATGGCCGACGAGCCCACCGGCAACCTGGACAGCAAGACCGGCCAGGCCATCCTCGCCACGTTCGAGGACCTGCACCGCCAGGGCATGACGATCATAATGGTGACGCACGACGACAGCATCGCGAAGCGCTGCCGCCGAGTGGTGCGACTGGCCGATGGATTGGTGTGCGAGGATCGCCTGGTCGAGCACAACGCATAGAGCCTCTCGCGTAAGCGAGAGGTCACAGACGCTCGCAGCTCATAGCGACCTCTCGCTCACGCGAGAGGCTCCATCCGCATCACCGAAGCTCCACGCTCCAGTACGCGTTGTCGAGGAACGTCTTCCACGACGCGTACTTCTCGTGCCCGAGCCGCAGCGCGATGAGCGGATTCCGCTTCGGCCGCTCCGGCTTCTTGATGAGCTTCATCCTCGCCTCGTCCGGCGTGCGGCCGCCCTTGCGTGCGTTGCACTTGATGCACGCGCACACCAGGTTCTCCCACGTGTCGCCGCCGCCCTGAGTACGGGGCTTCACGTGATCCAGCGACAGATCCGCCGTGGGGAAGTGCCGGCCGCAGTACTGGCAGGTGTTGCGATCGCGGGCAAACAAGTTCCGCCGGTTCAGTTTCACCGTCTGCTCGGGCAGGCGGTCGTAACCGATCAACCGGATGATCC
>DASVYC010000121.1:0-9627 GCA_036392375.1 Phycisphaerales bacterium
CGGCCGCCGGCGCTTCCGCGTTCGATCTTCCCGCTTTCTCCGGCGGAGTGGGGTCGGGAGAGCCCGCGCCCATCGATCTGCTCTCGGATGTTGATCTTCAGGTCAAGATCGAGCTCGGTCGCACCCGCATGCTCGTCGAGGACGTGCTGAAACTCGGCGACGGCGCCGTGATCGAACTCGACAAGCTCGCCGGTGACCCGGTGGACATCTATGTCAACGAGCGACACGTCGCCCGGGGCGAGGTGCTGGTGCTCAACGACAACTTCTGCGTCCGCATCAACGAGATCCTCACGGCTGTCGACGCCAAGAAGGCCAGTTGAATCGCCGCTCGGAGCAGTGAACGCGGATGCAACGTCGGCGTGCGGAGCACGCCTCGCCAGCGACAGGATGTCGAGCCTTGCCCGGAAGCTTCCTCAAACCCGCGCTCCTCGCCGCCGCTCTCGGAGCGGTGCTGTGGTCGTCCGCGGCCGCCGAGTCGGTGGGCCCGTTGCCTCCCGCAGCGACTGCGACAGTCTTGACCGAGACGGTCGCGTTGCCGCAAGCCGACGCGGAGACTGCGGGAAATGCCACCGCGACCAACGCGAGCACCACACGAGCCTCGCTCCAGCCGAAAGTCCCAAGCCCCGAATCGCGTCCACTCGGGACGCCTCGCCAGCCGCGAGCTCGCGCCGATTCCGGCGCGGCCGCGTCGAGCGACTCTGCCGCTCCACAACAAGCGCCGTCGAACGGCGCTCGAGGCGACACGCTCTGGTCGGGCATCGCGGGGCCGCTCATCGCGGTGCTGGGGCTGATCGCGATCCTCGCGGGTGCAGCGGCGCTGGTTGCACGCGCCCGAGGGATGAACGCGTCGTGGACCGGGGGCCGCCGCGCACCGGCGGGCATCCTCGAGATCCTCGGTCGCTACCCGCTCTCGCGCACCCAGACGCTGATCCTCCTGAAGGTCGATCGCCGCGTGCTGCTTCTCAGCCAGACCCGCACCGGGCGCCTTGGCGCGACCCAGCTCTCGACGCTCTGCGAACTGGGTGACCCCGAAGACGTGGCATCGATCCTGACAAAGGTCAGCGAGGCCGACCGCGACTCGCTCTCCGGCCGATTCTCCGCCGTCCTGCGATCGCTCGACCGCGAGGCCGCCGACAAGGTCGATCGCGTTCCGATCACGCTCGCGCGTCGTGCGGCACCGACCCTGCCGCCTCCGCCGGTCGCCGCAGCGACCCGCGTGACCGACACGCGGCCCGGCGAGATGACCGGCGCTCAAGCCGCCGCATCGATCCGCAGCCGCCTGCACGCCATCCGGCTCGGAGGTGCGGCATGAGACTCCCGCACCGGCTTCTGCGTGCTTGGCTCGCCTCTCTGTGCGTGATGGGCTCTGCCGCCGCGCAAACAATGGGCCCACCATTGCCCGAGTACCGCGGCAACACGCCGGTCATGCCCGGCTCGCGTCCCTCTGTGGAGCAGGCCGTTGGTCAGTCCTTCCCCGCCCCGGGCGAGACGACCATGAACCCGCTCTCGCTGCTCGAGGCCGCGGGTCGGGCACTGCCGGGTTCCACTACCGCGGCACCGACGGCCAGTGGCGACGCTCCGCTCGCCGCGCTCTCGACGCCGGTCACGATCCTGATCCTGCTCACCGTCATCTCGCTCGCGCCCGCGATCGTGCTGATGACGACGTGCTTCCCGCGTATCTTGATCGTACTCGGCCTGCTCAAGCAGGCGATCGGCGCTCAGGGCATCCCCCCGCCGCAGGTGCTTACGGCGTTGGCGCTCTTCATGACCATGCTGGTGATGGCGCCGACGTACGACCGCGTGTACCGCGAGGCGATTGTGCCGTTTCGCCAGGGCGAGATCCGCGACGCCGAAACGCTGTGGCTCAAGGCCCGCCAGCCGGTGCGAGACTTCATGTTCGACCAGATCGAGGCCACCGGCAACTGGGGCTCGCTTTACACGGTGCTCGAGTACCGAGGCATCGATACCAGCGAGCCCGAGAAGCTGACACGCGCCGACGTCGACATGGTCTCGCTCGTTCCCGCGTTTATGCTCAGCGAGCTCAAGGCCGCGTTCCTGCTGGGCTTCCGCATCTATCTGCCGTTCCTGGTGATCGACATGGTGATCAGCAGCCTGCTCATCTCGATGAGCATGATGATGCTGCCGCCGGTGTTGATCAGCCTGCCCTTCAAGCTGCTGCTGTTCGTCATGGTTGACGGATGGCAGCTCGTGGTCGGGGGCCTGCTCCGTGGGTTTGTCGCCGGGTCGCCCTTGACTTCGTGAGGTGCATCATGTTCGACGAATCACAGCTCGAGCTGGTGCGACAGTGCCTGGTGGTCACGCTCAAGATCGCCGCGCCCGTGCTCATCGCTGGCATCGCGATCGGTCTGGTCATCAGCATCGTTCAGGCGGTCACCTCGATCCAGGATCAGACGCTGGCGCTGGTCCCCAAGATCGTCGTGATGGTGGTGGTGGCGGTGGTGCTGCTGCCGTGGACGTTCATCAAGCTCTCCGAGTACGCGGTCGAGCTCTTCACCATGTCGATCCTGTAGTGCTTTCTGACTTCTCGATGAATCTCGACCCGTTTATCCAGCACCTGATCCCCTTCACGCTCGTGGCGTTCCGCATCGCCGGGCTGTTCATCGCCGCGCCCCTGATCAGCAGCGAGATGATCCCGGCCCGGGTCAAGCTGCTGACGGTGGTGGCGTTGGCAGGCTGCGTCTACCCCCTGACGCCCGCGTGGCCGCTGGACCCCAAGGCGATCTCAATCCTGGAGCTCGGGGGGATGGTGGTCGGCGAAGCGCTGATCGGCTACTCGATCGGCTTCCTCGCCTCGCTGCCGATCGCCGCCGCCGACATGGCGGGCGTGATCGCCGGCCAGCAGATGGGCTTCGGCCTTGCCAAGGTTTTCAACCCCGCCACCGATAGCGAGAGCGACGTGCTCAGCCAGCTCCTGATGTTCACACTTTTCGCGGGGTACCTCGCCGGCGGCGGGCTCGAGAACATCTTTTCGACGTTGGTCGGCACATTCGAGCGTGTCGGCCCGGGCGGGCTGGGCATGACCGAGGCGCCTCTCGCCGTCATCCTGGGCGTGCTCACCTCGGGTCTCGAGCTCGCACTCCGCCTCGCATTCCCGGTCGTAGCCGCCATCCTCCTGCTCGTCGTCGTCTTCGCGGTGATCGCCAAGACTATGCCGGCCATCAACATCATGAGCGTGGGATTCACGGTCAAGGTTCTCGCGGGGCTGGTGGTGCTACTCCTCGCCATGCCCGTCTTCGCCCGTGTCGGCGGCGAAGAGATCGCCGACGTCATGCGGACCATCGACTCGTGGACACGCTCAATCGCCCCGTCGGCCGGAGGTGCGCATGGCTGAAGAGATGGGCGAACGGACCGAGGACCCGACAGGTCACAAGCTCGACGAGGCGCGGAACAAGGGACAGGTCGCGAAGAGCGCGGACCTCGTATCGGCCATCGACTGGGCCGGCGTGCTCGTCATGCTCCTCCTCGCGGGCAGCCTTCTCGTGAAGAGCATGGGCACGGTGATGCGGCGATCCCTCGAGGACAGCGCCGGCCTCGCCGCGCTCGACCTGAGCGGCCTGACGACCACGCTGTTCGTCGCGGGCGCTCAGTGCGTGGTCGCGATCGGGCCATTCTTCGCGGCGTTTCTGGTGGTCTGCGTCGCCGGGCACTTCGTGCAGTACGGTGCGCTCTTCACCACCGAGCCTCTGACTCCCAAGCTGGACCGCCTCGATCCCATCGCCGGTTTCGGCCGCATCTTCTCGATGCGAGGCGCCGTGCGGACGGTGCTCGGGATCGCCAAGGTGCTGCTCATCAGCGTCATCGCGTACTTTGTGATCGCTCCGGAGATGCCGCAGATCGTGCAGCTCCCCAACCTCACCGCGGTCGCCGGGTTGCACCGCATCTGGTCGATGATGATCGAGCTCGCCACCTGGTTGATCGTCGTGATGCTCGTGCTGGGCGCGGCGGACTTCTTCTACCAGCGCTGGCAGCACACCAAGGACCTCCGCATGACCAAGCATGAGGTGAAGGAAGAGCGCAAAAGCATGGACGGCGATCCGCACGTCCGTGGCCGTCGTCGCCAGATGATGCGAGCGATCGCGATGCAGCGTGTGGGCCAGGCCGTGCCCAGCGCCGACGTCGTTGTCACCAATCCCACGCACTACTCGGTCGCGATCAAGTACGACCCGGAAAAGATGGCCGCCCCGCGCGTGGTTGCCAAGGGGGCGGACTTCATGGCCATGCGGATCCGCCAACTCGCCAGCCTGCACGCGGTGCCGATGGTGGAGCGTCCGGCGCTGGCCCGGGCGTTGTACGCCGCGGTCGAGGTGGGGCAGGAGATCCCGCAGGAGCAGTACCAGGCCGTCGCCGAGGTGCTCGCGTACGTGTATCGCCTCGAGGGCCGCGCAGCGTAGTGGTTCTGACACTCCGCCTGTTCGTCGCTTCTAACCCATGGGCAAAGCACCGCTCAAACCTCCCGCACCCAGGCCGGCCCCGATCGCGAAGGCCGCCGAGGTGCCGCTCACGCAGGTGATGCCCGGCTGGATGAAGGGGATCCACAAGTATCGCGGCCTGATCGTCCCGGTGTCGTTCGTCTTGATGCTGGGCGTGCTGCTGGTGCCCCTGCCGCCGGCCGCGATGGACGTCCTGATCTGCGTGAACATGAGCCTCGCAGTCGTGGTGCTGCTCACCACGATCCAGATGCAAAAGCCGCTGGAATTCAGCGTCTTTCCCTCGCTGCTCCTCGCGACGACGCTCTTCCGGTTGGTGCTGAACGTCGCGAGCACCAGGCTCATCCTCACGGCCGAAGCCAACTCTCCCGAAGAGGCCGCCGCGGTCGCGGGTCACGTCATCATGGCCTTCGGCGAGTTCGTCGCCGGGGCCAACCTGTTCGTCGGCGTGGTCATCTTTCTGATCCTGGTGCTCGTCCAATGGGTGGTCATCACCAAGGGTGCCACCCGCATCTCCGAAGTCGCGGCACGCTTCACCCTGGACGCCATGCCCGGCAAGCAGATGGCGATCGACAGCGACCTCAACGCCGGCCTGATCGACGAGCATGAAGCCCGGCGTCGCCGCGACGCGATCTCACAAGAAGCCGACTTCTTCGGTGCGATGGACGGTGCCTCCAAGTTCGTCCGCGGCGACGCCATCGCCGGCATCATCATCACCATCGTCAATGTCCTGGGCGGCTTCGCCGTCGGCATGCTGATGAAGGGGTGGGACGCCGGGCGCACGATGGAGGTCTTCACCAAGCTCACGATCGGCGACGGCCTGACCAGCCAGATTCCCTCGTTTGTCATCGCCATCGCGTCGGCGCTCATCGTCACCCGCTCGGGCAGCAAGGAAGACCTCGGCGACGAGATGACCGGCCAGCTCATCAGCCAGCCCAAGGGCCTGTACATCACCTCCGGTTTCCTGATCCTCCTCAGCCTCACTCCGCTGCCCACGGTGCCGTTGCTGGTGACCGCCGCCGGACTTGCGGGTGTGGCCTTCTCACTCAACCGCATCACCCGCGATCGCGCCAAGGCGCAAGCGGATGCGGATACGAAAGCGACCGAAGTCCCTCCGGCGCCGCCGGTCGAGCAGGTGCTCAAGATCGATACCCTCGAGATCGAGGTCGGCTACGCCCTCGTATCGCTGGTGGATGCCGGGCAGGGCGGCGACCTTCTCGACCGCATCTCCGCCACCCGCCGACAGCTCGCCGCCGAGTTCGGACTGGTCATGCCCCCGGTCCGCATCCGCGACAACCTCCAGCTCGCGTCCACCGAGTACCGCATCAAGATCCGCGGCAACCCCATCGCCATCGGGCAGACCCGCCCCGGCAAGCTCCTCGCCATGGACCCCGGGCTCGCCAGCGGGCCGATCACAGGCGACCCCACCAAGGAGCCCGCGTTCGGGCTGGACGCGTGGTGGATCGACCCGGCGCTGCGGGCCCGCGCCGAGACTATGAACTACACCGTTGTCGAGCCCACGGCGGTCTTGGCGACGCACCTCACCGAGGTCGTCAAGCGGCACGCCGACGAGCTGCTCACCCGCGAGGAAGTCGGCAACCTCCTCGAACAGCTCAAAGAGAAGGCCCCCAAGCTGGTCGAGGAAGTTGTCCCAGGCATACTCAAGCCCGTGGAGCTGCAGAAGATCCTGCAGAACCTGCTCCGCGAGCGGGTCCCTATCCGCGACCTCGAGGCCATTCTCGAAGCGCTGTCGGAGTGGGCTCCCAAGACCAAGGACGTCGAGGTGCTCACCGAGTACGTCCGCAACGCACTCCGCCGCACCATCTGCGGGCAGTACGCCTCCCGCGACGGCCTCAAGCAGCGGCTGGTCTGCGTCACCCTCGATCCCAGCCTGGAGGACATCATTAACGCGTACATCGACCGCGGCCCTGGCGGCACCACCGTCAACATGCCCGCCAGGGTCGCCAACCAGATCGCCGACCACGTTGCTCGATCGATCCAGCTTGTCACCGCCGGCGGCCACGCGCCCGTCGTCATCTCTTCACCCCAAGTGCGTGCCGTGGTGCGCCAGGTGCTCGAGCCGCACATCGCGGGCGTCGCGGTTCTGGGGTACAACGAGATCATCCCAAGCCTCGAGGTCGAGAGCCTGGCGTTGGTGATGCCGCCCGAATCGCTGCTGCAGGCCACGAAGGCGGCGTGAGGCTGTGGGGGACGCGGGATGTCGCTCGTCGGATGGGCGAGATCCGTTCGTTCTGGTTCGGCTTGAGAGTTTCGGGTCCTGTCCGAAGTTACGGGATCGGCCGCACGCGACGGACCATCTCACATCCGAAATCCGATATCTCAATTCTGACATCCAACAGGGAAGATCCGAAATCCACCGCCCGCCGATTGCATTTCAGCGCGCGCGCACTCCGATATTCTGGTAGAATCATCCCGCCGACGTCCGCGTCGGCGTCGTTCCAAGGCATGGAGGCCGCGGGACGCCGGATTTGTCCTTTCAGCCACGGACGGCGCGCATGCAGCTCAAGACATACCGCGGCAACTCGATGGCCGACGCGTTGGCCGAGGTCAAGCGTGATCTCGGGCAGGACGCGGTGATCCTGCACGCCCGCACCATCCGCGTGGGGGGCGTCGCAGGCTTCGGCGCGAAGAACATGTACGAGATTACCGCGTCGAACCAGCAAACCGCGGTGAAGCAGCCCCGGCTCTCGACACGGTCCGCCGCGGGCGCTCGCGCCGAGACCGCCGACCGGACCGCATCAGAGACGACTATCGCCACCGCCGTGCGCCCCGCCGCCGTCGCCGCCGCGGCGCGCAACGCCGCCGTCACCGAGATCGACAGCTTCCAGCCCATCGACTACGCCGCCCGTCGCCCGGTTGAAGTGCTAGCTCCGGTCTCGACGGCCGTCGCTCACTCTGAATCCAGCGGTGCGACGCTCGCTCCGCCTTCTCCCGCGGTGGCGCTGGAGACCAAGCCTCTCACGCGCTCCAACCCTGGCCCGGCCCGCGGGCTCGCGACCCGCGTGGAGGTGCGTCCCAGCACCCAAGCCGCCGTGCGCAGCATCGACGAGGAGCTCGCCTCGATCAAGCAGCTCGTCGCCCAGATGCTCCAGGAGCAGCGACTCGCCTCCGCCCGCGTCGGCGTTGCGCCCCCGGCGGTGGGGGCCTCCGACCCTCTCGCCTCAGCGATGCTGCTGCTCAGCGAACGGCTCGTGGCTCCTTCGCTCGCGTCCGCGCTCTTGGGCGAGGTCCGCGACACCCTCGAGCCCCACGAACTCCGCGACGAGAACACAGTCCGCGGAACGCTCGTCTCCCGCATGGCCGCTCGCGTCCGCGTCCTGGCTGGCCCCGGAGCTGCTTCTCCCAAGGGAGGCCCGCGGACGATCGCGGTGGTCGGTTCCACCGGCGTTGGCAAGACCACCACCATCGCCAAGATCGCCGCCACGTGCAAGCTGCGTCAGAACCAGCGTGTCGGCCTGATCACCTGCGACACCTACCGCATCGCCGCCGTCGATCAGCTCCGCACGTACGCCAACATCATCGGCCTCCCGCTCAAGGTCGCGCTCACGCCGATGGAGGTCGCCTCGGCGCGGTCGCAACTCGCCGACTGCGACATCATTTTCGTGGACACCCCCGGGCGTGCTCCGACCGACGAGCGGCGGCTTGAGGAGCTGCGTCGCTTCATCGAGGCCTCCGAGGCCGGCGAGGTCCATCTCGCACTCTCCGCCGGGAGCGCCGAGGGTGTGATGCGACGGTCCGCGTCGGCCTTCTCACGTCTGAAGCCCGATCGCATCGTGCTCACCAAGCTCGACGAGACCGAAACCCTCGGACCCGCGTACAGCGTGCTGTGCGAGCTGGGCCTCCCGCTCGGCTGCGTCACCACCGGCCAGGAAGTTCCAGACGACATCGAGCACGCCAACCCCGAGCGCCTCGCCCGCTGGGTGCTGGATCTCCCCGCCTTCAGCCGCGCATGAACTTCTTCGACCCCAACGCCGCGGACCGCGAGCCGTTCGTCGCCGGCGATCAGGCGTCGCGTCTGCGCGATCTCTTCCGCGCTCGGATCAACGGGCCCGACGACGCCGCCCTCCCGGCACGCCGACGCACCCCGATCTTTGCGATCACCTCCGGCAAGGGCGGCGTGGGTAAGACCAACATCGCCGTCGGCCTCTGCACCGCGCTCGCGCCCGACCATTCCGTCACACTCGTCGACGCCGATCTGGGCATGGCCAACGCCGACGTACTCTGCGGCGTCAGCGTCCATCGCCGCCTGCACCACGCCCTTCCCGCCCCCGACGGTCCAATCCACGGCCGGGTCGGAGCCCACGCCTCGGGCGACGCGGACCTGGCATCGCTCCGCGTCCCCACCCCCCTCGGCTTCTCGCTTGTGCCGGGTTCCGTCGGCGTCTCACGCGTCACCCAGCTCGCCCCCGCTGAGCAGCGTTCGCTTCTCAGGGGTCTGGCGGCGGTTGAGTCTCGTAGCGACGCCATCGTCATCGACACCGGTGCCGGCATCTCGCCCGGCGTCTTTGCGTTCCTGGATGTCGCCGACGTGGTGCTCGTCGTCGCCACGCCCGAGCCCACTTCCATCGCCGATGCGTACGCGCTGATCAAGTGCTACTGCACCAGGCCGCATCACGCCAGCCACGCGGCTCCCGCAATGCACCCGGGGCGAACTGCCGCACCGCGTCTGCGACTGGTCGTGAACCAGGCCGCCACGGACGAGCAGGGGCAAGTCGTGCACGGCAGGATCGCCAAAGTCTGCCGCGAGTTCCTCAAGCTCGATCTCCCGCTCGCGGCAGTTATCCACAAGGACCCGCAAGTGCCCGAGGCCGTGATGGCGCGGACCAGCGTCGTCAGCGCCGCCCCGCGCTGCCTCGCTTCCGGCGAGATCCGCCACCTGGCTCAGTCCCTTGCCCGAGAGTGGATCGTGCCACCGACGGCCGTCGCCTCCACCCGCCCCACACCGCTGACCAGCCGCCTGGCGGCGTGGAGACGGGCCTTTGGCCGCGGCCGCACGGGCTGAGCCGAAACTGACATCCCGGCCCGCGATCGACCGATGTACCAACGCCGCGTCGCCGACCCGATCGGCCCCGCGGCATCGACGCGCAACAACCGCGCCGACGAGTCGTAATTGCCTGCAAGCGCTCGTGTTGGAGAAGTTCTGTGGGACGCATCGCCA
>DASVYC010000122.1:0-12843 GCA_036392375.1 Phycisphaerales bacterium
ATCGCTCCCATCTCCGACGACGGGTACGAAGGCCACCGCTCCGGATCGCTCATGTCCGCCGCCGCGCGCCGCCCGCCCGACAGCTCGAACGCCAGCGCGTGGAACACGTCCTCCCGGTACACCGGCGGACGCTGGCTCCCCACGCCATCCGGCTTCCGGCCCAGGCTCACCACCGCCCCGCGCCCGCGGAACACCCCGCCCTGCCGCGCCGGCTGCGGCCCGGCGTCGTTGTCATCGTCCACACTGCTCCGCCCCGCCTCCGCGTTCACCGGCACCAGCCCCGCCGCCACAAACCCCTGCGACCGCAACGCGTCCGCATCCCTCTCACCCAGCCCGTTCCCATCCAGCACGCTCCGCTGCGGCAGCACTTTGCTGCTCCAGTGCGCACCCGGCGCCGTCACGTCCGGCAGCGGCGTGGCCGCTTCCACAAACGCATCGATGAACCCCGGATAGATGTGCAGACCCGTGCAGTCTCGCACCGTCGGACCGATCGGCGTCGGCGCCGGCTTCCCGCCCTCACCGATCAACAACGCCGCGATCCTGCCGTCGCGCACCACCAGCGTCGCGTTCGACACCGACTTCCCCGGCGCCACATGCACCGTCGCATTCGTAAACGCCTGCCAACCCAGATCCGTCCGGCGCACACCATTGGTCGGCGCACTCACCGCGGACCGCCCGCTGGGGGCGAGCTGGGCGCTGCTCAGGCTGGAAAGAACCGAGGCTCCGACACACGCCGCGAACGCGGCGACGAACGAGACAACGTGACGCATGGTGCGGAGTGTACCGACTCACCTACCCGCCGATGCAGCCACTGTTTCAGGGTGTCGCTCCTCACCTCCCCGGCCGAGATCCACACTCATCCGCGCCGAACCCGGCGGATCACTACCACCGCCCCCATCGCCGCCAGCCCCAGCACTCCCTGAGTCGGGATCACGACCGGCTGCACCAAGTCGGCCTCCATCAATCGCACCGCCGCGCGGAGGTTGTCCCCGCTGGCCGTGCCGCTCTGGAACTCAAACTTGATCGAACCCCGGGCGCTCAACGAGGTGAGATTCTGATCCAGGTACACGCGTCCCGAGCTCGCAAACGCCCCGTTGCTCGCGACCAGCGATCCCAAGCCCGGGACGCTCGCGTATCCGCCCCCGTTCGCCGAGAGTTCCAGCCCTTCCACCGCGGTCATGAAGCCGCCGGCTTTGCTGCGTGCCTCAAACTGCAAGGCGGCCAGGCCTTTCCCGCTCCCGACCGCCAGTGTCGTAGTGACCGTGCGGTTGTTGATGAGCCACGTCGCTTGTCCGGTGACGACGTTGTAATCGAAGCGGAACTGATACGCCTGTCCGCTCACCCAGTCCGAGGTGTAGTTGCCGCTGGTGGCGACCGGTGCCGCCGTCGAGCTGCCCCAGATCGCGGTCTTCCAGGATTGCCCGGTCGCGTTGTCCAGCCGCGCCCGCGCCTCGAGCAGCGTCGAGTATGTCGCCGCAGAATACCGTCCAGGATCCGACATCGTAAACGCCGCCGAAGCAACCGACGCCAGAACGCTCGCACCGATCACGGACGCAACAGTTCGGACCACTCGCACCTCCCGCGGCAGATCGCCGCCGCATAAAGGCTCCATTGCACCTTTTCACCCCGCCACCGTTCTGCGTGCCTAGGGTGAAAAACGGGGCGGATTGAGACGACTGCGCCGTCTGCAACGACTTCTCCGTCGCCGGCTCCCGTCAACTCTCAATCCGCGATCGCTTCAGCTCCGCGACCTGCACGACGCCGACGCTGGGGTTGTCGGTGCTCCCGCTTCCAACCGATACTCCTGCATGGACCTCGCGGCGCACGCCATGACTCGCTCCGCCGACAAACCCGCGCTACACGTTCGCTCACTCTCCACCCCGCAGAGCAGCCCGCTCTCCCCTCAGCATCTCCAGCAGCTCACCGACGCCAAGGCCCGCGCCCGCAAAGTCCGACGCGCCGCCTCCATCGCCGCGCTCAGCGGCTGGACGATGCTCGTCTTCGCCATCATCTCGCTCGCCTTCGCTGTCTTCAGCGACTGGTCGGCATGGGCCGTTGCCATCGGGCTCCTGCTCGTCTCGCTCAACGAGCTCCGCGGCGGCGGCCTCCTCCGCCGCGCCGACCCCGCGGGTGCCACGGTCCTCGGCTGGAACCAGCTCATACTCGCCGCGCTCCTCGTCACCTACGCGACCTGGTCGCTCGCCTCCGCGCTCCGCCAGCCACCCTCTGCAGCACTGCAGAGCGGCGACCCCGACCTCGACGCCACCATCGCCAACATCTCCTCCACCATCACCTACGCCCTTTACGGCGGGATGGCCGTGCTCGGCCTCCTCCTCCCAGGCCTCACATCCATCTACTACTTCACCCGCGTCCGCGTCGTCCGCTCCTTCCTCGCCGAAACTCCCGACTGGATCGTCGAGATCATGCGCCGAAGCTGAGGACACCGGACTCGGTGGTGCAGATGGAGCATGAGTGCTCCGGGCATTCGCACCATGCACCACTGCCACAACAGCGACCCGGGGCGTCCCCGCCGCGCGAACCAACGCGCCCGTGCCGCAACGAATCAATGACGCGGAGGGACCCGGCCCGTCCCGACTCCGCTTCACAACTCCCGCATCCACAACCCTCTGCATCACCGCGGCCGCGCTTGGGCGTGCCAAACCACATCTCCCTCCGTACCATCCATCACTACACGGAGGTTCCTTCATGGCAGGTGCAAAGCTTCTCACCGGCAACGCCGTCGTCGGTCAATCCGGCGGCCCCACCGCGGTCATCAACCAGTCGCTCGTCGGAGTCGTCGAGGGCGTCCGCTCCGGCCTCATGGCCACCGGCAACGTTCAGAAGATCTTCGGCATGCGTCACGGCGTCAACGGCCTGACCAAGGGCGACCTCGTCGACCTCTCCGAGATCCCGCAGGACCGCCTCGAGCGCATCGCCAACACGCCGTCGGCCGCACTCGGCTCCTCGCGCGACAAGCCCGACAAGGAGTACTGCGCCAAGATCTTGAAGGCCTGCGAACAGCACAACATCCGCTACTTCTTCTACGCCGGCGGCAACGACAGCAGCGACACCTGCCGCATCGTCAACGAGCTCGCCCGCGCCAGCGGCTACGAACTCCGCTGCTTCCACGTCCCCAAGACCGTGGACAACGACCTGCCCGTCAACGACCACACGCCCGGCTTCCCGAGCGCAGCCCGCTTCGTCGCCACCGCCTTCGCCGCCGACAACCTCGACAACCGATCGCTCCCCGGCGTGAAGATCAACGTCATCATGGGACGGCACGCCGGCTTCCTCACCGCCGCGAGCGCCCTCGCTCGCACGGTGTGCGGGAAGGACGACGACGGCCCGCACCTGATCTACGTCCCCGAAGTCGCTTTCGACACCGACCAGTTCATCGCCGACGTCGAGAAGGTCTACTCCAAGCTCGGCCGCTGCCAGATCGCCGTCAGCGAGGGCATCCAAGACGCCAAGGGCGAGGCGATCGGCGCCAAGCTCATCAAGAACGCCCAGACCGACAGCCACGGCAACGTCCAGCTCTCTGGCTCCGGCGCGCTCGGCGATCAACTCTCCGACCTCATCAAGAGCAAGATCAAGGGCAAGGACGGCAAGCCGCCGCGCGTCCGCGCCGACACTTTTGGCTACCTCCAGCGCTGCTGGCCCGACGCGAGCGTCGTGGACAAGCAGGAAGCCCGCGAGGCCGGCCGCGTCGCCGCACGTGCCGCGGCCGCCGGCGAGCTCGACGGCTCGATCGCCCTCATCCGCGCCCCCGGCACGCCCTACCGCTGCGAGTACAAGCGGATCGAACTCACCGACGTCGCGGCGAAGACCAAGCACATGCCCAAGGAGTTCCTCAAGGGCACGAACAACGTCAGCCAGGCGTTCATCGACTACGTGAAGCCCCTGGTCGGCGCCCTCCCCGTTTTCGAGCGCCTCTGAGTCGAGGGAGCATGGCGGCGGGGCCTCCTAGGCCCCGGCGTCCAATCTTTTCCCAACAGCCCAATCCAGCATCCGATAAAACGCCGCCCCGATTCGTCGGGGCGGCGTTCTTTTGCGCGTAGTCACCTTGATTAGCAACTCCGTCTCGATCCCAACGTCCCCACGCGATAGTCTCCACGACTCAAGATCTTCCCTTGCGGAGTACCTCGCATGCGTCTCTCAGTCGCCTTGCTGTTCACCTGGCTGTCGTCGTGTTGCCTCGCCGCCAACTGCGACTGGATCTATCGCGCCGCGTTGCAGTCGTTGCCACAAGCCCAAGGCTGGACCTTCGACGGCACCACCGCTTCCGGTGCCTCGGCTGCCAGCGGCATCCTCACCTACGGCCCCGCCGGCACCAGCTCCACGACCTACTGGGACGCCAACGTTCCCGCGGGCGCGATGGACTTCTCCGAGTTCGACTGGAGCCTTGAGGTCGAACTCCGACTCACCGGCGCCACCCACGGCAACGTCAGCGGCTTCCGCCGCGGCGGCTTTGTTCTCTTCCTCACCGACAAGGCTGGACGCTGGGTGACCGCTGACATCGGCAGTACCCGCCTCAGCCTCCGCAATGACAACAACGGCACCAGCGACCCGCAAGCCAACGTCGATCTCGAAAGCGGCTTCCGCGTCGTCCGCCTCACCGCCGGTCCCACGGGCGCACGCCTCTTCGTCGACGGCCTGCAAGTCCTCACGCTCCCGCTCGGCACGGGCGTCAGCCCCAACCGAGCCAACTTCGGCGACGGCTCCATCCTCGCCAGCGCCACCCTCACCGAGATCAAGCGCGCCGATCTCATCCCCGCTCAGGAACCCTGCCCCGGCGACATCAACTGCGACACCTTCGTCAACGACCTCGACTTCGAAACTTTCGCCTACGGCTACAACATCCTTCTCTGCTCCGACCCCGCCATGACCCCCGGCTGCCCCGCTGACCTCAACGGCGACACCGTCGTCGATGACGTCGATTTCCAGCTCTTCGTGCAGATGTACGACGTCCTGCTCTGCTACGGCGAGTAATCGCAGGGGGCGGGGCCTTCTAGGCCCCGGCGTTTCCGGTCGAGGGCGAGGCCTTTCAGGCCCCTCGCATCAACCCCATCAGCTTCGCCGCAAACCGCGCACTCGCGCCTTTGTTGGCCACAACCGCCGCTCGCGCCGCGGCACCCATCGCCGCACGCCGCGGTGCATCCGCAAGCAACGCAGCGATCGCGTCAGCGAGCCTGTCGCGCTCCACAACCATCAAACCGCCCGCATCACGAAGCGTCAGCACCGTCTGCTCAAAGTCCCCGTACCGCGGCCCGATGACCACCGCCTTCCCGAGCGCCGCCGCCTCGATCGGGTCCGACCCGTGCAGATCACCAAACGACCGCCCGATCACGATCACATCCGCAAGCGAGTACGCCAGCCGCAACTCCCCGATCGTGTCGAGCAGGAATCGCGACGCCTCCGCCAGAGAGCCTCTCGCGTCCGCGAGAGGTCGCTGCGTTTTCGTCACCGACCGCCGCACACACCCCGCCATCGCCCCCGCCGCCTCATCAAACCGCTCCGGCTTCCGCGGCGCACACAGCAACTGCACGCGCCTGCCAATCTGCTTCTCAACGTCCGCGCAAGCCGCGTGCAAAAGCGCTTCCTCACCAGGCCCCGTACTCCCACCCACCACAAGCAGCGCCCCACGATCAATCCCCAAGTTCTCCGCCAACTCCGCCGCACCCGGCAGCAGCACCCCCGGCTCACCCAGCGCCGCCGCGTCCCACTTCATCGTCCCCGCCACCTCAATCCGCTCCCGCGGCACGCCCATCGCCTCAAACCGCGCCGCGTAATCCCCATCCTGCGCCGCCACAAACGCCAGCCGCCGGAACGTCGCCCCCACCACCGCCCGCACCCGCCGATACCCGCGGAAACTCCGCGCACTCAGCCGCCCGTTGATCACCCCCACCGGCACACCCCGCCGCGCGCACTCCTTCACGAAGTTCGGCCACACTTCGAGCTCCACCAACCCCACCACATCCGGCCGCACCGCATCCAGAAACCGTCGCACACTCCGCGACAGATCCACCGGATACCGCAGCACGATCGCTTGCTTCGAGAAAAGCTCCCGCGCCCGCGCCAGCCCCGTGTCCGTGCTCGCCGTCACCACCAGCTCGATCGGCTCCCGCACCAACAGCGGCACCAGATGCCGCAGCGCATTCACCTCACCCACCGACACCGCATGCAGCATGACGCGAGGCTTGCTCTTCCCCGGGATCGACTCGACATGCCCCAACCGCTCGCGCCACCCCTCCCGCTTCTTCCCCAGAAGCAAAGGCGACGCGGCGAGATAAGCCAGATCAAACCCGTTCAAGTCCGCTCCGCTTGCATCTCCCCAATTCCCGACGCCTTCCATCCAATAGGCAGGCCGGGACTCGAACCCGGGACCCTTCGCATGTAAAGCGAATGCTCTAGCCAACTGAGCTACCCGCCCGAACACGAAACAGTAGCGCAAACGACATCGTCACCGCGAGTCACTTCGCCCACGGGCACACGACACTAGCGAGCCGGGGCGTCCTCGCCCCGGTGCCGTTGCGTGCCTCCCCGCGAGTTCCAGTTCCGTAGCCTCCACCGCCGGGGCGAGGACGCCCCGGCTCGCTCCGACGATCGGTCGCCCTCGCTGCTCACTGACCACCACGCCCCATCATCCGCTCCCGTCTACCCTCCCCCCGGTCAAGCCCTGATCAACACGCACGTTGATCGAGCGCGTTCGCGCGCTCGTACCTCGACCGGCCGGAGGCCGGTCCTACTCAAGGGCTCCCATGTTCGAGAAACTCTCCGACTCCTTCAACGGCCTCCTCCGCAAGCTCAGCGGCAACGCCACCATCACCGAGAAGAATGTCGCCGACGCCATCGACGACGTCAAGCAGTCCCTCCTCGAAGCCGACGTCAATCTCGAAGTCGTCAACTCCTTCATCGAAGCCGTCAAGACCGACGCCCTCGGCAAAGAGGTCACCAAGTCCCTCAAGCCCGGCGAAGAGATGATCGGCATCATCCACGCCCGCCTCGTCCAGTTCCTGGGAGGCACGCCCGATCAAGCCGATCCCCGCGCCGCTCTCCAATCCACCGAATCCGCCATCCTCAAGATCTCCCCCGGCCCCACCATCGTCATGATGTGCGGCCTGCAGGGCTCCGGCAAAACCACAACCTGCGGCAAGCTCGCCGCCTACCTCAAGAAGCGCGGCCGCTCCGTCATGCTCGCCGCCGCCGACCTCCAACGCCCCGCCGCCGTCGAGCAGCTCCACACCGTCGCCACCCAGGTCGAAAGGGACTTCCCCGGCGGCGCTCAGGTCCACTTCTACTCCGAGCCCGACAAGGTCGCCGAGTATGGCAAGGCCGTCGGCGTCGCCGTCACCGTCTGCCAGCACGCCGTCTCCGCCGCCCGCGCCAAGGGCGTCGATGTCCTCATCCTCGACACCGCCGGCCGCCTCCACGTCAACGACGAACTCATGGGCGAACTCACGAGCATCAAGAAGCTCGTCCAGCCTCACCACATCTTCCTCGTCACCGACGCCATGACCGGACAGGACGCCCTCCTCTCCGCCAAGTCCTTCCACCAGAAACTCGAAGTCGACGGCCTCATCCTCACCAAGTTCGACTCCGACACCCGCGGCGGAGCCGCCCTCTCCGTCAAGCACGTCACCGGCGCCACCATCAAGTTCGTCGGCGTCGGCGAAAAGCTCGACGCCCTCGAGGACTTCCACCCCACCCGCTTCGCCGGTCGCATCCTCGGCATGGGCGACGTCGTCGCCCTCGTTGAACGCGCTCAGGAACAGGTCAACGAAGACGAAGCCAAGAAGCTCGAACAGAAACTCGCCAAGGGCGAGATGACCATGGACGACTTCCTGGGCCAGCTCCGCGCCCTCCGCCGCATGGGTCCGATCCGTCAGCTTCTTGGTTTGCTCCCGGGAGTCGGCAGTGCAATCAAGGACCTCCCCATCGACGAGTCTCGCTTCGACAAGGTCGAGGCGATGATCCAGTCGATGAACAAGAACGAGCGCAAGCGCCCCAGCTCGATCGACTTCAGCCGCCGCAAACGCATCGGCAAAGGCAGCGGCACCGACCCCAACGAGGTCGGCCAGATGGTCAAACAGTTCGAGATGGTCTCCCAGCTTGGCAAGTCCTTCGCCGGCCTCACCCCCGCCCAGCGCAGCGCCATGGCAGGCCAGATGCAGTCCGGTTCACCGCCGATGGGGGGGATGGGCGGCATCCCCGGCTTCGGCCGCGGCAAGTCCACGTTCACGGCCAGCCCGAAGGCCAAGTTCAAGAAGCGCAAGTAGGTCCCGCGATCGGTTACGATCCGAAGCGTGACCTTCCAGAAAACACGGATCATCGATTCGCTCGACTTTACCGCACAGGAAAGCGAGTCGCGACGCCTCGTGCTCGTCGCCACTCTCTTCTTCGCGGCCGCGTGTCTTGCCATCCTGCGTCACATGGGCGGTTCTCCCGTCCTGACCGGCACCACGTACGCCTGGTCGTTGATCACGCTGGCCTTCGGCGTCGGAATGTGCGTCATCACCTGGCGAGTCACCCGCCACGCCAACCGAGCCGATCGCCTGCTACCCATGTGGTTCTGGGTCGGCAATCTCGTACTCGAACTTCTTGTGCCCGCTGTCTGCATCGCCTTGCAGATCGTCAGTCACCGCACCGAGCCCTTCGACGCTCTCAGCGCTCCGGTGATTCTCCTGTCCGCCATCTTGATCGCTCTGTCGGTGCTCCGCCTTCGACCCCGGCTCAGCTTTGCCGCCGGTGCCGTCGCCGCCATCTTGCAACTGGGCCTCTTTACTCTGGCCGTCCAGCAAACCGGACGCCTTGGAAATCACGGCATCCCCTACTACATCTCATACGCCGTTGTCTTGGCGGTCGCTGGAATCGCCGCCGCACTCGTTTCCTCCGAAGTCCGTCGCTACGTCCGCTCCGCGCTCGCCGCGGCCGAATCCCAGGCCAGACTCCACGCCGTCGAACACGATCTCGACACCGCGCGCCGCATCCAGGAAGGGCTCTTTCCGAACGCCCCACCCAACGTGCCCGGCTTCGACATCGCCGGTTGGAGCAAACCCGCCGAGTCCACAGGCGGCGACTACTACGACTGGCTTCCCCTTGAGGGCGGACGGCTCGCGCTCGTCGTCGGCGACGTGACCGGTCACGGCATCGGCCCCGCGATCCTGATGGCGATCTGCCGCGCGTACACCCGCGCCACCTTTCCATCCGAGCATGGCATCCAGCCCGCTCTTGAACGTCTCAACCGCCTGCTCCAGGACGATCTCGGCGACGGACGCTTCATCACCTTCGTCGTCGCGCTCCTCGACCCAGCTAACGCAGAAATCGAAGTCCTCAGCGCTGGGCACGGACCCATCCTCCTCCGGCACAGTTCGCGTGGCGAACTCCAGATCGCTGAAACCGAAGCAAACGGCCTGCCTCTGGGCATCCACGCTGACGAGTCCTACGCCCATTCCGTGCGCTGGAAACTCGAACCCGGCGACACCCTCGTCATGATCACCGACGGCTTCTTCGAGCAATCCCGCCGCAGCGACGACACCCAGTTCGGCATCAACCGGCTCCGCAATTGCATCCTCGCTAACACCAACGTCTCCGCAAGCCAGCTCATCCAGACCCTGCACAACGAAGTCCTTGCCTTCGCCGGCGATCAGCCGCAACTCGACGACATGACCGCCGTCGTCGTCCGACGCCTCTCGCTCGATGCACTACCCACAGTGAACCGTGAGGCCGGTACAAGCACGTAACCCTGCTGACACGCTATCAGCGCACGTTCAATGCACCATCTCGCTCACAACCTTCCCCTCGATCACCGCCCCCACGCAATGCGTCGTGTATTCAAACGGGTCTCCGTCGTACAGCGCCACATCGCCGTCCTTCCCCACTTCCAACGACCCCACGCGTGAGTCCACGCCCAGAATCTTCGCCGCATTGATCGTGATACTCGCCAAGGCCTGGTCGAACGTCAGCCCGTTCGCCGCCGCGATCGCCGCCTCGAACAGCACCACCCGTGTCTTTGGCACGTAGCTCTCATACCCGCTCTGGATCGCGAACAGCACGCCCGCTTTCTGCAAGGTCGCCGCCGTCTCGAAACTCTGGTTCTCCGAATCGCCCACCGCTCGGTACATCGACGGGTGCAGCATCACCGGCACACCGGACGCCTTGACACGATCGGTCAGCAGATAAGACTCCGCGGCCATATCCAACACCAGCTTGAACTTGAACTCGTCCGCCAGCCGCAGGCAGTTCTCGATGTCCTGCGCCTTGTTCGCGCTGATCGCCAGCGGCGTCTTGCCGTCCAGCACATCCGCCAGCATCTCCAGTCGCAGATTGCGATCGCCCGCCTTCTCCCTCTTCTTGTCCTCAGCGTCGTCACCCTCCGCGGCGTCCTGCCCCTTGATCTTTCGCTTCGCCGCGTACTCCTTCGCCTTGATCAGCTCCTCGCGCAGCATCGCCATCTGCTTGCCGCGCGTCCCCGGAGACTTCCCGCCCGACGCGAACGAGTCCGGCCCCAGCGTCGCCACCACCATCGACGGGCTCTTGACCAGCGCCTCCTCCACCGAGTTGCCCGCGGTCTTCACCACGATCGTCTGCCCGCTGATCAGCTCTCCGGGCGCGTGCCCCGTCTGCATCGTCGTGACACCAAACGAGCGCACGTACTCCACCAGCTTCTCGTGCGGGTTGTACGCATCGACCGCCCGCAGCTCCGGCTGGATCGGGCTCGACCGCTCCAACTGATCCGAATCGTGCCGCGCGTTCAGAATGCCCGACAGCCCCACCGTCCCGCGCACATCCACCAGCCCCGGCGTCGCCACCTTGGCCTCCAGCACCTTCACGCCCGCGGGGATCGCGACCTCCGCCGCCTTCCCCACCGCCGCGATCTTGCCGCCCTTCACGAGCACCACCCCGTTCTCGATCGTCTGCCCCGTCCCCGTATGCACCCGCCCCGCCTTCACGGCCAGATCCTGTGCGGCAGCCAGCCCGCACACCAGAACCATCGCCGCCACAACGCTCATCACGCAAGAAGTCTTCATCACACACTCCATCCCACCGCCCCCAAACCCGACCCACTTCGTCCCTCAACGCCTCTTGATGCCTCGCTGCCTCAATCCCTCGATGCCTTGATGCCTGGATGCCTTGATGCCTTCCTCCCCCTACTCCCCAAAGCAGCAGAAGTAAGGCTCCTGATCCCGTCCAGCCCCGAACCCACCCACCGCGTACAACTTGTCCTTCGGGTTCGAGCGATCGAACACCTTCCGCCCTTCCACCCACGTCTGCTCGACGTGCGTGTACACGCTGAACGGATCGCCGTTCAGAATCACCAAGTCCGCGTCCTTGCCGGGCTCGAGGCTTCCCACCTGCTTCTCCAGCCCCAGCATCTCCGCGCCGCTCAAGGTCAAGCCCCGCAGCGCCGCCGCCCGCGACATCCCGCCCCGCACGCCGATCGCCGCACACCGCAGGAACAGCCGTGAGTCGTTAATCCAGTCGTCGGTGTGATGCCCCACCCGCACGCCCGCACGCTCCAGGATGCCGCCGGTCGCGAACGTCTTGTCCGCCGCCTCCAGCTTCCCGCCCGGCGAATCGATCTGGATGATGCTGCACCCCAGCACGATCCCTTCCTTCTGAGCCTGTGCAATCTCCTGCGGCACCTTCCACGCCTCGCTCGTATGGTGCAGCACCACCTTGTACCCAAACTCCTTCGCGATCCGCAGCACCGTGATGATGTCGTCCGCCCGATGCGTGTGATGGTGCACAATCCGCTTTCCCTCAAGCACCTCCACCAGCGCATCCAGCCCCAAGTCCCGCGCCGGCGGCTTCAGCTTCGCCTTCTCATCCTCCGTCTTCGCGCCCGCCAGCTTCGCGTCGTAGTCCTTCCACTTCTTCTGATACTCCTGCGCCCGGATGTACGCCTCCCGCACCATCGCCGCGCTCTTGCCCCGCGTCCCCGAGAACGGCGGCTCGCGCAGCGAGTTGGTCCCGTTCGCCATCTTGATCCCGCCCAGCAGGTTCCCCCGCTCGTCGCGATACGCCAGATCCTCGACCCGCTTCGCCGGCTTGCCGTCGAACATCCGCATCTTCAGATACACCGTCTGCCCGCTCAAGAGATGCCCCGAGCCCGACATCACGTTCAGCGTCGTCAGCCCGCCCGCCGTCACCCGCCGATACCCCGAGTCAAACGGGTTCAGCGAATCCGCCACTCGCACGCTCGGCTGAATCGTCGCGCTGTTGTCCGCGCCGCCGATGCCACCGACATGGCTGTGCGTGTCCACCAGCCCCGGGATGATCCACTTGCCAGCACAGTCGATCACCGTCGCGCCCGTGCCGCGGAACTCGCCGCTCCCCACCTCTTTGATCTTGCCGTCCTCAACGACGACAAACCCCTTCTCGATCTCCGCGGCCGCCTTCCCGCCGCTCTCGATCGGAATCACCCGCGCGTTCGCAAACACCACAGTCGCGGCCGAAGCCGGAGCCAAACCCGCACACGCCGCCGCCAACAACACACAAATCGTCTTCATCCGCCCAGCATACCGGCCGCGGCCGCATCCTGCCGCCCGCTTCACACCCCCCACCGCTCCGGCTAATCTTCCCCCTGTCCCTGCCTTCCTTTGGCCATTTGCCATTTGGCCCTTTGGCCCTTTGCTATTTGGAGCTTTTTCATGCCCTCCCCCATCACCATGTCCGCCGGCCGCCTCAACGTCCCCGCAAACCCCATCATCCCCTTCATCGAAGGCGACGGCACCGGCCCCGACATCTGGCGTGCCTCCGTCCGCGTCATCGACGCCGCCGTCAACAAAGCCTCCGGCGGCAAGTACAAAATCCACTGGCACGAAGTCCTCGCCGGCGAGAAAG
>DASVYC010000123.1:0-3865 GCA_036392375.1 Phycisphaerales bacterium
GACGATCGCGAGCGTGCCGAAGAAGACGCCGAAGAACTGGGCGATGAACTGCCGCCTCGGGTTGGCGCCGAGCAGGTAGCCGATCTTGAGATCGGTGAGAAGGTCGGCGGAGGAGCTGGCCGCGTTGGCGGCGATGCCGGCCGAGGCGAGGTTGGGGACGACCTGCTCGGGCTTGAGCACCGCGAACAGGAGCTGCATGACCTTGCCCATCGCACCGATGGGCGTGGTGTCTGTCTCGCCGGTGGCGCGGCAGGCGACGAGCGAGAGCACGAAGGACAGTCCGATGGCGATGAGGCCAGCCCACCAGGAGATCTCGAAGGCGAGGATCTGGATCAGCAGCATGGCGATGGTGATCGGCACCATGCCCAGGAGCATCCAGAGGCCGGGCACCTCGACCGCCGCGAGCCGGTCGGCGTGGGCGGCGGCGTCGCCGGTCGCCTTGGCGGGAACGAACGCGCGGATAATCGTTTTCCACTGAAATGCCAGCGAGGTGAGGCTCGAGAAGACCAGGAGCGCCGTGCCGCCCCACAGACCCCAGCGGAAGAGGTGGTACGTCGCGCCGCCTCCGACGACTTCGATCGAAGGCACATATCCCTCGACGAACGCCTTGCCGTCGGGGAGCAGGTTCGGGGCGTCCTGGGCGATGAGCATGGGGCCAAGCCAGAAGTACAAGATCGCCGAGCCCAGGAGCATGGACAGCGAGACGCGGAGGCCGACGATCATGCCGGCGGCGATCAAGAGCGCGCTGGTCTCAAAGCCGAAGCCGATCATCTGCTTGTTGTTGACCTTGTAGAACCCGTCGTGAGGTAGTTGGTGCGGGATGAGCAGGCCGGTGGACTTGTAGAAGGAATCGAGGAAGTTGAATGTGCCCTGGCCGGCGCGGAGGATGGCGATCACGGCGCCGAGCGCTAGGCCGACCATCAGGAAGTAGGCCTTCTGCACCGCCTCGACGCTGCCGGAGTAGAGACTGCGCAGGGTCTCGGCGGCGGCGATGCCAGAGGGGAAGGCGAGCTGCTCGTGGTTGATCATCTGCCGCTTCATGGGGATGGCGAGGAAGACGCCCATGAGGCCTGTGCAGAGCGTGAAGCCGCCGACGAGCCACCAGGGGTGCAGGCCGAGGGTGGTGACGTCCTTGGAGGTCTTGCCGTCGGGGATGATCGCCAGCAGGACCAAGGCGCCGAACATGGTGGCGATCGTCGACCCGGTCGAGTAGCCGGCGCTGCTGGCGGTGCTGGCCATGCAGTTGGTTTCGAGGATTGTCATCGGATCGCGAGCGGATCGGAGCAAGGCGTACAGCAGCAGCACGCCGACGGCGATGGGCAGGCCGATCGCCAGCGCCTTGCCCATCGGCCACGATCCGTTCTGCCAGAGCAACGCGGGTACGAGCAGTGCCGCGATGAATCCGACGGCGCCGGCGGCGTGCAGCAGAACCGTGGGGATGAGGTTCGAGATCGGGCGTGCAGTGCTCCAGATCACGAAAGAGATCACACTCGCGGTGATCGCTACGCCGAACGCCCAGCCGACGGAGAGCGTGGTGTACAGGTTGGACGCCGACATGAGCATGCCGAGGATGCCGCCGGTCAGCACCGCGCGGAGCGTGAGCTGCTTCATGCGGTCGCCTTGGTAGACGTTCTGGAGCCAGTGCAGGTCTTTCTGCTCGGGCGTCCAGCCAGACATGTCAACGGCGGGGGCGGGTGTCGCGGCGTTTGGCGTATCGCTCATGAATGGCTCGCATGTTCACAGCAGATCACCCCGCCCCTCCCCCTCGGGGATCAATGGCAGGGATCATACTGGATGCGCCGAGCGTGGGCGCAACGCCGTGGCTGAGGGGGGAACGGTCAGGCGAGCGGGCGCACGCGGACCTGATGAGCCTCGACATGCGTCACGCGGACGCGGGTGCCGGGGCGGATGAAGTCGGCGTCGGAGACGGCGTCGTGACGATGGCCATCGATCTCGACCACGCCCACGGGACGCAGATCGGTGACCGCGACGCCCTGCTTGTCGATCAGGCCGAGGCGCTGCTTGACAAACGACTCTTCCTTCTGGATCTTCTCGTACTGCTCTTCTTCGCTGGGCGCCCCGATCATGCGACGGCCGATTGGCGTGTGCTGCCACAGCGCCAGTCCCGCCCAGACCACCAGCGGCGTCGTGATGAGCAGGCCGAAGAGACCCATGACCCCCCACGCGGGGCTGAAGCGAAAGAGGCAGACGAGTCCGGCGATGGCGCAGACCGCGGCGGTGATGGCGATGGCGCCGGCGCTCGGGACAAAGAACTCCAGCAACACGAGCACCAGCGCGATGCACAGGAGGCCGAGCCCCCAGACGAGAAGCGGGTCCATGGGCGGAGGGTAGGAGAAAAGCTCAAAGCGAAAAAGCTCCAAGCTCATATCGGGATTGCAACCTTCGACCCGCGCGGGCGAGGGCTGCGTTGGGAGGATTCCTGTTTTCCAGTTCGCCTGTTTCCCTGTTCCCCGATCCCCTGTTCAATCTCGACGCAGGCGGGACCTGCGGCGCGATCAGACCGGCTCCACGCTAATGCGGAAATCGGTGACGCTCACGACGCGGACCTGCTTACCGACATCCACAAAGCCGACCTCGTTGACGACGTCGTGACGCACGCCGTCGATCTCGACCTTTCCCGCGGGTCGGAGCGGGGTGACGGTGGTGCCGACGTCGCCGACCTTGATGGTGGGAGCCGCCATGGCAGCGAGCATCGTGCCCTCGCCGCCGAGCTCGAACTCGGGGTTCTTGAGCACGAGGCGGTTGAGCACGGGGATGTTGGTGATGTTGCGATAGATAAAGAAGAGAGCGACCCAGGTGGTGATGCCTGCGAGGAGGATGTAGGTGACGCCGGTGGCGAGGCCCTCGCGGAACTGGGTGGCGCCCAGGCCGCTGCCGCTGGAGCCGGGGATAAAGACGCCGACCAGGCCGATGAGCAGCGCGACGATGCCGACCAGGCCGGCGACACCGAAGCCGGGGAGGACGAAGAGCTCCGCGGCGAGGCACACGATCCCCAGGCCGATGGCGGCGAGCTGCCACCACATGGCCATGCCGATCACAATCTGCGGCAGGAAGAGGGCGGCGAGGCAGCAAAGCGCGATGACCCCCGGGATGGTGATCCCGGGGCTGAAGAACTCGATGAAGAGGCAGATGAGGAAGACGGTGATGAGCGTGCCGCGGACCCAGGACTGGGACATGAAGCGGGCGAACTCTTCGGACCAGGTCTCGTCGAGGCGCGTGAGCGAGGGGGCCCCGATGAAAGACTGGAGATCGCTGTCGGAGTTGATTGGGTTGAGCGTGGTGGAGCCATCGGCGGCGCGGGCGGCGTTGGCCGCGAAACCGAAGTAGGCCATCTCGTTCTCGCGGAGGACGACGGCACCGTCGCCGTTGCAGATCTTGGCGAGCAGGCGGAAGCGTCCGGAGGCCGAACCGTCGGTGCGGGGTCGCAGAGATGGTGTGCCGCCGGCGAGTTCGAGGGCCGAGTCCATGCTGTTGCCGAGGCTCTCGACCGTGGGTGAGGCCGGTGCAAAGCCTGATTCGTCGGGGTTGGAGGGGGTGGCGGGAGTCGTGGGGGGGGTGGGCGCGGCAGGCGATTGCGTGTTCGGGATGGATCGCTGGCGTGTGGTCTTGGTTTCGTTGCTCCCCACCGAAGCGGTGGCGACCATGGGCTGCAGGACAGGGCGATCGGGGAAGAGCGATTCGAACTCGGCGCGATCGACGGCGAAGCGGGTGCCGGTCTTGGTGTCCTCGACCCACCACAGCTCGGCGTCGGTGGCGACGAAGGCCTGGACGATGAGCTCGTCCCAGTGGTAGCTGCCGTTGGCGCGGTTGTGGCGGCGGGCGGAATCGACGACATCGGCGAGCA